>DWWT01000059.1 GCA_019119575.1 Candidatus Enterocloster excrementipullorum
ATCCAGCAGTTACAGAAGCCCACCCTCATTATTGCCCACAATAAAACCCTTGCAGCACAGCTCTACAGTGAGTTTAAGGAGTTCTTCCCGGAGAACGCGGTGGAGTATTTTGTCTCCTACTACGACTACTACCAACCCGAGGCATACGTCCCCTCCACCGACACCTACATCGAGAAGGACTCTGCCATCAACGACGAGATTGACAAGCTGCGCCACTCGGCCACGGCGGCGCTTTCCGAGCGGCGGGACGTGATCATCGTGGCCTCCGTGTCCTGCATCTATGGCCTGGGAAGTCCTATTGACTATAAGGAGATGGTGATCTCTCTGCGGCCCGGCATGATCAAAGATCGGGACGAGGTGATTCACAAGCTCATCGATATTCAGTATGAGCGCAACGATATGGACTTTAAGCGAGGAAGCTTCCGGGTAAAGGGGGATGTGGTGGACATTTATCCGGCATATTCCGACGGGACGGCGTACCGGGTGGAGTTTTTCGGGGACGAGGTGGACCGGATTACGGAGATTGACACGGTGACGGGAGAATCCCGGGCCCAGCTGGGCCATGTGGCAATTTTTCCCGCGTCCCACTATGTGGTTCCTAAGGAGAAGATGATGGAGGCCACGGAGCATATCCTGGAGGAGCTGAAGGAGCGTGTGGCATTCTTCAAGAGCGAGGACAAGCTTCTGGAGGCCCAGCGCATCTCCGAGCGCACGCACTTTGATGTGGAAATGATGCGGGAGACGGGATTCTGCTCCGGGATTGAGAATTATTCCCGGCATCTAACCGGGGGTCTTCCCGGAGAGCCGCCCTGCACGCTGATGGATTATTTCCCGGAGGACTTTCTTATTATCATTGACGAGTCCCACATCACTCTGCCCCAGATACGGGGAATGTATGCGGGAGACCGCTCACGCAAGACCACCCTGGTGGATTACGGGTTCCGCCTTCCGTCTGCCCTGGACAACCGCCCGCTGAACTTTGAGGAGTTCGAGGGAAAAATCAATCAGATGCTCTTTGTCTCCGCTACCCCTTCCCAGTATGAGAGCGAGCACGAGCTGCTGCGGACCGAACAGATTATCCGTCCCACCGGCCTTCTGGATCCGGAAATCTTTGTGCGTCCGGTGGAAGGACAGATCGACGACCTGATTTCCGAGGTAAATAAGGAGACCGCGGCTCACCACAAGGTTCTGGTCACCACTCTGACAAAACGCATGGCCGAGGATTTGACGGATTACATGCGGGAGGTGGGAATCCGGGTCAAATACCTCCATTCCGACATCGATACCTTAGAGCGGGCCCAGATCATCCGGGACATGCGGTTGGATGTGTTCGATGTCCTGGTGGGAATCAATCTGCTCAGAGAGGGACTGGATATACCGGAGATCACATTGGTGGCTATCCTGGATGCGGACAAGGAGGGCTTTCTGCGGTCTGAGACGTCCCTGATCCAGACCATCGGGCGGGCGGCCCGAAATTCCGAAGGGCATGTGATTATGTACGCGGACACAGTGACGGATTCCATGCGGGTGGCCATCGAGGAGACCAACCGCCGCCGCCGCATCCAGCAGCAGTACAATGCGGAGCACGGCATTACTCCCACCACGATCAAGAAGGCGGTTCGGGATCTGATTGCTATTTCCAAGGCTGTGGAAGAGGATGAGGACGCATTTAAGAAAGAGCCCGAGTCCATGGACGAGAAAGAGTTGAAGAAACTGGCAGCGGAGCTGGAGAAGAAGATGCGCCAGGCCGCAGCGGAGCTGAACTTCGAGGAGGCCGCGCGCCTGCGCGACCGGATGATCGAGGTTAAAAAAATGCTGCTGGATTTTGATTGACCTGCGCATTGACAACCGCTTCATTGTGTGCTACACTAAAAAACGTATAAAAGGATTGTTACTGGTAAAGCAGGCTATACCAATTATGCACATTGACGACAGTGTGAGGGATTGGTATGGCCTGCTTTTTGGTTGCAGAGATATCCGCAGGGCAGATGCGCACATGCGGTGCGGGAAGAGGTAAAAGTGTTGAAAGTGGAAAAAGTGATCAACAATAATCTGGTGCGGTCCCGGGACGAAGCGGGGCGCGAAGTTCTCGTCATGGGAAAAGGTCTGGGCTTTAAGAAAAAGCCGGGAGATTCCATTGACCGTGCTCTCGTGGAGAAAATGTACGCATTGGTGGATCTGACCCAGCGCCGGCGGCTGGAAGAGATTTTGTCTCAAACGCCGCTTCCCTGTATCCAGGCGGCCAATGCGGTTGTGGACAGGGCAAGGCAGGTCCTGGACGCGGAGCTCCCGGACTCGATCTATTTGACGCTGTGTGACCACATTCAATTTGCCCTTCAGCGTTTCCGGGAAGGGATTGAGCTGAAAAATGCCCTTTTGGAAGAGATACGCAGCTTCTACGGACGGGAGTACCAGGTGGGGCAGGAGGCGCTGGCCATCATCGAGGATTGCACAGGCGTGCGCCTGCCGGAAGATGAGGCGGGCTTTATCACGCTGCATGTGGTAAACGCGGCCCTGAACATGAACAATATGGGAAACACCCAGGAGATGATGAAGATCATCCAGAATATTGTCCAGATCGTAAAATACCATTTTCATCGGGATTTGGACCCATCCTCCATCCATTATGAGCGGTTCATCACTCATTTAAAGTATTTTGTTCAGCGGGTGCTCTCGGGGAAAGAACTGGATGAAAATGATGAGACATTTTTTCTGATGATCAAAAATCAGTACAGGGAGGAATATCTGTGCGTTCTGAAAATATATGACTATATTTTAAAAGAATATCGGATTGCCCTGACAAATGATGAGATTATGTATTTAATTATTCATATACGGCGCATAATGACAAAATAGTAAAAAATGCAATAGTAAGCTGTTGCTGAAAATAAAAGGAGGGAACACAATCTATGAATTATCAGGAACTTGCCCGGAAGATTTTGGAGCTTGTGGGCGGAAAAGAGAATGTCAGCGGGCTGACCCACTGCGCCACCCGGCTGCGGTTCAACCTGCACGATGAGTCCAAGGCTCAGACAGAGACGCTGAAAAACACCCCCGGAGTTCTGGGCGTGGTGGTCAGCGGCGGCCAGTATCAGGTGGTTATTGGAAATGATGTAAACCACGTGTACAAGCCCATTGCCGAGGTCTGCAGCCTGGGGGCAGGCGGCAGCGGCGCCAAGGCTGCCTCGGAGGAAAAAAAGAGCGTGGGGGCCAGGCTGATTGATACCATCACGGGTATTTTCACGCCGGTTCTACCCGCCATCACGGCGGCTGGTATGCTGAAGGCAGTGCTGTCCCTGCTGGTGGCATTTCATCTGGTGGACAGCTCGGCGTCTTCTTATCAGATTATCAATTTTATGGCGGACGCGGCATTCTATTTCCTGCCCATTTTGCTGGCAAATTCCGCGGCAAAGAAATTCGAGTGCAATCCGTACCTGGCAATGATGATCGGCGGTATGCTGCTTCATCCCAATTTTATCAGCATGGTGAGCGCATCACAGGAGAGCGGGGAGGCAATCCGGCTGTTTTTCATCCCCATTTACAACGCCAGCTATTCGTCTTCGGTTATCCCCATCATCCTGGCGGTGTGGTTTATGTCTTATGTGGAGCCGGTAGCGGACCGGATTTCTCCGAAGCCCATTAAGTTTTTTACAAAGCCTCTGATTACCGCTCTGGTGGCCGGTGTGGCAGCCCTGGCGGTTCTGGGCCCTGTGGGCTATATCATTGCAAGCTGGATTGCGGCGGGCGTGCAGGCGCTCAACACGTATGTGAGCTGGCTTGTCCCCATGATCCTGGGCGGCGTGTTCCCGCTGCTTGTCATGACAGGCACGCACTACGGCATTATCCCCATCGGTATCAACAACCGTATGACGACAGGCTACGATACCATTGTGTACCCGGCGAATCTTGCATCCAATATTGCCCAGGGCGCGGCCAGCTTTGCCGTGGCATTAAAAACAAAAAAGCCGGAGGTGCGCCAGCTGGCCTCATCGGCGGGCATCACCGCTGTGTGCGGCATCACGGAACCGGCTCTCTACGGCGTGAACATGCGCTATAAGACGCCGCTGGTTTCCGCTTGTATCGGCGGCGCGGCAGGCGGCCTTTTCGTGGGATTATTCCATGTCAGAAACTACGGCGGCGGTTCGCCGGGCCTTATGACCCTGCCGGGCTACATCGGCGGGGACAGCCTGCGGGATCTGATGTTCGCCTGCATTGGAGCGGCCATCGCCTTTGTGATTACCTTTATTTTGAGCTATATTCTGTATAATGAAGAACCTGCGGCTGCGGACAATGGAAATAAGACAGTCCCCGGCGGACAGAAGGAAGCAGGCGCTGCTGCGGCGGGCAGTACGGCGGAGGACCGTATGGCGGCAGACAGCACGGTGTCCTCTGACGCTGCATCCGGCGGGAACGCAGCCGGCAGCGCGGCCGGTTCAGGTACGGCATCCGGCCAGGCAGCGTCCAATATCTGCGCCCCCGTAAAGGGAACGCTGGTGCCCTTATCAAAAGTAAATGATCCGACATTTGCCCAGGAGATTCTGGGAAAGGGAGCAGCCATAGAGCCGGAAGACGGCAATTTCGTATCCCCGGTAAAGGGAACGGTACAGGCCGTATTTGACACAAAGCACGCCATTGGTTTTCTCACAGACGACGGCCTGGAAGTGCTCATTCATGTGGGCCTGGATACGGTAAATCTGAAAGGAAAATACTTTGAGGCTCTGGTGAGCCCGGGCGATGCGGTGGAGGTGGGAACCCCCATCCTGAAAGTGGATCTGGAGAGTGTGAAGAATGAGGGCTACGATGTTGTAACCCCGATACTCATTACCAACTATATGACCCGCGGAGATGTGATCAGCATTGATCATGGCCAGGTAACGACGGGCGATACCATAATTAAGGTGATTGGATAAGGAGGAGGAAACGATGCCATTAAAGAAAGACTTTCTGTGGGGCGGGGCGACGGCGGCCAACCAGTGCGAGGGCGCGTACAGGGAAGGCGGCCGGGGCCTGGCAAATGTGGATGTAATCCCTCACGGGCCGGAGCGCCGCAGCGTGATGCTGGGAGAGCGGCATATGGACCGGATAGAGGATGGATATTATTACCCGGCTCTGGAGGGAATCGATTTTTACCATCATTACAAGGAGGATATTGCCCTCCTTGGGGAGATGGGATTTAAGACCTTTCGGATGAGCATCGGGTGGTCCCGGATCTTCCCAAACGGGGACGAGGAAGAGCCCAATGAGGAAGGCCTGCAGTTTTATGAGAATGTCTTCCGGGAATGCCGCAGATACGGCATAGAGCCCCTGGTGACTATCACCCATTTTGACTGCCCCATGCATCTGATCAAGGCCTACGGGGGGTGGAAAAACCGAAAACTGGTAGAGCTGTACAAAAAGCTTGTGACCGTGCTTTTCACCCGCTACAAAGGGCTTGTGCACTACTGGCTTACCTTCAATGAGATCAATATGATCCTCCATCTCCCCTTTATGGGGGCGGGTCTTCAGTTTATCGAAGGCGAGGACAAGAACCAGGCCAAATATGCCAGCGCGCACCACGAGCTGGTGGCCAGTGCCTGGGCCGTAAAGATTGCCCACGAGATTGACCCGGAAAATAAGGTGGGCTGCATGATGGCTGCGGGAAATTACTATCCTTACTGCTGCATGCCCGAGGATGTCTGGGCCGCCACGGGCAAGGATCGGGAAAATATGCTCTTCATCGACGTGCAGGCCCGGGGCTATTATCCGGCTTACGGAAAAAAAATGTTTGAGAAGCTGGGCGTCCATATCGATATGACGCCGGAGGACGAGCGGATTCTCAGGGAAAATACGGTGGATTTCATCAGCTTCAGCTACTACTCCTCCCGGTGCATTACTACGCAGGAGAACGTGGGGGAGACCATTGGAAATGCGTTTAAGGGCACGAAAAATCCCTATTTAAAATCCTCTCAGTGGGGATGGCAGATCGACCCCCTGGGCCTTCGGATTACCATGAACAGCCTCTATGACCGGTATCAGAAACCGCTGTTTATTGTGGAGAACGGGCTGGGAGCAAAGGATGAGCTGGTGAGCGACGGAAAGGGTTCCTTTACCGTGAATGATGACTATCGAATCGAATACCTGCGGGCCCATATCGAGGCGTTCAAGGCAGCGGTGGAGGAGGACGGAGTGGAGCTTTGGGGCTACACGCCCTGGGGCTGCATCGACCTGGTGAGCGCGTCCACCGGGGAGATGAGCAAGCGCTATGGCTTTATCTATGTGAATCGTGGGGACGACGGGAGCGGGGATTTTTCCCGCTACCGGAAGAAGAGCTTTTACTGGTATAAGGACGTGATTGCGTCCAACGGGGAGAAGCTGTAAGTCATCCGTTTCTTTGGAATTCATTTCGAAAATTGAGATATAATTTGTAATACTTATGTAAGGATAATTAAATTGAATAATAGATTCAGCTCCCTTATAATTACTGTAGAGATAATTCATTGAAAATGTTTATCAAGCTTGAAAGTAAGAAAAGGGGGCTGTATTTATGTTGAGAAAACGATGGTATGCTGCGGCGCTGGCCGCTGTCCTGGCGGCAGCGATGTCGGTTCCCGCGCTGGCGGCGGATGACAGGGAGAAGATTGATGACGTGAAGCTGCGGTTCAGCTACAGTCAGGAGCCGGCCAGCGGCGAGGATATCGGGGACATCTCCGTGACGGCGGAGAGCGCAGGCTACACGGTGGAAAACGCGGAGTACACCAACGCGGAGGAGAAAGATGTGTGGACCGTTGGGGATGTGCCCGAGGTCAAGGTAGAGCTGTATGCGAAGGACGGATATCGGTTTTCCTACACGTCTTCCAGCCACTTCAGCGTATCGGGCGGCGGTGCGGACTTTAAGCGTGCCCGCATCTATGACGACGGGGATTACATCGAGGTGTATGTAGAGTTGGATCGTATCGGCGGCAAGCTGGAGGGAGCCTCCGGCCTGGATTGGAACGATACCACGGCTACCTGGGATGAGATTGAGGGGGCTAAGAGCTACGAGGTTCGTCTGCTGCGGGATGACAAGACCGTGACCACGGTGGAGACCACAGGCACCAGCTACAATTTTGGCGGATATTTCAATGAGGAAGGAGATTATACCTTCCGGGTGCGGGCGATTGCCAGCTACAACAACCGCGCGGGAGACTGGTCGGATGACTCCGACACCCTCTACATCGATGAGGATGAGGTGGGACGCTACGGCGGCAGCGGGCGCTGGGTGCAGGATACCAGAGGCTGGTGGTACGCGTATGATACCGGCGGATATCCGACCAACGGCTGGATGCAGATCGGCGGACTCTGGTATCTGTTTGACAATTCCGGCTATATGCTGACGGGCTGGCAGAGAAAGGACGGCGACTGGTATTATATGAATCCCAGCGGGGCGATGCTGACGGGCTGGCAGGCTATCAACGGTGCCTGGTACTACCTGAATCCCAGCGGTGTGATGCTGACAGGCTGGCAGGCTATCAACGGCGCCTGGTACTATATGAATTCCAGCGGCGTGATGCTGACGGGCTGGCAGAATCTGGGCGGCCAGTGGTATTACCTGGGAACAAACGGAGCTATGTATGCCAACACCTGGACACCGGACGGATACTATGTGAACGGTTCGGGCGTGTGGGTGCAGTAAAGGATTGAAGGATAAAAAAAGACGGGCACTGCCAAAAAAGACGGGCGGGGAGCCCGTCTTTTTTTGTGGAATAAATTAGGGCTGCCCCATAAACCGTTGGATTTTTGCGGCTGAAATTGTTAATAATAGTTGGGAAATATAAAAGCCAGAAAGAGAGAACAGAGTTATGGAGAATGGGAGAGAAGTAAACATCAATACATTTGCAGAGTATCTGCGGAGCCAAGAAAAAAGCAGGAATACCGTGGAAAAATATATTCGGGATGTACGGCATTTTTTTCGCTTTTTGGGAGAAAACGAAATAGACCGTGAGTTTGTACTTCGCTATAAGGAGGAATTGCAGAAAGAATACAAGCCAAGTAGTGTCAATTCTATGCTGGTGGCATTGAATGTCTATCTAAAGTTTATCGGCAAACCGGAATTGAAGGTTCAGGTGTGCAGAATCCAACGAGAAATTTTTCGGTCAGAGGAAAAGGAACTGACAAAGGAAGAATATCATAAACTGGTGGAGACCGCGCAAAAACAGGGGAGGGAGCGTCTGTGCCATATTTTGCAGACCATAGGTTCTACGGGAATACGGGTTAGTGAGCTCAAATATATTACGGTGGAATCCCTTGAATGCAAGATGGCACGCATCAGCTGCAAGGGGAAAATCCGAGTGATTTTGTTACCGCTTTCTCTCGTGAGGTGCCTAAAAGTTTACTGTAGAAAACGGAAAATGCGCACGGGTTCTATTTTTGTTACGCGGAAAGGGCGACCGATTGATAGGCGAAATATCTGGAGAGAGATGAAAAATCTGTGTCAAATAGCAGGGGTTCAGGCGAGCAAAGTATTTCCCCACAATCTGCGCCATCTCTTTGCGAGATGCTATTATGAAAAAGAGAGGGATTTGGTTCGTCTGGCAGATTTTTTGGGGCACAGCAGCATAGAGACTACCAGAAGATATACAATGATCAGCAGTATGGAGGCCTGCCTGAAGCAATTGGAACTGGGCCTCCTGCTTGGAAGGAAAAAGAAAAAGCGGCATAATACAGATTATGTCGCATTAAAATTGCCTATATCAATCTGATATATCTACATATCATACATTATAACATTGCATTTCAGGATTTTCAATTCTTTTTTCTATCGAGATTATTCTATGAAAGTCGCTGTTTGATGACATAATCTGTATTATGTTGCTTCTTGTTCAGGGGGAGCATATGAAAAAAGATTTAACGGGACAGCACTTTGGACGCTTGACAGTAATTGGCGATGGAGGAAAAAATAAAAAAGGGCGGCAGTACTGGCGCTGCAGATGCACCTGCGGAAATGAAACACTGGTAGAGGAATCCCATTTAAAGGCGGGGCACACCAAGAGCTGCGGCTGCTATAGAAGAGAGCGGCCAAGGGAGAGGAGTGTAGATTTAACGGGACAGCAGTTCGGCCGTCTGACAGTAATCGAGCCGATAAAGAATGCAAACGGTTCTATAAAAAAATGGAAATGCCAGTGCGAGTGCGGAAAAATTACGGTTTGCTGCCGTGAAAATCTGCAATCAGGGACGACCCGGAGCTGTGGATGTCTGCGAGAAGAGATACGGAAAGATAATATGCGTAAAGCGATTCATTTTGTGGAAGGAACGTGTATTGAACGAATTGCTAGTCAGAAGACATGCGCGAATAATACGACAGGACATCGAGGAGTCTATCGGCGGGATCGCAATAAATGGAGGGCATCTATTGGATTTCAGGGAAAGGTATATAATTTGGGAAGCTTTTCTACGTATGAAGAGGCGGTAAAAGCTAGACTGGATGCGGAATCTCAATTATATACTCCTTTTTTAGAACAATATTATCAAAGAAAAAATTAAAACCCCGCAGAAATTGGATATTTTTATGTACATTCTGAAAAAGCAGGGGGGTGGAGTACGTTGTATTATAAAAAGCCGGATAATTGGCTGGAACACTGGGATTTTTTGATCTTAGATACATTATTTTTACAGGCGGCATATATCGTATCCTGTGTTTTGCGAAACGGACTAAAAAATCCGTATGAAAGTCAAACCTATTTGGATGTAGGAATCATGATTTGCTATACGGGAATTTGTGCAATCTTTTTTATGGACGGCCATAAAGAGATTATGAAAAGAAACTGGATAAAGGAACTGAAATCCACTGCAAAGTATGTGGGAAGTGTATTGGCTGTGGAAGCAGCATATCTCTTTTTAACAAAAAGAGGAGAAAGCTTTTCGCGTATGGCATTTCTTGTTTTTGGTATTTTGGCATTGTGGGGAGTTTTTCTGGAACGTGTATTCTGGAAAAAAATATCGCGAAAGTGGAAGGCTGGATCCGGAAGCCGGAGAGGTTTGCTCCTTTTTGCGGAGAGCAAAAATGTGCATGCGATATTGCAGTCCTTGAAAAGTAATGACGACAATGCGATTAAGGTTGTAGGGGTTGTTCTGGCGGATTCGGACGATAAAGTAGGAGAAGTGATAGAGAATACGAGGGTGGTATGCCAAAAGGATGCGATGCTGACATATATACGCACAAACTGGGTAGACGAGATTTTAATCTGCGCAAAAGAGGATGGGCTGCAGGAGGATCAATTTGCGGAACGATGTATAGAAATGGGGGTCACCGTACACAGGCAAATTGCAGAAGTCGCTGAGAATCTCAGGCAGAGACAGATCGAACGAATCGGGAATTACGTGGTTATGTCTTTTAGTGCCCGTTTTGTCTCCTGGAAACAGATGGCATTAAAGCGAGTTATTGATATCTGCGGTGCTCTGGTGGGATTGCTTTTCACGGGGGTTATTGCGGTATTTTTGTGTCCAGCCATTTATTTGGCCTCTCCGGGGCCTGTACTGTTTTCGCAAATTCGGGTGGGAAAAAACGGAAGGAGATTTCGGATTTATAAGTTCCGAAGTATGTATTTGGACGCGGAGGAAAGAAAGAAGGAATTGCTTGAAAGAAACAAGATGAAAGGTTGTATGTTTAAGGTAGACGCAGATCCAAGAATTATAGGGAGTGGAAAGGATGGAACACGTCGAGGACTTGGCTGGTTTATACGAAAGCTGTCTATCGATGAATTTCCGCAGTTTTGGAATGTACTGCGGGGGGAAATGAGCCTGGTAGGCACTAGGCCGCCCACGTTGGACGAATGGGAACACTATGACCTGCACCACAGGGCGAGACTGGCGGTGAAGCCGGGGCTCACAGGCATATGGCAGGTGAGCGGGAGGAGCAATGTGGTGGATTTTGAGGAGGTAGTACGGATGGATAAAGAGTACATACAAACCTGGAGTATCGGTTTGGATATCCGGATTATTCTAAAGACAATGCTGGTAGTTCTGACAGGGCAGGGGGCAAAATAGAAAATGCAGTCGAAAAAGAAAAAAATTGCTGTAGCCGGACTGGGATATGTGGGGTTAGCAAATGCGGTTCTTTTGGCCCGGCATAACCAGGTGTGGGCTTTTGATACAGATAAGAAGAAAATGGACTGTCTGCGAGGCAGAAGCTCTCCCATTGCCGATTCGGAGATAGAGTCTGCGCTTGCGTCAGATGAGATAGATTTAGTGCCGGTATTTGATCCAGATACAGCCTACCGGGATGCGGAATTTCTTATTATTGCTGCGCCCACCAATTATGATACCACTCAAAACTGTTTTGACACGTCAGCCGTAGAGTCAGTAATTCGGCAGGCCATGGCAGTCGGCACACACGCGGTCATTGTGATCAAGTCGACCGTGCCGGTGGGGTATACAGATTCCGTGAGACATAAGCTGGGATATAAAAAAATCCTTTTCAGCCCGGAGTTTCTTCGGGAAGGAAGAGCTCTTTATGACAATCTGCATCCTTCCCGCATTATTGTGGGAACAGACAGGGAAGAACCGGAGCTCATGGAAGCAGCGGAAGAATTTCTGAAGCTGATGAGAGACGGAGCGGAAGATGAGGCGCCGCCGGCAATGATTTTACGGTATGGAGAGGCAGAAGCAGTAAAACTTTTTGCGAATACATACCTTGCTCTTCGGGTATCTTTTTTTAATGAGCTGGATACATATGCGGAGCTCAAGAACCTGGACCCGGTAGGGATTATAGAAGGTGTCTGCTTGGATCCGCGGATTGGGAAGGGATATAATAATCCATCTTTTGGTTATGGAGGATACTGCCTTCCAAAAGATACCAGACAGCTTCTGGCAAACTATAAAGATGTTCCGGAAAAGCTGATACAAGCAATAGTGGATGCAAACCGGGTTCGAAAAAACTTTGCCGCAGAACAGGCTGTCGCGGCGGGCAGAAGGCATTGCATAGAAAAAGGGAAGCCAAAGAGGACTCCGACCATCGGAGTTTATCGGCTGACAATGAAAAGTGGTTCTGACAATTTTAGACATAGCAGTATTCTGGGGGTTATGGAACGCATTCGGGAATTGGGGGTACCGATGGTAATCTATGAGCCTGCATTAAGTGGATATGAGGAATACGAGGGATATCCTGTACTTAAAGATTTGGCAGAATTTAAAGAGGCCAGCGATGTGATTATTGCGAATCGGAAAAGCAGTGAGCTGGAGGATGTGCGGGAAAAAGTATATACGAGGGATATCTATGGAAGGGATTAGATCAGAGCAAAAAAAACTTAGAATTGTGCATCTGGTGTTCTCCTTTACCAGTGGTGGAATTGAAAATCTCCTTGTAGATGTGATGAATGGCTGGGATTCGGGCGACAGTCTCCTTTTGTGTATTATCAATGACGTAAAAAATGAACAGTTACTGGCAAAGATAAAATTAGGGGCGGATCGAAAGGTGATTTGCCTGGGAAGAAAGCCAAAAGGGGAAAAACTCCCTTATCTGCTGAAGCTAGAAAGAGTTCTGCAGAGATTTCATCCGGATATTATTCACTGCCACAGCAATGATGCCTTCCTCTTCAGCCTCCCTCTTAGATTCTTCCATATGAATGCAAAATATGTACTGACAATCCATTCTACCCGGCGGTATTCAACATTTCGGACATTGGATTGTCTGATACATCGCCTATTTCTGAGTCAGATTTTTGCAATTTCGGAATCCGTACAGAGAGAAATTGAGGAGGCAAATCCAGGATTCCGTAGAGTGCGGCTGGTATATAACGGGTTGGAACTGGGGAAATTTGAGAACAGAGAGAGGCAATTCAATAAAAAAGATGTAAACAGGAGCAAGATTATCCTCTGCGTAGCCCGTCTTAATCCTCCGCATAAAGGGCAAGATATTTTGATACGAGCGTTGGGAATTCTGGCAGATAAAAGGCAGGATTTTTTATGCATATTTGCAGGGAGTCCTCCTGCGAACCATCCGGAGATTTTGGAATATTTAAAGCAGCTGGGAGAAGAAATGGGGGTGGAGGACAGGATTTGTTTTCTGGGGGATCGGAATGATGTACCGGAGCTTTTGACGGGAGCAGATCTCTTTGTCCTGCCATCCCGGTATGAAGGCTTTGGAATCGCCCTGATTGAAGCGATGGCCGCGGGGGTGCCAGTCCTTGCCTCGGATGTGGATGGAATACGGGAGATTGTAGGGGACAATGAATACGGCTGTTTGTTTCAAACGGAAAATGAGAAGGAGCTTGCGGAAAAGATAGATGCTCTGCTGGATACAGATATGGGGGAGATGATAGAGAGAGCGAGGGCCCATGTGCGCGATTGCTTTAGCATAGAGAAAATGATGTGGACCATGAAAAAATTATACACGGGAGAGTAAAAGATGGCGAGAGAAAGAATGACAAAAGAAGAACGGCTAGCTTATTTTAACAGGTTGGTCACACCGGACACAAAACTGATGGATCTTTTTGATGAGATGACAATTTTGTGTGGCGATGGGATATTTATAAAAGAATATGAGTCGGGACAAACGGTAACCTGGAATGAGATGCATCGCTGGACGGATACAGTGGCGAAAGGGCTGATAGCGTATGGAATTGAAAAAGGAGATCACGTGCTGATTTGGGGAAAGAATTCCGTCGAGTGGGTCGTCTGTTTTCTTGCCTGCCTTAAAATCGGGGCGATATCAGTTCTTGGAAATACGGCGAATAAGGAATCGGAAACCGCGTATCTATTGAAAAACGGGGATATTAAGATGATACTTATGGATGAGGGACTGAGCAGTGTGCGGTATGAGGAGGTAATGGAAAACCTATGCCCTGGTTGTTTGGATAGGATCTGGAATGGGAGCGGGGAATTTCCCTTTTTGCAATACATAATTTCTTTTGACACGGAGAATACGGATAACCGGAGAATAAGCCTGGCAGATGTAGAAGCCGCAGGAACAAATATTACAGATAAAGAGCTGGCAGAGCGGGCGGCAAATGTTGTTGCTTCCGATATCATCAATATTCAGTATACCTCCGGTACAACAGGGGATCCCAAGGGGGCTATGTGGGATCAGCGCTGTCTGCTCTATAACCTTCAGGGCATCAGCACAGATGTGGAGATGTATCGCGGAGATAAGCTCTATACATCCATCCCTATTTTCCATAATTTTGGCCTTTTAGGGTGTATTGTATTTCCGATTATTTATGGAATTACTGTGGTGTTTTCCAACAAGTTTAAACCTGAGGAATTTTTGCGTGCATTGTATGAGGAGCGGCCGGCGATGACCATGGGCGTGACAACTATGTTTTTGGCCATGCTCTCCTGTCCGGAGTTTCACGCATATGATTTCAGCGGGTATGAAATGCGGATCGTGCTGGCAGGATCGCTTTGTCCGCAGCGGCTTCTTGAAGCATTGCGGAATGATTTTAAGACAGACAAGGTGATTGTCCTCTATGGGCTTACTGAGGCCGCGGCTTCCGCCAACACGAATATGTCAGATCCGCTCAAGCAGCAATTGACATCTATCGGAAAAGCCAGCGGCGGCTACACGTTTCGAATATGCGATCCGGTTACGAGAAAGCCGCTTCCTGCAGGTGAGGAGGGAGAAATTGCCATTAAAGGAATTGCGGTGATGCGCGGATATTATAAAAAGCCGGAGGAAACTGCTAAGGTTCTAGACGAAGACGGATGGTTCTATACAGGAGATATCGCTTGTATGGATGAAAACGGTTATGTCTATATCAGCGGAAGAGCAAAGGATATGATCAACCGAGGCGGAGAGAAGATATATCCCAAAGAGGTGGAGAACTTTCTCTTGAGTCATCCGGCAATTTCAGATGCGCAGATAGTGGGAGTGCCAAGTGAGCGGTACGGAGAAGAGGTTATGGCATATATTATTACAAAAGCCGGAGAAGTGCTGACGGAAGAAGAAGTGAAGGAATACGTACGCGCGCATATGGCGGTGTATAAGACACCGAAATATGTCCGGTTTATTGATTCTTTTCCGTGTACACTGAGCGGGAAGGTACAGAAATATAAGCTGGTGGAACGGGCCAGAAAAGAGCTGGGATTATGAAGAACAGTGGTGAGAATTTCAGCGGACAAAAGAAAGGGCGCATACTCTCTTATGACTTTATGAAATCAGTTGCTGTAGCGGGAGTGATTGTAGGACACAGCCTGGCGTTGGCGGCAGGCATGGCTCCAGAGCTGGCGGTTTTAGAACGATATGGAACAGCTTTGATGCGTCCAGTGGTTCCTATATTTATCTTTCTCGCAGGCGCTCTTTATAAACCTAGGCAAAGTATGAGAGAGACAGGTCTACGGCTGCTGCGGCTTGTGACCCCCTATTTATTTTTTGCAGCAGTTTTTACGCTCATTTACGTGCTGACAGGGGTAAAGTTTGGGACAGTGGGATATATTCTGCGGGTTCTTACCGGGGAAATTCATCCGGTGTATTACTATGTTTTTCTAATGGCGGAATATACCGTACTTCTGTTTGTGCTGGAACGGATTTTTGGATATGAAAGAATGACAATTCCATTGTTTGCCACAATGGCTGTCCTCTCGATTCTTCACGGAAATTATTCCAAGGAGATATTCGAGAGAATTGGCCTGCGGGAGAGCATGACGCTGTTTTGTACCTACCGCTCTCCTTTCCTTTGGGGAATTTTCTATGCGGCGGGAATTGTGCTGGGACAGTATCCGAACCTTCGGGCAAAAGCAAGGGAATATAAAATTTGGCTTCGCAGCATATTTGCAGGGCTGTCGCTTTTTTACATTGTTATGGTGTACTTTGCTATCGGAGATTTGGATGGATTAAACTCTGTGATCACGACTTTGATCTGTTTTTCAGCAATTCTCTGTCTGCTTACAATCCGCGTTCGCTCCAAAGGATGGCTGTTTTTGAGCAGGAGAAGCTACACGATTTATCTGGCTCATGTGCCATTTTATTATCTGATGGAGCAAATCTGGAAGGGGCAGGAGCATATGCCGGCAATAATTATAATCTTGACAAATTTGGCAGTTATGGGAGGCGGGGCAGCAGCGGTATGTGCTTTGGGAAAAGCAATATTCAAGAACCATTCCTTTTATGTCA
The DNA here is from genome assembly GCA_019119575.1 of Candidatus Enterocloster excrementipullorum. Lineage (GTDB taxonomy): Bacteria > Bacillota > Clostridia > Lachnospirales > Lachnospiraceae > Enterocloster > Enterocloster excrementipullorum. The sequence goes on from DWWT01000059.1 coordinate 16,064, forward strand.
TTGGTTCCTAAGAAAGGAAAGAAATGAGAACAAAGAGCAGTATTAGAAATTTGACGGCAGCATTTCTGGGGCAACTTTTGGGAATTGCGATCAGCTTTATTAGCCGGAAAATTTTTATTGGAGTGCTGGATGAGGAATATTTAGGCATTAATGGGTTATTTACAAATATTCTCAGCATGCTTTCCATCATGGAACTGGGAGTGGGGCCCGCCATTGTATTTTGTCTCTATAAACCGCTGGCCGAGGACAATCAGGCACAGATATTGGCGCTTATGAAACTGTTCCGCAGATTGTACTGCTTGATTGGATGCGGAATTTTGGCTGCAGGGATCGGAATTAGTTTTTTCCTGCCGGTGTTTTTAAAAGAAGCGCCGGATATTCCGCAGCTGCAGCTCATTTTTATTTTATTTGTAGCAAATTCGGCGGTCTCGTATTTTTTCTCTTATAAACGGTCGATGATTATTGCCGATCAAAGACGGTATATAGCTACAATTTATCGGTATACGGCATATTTCCTTTTGAATGCAGCGCAATGTGCAATACTGATTTGGACGGGAAATTATATACAATATTTGCTGATTCAGTTTTTGGCCACTTTTTTGGAGAATCTGCTTGTTTCAAAAAAGGCGGAACGGCTTTATCCATATCTCAAAGAAAAAACGACAGAGAAGCTGGACGCCAAAACAATAAAATCCATCTCTCAGAATGTAGGCGCCATGTTTTTCCACAAATTGGGTGGAATTTTTGTAAACTCGACTGATAATATAATTCTCTCCAAATTTATCGGAATCGGTGCGGTGGGGCTGTATTCCAATTATGAATTGGTTTTAAGTGCGCTTTCCAAAGTAATTTACCAGATTTTCGAGGCTTTTACCGCCAGCATCGGAAATATGGGGGCCACGGAAAACTCCGAAAAGTCACGAAAAATATTTTATGTACTTCAATTCCTGGATGCCTGGATTTTCGGAGTCAGCAGTATATGCCTTTGGATTTTATTTAATCCTTTTATTGAAGTCTTTTTTGGAAAGAATATGCTTTTGGGACGGGGAACGGTGGGTGTAATCGTGGCAAAGTACTACCTTACGGGAATGCGAAAAGCGGTACTTACTTACAGAGATGCATATGGCCTATACTGGCAGGACAGGTATAAACCATTATTTGAAATTGTTATCAACATAGGAGCGTCTATTGCTCTTGTGGAGCGATGGGGGATTTCCGGTGTGTTTTTTGGAACCATCATCAGCACAGTATCCACTTGCTTTTGGGTGGAGCCCTATATACTTTTTAAATATGTTTTTCAGACAAAGTCTGCGGAGTACTTTTGGCGGACTGCTGTATATACAGGAGTTTCTCTGGCAGTAGGCGCGGCAATCACATGGATATCCGGTTCCTTTCAGCCGGAAGGAATTGCGGATTTCGCAGTTTTATGTGCGTTCAGCTTTGGAATGTCCAACCTGCTATTTCTGGCGATTTATTTTCGCAGGTGGGAATTCCAATATATTATTCGAACCGGCTGGTCATATTTCGCGGGAAGGAGATTTATATGGATGAGGAAATAACGGATTGGAACTGGGGGAAATCCCGGCTAGGAGAAAGGCTGCAAAGCTGCTTTAAAGAGAAGGGATGGATGGTTTTTTTGGGACTCCTGGCGGGCCAGCTCCTGTTTATCTTGATATCGCTGCTTTTTTTAAAACCAGTATATGAGGCCAGGACTTCCCTGTATGTCAGCAATGTGATGCAGACGACATCGCGTGGGAATATGGACATCAACGATATCACGGCCTCCCAACAGCTTGTCAATACATACATAGCCCTGCTGGAGGATGAGTCTGTTGTCAGTCAGCTCTCGAAACGGCTTACTGAAAATTTTTCCATCGAAGAGCTGGAGGAATGCTACCCTCTCGTCCGGATTGGGGACAGTTATTTTGTGGATAGGAAGGCATTGAAAAAATCTATCACTATGGAAGCGGCAGAGAATACGGAAATCCTGCAGATTTCTGTAAAAAGCAAAAACAGGGAGATTTCTGCGAAGGTCTGCGCATATGTGGAAGAGATTGCCGAAGGGGTATTTCAATCGGTGATACAGGCCGGGGAAGTTAATCAAATCGGTCAGGTAGAGGCAGGGGAGGAGCCGGTAAGCCTTGGACTAGTTGAGATGGGAATTTTGGGAGGAGCAGTGGGAGCAGCTTTGGCAGTGTTTGCTTTGCTTGTTATGTTTGTCTTAGATGCACGGATACAAGATGTGGAAGATATAAAAACGCTATATCAGATACCGGTTTTGGGTGTTCTGCCTAGGTACGATATGTCTGCCAGCAGAAACCGGTATACAACTATAGGGGAAAGATGAGGAAAAAACGATTATGAAAAGACAGATTTTGATTTTTCTGCTGCTCTGTCTTGGGGCAGGGGGACTGATTTTCTATCATCAGAGCCAGAAAGAAGGCAGCGTTTCTTCCACTGTGCTGGGGGAATACAGGGATAAATATGGATTTGAGAAGGAGAGGCAGCAGGTGAATCAGGAGGAGTTCCAACTGTTTAATTTTCTGCATGATTCAGTGGATTATCAGAAGGATGTAACGTACAAGAGTATTCCGGAACGAGGCTATCTTACGCTGGATTATGCAATTCCTAAAGAGGAAGGAAAGTATCCGCTGCTGCTTTGTCTGCATCCCGGGGCTTGGACAGCCGGGGATAAGGAGGAGATGAGCTTTTACCTTTACACATTCAGCTGCTATGGCTATGCGGTTGCCACTGTTGACTATGGACTGGTACCTCATGTATCTATGATTGAGCAGACAGAGAATATATTGGATGCGGTACAGTATATGGTGGATACATTCCCGGGGAAGATTGACAAAGAGCGGGTGATTATACTGGGGGCATCCTCCGGTGCACATTTGGGAATGCTTGCGACAGAGCGATTGACAAATCCAGAGCTGAGTTATCGGGAAATGTATGATTACCGGCTGGCCATGGTTGTAGCGGCATTCGGTCCTCTGGATTTCGATTATTTCATCAGCAACAATCTGAATAATGAAATGCTTTTCTACATTATAAACAATATGCAGGAAGTGGTAGGAGATGGGGCATATACTTATGAAGATGTAATGGATCTTCTAAGTCCCGGACGCAATTTGAACCCGTATCTGCCCAGAGTTCTGGTTATACATGGCGTAGAGGATAATGTGATTCCTATTGCGCAGTCACGGGCCTTTTATGAAGCACTTTTGGCAAACGGCACACCGGCAGATATGATTGAGGTACAGCACGGAGGACATTATATGATTACCAAAGAATTTGCCGAGCCCATTTATAACTATCTGGAAGAATATATAAAATAGGAGCAATAAGGGAATGGAGAAGAGACATACATTCAGCATAGTGGATTTAATGCGGCTCTGTATAAAACACATATTTGTAATATTGAGCGGGGCTGTCATAGGTGGTTTGCTGTTTTATCTGATATCGGCTTTTCTCATAAAGCCTCAGTACGAATCAAAGGCAGAGCTCTATATTTTTAATCCGGATAATATTATAACCAACTCTGGTGTGGATGCCTACGATTTGGCCGCAGCACAAAAGATGGCAGATACATATATTGCGATTCTTACAGGGAGTACCGTAATGGATCAAATTCGACAGCGGGCGAGAGACCATTATACTATGAGTGCATTGGACGAGATGATGCGGTTAGATACCTCATATGGTAAAAAAGAGTTGACCAATAGGAGTCTTCTGGCATGTTTTACTGTAGAGAAGGTGAATGCGACGGAGGTTCTGCGTATTACGGCCAAGACGAATTCGCCGGTATTTTCTGTGGAGCTGTGTCAGTGGATGGTGGAATTGGCGATTGATCAGATACCAAAGATTATCGGCAAGGGATCTGTGCGGGATGTGGGAGGCTCGTCTTATCCGCTGGAGCCATCCGAGCCGAATCTGGCGGAGAATACGATAGTCGGATTGGGTGTAGGGGGCAGCCTTTCCATATTCATCTTGTGGGTCGTTTGGTATTTTGACAGAAAGATTACCACGAAGGAAAAGCTAATTCAAAAGACAGGAACCGTCATATTGGGAGAGATCCCTAAAATATAGGAGGCAGAACGGCCATGAATATGACATACACAGCCGGGAGCCGGATGCGCAGCAGGGTATTCTTTTATGCAGGAACAGGAATTTTAGCGGTAAAAGTATTGCTTATGTATTCCGCTATTTTCCAGATACCGGAAACGCTTGACAATATTTTGGTTATACTGGGAGTGACCTGCCTTCTGACAAAAATTATATTCCAGCAATATACATGGAAGGCTTTTCTGCGGTGCGCAGTGCTTGGAGGTTTTACCTGTATCTGCACTGTCCGTTCCCGGGATTACGCATTGTTATTTACCATGCTGGTAATCTGTGCGTTTCAAGATATTTCTATAGACGCTTTTGTCAGGATGCTTTACAGAATCCAGATAGGGTATCTGTGGATTCATGGACTGCTCTATGCCATTCGTCTTTTCCTGCGGCCAGAGCTTTTGTCATTTAACTGGAGAGATGATTTCATCCGACATGCGGTGGGAATGAGCCATGCGAACATATTTTCTATGATAGTAACTTGGATGATTTTAGAGTGGCTCTATCTAAATTATGAAAAAATAGGATTTCGCGCATTAGTCGGAATGCAGATTTTGGGAATCGCGGTATATGCTCTTGCCTTTTCAAGAACCAGTCTGGTGGTACTGACAATGACCCTGGTTCTTGCAGGGCTATCGAAATGGAAGGAGAAATTGGGAAGACTGTTTCTCACCGTAAGCCGCTGGATTTATCCAATACTGACGGCCTTGAGTCTTTTTATCATGCGTTTTTATTTTGATATTCCTGGAATAGCGGGGCAGGCTGTGCGGGTATTTAACCGCGCATCCAGCGGACGGCTGAATATGTGGGGTACTGCGTATCAGTTATACGGAGCCTCGCTCTGGGGACAGACCATTGTTGGAAACGGGAAGGTGGCTTGGAATGAGGTTTATCGTGTAACGCAGATTATTGTGGATAATACGTATGTTTATTTTGCCATTAAATGCGGAGGAATTTTTCTTATAGTTTTTGGAATCGTTTATTTCCAATTGAGAAAAGGAGAAAAAATAAAGCAGGCGCTAATGGTCATTGCTTTTTCTGTATTTAATAGTATGGAATCTTTTGGCGGAAGTATATTTTTATGTTTTCCACTCTGTTTTATTGGATATGGCTTATATGAGAATCTGGGAAGGAAGAGAGAAGATGAAAAAGAAGGAACGAAAGAGGGAGCAGGCGCCCCGGCTGATTACGGATCAGGAGATAAGCTTTACGGTTAGCGAGGCGTATAAAACATTACGCACCAATTTAAAATTTGCATTGAAGGGAAATACGGGCAGATGTGTAGTGGTTACCAGCTCCTTGCCGGAAGAAGGCAAATCCAGTGTCTGCGCGAACTTGGGGCTGTCGCTGGCGGACTTGGATGCGAGGGTTTTAATCATTGACGGGGATTTGCGAAAACCTGTACAGCATAAACTATTCGGCCTTGAAAATCAATATGGACTGAGCAATCTAATTGCGGATTTTACGGACTTTAGAGAAAGCTGCAAGGAAAGCGTTTATAAAAATCTTTCGATTATTACTTCGGGGCCAATTCCTCCTAATCCTTCAGAGCTGTTGGGAAGTGTTCGGCTGCGGGAAATTTTGGAGAGAGTTTCAGAGGAGTATGATTATATTCTCATCGATACGCCGCCGTTAAATATTGTGACAGATGCTCTTGTTATTCCGACAGATTTAGCAGATATGATTCTAGTCTGCCGGGTGGGCAAAACAACCTACGACCAGTATGAAAAAGCGCTGTCAAGCATACGCCTCTCGGGAATGGGGCTTTTGGGGACCGTGATGAACCAGGTAGAAACCGGAACGGGAAGCTACGGAAGATACTATAAGAAATATGAGTACAGGTAGTTACAGAATTGACTATCACAGCCATATCCTTCCTGAAATGGATGACGGCCCCAAAGACCGGGAAACAGCAGTGGAAATGCTGCATTTGCTGCGGGAACAGGGAATTTTAACTGTTTATGCAACGCCTCATTATTACAGACATCAGGAGACAGTGGAAGATTTTTTAGAGAGAAGAGGAAGGGCTGCGGGAATGCTTGAAAAAGAAGCGGAAGTATTAGGCTTGAAGCTGCTTTTGGGAGCAGAAATTCACATCGAGCAGCAGATATCCGAGTTGGCAAAAATTGACGCCTTGGTTTATGAAAATACCCGTTCGGTTCTTCTGGAATTTCCTTGGAGAGGGTTCGAAAATTGGATGTTGGAAGAGGCAGAGGCCATTTGCTGGCGCTATAAGCTGATTCCTGTATTTGCTCACCTGGAACGATATTTAAATCTGTTTTCAAAGGAAGAAATCCAAAGGATTTTAGATGTGCCGGCCGGTGTGATTCAGATAAATACGGAAAGCTTGAAAAAATGGAAGGTCAGGCGCTGGGCCCGGAGGCTCCTGAATGAGGGGTATCCGATTATATTTGGTTCGGATTGTCACAATCTGGGGGATAGGAGACCAAAGAAACCGCCTTTTTACACAAAAAAGCTTTTAAAGGAAGCGGAGACATTTTAGAAAAGGGGATTTACATATGAAGAAAATTTGGGCTGCAGTGATTTGTGCAATACTTTTTGTCGGAATTGAGGTATTTGCGTATGGAGCGGGGAGGAGAGAAAAAAGCGTGGCGGTTCTGCAGAGCCAGGTACGCACGCAGAATATTCTGGCAGAAACCGGAGAATCCACATCCGAGGAGGAAACAGATCATGCGGAGGAGGAAACTGTATATCAGGAGTCAGAGCCAGAGGCTACAGCTTCTTCAGCAGCCCGTTCTCTGCCGATGGGGATTCTCTGCATCGGAGATGAATTTTTGACACGTCAGGACGCAGCAGAACATTCCTATACGGTTGTGCTGCAGGCATATTTGGAAGCGGCGGGCTGGCAGCTCCCGGTAGTAAATGAGGGCATTGGTCAGAGCGGCTCTCTATCCATCATGAAGTATGCAGGAGTTCCTGATGAGATTGTGCATCAGTATGCAGCCTCCCATCCGATTGTTATAGCAACATCCAGCGGCAGTATGGCCCAGGAATCATTTGAAACAGCAATTTCAGAGTTTCCAGATGGTATTTTGGATGTTTCGCAGTATAAGGAATATCTGCCGGTTCTTTTTATGGGATACTATGGAGGATGGAATAAAAGTCCGGAGGAATTGGCAGACCAGCAAAAAGAGGTATTGCAGGCATTGGACAGCAATTATGGGGATTTATGCGTGGTGATAGGGCTTGCTACAGGAGATACCGGACAAATGCGGGAGGAATATGAACGTGTGATGGAGGATACCTGGGGAGAACGTTACATAAGTGTGGCCCGAGAAGTGGAAAATCCCGCAGCCTCTAACAGCGGACAGGCAGAGATTGGAACATTGGCCGGCGGAAAAATTGTCAGCCTTCTGGAGGCGCTGGAATGAAAAAGAAAAGCACCCGATTTCTAAGGGTAATACAGGGGATTCTAATTTTTTTCGGTATACTGCTGCTTGCTGGAGCAAGTACATTTGGGATTTTGTGGTGGAAAGGCAGAGAAAATCTTCTGAAGGGCAGACCGATTATCCAGGAAATGGAGAGAACTGTTAAGGGAGAAAGTAATCGGACTGGCAAAAAATCAGAAGAGTTTCTTGATGAGGGGGAGATATCTTATTTTGGGAAAAAATACCGCTATAAGAATGATTTAATCAATATTCTCTGTATGGGAGTGGATCGTACTCGATTGAGGGAGGACGAGGCGGTTTATGGGGAAGGAGGACAGGCGGATGCAATTATTCTTCTATCGCTAAATGCAAAAAACGGAGCGATCACACTTTTACATATTTCCAGAGAAACTATTGCGGAGATTGAATTATATACGGAGACAGGGAGATATGCAGGGATGGAACCCAAGCAGCTTTGTCTGGCATATTCTTATGGAGATGGGCGGGAGAAAAGCTGTGAAAATATCGGAAGAGCTGTTTCAAGGCTGCTCTATGGCACTCCTATTCAGGCATATCTGGCGGTTGACATGTCGGTAATCCGGACATTAAACGATGCGATAGGCGGCGTGGAGGTTGTGCTGGCTGAGGATTCCAGCAAGTTTCTTGCGAATGGGACACCGGGGGACACGTATCTGCTTATGGGTGACGAAGCCTATGATTATGTACATTACCGGGATTATAAGGGAGAAGATGCTCCGATAGATTCCAATGCACAGAGAATGGTTAGGCAGAAGCAGTATTTGGAGGGTTTTATCCAAAAGGCTTTGGAGCAGAGTCGGCGGGATTTGTCCCTTCCGCTGCGGCTTTTTGGAAAGATAACGGCGGATATGGTAACAAGTTTGACTCCATCAGATATTTCCTATTTGGCTTCACTAGCTGTAAAAAGAGAAAATGAGGTGATTCGTATGGAGTCCGTACCGGGGAAAACCATATTGGGAGATGATGGATATGCTCGGTACTTGGTAGATGATGAAAAATTGTTTGCGTTGATTTTGGGACTTTTTTATGAGGCAGAGTGAGGGCAGATATGAGAAAAGGCGTGTTTTACCGGCTGGCAGCAGCTATTCTTCTTATTTTAGGCATAATCTGCGCAGTTTGGGCCGGCAGTCGGCTCTATGAGCAGGCAGAGGAGGCAAAGAGAATGGATGATCTGCGCAAGGAAGCCGGAAGAAGGGATGTTGCATTCGGTATAACAAGCGCAGATTATCCGGCTTCCAGCGAGCTGGAGCATTGGGAAGAAGAGATAGTCCCCATTGACTTTTCTGCTCTTAGAAAGGTAAATCCTGATATTTACGCCTGGATTACAATACCAGGAACCCAGATTGACTATCCGATTCTTCAAAAGGAGACCGGGCCGCAGGACTATTATCTTTACCATGATGTGGACGGAGAGTTATCCGCAGGAGGTAGTATTTACACGGAAAATTTGAATAAAAAGGACTTTTCTGATCCCAATACGGTTATTTACGGACACAATATGAAAGATGGGACAATGTTCCGTGAGCTGCATCGATTTCGAGAAAAGGACTTTTTTGACCGGACAGCAGAAATATATATCTATACACCGGGACATCGATTGACGTATCAGGTGTTTTCCGCTTATGAATCGGATGACAGACATATTTTGAAGACCTTCGATTTTTCAGACAGGGAAGAATTTGTTTTGTATCTCGAAGAGGCCCTTCATCCACGATCGCTGAATGTAATGAAACGGGACGGAGTTACGGTGACTGTGGAGGATAAAATTATTACCTTGAGTACATGTATTGGAAAAGACTATGCCCGATATCTGGTGCAAGCAGTTCTAAAAGAAGATCTTTCTTCAGAGATGTCTCTGAATGATAGATAAATATAAAAAAGAATGGAGGAGAATACACATGAAACGATTAGCAAAAAGCATGGCTGCGGCAGCCTGTATGTCCCTTATTGTGACAATTCAGTCCTTTGCTGCAGTTCCAAGCCCATCGGGATCCGTCATTTATGACGACGGCGATTCCAGCGTTACTGTGAGTAATGACGGAACAAGCATAACAGCAGATGAAATTTACAACATGGTAGTGATAGTTGGCGAAGATGGAGTACCGAGGATTCGGGAAGGTGTATCCCCGGAGCTTATGGACATCTTCAATCAGTATTACACACTGGACGGAGATGATATTGTAACAGCAAGAGCGGGCAGCGAGCTGAATCGGGCCGTGTCGCCGAAAACAGGAGAGGCAGTGAGCCCATTGGCGGGACTCTTCGCCGGCGGTAGTATGCTTGCTGGAGCCATGCTGTTTTTTGCAAAAGAGCGAAATCTGCGGAAGGAAGAGGACGGCAGTCGATTCTGACAAACGGCAAAAGGCCCATTGCAGGAAAAAATAACTGCAATGGGCATTTACCTGCATACAAGAGATGTTTATCAGAGGAATTAAGATGGAAGGGAAAAAAATAAAGATATGTTTTGCAGCATCATCCGGCGGACACTTTGAACAATTGTTAATGCTCAAACCTTTAATGGAAAAATACGAGAGCTTTGTTATTACGGAAGAAACAACATATAAAGTACAAATCAACAATGAGAAAACGTATTATCTTAAACAAGTAAACAGAAAGGAAAAAAGCTTTTTGCCCCGTATGGTCGTTAATTCTTTGGAATCCTTCCGGATTTTTTTAAAAGAACAGCCGGATGCCGTCATCTGTACCGGAGTATTGGCAGTTCTTCCTGTTTGCCTAATAGCAAAAATTGCAGGCAAGAAATTGATATATATTGAATCATTTGCAAAAGTTACATCGCCAACGCTGTCAGGAAAGCTGTTGTACAGATTTGCCGACCAATTTTATGTGCAGTGGGAGCAAATGCTGCAGATATATCCGAGAGCTATTTTTTTAGGCGGTATATATTAGGGGTATAGATGATTTTTATTACATTAGGATCTCAGAAGTTTCAATTTAATCGCTTGCTTATTGCCGTAGATGATTTAATCGAAAAAGGAGTTATAACAGATAGCGAGGTCTTTGCTCAAATTGGCTGCAGCGATTATCAGCCAAAGCATTATACATATGCAAGATTCCTTGACAGAGAACAATTTGCTGACTGCGAGGCAAAGGCAGATGTCGTGATAACACATGGCGGGACAGGGGCAATCATGGGTGCCGTAAAAAGAGGCAAGAAGGTCATTGCAGTTCCAAGACTTGCGAAATACGGAGAACATGTAGATGACCATCAGCGTCAGCTGATCGCTCAGTTTAAGAATCTGAACCTAATATGCGGTTTGGATGACTGTGGTGAACTGGAAAATGCAATAAGATATATACAAAAACATCAATTCGCGTCATATGAGAGTAATACCAGGAGAATACTTGAGAGTATAGAACACTACATTTGCGGGGGCAAGGAAGGAGAAAAAAATGAATAATTTAAAAAAAAATATTTTGCTTGCTCCATTTAATTTATTATATAAAATTTCACCGGAGTTGGAACTGAAATTATTGTTTAGGATTAAACAAGGATATAGGCTCAATTTAAGCGCTCCCAGAACGTATAACGAAAAGCTGCAGTGGATAAAGCTATATGACCATAATCCATTAATTCCTAAATGCTGTGATAAATATATGGTTCGGCAATATGTTGAAGATCAGGGCTGTAAGGAGATATTAAATCATCTGTTGTGGCATGGATTTGAACCTGCGAATATCCCATTTGATGAGCTTCCGGAAAAGTATGTCATTAAAGTAACACATGGCTCAACCTTCAATATTATACAGGATGGAACACTACAAATCTCGAGAAAAGAAGTCATTGATAAATGCCGAAGGTGGTTAAAAGCAAAATATTTGCCTTGCTATGGTGAGTGGTTTTATGGAATTGAAAAGCCCAGAATAATTATAGAGAACTTTATTGAGAGCCAGGATGATGAGCAGTTAAGAGATTATAAGGTATTCTGTTTTAACGGGAGAGCGCGAATGATTCGTGTGGATACGGAGCGGTTTACGAATCATAAAATGGATTTTTTTGATACGAATTGGAATCGAATCCAGGGGGCCAGAGTGGGATACCCTGTTTCAGGAAGAGTTTTTCCAAAACCAGCGGTTTTAAATGAACTCCTAAGCTATGCCGAAGTCCTCTCAAAGCCTTTTTATCATGCCAGAGTGGATTTTTATATTGTGGGTGAACGCATTTATTTTGGGGAGCTAACATTTACCAATGGAGCCGGGTTTGGCAGATTCTCAACATACGATTTTGATTTAATGATAGGAGATTGGCTGCGTTTAGATAAACAGCAGGAGACTACTGACCTATGAAAGATGTGATAATTGTTGGCTGGCTCAACAAAGGAAAGCCCGCTGACTGCGGGGAAACAATGAAAAATCAGCTGATTGTCGGCAAATTGGAAGAGATGAATATCAAATGCAGACAAGTGGATTTTAAAGGCTGGAGGCGTCATCCATGGGTTTTTATAGAGTTTGCATGGAATCTGGTTATGCACAGAAAGAGTACCTTAATTTTATCTACTTCCGCTCAAAATGTCTACTTTCTTATGAAGGCAATGAAGAAAATCAGATGGAAACAGAACACAGTGCATTGGGTTATCGGCGGCAGTCTGGGGCAAAAAATCCGTCAGGGGACATACGATGCAAATGTCATAAATTATATGCGCCATACGCTTGTTGAAAGCAGTTATATGGCGGAACAGTTGAAGGAGTGTAATGTTGACGGTGTGCTGTATGTTCCCAATTTTAAGCCGATTCGATATTATCCCACACTGCCGGTAAGATTTCCGGCAGGTAAAATGATAAGATTTGTATTTATGAGCCGTATTATGCCTGAAAAAGGATGTGATTATATTCTTGAGGCAGTTTGTCTGCTCAATGAAAAGGGCTACAGCAGTATGTTTTCTGTTGATTTTTATGGGAAAATCGCAGAGAATTATAAAGCTGTATTTAGTAGAAAAACAGATAGATTGTCCAATGTAAATTACAAGGGATTTCTAAATTTAATGGAAAATAAGGGCTATGATACATTAGCTTCCTATGACCTGATGCTATTTCCAACGTATTGGAAAGGAGAAGGGTTTGCAGGCATTTTTGTAGATGCATTTATTTCCGGACTTCCCATTATTGCAACGGACTGGGCGCATAATAAGGCTTTTTTGCGGGAAAAAGAAACAGCACTATTTATACCGGTACATAATGTGTGCGCATTGGCTGATACGATGCAGGCCTGTATGGATGGAAGATATAATATCCAGGAAATGAGGAGCCTTTGTCAGAAAGAGGCTGAAAAATACAATATAGATCATGTGATAACAGAAGATCTGATGAAGGAAATAGGGGTGCTGTGATTATGGCACAGATTACAATATGGGGAGATTTCAAGGCAAATGATACGGAGCATTTAAATTTGAGCGGGGAACTGCAGCTTCTCCTTAATAAAAGCGACATCAATGTCGTCAATTTTGAGGGTCCTGTTAAGTCAAAGGGCAAAGCGATTGTGAAGAGCGGACCGAACATACGGCAGAGTCCGGATTCACCGCAGTGGCTGGAGGTGCATGGGTATAATGTTATATCCTTTGCCAACAATCATATAATGGATTTTGGGGCAGAGGGATTTCAAAAAACAAAATCAAGATTCAAGAACGCTTTGCTTATTGGCGCCGGCACATGGGAGGAAGCGTATCGGATGCAAATAATAACTACAGAGGATGGTTTGAAGATAGGATTTTTGGCTGGTACGCATTGTGAATTCGGTACTCTGACAGATAAATACAGGGATTGGGAGGGCTGCGCATGGTGTATGCATCCGGATTTTGAAAAGAAGATTTTAGATCGAGGAGATGCAGATTATTTGATCATTTATAACCATGGCGGGGTGGAATATATGGATATGCCATTGCCAGAATGGAGAGATTTATACAAAAAATGGATTGATATGGGGGCTGACGCTGTTATTGCCGGACACCCGCATGTTCCGCAGGGGTGGGAAGTATACAAAGGGAAGCCGATCTGCTACAGTTTAGGCAATCTTTGTTTCCAAAAATCGGGAACTATGCGTGAGCACTGGCTGGAGAGCCTGTGTGCCATCATAACGGTTGGAAAATTGGAGAAAGCAGATTTCAGCATCCGTCCGATTTACTACGATGCAACGAATAATTATATATGTGACAACCAGTCATCTGAGTTTCGGAAACATTTGAATGATTTAAACAATTCCCTGGCGAATGAGCCATCTTATTATGCGCAGGTAAATGAGAGCGTATTAAATCGCTATGGCAGTTACCAGGGAATGTTTACAAGGGGCGGATGGCTGGCCGATCCTATTTCAATAAGTTTTTTGAAGGGAATAGCCGAAGGATTTAAAAAGGAACATATTTACAACAGCATTAATTGCGAAAGCCATAGGTGGGCAATGCTCCGTGCAATGCGGTTAAAGCATGGAATTAATCAGATGTAAATGTTCCATCTTTCTACGCATTCTTCCGATACAAAATCAAAAGCCCCTTCAGCAGCAGCGCGTCATCATAGTGTATCTTATGGCGGCACAGGGGCGTGATGAACCGGGCAAGGCCTCCGGTGGCTACCGCGGTGGCCGGTTCGCCCAGCTCCCGCTCCATCCGGTCGAGAATCCCGTCGATCATGTCGGCGTTGCTGAAAATAATACCCGCCCGCATACAGTCAATGGTATTTTTCCCGATCACCTTTTCCGGCATCTCCAGGCTGATATAGGGGAGCTGGGCAGTCTTTCCGCTCAGGGAATCCAGGGATACCTTAAGGCCTGGCAGGATCACTCCGCCGATGTAGTTTCCCTTTTTGTCCACGACGCTCATCGTGGTGGCGGTGCCCATGTCGATGACCACCAGGGGCAGGGGATGTTCATGGCTGGCAGCCACCGCGTCCACAATCATATCGCTTCCCACGGTTTTGGGGTTATCCATGAGAATGTTGATGCCGGTCTTGATGCCCGGCCCCACCAGAAGGGGACGGATGCCGAGAACCTTTTTTACGGCGGAGAGAATGGTTGCGTTCAGAGGCGGGACAACGGAAGAGAGGATGGCTCCCTCGATTTCCCTGGGCGATACCTCGTGCATTTCCAATATATTTTTAATGGTGACGGCGTATTCTGTGGCCGTCCTTCCCTGATCCGTGGTGACCCGCTCGATAAAGTGGGTCTTTTTTTCATCAATACCTCCGATCACGGTATTTGTATTTCCCATATCAATCGCTAAGATCATAGCTGACTCCTTTCCTGAAAGGTAAATATGTGGTATACTGTAGCTGTTTGGGGCGGTATGCAGACGGCCCCGGACTGCTGCAGGAACTGTTTCATTTTACCATAGAAAAAAGGGAAAGACAACCGGACGTGCCGTTTTCGCGCTGCAGCAGGCAGCGGCATAAAATAAGGAGAAGAATGCGTATGTTAAAAGGAAAAACCGTACTGTTAGGCGTTACCGGCAGCATCGCCGCCTATAAGATCGCGTACCTGGCAAGCGCCCTGGTAAAACAGGGAGCCAGGGTTCATGTGCTCATGACAAAAAACGCCGTAAATTTCATAAATCCGATTACTTTTGAGACACTGACCGGAAACAAATGCCTGGTGGATACATTTGACCGGAATTTTGAGTTCAGCGTGGAGCATGTGTCCCTGGCAAAGGCCGCCGATGTGTGCATGATCGCCCCGGCATCTGCCAATGTGATCGGAAAGCTTGCCCACGGCATTGCGGACGACATGCTTACAACCACGGTTATGGCCTGCACCTGCCGGAAGATCATTGCGCCCACGATGAATACGCGGATGTATGAGAATCCCATTCTCCAGGACAATCTGAAAATTCTGGAACATTACGGCATGGAGGTGATCCGGCCGGCCACAGGCTACCTTGCCTGCGGGGATACGGGAGCGGGAAAGATGCCGGAGCCCGACATACTCCTGGAATACATTCTCCGGGAGGCGGCATATGAAAAGGATCTGAAGGGAAAGAAGATTCTGGTGACCGCAGGGCCCACGCAGGAGGCCATGGATCCGGTGCGTTTTATCACGAACCATTCCTCCGGGAAAATGGGCTACGCCATCGCCCGGGCGGCTGCTTTCCGGGGGGCGCAGGTGACGCTGGTTACCGGGCCGGTGCATCTGGCACCGCCTCTGTTTGCGGAGACGGTACCGGTGGTCAGCGCCCGGGACATGTTTGAGGCTGTGGCGGCCAGAAGCGGGGAGCAGGACATCATCATCAAGGCGGCTGCGGTGGCGGACTATACCCCCGTGGAGACTGCTTCGGAGAAGGTGAAGAAAAAGGACGGCGAGCTGTCCATTCCTCTGAAGCGCACGCAGGATATTCTGGCCTGGCTGGGGGAGAACCGGAGGGAAGGCCAGTTCCTCTGCGGATTTTCCATGGAGACCGAACATCTGCTTGAGAATTCCAGGGCCAAGCTGGAGAAAAAGCATGTGGATATGATTGCGGCCAACAACCTGAAAACAGAGGGGGCGGGCTTTGGGACGGATACCAACCGGATCACCCTGATTACCCGGGATGGGGACACGGAGCTGCCGCTTATGACAAAGGAGGAAGCAGCCCACCGGATCCTCACGGAGATTGCGGGGCGGATGGCGAAGCAGTGAGAACCATTTTTTGTAACAGTTCAGACGGCGGGTATACCCCCAAGGGCACCTAGTCTTCTTGCCCGGCCAGAGGCCGGACAAGAAGCATCGGATGTCCATCCGATGTGTAAACAGGGACAAAACCATGTTTACAAGCAAGCTTGATACCTGCTTTTGCCCCTGTTTACCCGCCGTCTGAACTGTTACCATTTTTTTGCATACCCCGGCCGGAAACGCATAAACCTTGACTTTGTTCCGCGATCATCTTACAATGGTAAAAGTTTATAGAAACACGGAGGAATACAAATTTGCCACAGACAGATACAAAGCTGGAAGAAGAGATAAAGAGGCGCCGAACCTTTGCCATCATATCCCACCCGGATGCGGGAAAGACGACTTTGACGGAGAAGTTCCTTCTCTACGGAGGGGCGATCAACCTGGCGGGAACCGTAAAGGGGCGCAAGGCTGCCAAGCACGCGGTGTCCGATTGGATGGATATAGAGAAGGAGAGAGGAATTTCCGTCACTTCCTCTGCCATGCAGTTTAATTACGAGGGGTTCTGCATCAATATCCTGGATACGCCGGGACATCAGGACTTCTCCGAGGACACGTACCGGACCCTGATGGCGGCGGATTCCGCGGTCATGGTTATCGACGGCTCCAAGGGCGTGGAGGCCCAGACCATCAAGCTTTTCAAGGTCTGCGTGATGCGGCATATTCCTATCTTTACATTTATCAATAAATTTGACCGGGAGGCCAGAGACCCCTATGAGCTGATCGATGAGATTGAAGAGGTGCTGGGCATCCGCACCTGCCCGGTGAACTGGCCCATTGGCTGCGGCAAGAGCTTCAAGGGGGTCTACGACCGGTTTACAAAGAAAATCACCACCTTCACCGCCGCCATGGGCGGGGCAAAGGAAGTGGCCAGCCGGGAGTTTTCCGCTGACGCGGAGGATCTGGACGCTGTGATCGGACCGGATTACCACGCGCAGCTGGCGGATGATATTGAGCTTTTGGACGGGGCCAGCGATGAGCTGGATATGGACCGGGTGCGCAGGGGTGATCTGTCCCCTGTGTTCTTTGGCTCTGCCCTGACAAATTTCGGTGTGGAGACATTTCTGGAGCATTTCCTGCAAATGACCACGCCGCCCCTTCCGAGAAAGACGCTGACCGGAGAGATTGATCCCTTCCGGCCGGATTTTTCCGCTTTTGTGTTTAAAATCCAGGCCAATATGAACAAGGCCCACCGGGACCGGATCGCCTTTATGCGCATCTGTTCCGGAAAATTTGAGGCGGGCATGGAGGTAAACCATGTCCAGGGCGGCAAGAAAATCCGCCTCACCCAGCCCCAGCAGCTTATGGCCCAGGACCGCAAGATTGTGGAAGAAGCCTACGCAGGAGATATCATCGGCGTGTTTGATCCGGGAATCTTTTCCATCGGAGATACGTTATGCACCTCCAATGAAAAATTTGAATTTGAGGGAATTCCTACCTTTGCGCCGGAGCATTTTGCCAGGGTGCGCCAGGTGGACACCATGAAGCGCAAGCAGTTTATCAAGGGCGTGAATCAGATCGCCCAGGAGGGCGCCATCCAGATTTTCCAGGAGTTCAACACCGGTATGGAAGAAATCATCGTGGGCGTGGTGGGCGTGCTCCAGTTCGAGGTGCTCACCTACCGCCTGCAGAATGAGTACAATGTGGAGGTGATCCTGGAGAAGCTTCCCTTTGAGTATATCCGCTGGATTGAAAATCCCCAGGAGGTGGATGTGGCCAGAATCCAGGGAACCTCGGATATGAAGCGGATCAAGGACTTAAAGGGCAACCCCCTTCTTCTCTTTATCAACAGCTGGAGCGTGGGAATGGTCTTGGAGCGCAACCCGGATCTGAAGCTGGCGGAATTCGGGCGTGCCTGATACGTGAGAAAATGAATTTCCAAATACACGCGGGAAACGCGGAGTTTAGGAGGTATAAAAATGAGCAAAATTGATACAGTAAGAGCAGCAATGGTGGAGGCCATGAAGGCTAAGGACAAGGCGAGAAAGGATTCCCTTTCCATGCTTCTGTCCGCGCTTAAGAATGCCCAGATCGACAAGCGGGAGCCGCTCACGGAAGACGAAGAGAACGCCATTGTGAAAAAGGAGATCAAGCAGACCCAGGAGACCTACGACATGGCTCCGGCGGACCGGACGGACATCCGGGAAGAGGCTGCGGCCCGTCTGGCGGTGTACAGGGAATTTGCCCCTGAGGATATGAGCGTGGAGCAGATCAAAGAGGTGATTGCCCAGGTTCTCGGCGAGCTTGGCATCACAGAGCCCTCGGCAAAGGACAAGGGCGCTATTATGAAGGTGCTCATGCCGCGGGTAAAGGGCAAGGCGGACGGCAAGGTGGTTAACCAGACACTGGCGGCGATGCTGAAATAGGAGCGCCCGCAGGAATAAAAAAAGGAGAACGCGTATGTATAAGGAGAAAATCGAGGCCTACATGGAGGCCCACAAACAGGAGATGATCGACGATATCTGTACCCTTTGCCGCATCAACAGCGAGAAGATGGCTTACAGCGAGGGAAAACCCTTTGGGGAGGGAACATTTGCCGCCCTGCAGATGGCGCTGTCCATGGCGGAGCGGTACGGATTTTCAATCACCAATTACGACAATTATGTGGGGACTGCAGACTTAAATGACGGGGAGCGCCAGCTCGACATCCTGGCCCATCTGGACATTGTGCCGGCGGGAGAGGGATGGACCGTGACGGAGCCGTTTGAGCCTGTGGTGAAGGACGGAAAGCTTTACGGCCGCGGCACGGCGGATGACAAGGGGCCGGCAGTGGCGGCGCTCTACGCCATGCGGGCGGTGAAGGAACTGGGAATTCCTGTAAAGAAGAATGTGCGTTTGATTCTGGGAACGGATGAAGAGTGCGGCAGCTCGGACATCGCGGAGTATTATGAGGTGGAGAAAGAGGCGCCCATGACCTTCTCGCCGGATGCCGAGTTCCCGGTAATCAATACGGAGAAAGGGCGTCTGGAGGGCCATTTTTCCGCTGAATTTGCACCCTCAGAGGCCCTTCCCCGCCTGGTGAAGCTGGAGGCGGGAATCAAAGTGAATGTGGTTCCCGGAAAGGCCTGGGCTGTTGTGGAGGGCGTGGACACGGATACCCTTGAGCGGACGGCAAAGGAAGTGGAGAAGGAGACCGGCATTTCCTTCTCATTTGAGCAGGCAGAGGGCGGAATGGGCATCACGGCCCAGGGAGAAGGGGCCCATGCCTCCACGCCTCAGGAGGGGAAGAATGCCCTTACCGGACTTCTCCTGTACCTGACCCGGCTTCCCCTTGCGGACTGCCCCCAGATGAAGGCGGTGCGTTCCCTGCTTAAGCTCTTCCCCCACGGGGACACCCAGGGAATGGCCGTGGGCATCCACATGGCGGATGAGATCTCCGGCGCCCTGACGCTGGCATTCAGCATGCTGACAGTCAGCGCGGACAGCCTGGACGGCATGTTTGACAGCCGCTGCCCCATCTGCGCCAATGAGGACAATGTGCTGAAAGTGGTGAAAGCGGCCATGGCGGAGGAAGGCATTACCCTGCACAATGATTCCATGACCCCGCCCCACCATGTAGACGGCAATTCCCCCTTTGTACAGACGCTCTTAAAAGCGTATGAGGAGTACACCGGACAGAAGGGCAGCTGCCAGTCCACGGGCGGCGGGACGTACGTCCACAACCTGAAAAACGGCGTGGCCTTCGGCGCGTCCATGCCCGGCACGGACAACCGGATGCACGGGGCGGATGAGTTCGCTGTGGTGGAGGATCTTGTGACCAGCGCGAAAATATTTGCCCAGGTGATTGTGGAGCTGTGCGGCTGACAGCGGCGGGCCGTTCGGACGGCGGTCTGAGAAAATTTAGGGGTTGACAAATAAATATAAGTGATGTATCTTCTTAAATAAAGTAAATGCTGTTCGCCCGGACAGCAGAAGCTAAGTAAATCCGCAGGATACGTTCAGCGAGGGAAGGAGGAGCCATATGGGACTGTTCACAGCCATGCAGATGCATATGGATATGATGGACGGCATGTCTATGATGTGCTGCGCATCCTCCTGCCTTAAAAACTGAATGTAAGTTTCATCTGCATGGATATATAGTATGTCTGTAAACTGGCTGTAAGAGTGATATTTTCAGGACCGCAAGTCTGTGCAGGATTTGCGGTCTTTTGTTTCGCTATTTGTGCTTTGTCAGGGAAAGGAAATGTACGATGGAAAACAGCAGAGAAGAATCGATCATCCGTTTGGAAGGACTGGGCAAGCAGTTTAAGACGGCAAACGGAACGGTGACGGCTTTGGAGGACATTAACCTGGACATCCGCCAGGGGGAGGTGTTCGGAATCATCGGTCTGTCGGGAGCCGGAAAGAGCACGCTGGTGCGGTGTATCAATTACCTGGAGACGCCCACCTCGGGCCGGGTGATTTTTGAGGGAAAAAATCTTTCCGCTATGAAGGAGAGCGAGAAGCGGCTGGCCCGCCGTTCCATGGGGATGATTTTTCAGCAGTTTAACCTTTTGGCCCAGAGAAATGTGCTCCAGAATGTGTGCTTCCCCATGGAGATCGCCAAGGTGGGCAAGGCGGATGCCAGAAAGAGGGCGGAAGAGCTGTTAAGGCTGGTGGGACTGGAGGATCGGATGAAGGCGTATCCCTCCCAGCTCTCCGGCGGCCAGAAGCAGCGGGTGGCGATTGCAAGGGCCATGGCCACAAATCCCAAGGTTCTGCTCTGCGACGAGGCCACCAGCGCCCTGGATCCCAACACCACAAAAGCCATTCTGCAGCTTCTCAAGAAGATCAATAAGGAGATGGGCATTACGGTGATTGTGATCACCCACGAGATGTCCGTGATCGAGTCCATCTGCGACCGTGTGGCGATTATAGACCACAGCCATATCGCGGAGGTGGGGAAGGTTTCTGAAATATTCTCCGGCCCCAAATCAGACATCGGCCGGCAGCTCATCCTGGGGGATGCGGCGGGACAGCGGGCCAATTTCGGAAACTCCCGCCAGATCCGCATTATCTTTGACGGAAGGGAATCCTCAGAGCCTGTGATCGCCAATATGATTCTGGCATGCAAGGTTCCGGTGAATATCATGCACGCGGACACCCGGGACATAGAGGGGAAGGCCATGGGGCAGATGCTCATACAGCTTCCCGAGGACGAGGTGGACGCAGGGCGAATCTGCAATTACTTAAAGACGGCAAAGGTTGCGTTTGAGGAGGTGCGCTGAGATGATATTTGATGCTTCTACAATGAAAATGCTGCTAAACGGCATATGGGAGACCATTTACATGGTGGGGCTGTCCTCTCTGCTCTCCTATATTATAGGAATTCCTCTGGGAATCCTTCTGGTGGTTACGGACAAGGACGGCATACGGCCTGTCCCGGGGTTAAACCGGGTGGTGGGCGTGATTGTAAATCTGCTGCGCTCCGTGCCCTTTATCATCCTGATGATCCTGCTGATTCCCTTTACCAGAGCGCTGGTGGGAAGGATCACAGGGCCCAACGCGGCGGTGGTTTCCCTGGTGATGTCCGCGTTCCCCTACATCGGGCGCATGGTGGAGTCCTCCTTGAAAGAGGTGGACGCCGGTGTGGTGGAAGCGGCCAAATCAATGGGCGCTTCCACGGGACAGATCATATGGAAGGTTCTTCTGCCCGAGGCCAAGCCTTCCCTGCTGGTCGGCGCGGCCATTTCCATCACAACCGTTCTGGGGTATTCGGCCATGGCAGGTTCCATCGGCGCCGGCGGATTGGGAGATATTGCGATCCGCTACGGCCTGCACCGGTACCAGACGGATATGATGCTGGTGACCGTGGTAATTCTGGTCATTATCGTCCAGCTGATTCAGGAAGTATTTATGCGCCTGGCGAAAAAGGGAGATAAGCGGATCCGCTAAAATCAGCCGGGAAACGGCGGAGGCGGTCTGTTTATAATAAACGCAGCGGCGTCTGAACAGTTACGTCAAACCTGCTGCATATCATGAAGAGGAGGAATGAATTATGAAGAAATCTTGGTTGACACTTGCGCTTGCGGTTTCCGCCGCAGCGGCCCTCACAGCCTGCTCCGGCGGCAGCACAGAGACCACGGCGGCTCAGACTACGGCAGCGGCAGCGGACACCACGGCAGCAGCTGATGCAGACAGCGCTGCGGAGACATCCGATGCGGGCGAAGAGGCCGCAGAAGACACGGCAGCTGCTTCCGGCGAGCTGGAGAAGCTGGTGGTGGGCGCGAGCCCTGCTCCCCACGCGGAGATCCTTGAGGCTGCCAGGGAGGTTCTGGCTTCCAAGGGATACGACCTGGAGATCGTGGAGTACACGGACTACGTGATCCCCAACAATGCGTTGGACTCCGGCGACCTGGATGCCAACTATTTCCAGCACAAGCCCTATCTGGATTCTTTTAATGAGCAGAACGGAACGGATCTGGTGAGCGCCGGCGCCATCCACTACGAGCCCTTCGGCATCTATGCGGGAAAGACTGCCTCTCTGGATGCGCTTCCGGATGGTGCGACTGTGCTGGTTCCCAACGATATCACCAACGAGGCGAGAGCGCTTCTGCTTCTTGAGGCCCAGGGCCTTCTCACTCTGAAGGAGGACGCAGGCCTGGAGGCAACCCCGACGGATATTGTGGATAATCCGAAGAACCTGGAGTTCGTTGAGCTGGAGGCAGCTCTGCTTCCCCGGTCCCTTCCGGATGAGGACATTGCGGTTATCAATGGAAACTATGCCATCGAGGCAGGGCTCAAGATGAGCGACGCTCTGGCAGTTGAGGATTCCGATTCTCTGGCAGCAACCACCTACGGCAACGTGGTAGCGGTTCGGGCAGAGGATGCCGAGAGCGACAAGACAAAGGCCTTGATTGAGGCCCTTACAAGCCCGGAGGTAAAGGAATTCATCGAGACCACCTATGAGGGAGCCGTGGTGCCGCTGTTTTAGCGTATGCTTGAAAACGGATCCCCGCCATATGGGAGTTCCCCTTTGCGGGCTTCTGGGGCAGAGCAGGGAGGCGCGGAATGCGCCTCCTTTTTTGACGTTTTAGATAATGATGGCTGTATCCCATTCCGCGGCGAAAAAAATTTGTCCGGGCAGCAACTATTTTCAGATCCTGTACGTCTAATAAGCATAAAAGACGAAAGGATGGTAATGAAAAATGAAAAGACAAATGATGAAAAGACACTGGTTTTTTGCGGTTCTGTGTGCCTTGGCATTTGCCGCGGCAGTTCCCGCAGTACCAGCTTATGCCCGACCCAAAAAGCAGTCCTCCCGCTCTTCGGATGAGAGGAAAATGCGGGACGCCGCGGGAGAAGTGCAGGAAGCCTTTGATGAAAAAAATTTGGAGAAACTGGCGGCAAAATGCGCCTACCCCCTTACATTTATAGATCGGAATGGGGCATCCTCACAGATTAAAAGCCGGAAGGAGCTTTCGGCTCTGGGGAGCCAGACTGTATTTACTAAGGAAACGCAGGATGCTGTGGGGGCTGCGAATACGGCCAAAATACAGCCGGATGCGCAAGGAAATCTGCAGATCGGAACGGATGCGGGCGTAACTATGAAAAAGGTGAAGGGGAGATGGAAAATAACGCGCATACAGGTAAAAGGGGGCGGTGCATCCGCTGCCGGGGCAGGCGATCTGGTGCAGGCCGCGGAACAGTTCCAGAGAACCTTCTATTACCGGGATCTGGAGACGCTGTCCGGGCAGTGTACGTACCCGATAAAAATTTATATGACGGACGGAAGCATTCAGGATATCTCCTCGGCAGATAAGCTGAGGGCGCTGGGAGAAAGCCGGGTATTTACCGATGCCATGGTGGAAGAGGTGAATCAGGTGAACGCCGCGGATCTCAAGGAGATGGACGGCCGGGTTCAGGTGGGGGGTCTGAGCGGCTTCTGGATGGTGAAGAAGAATGGGGAATGGAAAATTGATCTGATTATACAGTAGAGAGTGTTTGAATCGGGACGGCTGATGGCCGTCCTGTTTTAATGATGAAAAGATTGTTTATACGGTACAGGCACAAAAGACATTCTCTGCGGTATATAAATAAATTAAAAGGAAAGCTTTCGGAGGCCGGACGTGCGTATTTATGATTTAAAGCAAAAGGAGGTCATCAATGTGAAGGACTGCAGGCGGCTGGGATATGTGGGGGATGTGGACTTTGACATGAAGACAGGGTGCATGCTGGCCCTTATCGTTCCTGGCCCTGGCTGCATCTGCGGCTTCCTGGGAAGAGAAAAGGAATACGTCATTCCCTTCTGCGACATCTGCCAGGTGGGAAGCGACATCATCCTGGTGGACGTGAAGGAAAAGGATGTGGCGGAGAAGGTAAAGTGCTGACTCCCTTCCTGCCAGCCGCCTGTTTTGTTACGGTATTTTTTTTGCCAAAAATAAGCAAGTTTTGCCAAAAACTTGTAAAAGAAGGGAAGACTTGGTACAATAAACATAACTTTATACAGCGGGAGGTGGATTATGCCTGAGGACGAGACCCTGTGCTTTGTTCTGGAGGATGAAGAGGGAAATGAGAAGGAATATGAGGTGGTGGGCACCTTTGAAGCGGAGGGAAAGAGCTATATAGCCCTGATCCCAATGGACGATCCGGCGGGGGAGGTGAGGCTCCTCTCCTTCTATGCGGGAGAGAACGATGAAGTGATGCTGGAGCCCATCGAGGACGACTCGGAGTATGAGAGAGCCGCCGCGCTGTTTGAGGATCTTTTTAACGGCCAAGTGCCGGTGGAATATTATGAGATAGAGGATCCGAAAAAAGAAAATGAAGGAGAAGAGGAATTGTGATGAGTGAGACAACCGTATACGCTACACCTGTAAGGATAGATGCCGCCAGTGCACCGGTAGTGGATAAGGAGATCAAGGAGCTTTTGAATCAGGGGGTTTTGAACCTGCAGATCGATATGGAAAAGACGACGTACATAAGCTCCGTTGGCCTGCGGGTGATACTGGCCACCAAAAAGAAGCTGGACGGAAAAAAGGGAAGTCTGGTGTTAAAGCACGTCTGCTCCCAGGTAAAGGAGATCTTTGACGTAACCGGGTTTTCCGGCTTTCTGATGATCGAGGATTAGGGCATGCAGGAGGAATGGACATTCCAGCAGAAGCTCTGGATCTGGGGAAGGACGTTTGGCAGAGCCATGGTTCCCCTGGGACTCTATGTGCTGATGCCGGCGCTCTGCCTGTCTGTGGGGTATGTGCTGTTTCATGAGGATATGACGGCACAGGAGTTTTTTTCCTATGGGGGAAACTTTTATTCGGCCCTGGGGATGGTCTTGACGATCTTTGTGCTTTACAGGCGTGCAAGGGTCAGAAAGCGCAGCTTTTTTGAAGAGACAACGCTGTACTTTGACCAGATAGAGTGGAAAAAGGCGGCCGCCTTCCTTGCCTTTGGCCTGTCATCTGCGCTGGCGTTTTCCGCTGTCCTGACGATCCTGCCCAGCTGGGGGATTACAGAGTCCTATACCCAGGCATCCCAGACAATGTTCAACGGGAGAGATATGCTGTTCACCATTCTGACGACAGTGATCACCGCGCCCTTAGCCGAGGAGATTATTTTCCGCGGCTATATGCTGAATATTTTTCTGGAGACCTTCAGAGAGCGGACCGCAGCACTTTTTGTAAGCCTGATTTTTGCCGTGTGCCACGGACAGGCTCTTTGGATCGTATACGCATTTATTATGGGGATGATCCTGGCCTATATATCGATGCGCGAGGACAACATTCTGTACTGCCTGTTTCTGCACGTGGGCTTTAATCTGCTTTCTGCCCTGGTCTGGCTGGCAGGCAGACAGAAGGGAATCTGGGATCTGCTGTTTGGCAGCCCATGGCTGATCGCCGCTTACGGCCTGATTGGCCTTCTGGTGTGTATTCTGCTCGCCCGGAGCTATCGGGAGCAGACACGCCTTTGAAGCTGAGAAGATAAGGGGGGGACCGGGAGTGGTTTTTTTTCCGAACTTTTTTAAGAAAAAAATCATAGATGCGCCCGGTTTGGGGGAGGCGGATGGACCTCCTCTGCCGGAACCGGAGGTGGTTTTAAGCCAGGCGCAGATGCAGGCGCTGTCGAATCCGGAGATCAGGAGAGCGATAAGGGAGAGCGCTGAGGTGAGTCTCAGGGGATGCAATCTAAGCCAAAGGGAAGCAGATTTTGGACGAATGGCATACAGCCCTGGACAGGAGCAGGGGCTTGGCCTCCTTTTAACGGATAATCCGGAGATTACGCAGGCACTGCGGGATCTGTATGAAGCCAGCTGCGGGCAGGAGGAGACAAAGCAGGATTTTGAAGCGTGTTTTGGCCTGCGGCCAGGGGGAAGCCTGGAAAATGCTGCGTTCCGCCTGGCAAGGATGCTGGAGCAGTTTGACAGGCAGATTGTCCCGGTAGTTGAGTATACGGACGCGGACAGCATCCGGCGGGAGGTTCCGGGGCTCTTAAAGCAGGGATTTTCCGCCATGGCCCTTGCCAGGAGTGTGCAGGGCCCTCTTCGGGATCAGGTCAACACACTGCTCTCCATTGAGTCAGGCAGGGAGAAGACAGATATTGTGGAGCAATGGAAGCGCCTGGAGGTATTGGCCGGAGCGAGAGGAGCGGCAGTCGATATCTGCAGCTATTTTGCCACAGAAGCCTTTGAAAGGGGTATGCTTCCGCAGACCGGAGAAGAGGAGCGGCAGCTAAAGAGCTGCTCCTGCTCCCTGTACTATGTCAATGCGCCCTATTATAAGGCGGCAGCGGGAAAAGCGCTGGAGAGCGTTACCCGGGGGCAGGCGGCCTATATACGGCAGGGCGGCGACTACCGGGCATTTAACCAGGTGAAGAATGAGGAGCTTGCGGATTTCCTCCAGGGAAAGGTCCCCGGCGTCAGGCTCAGCCACCGGGCGGACTATACGGCGGCCTGCAGGGCCGCGGAGGAAGAACAGCGTGCCATGTCCAGGACAAGAATCACCGCAGAGGAGCTGCGGAGGCAGGAGACGGGCATAGAGGATGAGAGGAGACGAGGGTATGGATTGGATCAAAAAAGCCGGATTTTACGCTCTGGGAGCACTGGCATCGATTCTCATATTGGGGATCATGACAGGAATGGCAATAAGCGGCGTGACCGAAATGCTGGCCGGCAATGGGTTTAGGATTGCGCTTAACGCTTCGGTTCTGCTTTCGCCCATAACGTATCTGACGGGATTGGTGGAGACCGCGCTTATCGCCCTCCTTTTCCTGGTCTTCGGAGGAAGCACGGCCAGAGCCTCCAAGCGGATGCTGAAGGGAAAGGCCAAGCGGATTGAGGGTGCCCTGGAGAATTCCCGCTTTATGAATGATAAGGAGAAAAATGAGCTCTTCCCCCACAAGCTCTTTACCAAGCTGAAGGAGGAAAAGAAGGACGGAATCCCCATGTACGCGGTGTACAGCCACAAAAAGAAGGAGCTGGACATCAACCTTTCCGCTCCGGCCCACGGCCTGATCATCGGCGCCACCGGAAGCGGCAAGACCACCACCTTTATCAATCCTGTGATTCAGATCCTGGGCCATACCAGCGCAGGGTCCTCCATGATCTGTACAGACCCCAAGGGGGAGCTGTTTCAGCTTCACTCGAAGTTTTTAAAGGAGCATGGATACAACGTGATGGTGCTGGACCTCAGAGATCCCTACAGCTCCTTCCGATGGAATCCCCTGGGGGATATCTATGACCGCTATCAGCTCTACCTGAAAACCGGGGATGAGATCTACGAGCGCACGGATGCCGTAAATCCGGAGGAGCTGGAGCTTGTAAACTCCCAGGAGGACTACGGGGAGGTCTGGTATGAGTATGAGGGAAGGGCCTACGCCTCCCGGCGGGATCTGATCAACAAGATCCGCATTGAAAAGCAGAAGATCTACGATGAGCTCTATGAGGACCTGAATGACCTGATCAGCGTCATCTGTCCGGTGGAGTCCAAGGACGATCCGGTGTGGGAGAAGGGCGCACGGTCCATCATCATGGCCACCTGCCTGGCCATGCTGGAGGACAGCGAGAATCCGGAGCTGGAGATGACCAGGGACAAATTCTGCTTCTATAATATCAACAAGGCCATCAGCAATTCAGAAAATGAATTTGCAGCCTTAAAGGATTACTTTAAGGGCAGATCGAAGCTCTCCAAGGCAGTGGGCCTGTCCCGCCAGGTGCTCTCAGCGGCGGATCAGACCTTGTCGAGCTATATGTCCATTGCCTTTGACAAGCTCTCCATGTTCAACGACGAGGGACTCTGCGCTCTTACATCCGCTACGGATATCGAACCGGAGCGCTTTGCCTCGGAGCCCACGGCTCTGTTCTTAAAGATACCGGATGAGAAGGACACCCGGCATGCCCTGGCAGCCGTGTTTATTCTCTGCATTTATAAGGCGCTGATCAAGGTGGCGTCTGCCCGGGAGGATCTGTCCCTTCCGCGAAATGTATATTTCCTTCTGGATGAGTTCGGAAATATGCCCAAGATAGACAAATTTGACAAGATGATTACGGTAGGACGAAGCAGGAAGATCTGGTTCCACATGGTGGTGCAGTCCTATGCCCAGCTAAACAATGTATACGGGGATACAGTGGCGGATATTGTGAAGAGCAACTGCGGCATCAAGATGTTCATCGGCTCCAACGATATCGCCACCTGCGAGGAATTCTCAAAGCTCTGCGGCAATATGTCCGTGGCCACCACCAGCGTATCCGCTTCCACGCACGACACCACAGGACAGGTAAATTATACCAGCCAGATTCAGGACCGGCCGCTGATTTACCCCTCCGAGCTGATGAAGCTGAACAACAAAAAGGATACGGGAAATGCCATTATTGTGACCTTTGGAAATTACCCGCTGAAGACAAAGTTTACGCCAAGCTATAAATGCCCTCTCTATGAGATGGGAACCATGGATCTGACGGAGGTGCGCAGCAACGCGTTCTTTGGGGACGATGTGTTCTACGATCTGGAGGAGAGAAATTATCTGGTGCTTGAAAGCGCGGAGGATGAGGATGCCCAGGCACTTGGCGGCCCCATGGGACCCGAGGGATCCATGGCGGCTCAGGGCTGATAGAAATATGGGGCGGAACGAGGAGGATAAAATGAAGCGCACGATATGGATGAAACGAGCGGTGGTCTGCCTTATCAGCGGCCTGATTCTGGCGGCTGCGGCGGGCGGTACCGCCTTTGGCGAGGAGGAGACCTCCACGTATGACCGGATTGTAAATTCGCGCAGCGGCGTCACCTCCCGAGTGGTCAGCCAGAGAAGCAGGACTGACGACGAGGATGAGGAGGATGATGAGACCGGGAGAACCTACCGGGAGGAGGACCGCAAGACAGGTCCCGGCGCGGCCGCAGAGGTGGAGATCATAGACGACAGCGGCAGCGCGGGACCCAGTGTGGAGGATGTGAGCCTCTCAGAGGAGTACCATGAGGACTTCGGTGTCTATGAGGAGGCACTGGGGGATCGTTATTTTCTCTATTCCAATGTGGAAAACGGGGGGGTCACGGATAAGCCGGTGACAGTGGAGATCCCTGCAGATCTCAGCTATGTGATGACAAAGGACGGGGTGGAGATCCCCTATACAAGCGGTCAGGCGGTCGGGGGCAGAGGCTCCTACATGCTGACGCTGACTGGCGTAAACGACGATTCCCTTCCTTTTTCAGAGCAGACCATCTACCGCGCGGTCTTCCGGTTCCGGATTCAGGAGAAGCTTCCGCAGGCGGCAGAGGAGGCGGACGAGGGAGCGGAGGCCTTTGCCAACCGGATAAGCCAAGGCCTTCTCACAGAGGAGACGGAGGAGGAAAGCCAGCCGGAGGAAACAGAGGCACTTCAGGTTCAGCCGGAAGAGACCCAGACCGAGGAATCCCTTGGTGAGGTCTTCAATGAAGACGGCAGCCTGAACGAGGAGGCACTGAACCAGAGCATCGAGGAGGCGCTGGGCGTGAATGAGTCCCGGGCGGACGAGGAGCACTACAGCGAGGTGACCGGACTCTCCTCCTACTATGACACATCATCCGGCTATTTTAAAAATGAGCTTTTGACCGGAGCATCCTTCTACACCAATGTGGCCAATGGAATGGTGACCAACAATCCGGTTACGCTCCAGACCAGCGATCCGATCACGTTTACCGTGCTTCGGGACGGCGAGCCCATGGAATATGAGCCGGGGCAGAGCTTTGAGGAGCACGGAAGCTATATGATTTATCCCTCCCAGGAGACTGCCGTGTACCTGGGAGAGTACGGAACCAGCGGGCGTCCGGTGTTCCATTTCCGCATCGTGACCCACCCGATCAACGACATGGGTATTTTCAACGCGCCCCAGGGCTTTGTGATTTCCGGCGTGTCCAGGGACGGACAGGAGGTTCAGGAGGGAATTTCTGAGAACCGGCGGTTCTGCTATCTGGAAGAGGACGGTACATACATCATTCTTCTCAGGGACGAGGAGGACGCTGTGGGTGAGCTGCGGACATCCATCGAGAAGGACAGCCTCCAGCCGCGCTTCCGCCTGGCGGTCGACGGCGAGACAGCAAGCTTCCTCTACCAGTCCGACGACATAGCCTACTGCCATCTGTACCGGAATGGGGAGCTTTTGGATGACAGCGGCATCCCTGCTCAGGTGACGGGAAGCGGGGATTACCGCCTGGAGGCCTACGACGCGGCTGGGAATATGGGCTACGCGGAATTTACGGTGGAGTACCATTTCAACATGGGAGCAATTTTGGCGATCGTCCTTGTGATCCTGCTGATTGCGGCTGTGGCTGTATTTGTACGCAGAGTGAGAAGTCAGATTAAGGTGCGTTAAAGAGGATGGATTCCCTGCCTTGTGGGAGGACAGAATGGAGTTTGTTGGTTTAAGTTTTACATCACTTCTGCAGGATATACTCGGAGCTGTATTTGACTCAGTTCTGGCCCCGGTCATCCGTGACGTGGCAAATGTCCTGATCAATGCAACAGGGGCGCTGATCAACGAGATCCTGTCGAATTTCCTGCTGCAGATATGGGTGATCTTTTTAAAGCTGATCTATTTCCTGGAGTGCATCTTCAATGTGTTTTCAGGCATCAGCCCGGTGCACGTGCAGAACTTGAGCGAAAATATCACGCTGCTGGAATATTTTTTCCGGATAGAGCCGGTGCAGAAGGCCTTTTTGGTCATCACGGCCGTGGCGGTTGTTCTCAGCTTTTTGACCACCCTGATAGCGGTCATGCGCTCCATGTCGGATATGACGTTTGAAAATAAGTCGCCGATCAGCTCCGTGCTCCGGCAGGCGGCGAAGGCTGCGGTGAGCTTTATGCTGATCCCCATCACCTGCCTGTTTATGCTGCAGATGGTGACGCAGATTACCGTGGTGATCAACAGCTCCATGGTGGACCAGAGCGCCAGCACCAGTATGAGCGACGTCCTCTTTATCTCGGCGGCCGGCCAGGGAGCAAAGAGCGACAGCATCCGGGAGGAGTACTCCGCAGGACAGAAATACGAGGATGTGGAAGCCGTAAAGGAAGACTTTAATATTGAGCAATTTGATTACATACTGGCCTATGCCAGCTCCATTCTGGTGGCGATTTTAATGCTGTGTTCCATTCTGCAGTTTATCCAGAGGATTATCATGATTCTTCTGCTGTATATGGTGAGCCCGTTTTTTGTGGCATATATGCCATTGGACGACGGAGGAAAATTCAGGGAGTGGAGGGAGATGTTCGTGGCTCAGATGGTGTCGGCCTTTGGACCGATTATTGCCATGAAGCTCTATTTCCTTCTGGTTCCCACACTGGTCAGCGGGCAGATAGACTACAATGTCAATACCTATACGGAGATGTGCATCAATTTATTTATCGTGATCGGAGGCGCCTTTGCGGTCTATAAGAGCCGCCTGCTTCTGGTTTCCGTGATGAATCCCATGGCGGCCGGATCTATGGCGGAGAGCGGGATCATTGGATCCTTTATCAGCGGCAAGGTGATGGGCGGCATTCAGAGCAAGCTTGCGGGAGGCGGGAGCAGCCAGCCGCAGCAGCCCAGGAGAGCCGGCAAAAGCGGCAGCAGCCAATATCAGACCAAAAGCCAGGCATATACGGGAAAGTAGGTGGGAAATAGATGGAAATTGTATATTTGGGACTTCTTTCAACAATTTTTAATGCCATTTTCGACGCCATCCTTTCGCCGGTATTTAAGTTTCTCTCTTCCCTTTTGGAGACTGTTCTGGGGTGGCTGTTTGACAACATTCTGGGCCCCCTTTTGGAAAGCGTGCTGTGGCCGATTATCGAGAGCACCCTGGATCTGATCTTTGAGATTTTTGCCAAGATTTTTTATTCCATATTGGTATCTCTGCTGCAGATTGTGGATGCTATGCAGAACGCCTTCAATATATTTGCAGGGATTCAGAGCGTTACCTACAGAAGTTATGAGCTTCCTCTCATAGAGATGCTGTTCCGCGTGGATACGATACAGTGGGCGGTACTGATTATTACCATCCTTGGATTCTGCCTGACCTTTGTGTTTGCTGTTTTGGCCACGGCTCGGTCGATGATGGAGCTGGACAGCGACAACCCGCGTCCCGTGTCCAAGGTGCTGCGGGCGACCTTTCAGGCGATGCTCCGCTTTGCTCTGATTCCCATCTGCTGCCTTTTCCTGATTACCATGTCAGGGCGGGTTCTGGAGGGAGTCAACATGGCTCTGGGAGGAGGAGAGTCCACGTTTTCGCGGATGATTTTTGTGGTAGCCTCCCTGGACGCCTCCAAAAGTGCGGAATTCAATATCAGCGGGACCGCTAAAGACGGTGATACCCCGGTGACGCCGTCCACGAGCATTGGAATCAATGACAGCTACCGGCGGCCGTTTTACACAGGGGAAAAGAGCTATGCCAATCTGGACCAGGTGGAGAGCAGCTTTAATTTTGCACGCTTTGACTATCTGGTTGGATATGGGGCCAGCCTGTTCATGCTGATCATAATGGCGATCTGTCTGGTGAATTTTATCTGCCGGATCTTTGAGGTCCTGCTGCTGTTCATCGCCTCCCCCCTCTTTGTCTCCGCCATGCCTCTGGACGACGGGGAGAAATTCAAGGCGTGGCAGGATATGTTTGTTGCAAAGGTATTCAGCGGCTTCGGAAGCGTGATTGCCATGGAGATCTATATGCTTCTCTGCCCGGTGGTGATGGGCGGAGGGATCTCCTTTGTGCAGAGCAGCACGCCGGAGGCTGACTATCTGATCCGCCTGATCTTTCTTTTGGGCGGAGCCTGGGCAGTAATCAAGGCCGGCCCCACCATCACACAGCTTCTCAATTACCAGGCTGGAGCAGCGGAGCATGAGGCCGCGAATTCTGTGACCTCCGGCATCCATGATGCGGTCAGGCTCACGGGCCAGCTGGGGAGCAGAGTGGCAGGGGGCATTGCCGGCGGCATAGGAAAATACCGCATGGAGCGGAGAAACGCGCGCGAGGCCTCGGACAATCGAATTGCGGAGACACTGAATAGAGGCTCGAGAGCGGGAGGCATGTCCCCGAAGAGCAAGCCGCTAATTGGGAACAAACCCGGGGCGGGAGGAATTGGCGCCGGAGGCAAAAAGCCCGGGGCCGGCGGAAGCGGCGCCGGAGGCAGGAAGCCTGGGGCGGGCGGAAGCGGCGCCGGAGCAAGGTCCCAATTTAAACCAGGAATCAAGCCGGCCGGTGCTCCAAAATCAAGCGTATCCCTGGCAAGCCAGCGGGCAAAGGCTGCATCGCCCGGTATCAAGGGAGCAAAGGCAGGCTCTGGGGTCTCAAGGGCCGCCCTGCTGGGAACCCTCGGCAGCAAGGGACGCATTACATTGAACCGGACCAAGGGCGGCACCCGCTATCTGGGAGCCAATTTTGGAAAGGCCCTCACCTTTGGCCGGGATGCCAACAACAATTTCCACGCCCGTGTTTTAGGCGTGGGATACCGGGAAGGCGCAAACGGTGCGGCGGACAAGATTTCTCTTCCCTTTGTGCGGCTGAAACGGGGAGATGACGGCGGCTTCCATGTCTCCAAGGTGAAGATCGGAAGCGCCCTGCGGTTTAAGCGGGCGGAGACGGTCACGCAAAATCCGGACGGCACAGTCAGCCGCCAGTTCGGCAGCATGTACTGCAGCGATCTGAAGCTGGGTGCTTCTCTCCTTAAGAGACGGTTTGACCAGGATACGGGCAGGGTGGAGACGCTTCAGAAGGGCTTTGATTATTATGGAAAGAATCAGGACGGCGAGTATGTGAGAACGAAGCGGGAGGGCTTCGGCTTCCGCGCGGAATATGAGCGCACGGAATCCGGGGAATACCGGAAGACCCATGTGGACACCTGGACGACATCCAGCGCGCTGAGCTATGATGACGAGGGACGGAGACGAGTGGATTCCACGGTGACCTACGGCGCGTTCGCGCAGGAGGAGGACGGCGCCTTCCACCCGGAGCGGCATACCGTGTACCAGGCATACCGGCCGGAGGAAGGTCAGACAATCGATGTGAGCAGCGGCAGCGGACCGCAGACCCCGCCGCCCGCACCCAGCAGCGAGCCGCAGACCCCGCCGCCGGCACCCAGCAGCGGGCCGCAGACCCCGCCGCCGGCACCCAGCAGCGAGCCGCAGACCCCGCCGCCCGCTCCCAGCAGATCGCCGGAACCGGCCCGGGAGAGAGGACAGGAGCAGCCTCCGGCCCGGCAGGATCAAGCTGAGCAGCATCCGGCAGAGGAAAGCGGGACAGAGGAAAGGCCGCGGGGGAGCGAATCCCACGGAGAAGGAGAAGATAGATGAGAATCATACCAAAACGCACAAAGGTGAGAATGGAGCTGTTTAAGGGAATTGAACTGGTGGATGTGCTGGTGGCAGGCGCCGGCATGGGCATCAGCGCCTCCTTTCTGGTCTCCAATCTCCCAGGGAATCTAGTTCTTTCCGTAATTGCTCTGCTTATCACAGTGGGCCTTGTGGTTCCCATCGAGGACGATAAGGGATATATTCTTCTTTTCAATGTGCTGAAATACTTGGGGAGATACCGGGTATTCTATAAACGATCCGCTCTTCAGGAAAAAAAGGAGCAGGCACAGGAACAGGCAGAGGAGCAGGCCGCTGGCAAGAAAAAGAAGCTCTCTCTTGGCAGCGGCAGAAGGAAGGGGCCTGCGGGCCTGCCGGGGATATCTCTGGAGGATATCACGCCCTTTACGGGAATTGACGGCAATTACATTGTCTATGGCTCCTCCTACAGTGCGGTGGTCATGAGTATTCCCTCTGTGGAGTTTCGCTTTTACAGCGAGAACCGGCAGAACAGCGTGATCGACCGCTGCCTGGGGGCAATTCTGAGAACCTCAGCGGCTGACGAGGTGATCAGCATGGTCAAGCTGGATCGTCCGGTGATTTACGATGAATTTATCGAGTCAGAGAGGAAGAAGCTGGACGATCTGAAGGAGGCCTACCTGAACGGACTTCTGACAGACGAGGAGCTGACCACCCGGGTGGGGATTGTCTACGACCGAATCCGGCAGCTGGAGGATTTTGACTATAAAAATAAGGTCTACATGCCCTTTCACTACCTGATGTTTTTCTACAAGGACAGAAACTTCCTCCAGGGACAGATTGAGAACGCCATCGCCACCTTCGCGTCCAACAACATGATCTGCCATCAGTTAAAGGGGCCCGAGCTGGCCGTATTCTTAAAGTACAATTACGGCATGGAGTTTGACGAGAGGGAGGCAAAGAGCCTCAGCCCGGAGGAGTACATGGACTGGATCCTGCCGGACACGGTTCGCTTCTCCTCACGCACCGTACAGTATGATGATCTGATCACCCATAATTTCAGGCTCCGGGACTACCCCATGGTGGTGGGAAATGCCTGGGGAAGCACATTGTTCAATATCCTGGGAACCAAGGTAGTCTTAAAGATGACCCCCATAGACCGCTACAAGGGCATCCGTCAGATCGACCGATCCATCGACGAGCTGCGGGAGCAGGAGGCCAATACAGGCAAGACCAGTAAGCTCATGGAGGTGTCCATGCACATCGACACCCTCTCCGAGGTGCTGCGGCTCCTGCAGGGAGAGAATGAGATTTTGTTCAATGTCAGCACCTATGTGACAGTGGACGACTATGAGCTGTCCCAGGAGATGAAGCAGCCCGGCGGCGTCAAAAAGAAGAATGTCACCAGCTTTAAAAAGCAGGTGCGGCGGGAGCTGTCCGAGGAGGGCTTTAAGGTGACGGATATGATGCTTCAGCAGTTTGAGGCCTACAGCTCCTCCCAGCTTTCCGGATACGACGCCTTTAAAAAATACCAGAGGGGCATCCACTCCAATTCCGTGGCAGCGGCCTTCCCCTATGTGTTTAAGAGCCTCTGCGACGACAACGGCATTTATATCGGCCAGTCCGGGAGTATTCCCGTGTTTATCAACTTTTTCCAGAGAGACAGGGAGCGCGTCAACAGCAATACCGTGATTATCGGAAAATCCGGCTCCGGCAAATCCTATGCCACCAAGACCATTTTGGCTCAGCTGGCGGCGGAGAACAGCAAGATTTTCATTTTGGATCCGGAGAATGAGTATTCCAAGCTGGCTCTCAATATGAACGGCAAGGTGATCGACGTGGGAAGCGCCACCCAGGGACGCCTAAATCCCTTCCACATCATCACAACCCTTTCCGATGAGGAGGGGGACGATGATATGGCCGCAGCGGATGCAGAGATGGAGGAGGGAGGACCTGCTACCAGCTTTACCACCCACCTGCAGTTCTTGGAGGAGTTTTACCGGCAGATCCTTCCGGGAATCGACGCAGATGCCCTGGAGTATCTGAACAATATTACCATCCGCATGTATGAGGCAAAGGGAATTGACGACATGACGGATTTAAGCCGGCTGACACCGGAGGACTTCCCCACATTTGATGACCTGTACGACAAGATCCTCAACGATTTCCAGCTGACCAGCGGCGAATACAGCAAGAGCAACCTGCGGGTGCTGCTCAACTATATTTCCAAGTTCGCCACCGGCGGACGAAATTCTGTTCTGTGGAACGGGCCGGCCAGCATCAGCACCAACGAAAACTTTATCGTGTTTAACTTCCAGTCCCTGCTGGCGAATAAGAACAATACCATTGCAAATGCCCAGATGCTTCTGGTGCTCAAGTGGCTGGACAACGAGATTATTAAAAACAGGGATTACAACATCAAGTATCAGGCCAGCCGGAAGATCGTGGTGGTCATCGACGAGGCCCATGTATTTATCGACAGCAAGTATCCCATTGCCCTGGACTTTATGTATCAGCTGGCGAAGCGGATCCGCAAGTACAACGGCATGCAGATGGTAATCACCCAGAATATCAAGGACTTTGTGGGAACCGAGGAGCTGGCGCGCAAGTCCACGGCAATCATCAATGCCAGCCAGTATTCCTTTATCTTCCCTCTGGCGCCCAACGATATGCAGGATCTGTGCAAGCTGTATGAGAAGGCGGGAGCCATCAATGAGAGCGAGCAGGAGGATATCGTGAACAACGGCCGGGGCCGCGCCTTTGTAATTACGTCCCCGTCCGAGCGCACCTGCGTGGATATTGTTGCGGCTGAGGGAATCGAAGATTTATTTACAATGTAATATGGAGGCGGAAGAACATGAAAAGGAAATGGATGGCCATTTGGACAGCGGCTGCTGCGGCAGCGCTCTGCATGGCCGGATGCTCCGGCGGGGGAGAGAAAAAGGAGACGGTGAGCGCGGTGGCGGACGGCGTCCTCACTGTGGGAATCGTAAACGGAGGGGATATATTTGCCTCCAAGGAGGGAGACACGTACAGCGGCATTGAGCCCATGCTTGTAAATGCATTGGGAGATGCCCTGGATGTCACCGTGGAGTATGTGGAGGTCTCCGGCACGCAGGAGCTTCTGCAGCTTTTGGATGCAGGCACCGTGGATGCGGCCGTCGGCCGGATTGCGGAGAACGACGCGTACAGCCAGCGGTATCTGTCCACGAGAAATTACGGCAAAAAAGGGCTGTACCTGGTCACCAGAAGGAATGACTATACGGACACGCTGGCAGGCTTTTCCCAGATGAATGTGGGGATTACCCAGGCGGTCCCCTCCAACCTTCGGGTGGAGATACCGGGCCTGGAGGATGTGAATGTTTCGGAATATCCGGACTCCGCGGGCATTCCGGCTGGCCTTGCGGAGGAGGTAATCGCCGCAGCGGTCTGCACGGAGCGGGAGGCTCTGGGACTCCTCTCGGAGGATGTACAGGTTCAGGAGCTTCTGGGCGGACCCAGGGAAGCCTATGTGGCCCTCTTTCCTCTGGGGCAGGAGGAGCTGGCTGGATATATGAATCAGGTGATCAGCCAGTATCTGGACGAGATGGCCCAGGCGGGCGGGGAAGAGACGGCTGAGGAGGAGCTTCCCGCCCAGACGGAAGGAGAGGAGTAGCAATGGCCTATTTTGACAGCCCGAAAAACCGGGCGATCTGGGAGCGCGAGCTGCGGGGCCTTCGAGCGGAGAAGGAGCGCAGGGCCAGGGAGGGCTATACCCCCAATGAGGCCAGAAGCAAGGCCGCACAGGTCAAGAAGGAGGAGAACCCATTCCGCAGACGGACCAATCTTAAGGAGCTGGAGCGCCAGGAGCAGGAGGCAAGGGAGGCCCGGCGGGCAGCCCGGCCGGCCCGGCAGCGCGGCATGGAGAGACAGAGGGAGCCGGAGCGCAGACGCCAGGAGCCGGTTATGCAGACCGGGGGAAGGACATTATGAGAATGGGGAAAACCTGCCTGATTTTGGCAGCATGCTTTTTCTGCACGGTGCTGGGACCAGCGGTTCCCTCAAAGGCAGATCCGATCGAGCTGGAATGCGTCCTCACGGCGGAGGATGTGGGAAATGGGTATGAGTACACCATACCTGGCATCGGCACATTTACTGTAAATGGAAGGGACGGGGAGACCTTGAGCGCGGCGGTATTCTCCCTGGAGGACGGCTGTGAGGCAGAGCTTTTCCGGGACGGATACGAGGCGGATTTCAATGACGGCGTGATTTTGGAAAACGGCTCCTATGAGCTGCGGATCTATAAAGCCGGGGCAGAGCAGGGAGGCTATGGCGTCTTTCACTTCACCGTGGAAAACTCATATGGGGATATGGCCAGCTATGACCGCGAGAACGTGGTGCAGGTCAGCAACCCGGAGATGGAGCTCTCCTACAGCGCAGAGACCGGGCAGTTTACCTATACCCTTCCGGATGGGGAGTATTTTCGATCGACGGTTCCCTTCGGAGGATGGGCGGGCATCCGTGCACAGGTGGAGACATCCAGGAGCATGAATGTCTACCGGGTGTTAAAGGACGGGGAGCCCCAGGATTTTTCCGAGGGACTGGTCTTTACCCAGCCGGGAAGCTACCGCATCACCATGTGGGACAATGAGCTGGGACTTAATGGGGACACCAGCTACCGCATTGACTATTGCTTTGTTCTCTATTCCTCCCGGCCGCAGAATGTCAGCCACATCAATGCGCCTATGGGATTTGAGGTGGAGTCTGTGAGCTGGAATGGTGTTCCCCTGGGGACTGCGGATCCGTCCTTCGCGCATCTGGAGCTGGATGGCACCTATGAGATCACCTTTCTGGCTCCCGAGGCAGGGGCGCGCTGGAGCATGGGCCTGACACGGGACACCACGGCCCCGGCGCTGTGGTTCTCTGAGGATATCAGCGGGGGAAGGGCGGAGGATTATCTGGATTTCACCCCATCGGACCCGGACTGCCAGATCGATATTTTGTGGAATGGCCAGCAGGCGGAGGCTTACGGCTCGCGCCTGGCCATGGATGGAAGATATGTGATTACTGTTACGGATCAGGCTGGCAACAGCCGGGAATATGATTTTACGCTCCGGAAAGGCTTTTCCATCTGGAGCGGCTATATGATTATAATACCTGTTCTATTGGCTGCGGCTGCGGGAGGAACCATCCTCTACTGGCGCAGGCATATGAGGGTTTTATAATAAAGCAGCAGCTGTTCAAAACGGCTGTGCACAATAAAAAGGAGGAAAGATATATGACACCTGTATTATTAAGTTCCAGCAACCCTTTCCAGGCAGCAGCAGGCCCCATTGTTGAGCTGATCAATATGGCGGCGGGTCCCCTTCTGATGATCGTGGCGGCCCTGGGCGTAATCTACTGCATCATCCTGGGCGCTAAGCTGGCAAAGGCGGAGGAGCCTCAGGACCGCGAGAAGGCGAAGGGCGCGTTAAAGAACGCGATTATCGGCTTTGTGCTGATTTTCGTGCTCATTGCGGCTCTGAATTTGATGCTGCCGGCTCTGACCAGCTGGATGAACACGAGCGCCGATACAGATATTTCTATTGATTTTGACGGCGGCTCCAACTAAAACGGCAGCCGATCAGACGGCAGAGAAGCGGGGGTGAGGCCCTCTTTTGCGGCCTCATTTCCCGCTCCGGCTAAAGGAGAGGAGGGGAAGAACGTCTTGCGTTTTGTGAAAAGAATATTATGCTTATTTTTGATTCTGCCATGTGTTTTGTTTACAGGATGCAATTCTATTATTTTAAAGGGCGACTTGTCAGTGAAGAACTACGAGCCGCCCACCCTTCCCGTTGCTATTTCTGATCACGTGGAGCAGAAGGTGGAGGAGGCCGAGGAAACCTTTGATTATGAAAAATATCAGATCGAAGGCCTCAATGCCTTTTATATTCTGCCGAGCCATGAAAATAAGCCGGACGAGATGGTTGACTTTAAGGTGCTGGACTACCAGGAGGACGTGGGCTTTATCTACGCCTACAAAACGCCCTACTATGGACCCGACGACGAGAGCGAGGGCCTTACGGTAAGCGCGGTGGGGGACGTGGGAGACGGGGAGGACTTGGAGACACGGACAGCCACGGAAACCCAGGACACCAGCCTTTTGGTTACGGTGCTCATGTCCTACCGCCCGGACACAGGGGCGTACCATGTATTTTTCACCTGCCTGGAGAGCGGCATTGACGCGGAGGCAGTGGAGAAGGAGGTGGACGAGGAGCTGGGAACGATTTCGGGAAGCGTCACGGAAAACCGCCTGATGGCCCAGAAGCTCTCCGGCCAGGAGCTGTATTTTCTCTATCAGGAAAATATAGGCTATCTGTTCAATTCCCAGGGGGAGGAGGTCTGGTCCTATGACTACAACATCGTGGTGAACCAGGAGGTGGAGAAGCTCATCGAGCGGCACGCGAAATCCGGCTATACGGCGGATGTCACCATCAGCGATGTGGTCATGGACGGAGCCCGCTATCTGTATATCCCCATTGCAGTTGAGCTGGAGAAGGAGGGGGATGACGGAATCGATCTGGACAGCTTTTCGGAAAATGACAAGGAGCTGGAGAGCAGCAGCTTCCGCGCGGTTCTCTGCTGCTACAATGTGAATGTGGGGGGTAATAATCAGGAAAATATCCGCTTTACCTCCACCAATGAAAACTGGGAGAGGCAGAGGGCTGCCTGGCTGGAATACGACGGAGCCACCTTTTCCAGTAAGAAGGAGATGGAGGATTACCAGAAGAATGTCACCATGGACCGCCTCAAGACGGGAGCGGCGGGAGGCTGCAGGGACCTGTTCACCTATTTTTATACGGCAGGCAATGCGCTCAATCTGGAGCTCTGGGGCGTGCCGGACATTTTTGAGGTATATGATGATCATCTGTCAGACTGGATTTTTGAGAACTATGACCTGCTGATACAGCATGGCACAGAGGATTACCTCATGCGCAGATTTGGATGGAATTACCGCGTTTTTTGGTCGATTTTTTCCTTCCTGCACTATCGGCCATTCTATCAGCCGCGCGCCTTCTGGAACAGTCTCTCTCTGGAAGAGCGGGAGGAGTGGTACTACACGGTAAAGACTGCGATGGCTCTCTACTTCCAGGAGGAGGGCGGCATAAGGATTCCCCCTATGGGTATGGGAGCATGGAGCAGCCGTGACCAGACGAACGAGTCGCCGCTGTCAAATTTCTTGACGCTTTTGCCGTATTTTCAGGATACCTATGCGCTGGAGGCTCTCTTTGCGGGAAAGACCACGGTCTATGAAAATGGGGAGACAGAAACCAGGCTTGCGGATATACGGATTCCAGGCAGGCTGGCCGCCAGA
Source organism: Candidatus Enterocloster excrementipullorum (assembly GCA_019119575.1). GTDB lineage: Bacteria > Bacillota > Clostridia > Lachnospirales > Lachnospiraceae > Enterocloster > Enterocloster excrementipullorum. The sequence goes on from DWWT01000059.1 coordinate 58,264, forward strand.
GACGCGCAGCGGCCGGAGATTCAGGTGGCGGAGTACACAGAGCCCCTGACGCGCACCTTCTACTATGAGGAGGAGGTAGAGACAGAGAATGAGGAAGGGGAGACGGAGACCGAGATCATCACGGTGGAGGTCACAGAGACAACCCCTAGTGTACCGCTGACCTATGAGCTCACGCTGGCGGATGACACAATGGTTTTCTGGATAGAGGGCGAGGAGACGGACGCGGAGGTCATTCCTTCCGGAAGCTTCGGGGTGCTCTATCTGGAGGATGTGTCCGAGCCGGATACGCCGGACGAGGAATCCCTCTCCATGGCTGTCTACGACGACGGGCAGGCGGTTCGTCCCATCGAGGATGCCAGCGTCCGGGGCAAGATAACGGACGGGGGATTTTACTATTATGACAATACGGAAACGGCTGCTGTGATCACCAGCACCGGCATCACCTTTTACCAGCGCTCCGGGCAGGAACGTGTGTTTAAGCCTATAGCATATGCGCCCTCTGAGGATCTGGCCCAGCCCTCAGGCATGACCATCTCGGTTGCCGGCGGGGAAAGCTATCTGGACACCGTCTCCAGCGAGGAGGTGGCCGATGTGGGGGAGGAGCAGGACGCGGTCATTGATGAGAAGCTGGAGAGCGGAAAGGACACCGAGATCTACAGCGGCACCGATCTGGCTCCTCTGAACCGGAATGAATTTGTGATTTCCACCATGTACAATGGAATCATCCTCTACAATCTGCGGAGCGGCCTCAGCGTCTCCCTGGAGGACGGCTGCTATTATGCCAGCTTTCCCGGAAAGGGGTCTGGCCAGGACCGATCCTTTATGGTGGTTGGATATCAGACGGATGAATATTTTTATCAGCCAAATGACATTGCCTGGGCAAAGTGCTATGAGATGGATCTGGCAGCCAGAGGCCAGGAGCTGGAGAAGGAGGCTGTGAATGATTATATCGATGATCTGGCGGATGCGTATTTGAGCCGCACCCACCGGGTACAGATGACAGAGGACGGCAAAGGATATGTGCCGGTGGAGCCGGACGAGGCGGGAGAGACAGCCAATCAGCAGGCTGAGACCCTGTTCTTTGGCGCGGAGGGAAGCGCGGAGGGTGAGCTGCGCGGGCTCATCGAACGGATGGGATTTTCCATTGATTTTGAGGAGCTGTGGGACCATACCCGGCAGGTTCGGGAAAAGCTGCAGAATCAGAGAATTGCGCTCACGGAGCTCTACGCCCTGGCCGGGCTGGGCGTGATCAGCCAGACCCCCGCAGGCGGAAATCTTTTGGAGATCGAGGGCCGGCTGATCCGGGCGCCCTACACCAGCAATCTTGAGAATATTTTGGTGGAGCTGGCATTGACGGACTACGCGGTCGACAGGATCGAGTCGTCGGAGGAGCGGGCGCTCTACCGCGGGTATCAGGAGAGCCAGAGGGAGCTTTCTGGCTCCATGGCTGTTATCAACAGCATTATGACAGAGGGAAGCGGCGTGAGCACGGGAGAAAGCGGCCGCCTGCAGGCAGACAAGCAGGATGTGGCCAAGGCCCAGAGGGCGCTGGAGGAATCTGTATTTTACCAGGAGGTGCTGGCGGATCTCCAGGCCCGGTATGAGAAGGAGCATTACGGGGCGGAGGGCCAGAGCTGGGATTCCTACATGCAGGAGATGCTGGAGCTTGTGAGCCCGGACTACTCCACCAACACCAGGGAGGAGGGAATGCGGGAGTTCTGCCAGGCAGCGGGAATTTCGGAGGAGCTGACGGATCTGGACGAGCTGGCGGGGGATCTGTCAGGGGTGTACCGCGTCTCTGAGCTGGAGGAGCTGATCATCGAGTACAAGGTTTCCGGGGCCGCTTATCAAAATACAGGCTATAAGCAGGAACTGCAGGAATATCGGGATGCCCACTATGATTCGGAGGCAGAGCGGCTGGCAGCCTTCCGAGGCGCTGGATTCTACACGATCATTACCAATCTCCAGGTGCAGAACATGGAGTATCTGGAGGAGAATGATATGACATGGGAGGAGCTGCTGGAGAGCATTATCCAAAAGTGCGGTTCCGGCATTGTCCTTCCCTCGGAGGCAGAGGAAGAGAGCAACGACGATTAAGGAGGACGCGTTATGAAGGAATTGGAGATAGGGGCGGAGCTGGAGAACATGGAGCAGGCCAGAGCCTATGTGACGGCCCAGCTGGAGCAGGCGGGCTTTGAGCAGAAGCAGATCATGGAGGTGGAGCTGGCAGTGGAGGAGATCTTCTGCAACATTGCCAACTATGCCTATAAGCCCGAGAAGGGGGATGTGCTTATCCGCTGCCAGCTGGAGGAGTCGGATACGTGCAGCATCACCATTGTGTTTATCGACCAGGGAGTCCCCTACAATCCTCTGGAGCGGGAGGATCCGGATGTGAGCCTGGGCGCAGAGGAGAGGGAAATCGGCGGCCTTGGCATCTTCCTGAGCCGTGCGCTGACGGACAGCATGGACTACCGGTATGAGGATGGAAAGAATATTCTGACCATCACCAAGGAAAAGAAGGAGGGAAAATAGGATGCGCGGACGAATACTGGCTGCGGCCTTGTGCCTGACCGGGCTGCTGTCCTTTGCCGCCTACGGGGATCAGTGGGTGGAAATCGAGGACGGCGTGTGGGAGTACCGGCTTGACGACGGGACGTATCTTGCCGATGGATTTACGCCGGACGGCTATTTTATCGATGGAAGCGGAAGATGGACGGAGAACGCAGTGGTCCTTGAGACGGAGGTGCCGAACCGCAATTCCTTTCTCCCGCCGACGGATGAGAACGCGTTTTTGGATTATGCGGACATTTTGAACGATGTACAGAGGGTTCTGTACTGGGATCTGGGGGATATCCGCAGATTCCGGATTTCCGACGACCGCATCAGCTTCTGTGCGGCGGATGGGGATGAGCTGACGGAGCTCTTCACCCTGTATCAGAACCGCAATGGGGGCAATTATCAGCTCGTCCTAAAAACCGGATTGACCCGGGAGGCGGGGAAAAAGCCATCCGTGTCCTGGTATGACTATGAGTGCCTGCGGCTTCTGCTGCGCAGGATCAGCCGGACAGGCGATCAGCTGGCGGAGGCGGTGTACTACAGCTGGGAGGGGGACAACCGCTACGGAATCAAGATGTATCAGCAGACAGCTGTGGGGGATGCCCTGGTTTCCTATGAGCCCTCCGACGGGGCGGGCATCTATTGGATTGAGGAGCGGAATCTGCAGGCGTCATGAATGAATGAAAGGAGGGATAGGGTATGCCAAATTTGAAGGAAAACCCAAGGGACAGGGTTCTTCTCGCATATGAGAAAGAGCTTCTGGATCAGATTTACGGGAGGAACGCTGCCTTCCCGGAGAGCTCCCGGCAGCGCGCGGAGGAGCTGGCGGATGAGTTTTGCCAGACATTTTTAGGAAATGGGGACCCTGCCGGCCAGGAGGTGCGGCAGGCCCTGAACGGGATTGCGCTCAATGGAAGGCCGTTTCCTTTTTTTCGGGACGACTTAGCAGTACAGGGAGAATTAAGCCGGGAGCAGTCCCGGCGGATTATGGCCTATGCCATGCTCAAGATACGGCAGGAGGTTCTCTATACGGAGAATCCGAAGATCCCGGACGGCCGCAATCATGTGGTTTTTCGCGGTGCGGACGGCAGGGCTCAGAGCCTTGTGCGGGAGGAGGCAGTACAGCTTTCTCCCCCGGTCCGGCCCCAGGAGCTGGGGGGATGGAAGGCCTTTGCCAACCGAGTGTTCGGGGCGTATAAGGAGGAGACAGCGGCCTATGAGGCTGGCCGGCTGGAGTATGAGGAGAAAAAGCGGGCTTACGATGCCCAGCAGGCCCACAGGAGCATGGAGCGGCATTATGAGGAGATGGGAGTTCCCACGGCGGCGCCGGCTCCTCCAGGCACAGAAGATGACCGCAGCCGGAGACCGATGGGTTTTTCAGAGCTCCAGAAGGGACTAAGAAGCGCGGATCATTGGTGGCATGTCAATTCGAGAGAGTATAAGGAAGTCCTTGCGTCACTGAATGAGGTCAATCAGCTGTGGGATGCACAGAATACACCGGAGAATGGCCGGCGGATGCTTGCGGCCTATGACAGATTGGAGAAGTCATGTGCCGCATACCTCAAGGAGCGGTCCGGCTCCCACGAGACAGATATGGGCACACGCCGGGCGGAGCTGGTGCGCAAAATTCAGGAGCTGCAGCGCAAAGAACGCCAGGAGCTGTGGAAGGAGCTGGACCGCATGCAGCCCGCCGGCCCGGCCCGTGCTCCGCAAACCGTAGGAGACATCCTTTCTGAAGCCCGCCGGCTGGATTTGAGCCAGGCGGAGAGAATAGCGGAGATCGGAGCCGGAACCAGCACGCGCAGCGATATCACAATTCAAGGGTACCGCGGTATTTTTACCGAGGACAGGAGGAACGATCCGAATAAGCCGGTTGACAGCATGGGCGGTATTCTGCAGAGGGCTGTGGAGGAGGATGAGGCAGCTCTGGCGGAGGGAAGGCCTCATGCCTTCAGCGGGAATACGCTGGGAAAGTTCAAAGAGTGGATAGATGGAATACCGCTGTATGAGAAGCTGCGGGAGCTGCGGACCGAGGATGAGATATTTGATTATCTCTCGAGGGAGATGATCTTTGTTCCAGAGGGCCCCAAGGCACAGGAGGAGGCGGATAAGAGGAGGAATACCTACAGGGAGTTCGCGAAGCGCCTGGAAGAAGCCTATCGGGATCCGAAGGCGTTTATAGACAGCCTTCCGGATTACCTGCCTGGTGCGAAGATGAAGGGCGCCGCGCGTGTGGATGCAGATACTGTTCTGCAGAATATGCTTTACCTGGCATATGGAGAGAGCAGCATACCTCGGGAGGATGTGTCAAAGCTCATAAAAAGCGCTCAGCACGGCAGTTTTGCGACTAACCTGATACGCCTATCCAGTAGAAGAGACCCGCAGGAAGTGAATAAATACCTGCAGGAGTTAGCGAAAGAGGGGCACAAGCCAGCCTTTACCGACAGCGGGGAGATCGAGGAGATCCGTAGGTTTTTTAAAGCCATAGAAAAGAAGACGGGCTCCTTCAGGGTGGCCGCGGTAGCGCAGATCCCGATGGACCGCCGCTCCCATTTGAATGAGCGGAATATCGCAACCTCCCTCATGGCAGACCTGCTGGGCTGTCCGGAAGCGGCAGCACGGTCGGAGACGGCAAAGGTGACAACGCAGGATGGAACCGTGAAAACAGGCGTCCTTATGGAATTTGTGGAGGGCTTAAGCGGAGGAGCGCTGTGGGACAGCGAGGGCCAAGAGAAGGTGAGGACAGCAGCCCTGCGCAGCGGCGGTTTAAAGCGAACGATTGCGGATCTGCAGGTGCTCGACTGTATCTGCGGGCAGATTGACCGGCATATGAACAACGTCATTTTTCAGACGGATCCCCAGACAGGTGCCATTGTAAGCATGAAGGGGATTGACAATGATATGTCCTTTGGCCTGTCTACGGTAAACAACTTTGGCTATCACGGAATCCGCCTGGGCATGATCCGGACGGTGAGCGAGTCCATGGTACAGGCATTGAACAGCCTGGACAAGGAGGTTATCGACTACCGCTTCCATCATCTGCTCACAAAGGAGGAGAGGGATGCTCTGTGGAACCGGGTGGATACCATGCGGGATTGGGTGAACTCTGATTTTGTGAGAAAGGTGCCGGATGATCAGTGGGAGAACGAAAAGTGGGAGACACTGGCAGAGGGCCTTCCGCAGCCATCGGGATACGCGCCGTGCGAGAACCTCTTCTACCGTGTGGGGAGCACGGTTCTGGGAATAAGATCCGAGCAGATGAAGGCAGCCAGAGCCCACAGCAGCCAGAACACCATGAATTCCTGGATTCAATATGGAATGGATTTTGCGAAGGCGGATCATGCAGGGCGGCAGGCACTTCGAGGCCGGGATCCAGTGACATTGGCGAGGGCCGCCCGCAGTGCGGAGCAGCCCCGGCAGACGCCGCCGCAGAACAAAGCCCCGGCCGTCGGAGGCCAGGGACGCCAGAGAAACCGCTGAGAGCCGGAGAGGGGCTTGTATGCGGCAGGTTAGAATAAAATAGGCGGAGTGAGGGATTCCGGGGGAGGAGAGGGCTTAAAGACCTTCTTGATCTCCTGGTAGCGCTTTTTGCTCACGGGGAGCTCCTCGTGATTCCAAAGATACACCCTGTTGAAGCGAAGCTTCTCGATGGCCTGGCTGTTGACCAGGTAACTGCGGTGTATGCGGAGGAATCCGGGGAGCTTTTCTTCAAAGCTGGTCAGACTGCCAAAGGAGAGAAATTGGTCAAAGGAAGTGACAATGTGGCACCACTGGTTGGAGGCCTTCACATACAGGATTTCGCTTGAGGTGAGATAGTGGAGATGCCCGGCCTCGTCCCGCAGGCTGAGGCGGATGGATGTCTCCGGGGTCATATCACGGGAGACAGCATTCTCATGCAGGTTTTCGTGCAGGTATTGACAGAAGGAGCGGGTCTCCTGGGAGGAATTTCCCGCTGGCGGATAATCCTTGGCGCAGGAGCTGTGCAGGTGCAGAAGAGAGAATCGCTCTCCCTTCTGGCTCCAGACCAGGGTGACCCGGATCAGAAGCCGGCAGATTACATCCGCGTCCACACGGAGGGAGACGGTAAATCTTCCGCATACGACCCAGGACTTTCCGTCGCTCGACAGAATGTTGTAGTATTCGTTCCCTATATCCGGGACAGAGGTGCTTTCTCCCTCCCCGCGCTTGAGCTGGCCGAAGGCCGCCGGCCCCTCGGTCCACTGAAAGGACAGACTTCCAATCCAGAGAAACTGCTCGTCCAGAAGGGGAAGAATTGTCTCAGTACGGCGGCTGTAAAAGCTCTTGACTACCTTGTGGGACAAGTCCAGCACGGTGTTTTGAAGATCCTGCTTTCGCGTCATTGGGCAGCTCCTTCCTCCTCATCCTGAGGTCCGTGGTAAGTGAGAGCAGTCATTGTTATATCGTCAAACTGCTCGGCGCCATCCGCGAAGTCAGCCACAGACTGGCGGATGCCCTGGATCAGCGTCTTGGGATCCCGGCTGCCCAGACGGTTCAGCTCATCCCTCAGGCGCGCATCCCCGTACTGCTCCTTTGCGGGATTCTCTGCCTCTGTGACGCCGTCCGTATAGAGAAACAGCGTATCCCCTGTATCCAGGTGCAGCTGGGTCTGGGTATATTGCATATCCTCCAGCCCGGCCAGAACAAAGCCGGGCTTCATTTTGATGTATTCGAAGGCCCCATCCCTTCTGCGAATCAGGGGCGGATTGTGCCCTGCGTTGACACAGGACAGATCCCCCGTATGTAAATCAAGAATACCCATCCAGGCGGTAACAAAAAGTCCTGCCTCGTTGCCCTCACAGAGCTGATTGTTGGTGATGGTGAATATATCCGCAGGCTCATTGCCGAACTGGGCATGGCTCTTGATCAGAGTCTTCGCAATCACCATAAACAGAGCTGCGGGCACGCCCTTGCCGGACACATCGGCGATCACAACCGCGAAATGGCGGTTGTCCACCAGGAAGAAGTCGTAGAAGTCTCCTCCCACCTCCTTAGCCGGATTCATGGAGGCATAGATGTCAAATTCCCTGCGCTCCGGGAAGGGAGGGAAGATCCGGGGAAGCATGTCAGCCTGGATCTGGGTGGCTACATGGAGCTCCGCGCCGATCCGTTCCTTTTCCCGGGTCATGATTTCCAGATTCTCCACATAGCCGGTGATATCGATCATCATCTGCTTAAAGGAGGTGGAGAGGGCCTGGATCTCGTCGCCGGTCCGGGGCGGCTCAAATTTTTCGATAAATTGTTCGTTCTTCTCCGTCTGCCGATGATCCCGGTTGGCGAACTGGGACACGATCTTGGACAGCTGCTCCAAGGGGGAGGTGATGCTGTTCTCCACATACCGAAGGAACAGAAGGGAGATGGCGAACAGAAGGTTGAGGGCCACGCCCACCACCACATAGATATACTGCCACATATCCCGGCGGCTCTCCTCGTGGGGAGAGAGGGCCAGCCAGGAGGCGGCTCCGATTAAAATCACAAAGGCCAGGGAGATGGCCAGAAAGCCGAGGATTACCTTGGCACGGATGGACATTCCCGTGAGGCCGTCCTCCTCATTCTGCTCCAGAGGCGCCATGGGCTGTGTGAGCCCCCAGAGGAGGACCAGGCCGATCAGAACCATAAGGACAAGGCTGATATTGGTGCTCAAGGGGGCGGCCCCTGCCTTTACCGCGATATAGTAGAGCACGCCGACAGCGGAGATCACAGCCAGGGGAAGCTCGAGAGGAATCCGGGAAGAGGAGCCGGAGGCCGTTTTGCCGCTGTCTGTATCCTGGGTCTCCAGGGGAAGCCACAGCTCCATGCTGCGGCTGTTGGTCAGCACGAGAATAAAGGGCACGCCCAATACAATCGCGAAATCAAAATTATTGAAAAACAAAAGCCCTACGGAATCGGAATACGCCTGGAAGCCGAGGACCTCAAACAGAAGGCCCAGAAAGGTGGTGACGACCAGGGAGTCCATGAGGCATACATAAATATATTTGAGGATATGGTGTACGCTCTCTAAGCTGGGCGGGCGCACGCCGGCACCCTGTCTCCGGCTGCTGTACCACAGCTTGTAGGGCAGATAGGAGAAGAAGAAGTTGATGAAAAAGCCGGGAAGCCATACCTTTAATGGAGAGTGGGATACAAAAATATCCGAACAGGCGTTGGCAATGGCTGTTCCCCAGGCTCCTGCAGGCCCCCATGCCAGGCCGAACACCACCGGCAGCATGTTGGCGGGACGCACCTCCGTGACCCCTGGGATCAGATTGAGCAGCGCCCGGAAGGGGGCGGCGAGCAGCAGAAAAAGCACTCCGGATATCAGCATCCGAAGCAGGCATTTCCTGCTCTTAAAGACAACAAAAATTTCTCTCATGTTCTGCCTCCTTATAATATTGCTGAAAAATTGTTGAACCCGATGGTCCGCTTATAGCTGTAGGACTTGGACAGGCGTTTGATAATGCCGATGCCCAGCTCGTTGACGCTGCCGTCCTCATCCAGCTGAACCAGCTGGGAGGGATCCTGGATATCCATGGAAGCGGGCATCCATTCCGTCAGGTTATCCCGGATGCGGAGCCAGATGCTTCCGTCTGCCTGGGGGGCGATCCGGATGTCCGCATAGTAGGTTTTTGCAGTCCTGCCATGTCCCCGGCTTTCCTCCGCAAGCCCTACCACGTTGATAATCAGCTCCTCGATGAATAGGCTGATATAATACTGCTTCTTGGGGGAAATGGCATGCTCCTCGCAGTATTCCTCCACGCTCTCCGTAATCTGCACCGCCTCCTGAAAGGTGGCGGATATGATTTTGTGATATTCATTCTCCTGGGAGGAGAACTGCTCTTTCCTCAGGAGGAGAATCCCGTGCTTCCAGGGGCGGCATAGCAGAGCCCAGAAGAGCAGGGTGAAAAAGGCGGAGGATCCGATGCCCAGAAATACGCCCATGGTGCCCATGGAGAGAAGCTGCACGTACAGAAAAATTCCCGCCAGGGGGAAGAGCAGGTTGTCAAAGAGGCCCAGCAGGAAGGAGATGCGCTCTCGCCCCACGCAGCGGTAAAAGGCATTTAAAAATGTCACCGCTGCGGCCCCAAAGCAGTATACGCCGATGATGCGGGAGGCAGCGATGGTCATCTCCTGCATCCGGGGAGTCTCCACCCCGAAAATGCCGCAGAGGAGGGGCCCGCCAAGCTCCAGCAGCAGGAACATCAGAAGGGCCAGCACAGCCATGGTGCAGAAGGCATACCGAGCGGTGGCCCGCACATTCTGCTGCTCCCGCTCCCCGTAATAGATGCCCAGCATCGGCTGCATGGCTCCGGTTACGCCGTCAAAGAGGGCAAATAGGAAATTGATCAGATATTTGATGACTGCATAGACAGCGGCCCCGCCCTCCGCATTCAGCGTCCGGTTGACCACCACAGTCAAAAGCATCTGACAGAAGAAAATCAATGCCACCGTGCTGCCCGGCTTGAAAATTTCTCCCATGAGCCTTAAGGAGAAGGCATCCCTTGCCAGCCCATACAGGCGGCTCTGCTGCAGCAGCTTTCCCCCTGCCAGCACGCAGCAGACGAGCTGCGATACAACCGTGGCCCCGCCGATTCCCAGAATGCCCAGCTTGAGGACAATTCCTGCGAAAAGGGAGAGGACAATATTTAACAGGGAGCAGATGACCACGCAGGCCATGGAATAGCCCTGGCGGCTGTCATTGCGCAGGTAGGTGATCATGACCGGCGACAGGATCATCACGGGCATGCCGGCCAGCAGCACCCCCACATACTGGGAGGCCAGATAAAATTCCTCTCCGTCCGCAGCCCCGAGAAGGGATACCAGAGGACGCAGAAAGAACAGCCCCCCGGCTCCGAGAAGGAGGCCGCTTGCAAGGGCTCCCGCCAGAGAGAGGGTGAGAATGCGCCCGCAGGCCCGCAGATCCCCCTCGCCCAGCCGGGCAGAAAACACAATGGCGCCGCCGGTGCCCCAGAGGGCTGAGGCGATCTGCACCAGGATAACCACGGGGAGGGCCAGGCTGACGGCAGCCAGGCCCTTCTCGCCCACTACATTCCCCGCAATCATCAGATCCGTCATGGAGAGCACGGAGAGAGTGACAGAGGAGGCCAGGGCCGTGGTGAAAAATTTAAAAAAGGTTTCTTTTACCAGCTTCTGTTCCATCAGCAGTCCTTCCCGGAGCCCTCAAGAACCCGGGCTCTCAGATAATCCGCCTGGGGATGGCTTTCCGGCACCCCCTGAGCCTGTTCAAATCCGGTTAAATGATAGAAGGAAAACCACAGGGCGGCCAGCTCCCGCTCGGAGAGGAAGGGGGAAAAATCCTGGCTGCTGCCCAAAAGCCACAGCCGCTTTTTCCAGTCTCCAAAGCAGAAAGACAGACCCATGGAAAGCATCTCCGCAAAAATGAGATCGATCACGCTGTAAGTCAGGCTGATGCCGTCCTTCGGATAAAAATTGACCGGCAGCCCCTCAGCAATCAGGAAAACCTCCCGTGTGCCGCGGGGACAGCGGAAAATGTATTGTTCATAGCAGGAGGCCTCCCGCCTCTCAAGCAGGGATACGCCCTCAGGCCAGGGCCGGCTCCCGGAGGCCATCTCCAGAAAGCGCTTGAATTCCCAGTCCTGGGAGGAGGCACTTGCGAGATACAGGTGCCGGGCGCTGCCTGCAAAAAAGGCGTTCAGCATCTCGTCCGTAAAGGCAGCAGCTCCCGTGCTTCCGATGACAATGGTGTCCGCCGAGAAAAGCTCCGGCGTGACAGCCTGGACAACCTGGTGCCCATCCTTCCGGGCGGATTCGGCGATCCGTCCGTCCGTCTCCCAGACGCTGACCGCACAGCTGCGGCTCTGCAGATCCAGAGCCACCTGGCGGCCCACAATCCCGTAGCCCAGGAGCAGAATATGGTGAAAATCTATAAATGTATTGGCGGAGTAGAGGAAATAGGCCAGGACCTCCACCACCCTATGTCCGATGAAACGGGACTCCAGGTGCATCTTGATATCCGAGCGGGAGATGCTTCCGCAGGGATAGAAAAAGCGATGCTCTCTGCCATAAGCCCGGCAGCGGGCAGTGCCCGAAGCCGTCTGCTCTACGGAGCCGCAGATCTGTGCCGCAAGCTCTGGGCGGCGCTCCAGGAGGCGCCCAAGCACCGGGTAATGGTAGCCGCCGTCCTCCAGAACCAGCAGGCGCTTTCCGCTCTCGATCAGGGGAAGGAGATCCCGCTGCAGCGCTTCCTCGATCATGCGCTCTACTGCCTCCATAAACGGCATGGGTCCCTGAAAGAAGCAGGAATCCTCCCGCCAGAGCTGACAGCTCTGCCGGGTCCGCTTCCCGTAATAGGCGGGGAAGGACCAGCCGCGCCCAACCGTGTTCTCATTGTAGGGAGCTCCCACAAATACTGCCCGGAAAAAAAGCCGGTTCAAAAGCTCACTGAAATAAAAGGAATTATCCATGCAGTGGTTTACATGAAGAACCACGATATCCTTTAAGCCTTCTCCAAAATATGCCTGAGCCCGCGCGATGAGCTCCTCCAGTACGGGCATAGAATCTCCTGTCTGCATTATATCGCCTTTCTGCACATTCTTCAATTCTTTTACGGAATTATAAGGTAGGCTTCTTTCCACTGTCCATGCGTTTTGCGTGAAAGGACAGTATTTTTGTGTGAAATGACAGGTATTTATACTGTCCATTCGCACAATTATCACTTCCATTCACACAAGGAACATTGACAACGGTCAGCCGTTTTTTTAAAGTTAAGGGGAGTACGAGAGGGCGGAAATGGATTGCAGGGAATATTATGAAAATAGCAGTGGTAGATGATTTCCAGAAAGACCGGGATCAGCTGGCCCTGGATGTGGAGGAATATCTGAAGGAGCAGAGCCTTCCCGGCGAGGTTTACGGATATCCGGGCGGCGAGGAGTTTCTTGAGGCTCTGGACCGGGGGGAAGGATATGATACGGTATTTCTGGATATTTATATGAATGGAATGGACGGCATGAGTGCGGCCCGGCAGCTGCGCCAGCGGGGCAGCGCCTGCCGGATTGTGTTTGTGACCAGTTCGGACTCCTTCGCGGTGGAGGGGTATAAGGTGCAGGCATTCCGGTATCTGGTGAAGCCTTACGACCGAGGGGAGCTTTATGAAATTTTGGACGGACTGCTTGAGGAAAAGAGACGTGCCCGTCCCTATCTGGAGATCCGGGAAGACCGGATATCCAAGAAGGTTTATTTTGACGAGATTGAGATGGCGGAGCAGGAGGGACATTATACGCTTCTCTACCTGACAAACGGAGAGAATATGCGGGCGCGCATGACCGTCCGTGAGCTGGCGCAGAAGCTTAAGGAGCCGCGTTTTTTGGAATGCTATCGGAATCTTTTGGTGAATCTTGACTGCGTCGAGCGGGTGGAGGAGGGAAAAAGCGGCTGGGAAGCCTTTTGTATGCGGGGCGGCCGGCGGGCCCTGATCCAGAGGAGCAGGCGCGGCCAGGTGAAGCAGTATTTTACGGACTATATGTTTAAAAAAGCCGAGGAGTGAGGGATGGGCCATGGGGAGTGATCAGATTGCAAATTTGCAGAGAAGCGGATATTTGCTGCTCTGCTTTATCCCCTACATGATTTTGTCCCTCTATCCCTTTGTCCAGAACCTGCGCTATTCCTGGAGGACGTCCGCAGGTATCTGTGCTTTATGGGCTGCAGCGGAGACGGCTGCCGCCTTTATTCTTTTGCAGCTGGAGGGATGGACCTGGGCCGCGGCATTCCACTGGATTCTTGGCATCCCCTTTGTGCTTCTTCTCGTGGCCAAGCAGTGGGGGCAGGTGCTCTTCGCACAGTTTTTCCTCTACAGCCAGCTGGCCCCCCTTCCCTACCTGCTGAACTGGATAACTGCGGCTGGCGCAGGCGGCAGGAGGGGGCTCTGGTATGCAGGGCTTTTCGCCTTTACAGCCCTGTACCTTGCTGTGATCGGACTTTCCTATAGCAGGCTGATTGTGCCGATGCTGTCCTCCGGGCTGTCCCGTGTCCTGAGAAGCTGGTCCCTTTTCTGGATGGCCCCCTATGCGGTATTTATCGTGATCGCCTTCGGCTGCTATTTTTTGGAGCAGGCGGGGGAGACCGCTTTTCTGATCCTGTACATCACGCTTCTCAATCTGCTGTTTGCCTTTATCTACCTCATTTTAAAATCCGTGCTCCTGGAGAGCAAGGAGGCGCTGCAGGCGGAGATGGCGGCCAAGAATATGGGAATTCTTGTCCGCCAGTATGAGGAGGTCATGGAACGGCAGGAGAGCATGCGCAGGTTCCGCCACGATCAGCGCCATTTCCTGCGCACGGTAAACGGGCTGCTCTATGAAGAAAATTTGGAGGGGCTGAAACGGCTGATCTGCCAGTACGGGGAGATGCTGGATGAGATACTTCCGCAGCAGATGGCATCCATCTGCGCCAATCCTGTGATCAATGGAACCGCATCCTATTACATAGGCCAGGCCAGGGCCGAGGGTGTGGAGGTCTCCATAGACTGTGCATTTGACGGTACGGATAAAATCCAGGATGTACAGCTGTCGGGAATTCTGGGAAACCTCCTGGAAAATGCCCTGGAGGCCTGCCGGCGGATGAAGGGGGAGAGGCGCTTTATACGCCTGGTCCTCAAAAGCCAGGGGAGCGGCATTCTGGTGCTGGTGGTGGAAAACAGCTATGAGGGGACGGTGCGCACCAGAGGGAGCCGCTTTCTTTCCTCCAAGCGTGCAGACCTTGGCCTTGGCCTGGCTTCTGTCTGCGATGCAGTGGAGCAGACGGGAGGAACCGTGGAAATCCACTATGATGGAAGCGTGTTCCAGGTCCGGGTGATGCTGGCATAGCGGGAATTTGCCGGAATCGGACTTGCGCGATCCCATCCTTTCGGTTACAATGGGTTACAGCACAGATGTCAAGCCGTGTATAGGAGAAAGGAGAACGCTCTATGAAATGCCCATTCTGCGGAAAGCCTGATACAAAGGTGATTGATTCCCGGCCGGTGGATGAAAACAGCTCCATCCGCAGGCGCCGCCAGTGTGAGGGCTGCGGCAAACGGTTCACCACCTATGAGAAGCTGGAGACCATGCCTCTCATGGTGATAAAGAAGGACAATACCCGGGAGGCCTACGACCGGTCCAAGATTGAGGCGGGCATTCTGCATTCCTGCCACAAGCGCCCCGTATCCCCCCAGCAGATCGGAGTGATGATCGACGAGATCGAGAACCAAATTTTTGCGCGGGAGGAGCGTGAGGTTCCCACCTCTGTGATCGGAGAGCTGGTGATGGCCAAGCTCGAGGAGGTAGACGAGGTGGCCTATGTGCGCTTTGCCTCGGTATACCGGGAATTCAAGGATGTGAATACCTTTATGGAGGAGCTGGGCAAGCTGTTGAAGAAGTAGGAGCAGGAGGAGAAGCCAGGAGATGCTCAAAGCATTTTATCCGGACCGCATAGCGGAATCCGCCTATGAGATTCCCTATGATTATTATTGCGCCCAGGGGATCCGGGGCGTAATCTTTGATATTGACAATACGCTGGTGCCCCACGGAGCGCCGGCGGACAAGCGGGCGGCGGAGCTCTTTGCGGCTCTTAGGGAGCTGGGCCTTCACACCTGCCTGCTGTCCAACAACAAGGAGCAGCGGGTGGCGCCCTTCGCCCAGGCTGTGGGAAGCCTTTACATCTATAAGGCGGGAAAGCCCGGACGATCGGGCTATGAGCGGGCCATGGAGGCCATGGGCACGGACAGAAGCACCACTCTTTTTGTGGGAGATCAGCTGTTTACCGATGTGTACGGGGCGCGCCGGACCGGCATTTTTTCCATTTTGGTAAAACCCATCCACCCCAGGGAGGAGATCCAGATTGTGCTGAAGCGTTTTCTGGAAAAGCCGGTTCTGTACTTTTATAAGAGAAATCACCGGGGCCAGTGCGGACGGGGACTGCGGCGCCCGGAATGACGATATGCGCAGCCGCGCATACGGCGGCAAAATGACAAAGACGGACAGGAAAGAGAGACAAGATGGAAGCAAGGATAACAGGACATACAGGGCTTTTGGCCCTTATTGGTTCTCCGGTGGCCCACTCCGGCTCACCGGCCATGTACAATTACAGCTTCGCCCGCCTAGGGCTGGACTATGTGTATGTGGCCTTTGATGTGAAGAAGGAGGAGACCGGCGAGGCCATAAAGGCCATGCGCCTTTTTGGCATGCGGGGGATGAACGTGACCATGCCCTGCAAGGGGGAGGCACTCACGTACATGGACAAGCTCTCCCCGGCAGCACGGCTCATGGGGGCTGTGAATACCATTGTGAATGACAATGGGGTGCTCACCGGCTACAACACGGACGGCGCAGGCTTTGTGCGCAACCTTAAGGAGCACGGCATTTCCGTTCAGGGAAAATGCATCACCCTGGCAGGGGGCGGCGGCGCGGCCACCGCGATCCAGGTCCAGTGTGCCCTGGACGGGGCCAAGGAGATCCGCGTCTTTAACCGGAGGGCCCACACCCGCGAGATGGCGGAGCGCGTCGCGGCGGAGGCGCCGGGCTGCCGGATTACGGTGCAGGATATCGCGGACGAGGATGCCCTGTGGGAATCCATCGCCTCCAGCGGGATATTTATCAATGCCACCTCTGTGGGCATGAAGCCCATGGACGGGGAGAGCGTGATAAAGGACACCTCCGTGTTCCGGCCGGATCTGGCGGTGGCGGATGTGGTGTATAACCCGGCATGGACCAGGCTGCTGCGGGAGGCATCCCAGGCGGGCTGTACCTGCGTGGACGGCCGTGGCATGCTTTTGTGGCAGGGCGTGGAGGCGTTCAAGCTTTATACGGGCCTTGACATGCCGGTGGACGAGGTGAGAGAGCGTTTCTTTAAGGAGTAAGCCGATGGACAGAGAAAACATTTTTTTGATTGGATTTATGGGCGTGGGAAAGAGCACAGTGGCCGGAGCCTTAAAGGAGCGGCTGGGATACAAACGGGTGGAGATGGATCAGCGCATTGAGGAAAACCGGGGCATGACGATCGCGGATATATTTGCCAGGTACGGGGAAGCCTATTTTCGGAACCTGGAGAGCAATACCCTGATTGAGCTGGGAAATGAGACCGGTCTGGTCATTTCCTGCGGAGGCGGCGTGGTGCTGCGGCCGGAGAACGCAGAGTATATGAAGCGGGGCGGAAGGGTGGTTCTTCTCACTGCCCGTCCGGAGACGGTCTATGAGCGGGTGAAGGACAGCGACGAACGGCCCATCTTAAACGGCCATATGAATGTGGAGTTTATCCGGCAGCTGCTGGAAAAGCGCCGCCCCTTCTACGAGGCTGCGGCGGATATCCAGGTGGCCACGGACGGGAAGACGCCGGAGGAGATCAGCGGCGAGATTATTGAGAGACTGGGAATGTCCGCTGTTTGAACAGTCACCATATAGATATATACAGGGAGGACATATTATGAGAAGAGGCACAAGAAAATGGTCCGCATTTTGGCTGGCACTGGCTTTGGTCATTCAGACCGGCTGCGGGGCGGCGGGTACGTCCCAAAGCACGGAGGCAGGTGAGAGCCAGACTGCAGGCGAGAGCCAGACCGCAGGCGAGAGCCAGGAGCAGGAGAGCCAAGCGGAGGCTGAGCTGGCACCCGGCAGCACCATCGCTGGCTTCACCGTGGAGGCTGTGGAGGAAAATGGGATTCTCCAGTCGGATGTGATCACATTTTCCCATGAGAAGAGCGGGGCTAGGCTGGCCTATATCCGCAATGACGACCCGGAGCTGGCCTTCGGTATTTTTTATGATACTCCGGTGGTGGACGAGACGGACACCAACCATATTTTTGAGCATGCCATCATCGCTTCCTCGGAAAAATATCCCAGCAGCGATCTGTTTTTTGATCTGGCGAACAAGAGCTACAATACCTTTATCAATGCGTTTACCTACGACACCTTTACCGGCTATCCCTTAAGCACAGAGAGCGAGGATCAGCTCCTGCTTCTGATGGATGCATACCTGAGCTGCATGACCGCGCCGGGCATCCTCACAGATGAGAATATTTTCAGGCGGGAGGCCCTGCGTTATGAGCTTTACAGCCCGGAGGATCCCATTTCTATGACGGGAACCGTGTATTCGGAGGACTTCGGCAGCCTGACGGATGTGAATAGCGAGGCCTTAAACAATGTGGCCGACGCCCTCTATCCCGGCCAGACAGCGGCCAACAGCATTGGCCGGGCCCACAGGAATTATCAAAATCTGACCTACGAGAATACGGTGGCTACCTATGACCGCTGCTACCACTTTGACAACAGCCTGATCCTGCTCTACGGGGATATGGATTATGAGAGGATGCTCACCTTTATCGACGAGGAGTATCTGTCTAAGGCTGAAAAGGAGGGGACGGATCTGTCCGCCTACAAGGAGGCGCAGACGGAGCCGGGCTATGCGGAGGCAGTGGTTCCCTGTCCGGCTTATGAGGGGGATACGTCGGAAAATGTGTCCCGGATCGACTACGCCATCAGCCTGGAGGACGCGGATTGGGAGGAGCTTCTTGCGTGGAATATTCTGACTACTGCCCTGAATCAGGAGAACGCGGTGCTTATGAAGACACTCAGGGAGAAGGGCATCCATAATCCCTGCGAGGTGGGAGTGAACATATACTGCCAGAAGCCCTATCTGCTTTTTGCCATGTACCAGGCGGAGGAGGAGCAGATGGAGAGCTTTAAGGAGGCGGTTCTGGAAGCCCTTGGCGTGCTGGCCGAGCAGGGTGTGGAGAGGGAGGTTCTTGCATCCGTTCTCAAGCAGACGGAGACCTCCACCTATCTGACGCGGAACTCGGCAAATGTGGGGGTGAATGTATTCCCCGCCATGGCAAACTACTGGACCCACACGGGAAATGTGGATTTTTACGGCCTGTATGAGGATGTGCTGGCCGCTGCGGAGGCGGACGGAGAGCAGACCTTTGTGAAGGAGCTTGCACAAAAGGCATTAAATCCCAGCCGCAGCGCCCTGGTGGCTACTGTGCCTACCCCCGGGCTGGCGGAGGAGATTATCGCTGAGCAGGACGCCTATCTGGCTCAGATGAAGGAGTCCATGAGCGAGGAAGAGATAGAGGAGCTGATCCGCCAGACCGAGGAATTCAACACTTGGAACGAGGGCGGGCAGACCAACAGCGATTTTGTCATTGATCCCTCCCAGATCCCGGATGCGGAGGCCTACGACGATTTTACACGCTCGGAGGAGGATGGTATCGTCTTCTATGAGGCGCCGGCCCAGGTGGAGAAGGTAGGAAGCTATGAGCTGTATTTTGACGCCAGCGCCCTCACCAATGAGGATCTGCTGTATATGCAGCTGTACCGGCTGCTATTGGGTGAGGTGGGAACAGAGGCCCACACCGAGGAGGAGATCCGTACCTTAACCGGAGAGTACCTGTATTCCATGAGCTTTTCCGATCGGTATCCGGGGGAGGAGGCCGGAGAGAACCATCATCCTATGCTGCATGTTTCCTGGACCACGCTGACGGAGGACTACGACACGGGGCTTAATCTGGTGCTGGAGATGCTCACCTCCACGGATGTGTCGGACAGCGCTTCCATCCTGGAGCTGGTGAACCGCTATAAGGACAGCTTCGATCTGTCCAGAACCTCAGATTTCCTGGGCCTGGCCCAGCGTCTGTCCCGCAGCTATATCGAGGACGAGGCAGCTTACCAGATGACCTGCCAGGGGCAGGAGTATTACCGTTTTCTTGAGGAGATCCAGGCCGGACTTTCCGGGGATGAGGCCTACGGGGAGAGCCTGGCGGCCCGCCTTGCAGAGGTCCGGGATAAGCTCTTTACAAGGAGCCGTCTGATCTTTTCCTATGCGGCGCCGCAGGAGAGCCTGGCGGCCATCCGGCAGGCGTCCGCAGAAGGGCTGTCCGCACTGCCTGAAGGGACGGCCGCAGATCCCGCTTTGCTGCTTTCCGAGGAGCCCCAGAGGCTTGGAGCAGCAGTGGAGAGCCCCAATCAGTATGCGGTGGCCAGCAGCAGCCTCTATGGGCAGGAGGATTTTGCGGGACGGTATATCCCCTTCCTCACCGCAGCCTCAGACCGGTATGTGACGCCCCTGATCCGTTTCCAGATGGGGGCCTACAGCGCGGGTGCTTCCTTCAACATGCTCAAGGGCCAGATGCTTCTGTACTCCTACAGCGATCCCAATGTGGGGGAGACTTTGGAGGTATTTGACGGCCTCGGGGAGGCCCTGGCCGGACTGGAGCTGACACAGGAGGATTTGAACGGCTATATATTAAACAGCATTTCCAATACCGCCCGCACAAAGGGCGTGCTGGCCCAGCCCCTTGCCGCAGTCCGCGCCGCGATCTACGGTTACGACGCACAGCGTGAGGCACAGGCGATCAACGACATGAAGAACGCTTCTCTGGAGGACCAGCAGGCGGCTGCGGACTGCCTGCAGCGGATTATCCGGTCCGGAGGCTTTGCCACAGTGGGAAATGAGGACGCGCTGCGGGCAGAGGCGGAGGCCTTCGATCAGGTGATCTCCTACCGGAGTGGGGAGCAGAGCTAGTCACCTGGAAAAAAGAGCTTGAAAATCGTGTACACATAGTATAGAATATAGGATAGCAGTTCGGGACGACGGGAAAATAAGCAAAAAAACAGGCGTCAGGTTCGCTTGTGAGCCTGTTTTTTTTCTCTGCCTTCGCACAAAAAGCGGACCGGCCCGGATCGTTATTTTAGAGACAGACGAGGACGCTTAGCCGGGCGCCTTGAAAGAACTGAAGGAGGAATATCTTTATGATATCAGCAGGCGATTTTAGAAATGGCGTAACACTGGAGATCGACGGACAGGTGGTTCAGGTCATTGAGTTCCAGCATGTGAAGCCGGGCAAGGGCGCTGCTTTCGTGCGCACCAAGTTAAAGAACGTGATCAACGGCGGCGTGGTGGAGCGCACCTTCCGCCCCACTGAGAAGTTCCCCCAGGCCAGGATTGACCGGGTGGATATGCAGTATCTGTATGCAGACGGCGATCTGTACAATTTTATGAACATGGACAACTACGAGCAGCTGGCTATCAGCAGCGACATCATCGGCGACGCGCTGAAGTTCGTGAAAGAGAACGAGCTGTGCAAGGTCTGCTCCTACAATGGCAGCGTATTCTCTGTGGAGCCTCCGCTTTTTGTAGAGCTTGAGGTGACGGAGACAGAGCCCGGCTTCAAGGGTGACACGGCTACCGGCGCCAGCAAGCCCGCTACAGTGGAGACAGGCGCAACGGTGAGTGTTCCTCTGTTTGTGGAGATCGGCGACAAGATCAAGATTGATACCAGAACCGGCGAGTACCTTTCCAGGGTGTAAGCGGGATGGATCCGTGCAGGCAGGACAGCGCGGATGGTCGAAGGACTGCTCCGGCGTAAGCCGGAGCTCTTTTTGTTATGAGCACTTAGCGCCTGTCCTTGAGGCGCTTACGTGCGATACATGCAAAGTGCTTGGCGAGGTATTGTCGAGCCTAGCACTTTGTATTGTTATGAGCACTTGCAATAAGATATGAGGAGAGTAAGACGGTGAACAAGATTTTAGATTACATGGAAGACGCCATCCGGAAGGCATTTGCGGACTGCGGCTATGAGGAGAAATATGCCAAGGTGGTGCTGTCCAACCGGCCGGATCTGTGCGAGTACCAGTGCAACGGAGCTATGGCCGCGGCCAAGGCCTATAAAAAGAAACCGATTGATATTGCGTCCGCAGTGGCGGAAAAGCTGGATGCCCAGTCGGAAAAGTCCGTGTTCTCCGAGGTACAGGCCGTGATGCCGGGCTTCATCAACCTGAAGCTGTCCCCTGCCTTTTTGGCGGAGTATATGATGGGCATGGCCGCCGGAGAAAAGCTGGGAATTGAGGAGGCAAAAAAAACGGAGACCATCATCGTGGACTATGGCGGGGCCAATGTGGCAAAGCCCCTCCACGTGGGCCATCTGCGGGCGGCCATCATCGGGGAGAGTATTAAGCGCATGGGCCGCTTCCTGGGACATCACGTCATCGGGGATGTACACCTGGGGGACTGGGGCCTGCAGATGGGGCTGATCATCGAGGAGCTCAGGGACCGGCAGCCGGATTTGGTGTATTTTGATGAGAGCTATACCGGAGAGTATCCGGAGGAGCCGCCTTTTACCATCGGGGAGCTGGAGGAGATCTATCCGGCGGCCAGCGCAAAGTCAAAGGAAGATCCCGCATTTTTGGCCCGGGCCCACGAGGCCACGTTAAAGCTCCAGAAGGGATACGCCCCCTTTCGGGCTATCTGGAGGCACATTATGCATGTGTCCGTGGCGGATTTAAAGAAGAATTATGCCAATCTGAACGTGGAGTTTGACCTCTGGAAGGGGGAGAGCGACGCGGAGCCCTATATTGAGGACATGATTCAGATGCTGATTGACAAGGGACTTGCCTACGAGAGCCAGGGCGCCCTGGTGGTGGATGTGGCCCAGGAGACGGATTCCAAGGAGATACCGCCCTGCCTGATCCGAAAGTCCGACGGCGCTTCCCTCTATGCCACCTCGGATTTGGCCACCATTGTGGAGCGGGAGCAGGATTTCCATCCGGATCGGTATATCTATGTGGTGGATAAGCGCCAGGGAATGCACTTTGAGCAGGTGTTCCGGGTGGCAAAGAAGGCAGGGATCGTGAAGGAGAGCACCCCCATGATCTTCCTGGGATTCGGCACCATGAATGGGAAGGACGGAAAGCCCTTTAAGACCCGTGAGGGCGGCGTCATGCGCCTGGAGAACCTGATCAGGGATATTGACAGCGCAGTGCTTTCCCGGATTATGGAAAACCGCACTATGCAGGAGGAGGAGGCCGAGGAGACAGCGGCAAAGGTAGGTCTGGCAGCCCTCAAGTACGGGGATCTTTCCAACCAGGCGGCCAAGGATTATGTGTTTGATGTGGACCGCTTCATTTCCTTTGAGGGAAATACCGGGCCTTACATCCTGTATACCATTGTACGAATCAAATCGATTCTGGCAAAGTACAGGGAGCAGGGAGGCGGCGAGGAAGGGACGAAGGCCATTCTTCCGCCTGTAAGCAGTACGGAAAAGGGGCTGATGCTGCAGCTGGCCCGGTACAATGAGGCAGTGGAGAATGCGTTTGCGGAGACGGCTCCCCACAAGATCTGCCAGTATGTGTATGAGCTGTCCAATGCGTTCAACAGCTTTTACCACGAGACGAAAATCCTGGCCGAGGAGGACGAGGGCCGCAGGGAGAGCTATATCGGCCTCATCACCCTGACCAGGCGGGTGCTGGAGGCCTGCATTGATCTTCTGGGCTTTGAGGCGCCGGAGCGGATGTAGAGATAGAAGTTTAAGAAATGGAGGGGTAAGATATGAAGGTACTGCTGATCAACGGAAGCCCCCACAAGGAGGGGTGCACCTATACCGCGCTTAAGGAGGCAGCGGATGCCCTGAACCGGGAGGGCATTGACACAGAGATTTTCCAGGTGGGTTCTGAAAGCGTACGAGGCTGCATTGGCTGCGGAGGCTGCGCCAAGGCGGGAAAATGCGTGTTCGGGGATGAGGACGGTGTGAATGCCGCAGTGGAGAAGATGAAGGAGGCAGACGGCCTGATCATCGGCTCGCCGGTGCATTACGCGTCGGCAGGGGGAGCCATCACTTCCTTTATGGATCGGTTCTTTTACTCAGGCGGGAAATACGCAGCTCACAAGCCGGGCGCGGCGGTGGTGTCCGCCAGGAGAGCAGGAACCACGGCGGCCCTGGATCAGCTGAACAAGTATTTTATGATCAATGAGATGCCTGTGGTTTCTTCCCAATACTGGAACATGGTTCACGGGAACACGCCGGATGAGGTCCGCCAGGACGCGGAGGGAATGCAGATCATGCGGACATTGGGAAAGAACATGGCCTGGCTGCTGCGCTCGATTGAGGCGGGGAAGGCGGCGGGTGTCTGTCTTCCGCAGAAAGAGGAGCGGGCGCGTACGAATTTTATTAGATAGTGCGGACATGCGTCCGATAGGAAAACAGAAGGAAAGACGGGCTTCCTGTTTACGGGAAATTGTATAGTTTCCTTTTAAATGTTGTGTACAAATTAAAAAATTAACAATCCGTCCTTTGTATTGTATACAAGTTTAAAGTGTGCTATACTATTTTTTACGAAGGCAGCGGTGCAGTGCGGGGTGGGCCTTTGGGGGCCAGACGGCCTGGGCTGCTGCGGAATAAGTACTATAGAAAGAGGGTAAGAATCCATGGGTTTGGCGACTTTTAGAGGCGGCGTTCATCCTTACGAGGGGAAAGAGCTGTCAGAGAACAAACCGGTGCAGGTCCTTCTCCCCAAAGGGGATCTGGTATATCCCATGTCACAGCACATCGGTGCTCCGGCAAAGCCTCTTGTGGCAGTGGGAGATACGGTGCTGGCCGGCCAGAAGATCGGAGAGGCGGGCGGATTTATTTCCGCAAACGTGATCTGCTCCGTATCCGGAAAGGTAAAGGCCATTGAGCCGAGGCGCGTGGCAAACGGTGCCATGGTGACCTCCATCATCGTGGAAAACGACGGAGAGTACCGGACAGTGGAGGGAGTGGGAGAGGATCGGGATCCCGCCGGGCTGTCCAAAGAGGAGATCCGCAGCATCATCAAGGAGGCGGGCATTGTGGGACTGGGCGGTGCAGGCTTCCCCACCCACGTAAAGCTGACGCCGAAAGATGACAATGCCATTGATTACATTCTGGTAAACGGGGCGGAGTGCGAGTCCTACCTCACCAGCGATTACCGCATGATGGTTGAGGAACCGGAAAAGATCGTGGGCGGACTGAAGGTGATCCTTCAGCTCTTTGACAAGGCAAAGGGCGTGATTGCCATTGAGAACAACAAGCCGGAGGCCATTGCGAAGCTGACGGAGCTTGTGAAGGATGAGCCGCGCATCAGCGTATGTCCCCTTCTCACCAAGTACCCCCAGGGCGGTGAGCGTTCGATTATCTACGCGGTTACCGGACGGAAGATAAATTCCTCCATGCTGCCGGCGGATGCGGGATGTATTGTGGACAATGTGGACACGGTGATTTCCATTTACATGGCGGTCTGCAAATCCACCCCCCTGATGCGCAAGATTATCACGGTTACGGGGGATGCGGTGGCGGATCCCAGGAACTTTAACGTAAAGCTGGGAACCAACTACCAGGAGCTTGTGGAGGAAGCGGGCGGCTTTAAGGCGGAACCGGAGAAAATCATTTCCGGCGGTCCTATGATGGGACAGGCTATGTTCAGCCTGGATATTCCGGTGAGCAAGACTTCTTCTGCTCTGACCTGCTTTACCAAGGATCAGGTGTCGTCCATGGAGCCTACGGCCTGTATCCGCTGCGGAAGGTGCGTCAGCGTATGCCCGAGCCACATTGTCCCCGTGATGATGATGCGCGCGGCATTAAACGGTGACTGCGAGACCTTTGAGAAGATAAACGGCATGGAATGTATGGAGTGCGGAAGCTGCACGTACATATGTCCGGCAAGGCGTCCGCTGACCCAGGCATTTAAGGAAATGCGGAAGACGGTTGCGGCGAACCGCAGGAAGAAAGGGTAGGAGGGGACTAAGGAAATGAATAAATTATTAAACGTATCGTCATCCCCACATGTGAGGAGCAGCGTCACCACCCAGAACCTGATGCTGGACGTGGTGATCGCCATGATTCCGGCTGCGGCTTTCGGCGTGTTCCATTTTGGCCTGCATGCACTGCTGGTGATGATTGTCACAGTTGCGGCCTGTGTGGCCAGCGAATATGTATATGAGAAGTTCATGAATAAGCCCATCACCATCATGGACATGAGCGCTGTGGTGACCGGACTGATCCTGGCGCTCAATATGCCGCCGGAAATCCCGCTGTGGATCCCGGCGCTGGGCGGGGTGTTCGCCATCATCGTGGTAAAGCAGCTCTACGGCGGTCTGGGACAGAACTTTATGAACCCGGCTCTGGCGGCCCGGTGCTTTCTGCTTATCTCCCTGGCGCTGTTTATGAACGATTTCTCCTCTCCGGCCATTGGCTTTGACAGCGTTTCCGGAGCAACCCCCCTGGCATCCATGCGGGCGGGCGGCACGGTGGACCTGGCGGCGCTGATTACGGGACAGATTCCCGGAACCATCGGAGAGGTTTCCGCCATTGCCCTTATCATCGGCGGCATTTACATGATCGCAAGAAAGGTGATAAGCCCCCGGATTCCTCTGATTTATATTGGAACCACGGCGGTGTTTATCTTCCTGTTCGGCGGCTTTGACATCAATTATACGCTGTGCCAGGTGTTTGCGGGCGGCTTGATTTTCGGAGCGTTCTTTATGGCTACGGATTATGTGACCAGCCCCATTACGCCGAAGGGTCAGGTGGTTTACGGCGTGGTTCTGGGCGTACTGACCGGAATCTTCCGCCTCTGGGGAGCATCTCCGGAGGGCGTATCCTACGCCATCATCCTGAGCAATCTGCTTGTGCCCATGATTGAGAAGGTCACCCTTCCCACGGCATTTGGAAAGGAGGGGAAGAAGGCATGAATAAGGGGATTATTCGGGACGCGTTTCTTTTGTTTGTCATTACGCTGATCGCAGGCTTCTGTCTGGGAGCGGTTCACGAGATTACCCTGGAACCCATCGCCCAGGCCCAGCTTGCTTCCGCTACCGCTACCTATCAGGAGGTATATCCGGACGCAGCCAGCTTCCAGACCACCGATGAATTGACGGCTGCCGTGGAGGCGGCTCCCGAGGCATTAGCCGGGCAGAGCTTTGGAAATGTATCCGTTGACGCGGCCCAGGAAGCCCTGGATGCGGACGGCAATGTGATCGGCTATCTGATTAACGCCACCTCCAATGACGGCTACAACGGCACGGTGCAGATTTCCGTTGGCGTTACCAATGAGGGAACCCTTACAGGCATCGGCTTCCTTACCCTGGCGGAGACTCCCGGACTGGGCATGAAGGCGGATGAGCCGGAGTTTAAGGGCCAGTTTACCGGCAAGACCGCAGATATTTTTGAGGTGACAAAGACCGCTCCCTCCGCTGACAACCAGATTCAGGCCATCAGCGGCGCGACCTTTACCTCGAACGCGGTGACGGGCGCGGCAAACGCGGCGGTTTACTTCGTGCAGAATTGCATTACACAGTAGGAGGCGGAAGAGATGAATAAATATATGGAACGGATTTATAATGGCATCTGGAAAGAAAATCCCATCTTTGTCCAGATGTTGGGTCTCTGCCCCACACTGGCGGTTACAACTTCAGCGATCAACGGCTTGGGCATGGGACTTTCCACCACAGCGGTTCTGGTGGCGGCCAATGTGCTGATTGCGGCCCTGCGCAATGTGATTCCTGAAGGAGTGCGCCTCCCCGGTGAGATTGTAGTGGTTGCCTCCCTGGTAACCGTGGTGGATATGCTGATGGAAGGCTTTGTTCCTTCCTTGTACAGCGCGCTGGGAATTTATATTCCCCTGATCGTTGTAAACTGTATCATCCTGGGACGCGCGGAGGCTTATGCCATGAAGAATGGCCCCCTGCTTTCCGCAATGGACGGCATCGGCATGGGCGTTGGCTTCACCATCGCTCTGGTGTGCATCGGTTCCCTGCGGGAGATCCTGGGCGCCGGAACCATCTTCGGCATCAAGGTTACGCCTGCCGGGTTTGAGCCCATTTCTATTTTCATCCTGGCTCCCGGCGCGTTCTTCGTGCTCTCCATCCTGACGGCTCTTCAGAACAAGCTGAAGGCGCCCAGCGCGACCAACGGCTCTGTGAAGAAGAAAAAGAAATCCACGGCCTGCAACGGCGACTGCATGAGCTGCCCGAGCCACAGCGCGGATAAGGAATAGGAGGGAGAATTAGATGAAAGAATTACTTGTTATCGCCATAAGCTCCGCCCTTGTGAGCAACGTGGTATTGAGCCAGTTCCTCGGCATCTGCTCCTTCGTGGGTGTTTCCAAGAAGGTGGAGACAGCAGCCGGCATGGGCGGCGCAGTTATCTTTGTTATCACCATCGCCTCCATTGTGGCCAGTTTGATTTATGATTTTGTTCTGTATCCCCTGGGGCTTGATTATTTGAAAACCATTGTATTTATTCTGGTTATCGCGGCCCTGGTGCAGATTGTGGAGATGTTCCTCCACAAGTGTATGGAATCCCTGTACAATGCTTTGGGCGTATACCTGCCCCTTATCACCACCAACTGCGCGGTGCTGGGCGTTGCTCTGACCAATGTGCAGAACGGCTATGGATTTGCCCAGAGCGTGGTAAACGGCGTGGGAACCGCAGTGGGATACACGATTTCCATCGTGCTGCTGGCTGGAATCCGGGAGCGGATCGAGGGAAATGACATCCCCTACAGCTTCCAGGGATCCCCCATTGTACTTGTAACCGCAGGATTAATGGCAATCGCATTTTTCGGATTTTCCGGATTACTGTGAAAGGTTTACTGTAAAAGGAGGAGACGAAAATGAATGTTACGGCGATTATTATAGCGGCTGTTGTCATAGCGGCCACGGGTATTATTGTAGGTATCGGCCTTGGACTTTTCGGCGAGAAGTTCAAGGTGGAAGTAGATGAGAAGGAGCAGGCCATCCGGGACGAGCTGCCGGGAAACAACTGCGGCGGCTGCGGATTTGCGGGCTGTGACGCGTTGGCAAAGGCGATTGCGGCGGGACAGGCTCCTGCCAATGCCTGCCCGGTGGGCGGCGCTCCGGTGGGCGAGAAAATTGCGGCCATCATGGGCGTAGCGGCGGAGGCCGGTCAGAAGAAGGTTGCCTTTGTGCGCTGCAAAGGAAACTGTGAGAATGCCAAAGTACAGTATACATACAGCGGAATCGAGGACTGCCGGATGGCTACGGTGGTGCCCGGATCCGGCGCCAAAGCCTGCAGCGTGGGCTGTATGGGCCTGGGATCCTGCGTGAAAGCCTGTGCTTTTGACGCCATCCATGTAGTGGACGGCGTGGCTGTGGTGGACGAGGAGAAGTGCGTGGCCTGCGGCAAGTGTGTGGCCGCATGTCCCAATAACCTGATTGAGCTCGTGCCCTATGACTCCAAGCACCGGGTGCAGTGCTCCAATCACGCGAAAGGCAAGGATGTGAAGGCGGTCTGCTCCGCGGGATGTATCGGCTGTACACTGTGCACCAGGCAGTGTGCGTTCGACGCCATCCATATGGACAACAACCTGGCAGTCATTGATTACGAGAAGTGCACGAACTGCGGCAAGTGCGCGGAGAAGTGCCCGGTGAAGGTGATTCTGTAGGGGTTGTGTTACGGGATGCCTTGCTGTTTCTTTCTTTATTATATCCGAAACAAGGCAGATTGAAGGCGCTGTGTAAACAAAAAAACGTCATAGGCAGTCAGAAAAATTCTGATTGTCTATGACGTTTTTATTTAACAAACTTAGCTGACGGAGCTATGTATCGGGCTTTCCTGGCGGAGCTATTTGGTCCGCACGGGCGGCTCCCCTGAGACGGCTGCAGACGCCTTCACAGGGGGATTGGAGGACGGAAGGGGCTTTTGCGCCTTGCTTGTATTCTGCTCCTGGCTCTGTGTAAGCTCTGTATAGGAAATACGCCGTTTGGAGGCCTCCACGCGGTTTTCCAGCTTGGTCTTGAGACGGAGCTCCTCATTTGTCACATAGGCCTCCATGAGGGTCTCCCGCTGCATATGATAGCTGACATAGGCATCCCACAGATTTTTCGGTTTCGGCAGATCCTGCATGGAAGGATTGGTGCGGCGAAGTTCATCATATTCCCGCAGAATAGACTGCGAAGCGCTTCGGCGCAGGGTGGAGGCGAGTTCATCCAAATCTCCCTGGAAGACATCCTCCGGCTGATGGACAATGGGGGCATCCTCTGGCTCCTTTATGATTCTGGAGGCAAATGCGGACATATCCTGCAGGGCTTTCTTCTCATCCTGAGTCAGATAGGGGCTGTCCAGATAGGGACTGGCCAAATCCATGAACCGGCTGAGCTCCATCCGCACGAGATAAGGCTCTTCCGTCATGTCGTTCAGATAGAGATGAAGCCTTTCCGCCTGCGTCAGCCTGTCTGTGGTATCTCGGATCCGATCCAGCGTGTAATCAATATTCTGGAGTGCTTTCATAATATCCTCAGATTTTTCTGGGATCACCATATTGTCTAAGACGTCCCGCTCGGACGGAATGTTCAAATTCCGGCGCACCTGCCGCATCTCTGCCTCCAGCTCTATTTTTTCCAGCCATGCGTTTTCCTTGGCCAGCCGCGCCTGCTCGGAAAGTGTGTTCTCCTGCTCCCTGTCAGCCAGTAAGGCCTCGTGGTGCCTTTCTGCGAGATGGGTGGCCTTCTGCGCATAATCCTGGTATACAGCGTTCGGATCCTCTGTATAAAGCCTGCTGTAAAGCGCAAGCTTTTGGTTATCCGCATTTTCGCCCTTATCGATCTCCTGCTGGATCCGTTCCCTTATTTTATCCTTGGAGACGCCGATGTACTTTCCGCATTCATCCAAGAGGGAGAGGGAGCTGTTCATCTGATCCTCGATTTCCTGCCGGCGCTTGAGGCTCTGCAGCCGAAATTCCTTGAGTGAAGCCTCCGATTTTTTAAATGCCTCCTGCATTTTATCCGTGAGTGCCAGGTATTCTGTGAATTCCGGAGATTCAAAAAGGGAGTTCAGATCATATCTCTGCAAAAGCCCGTCCTCTGATTCCTTGAGCATGTTCCGCAGATCATCTTTTTTGCTGCCCTTTTCCGCTTCTTTGGCTACGTACTCCCGAATCTGATTGTGGCGCTCCGCGCGCTTTCTGTCATCCGCCCAGAGCTGGAGGGCTTTTTCTCCCCGGGTCTTTCCGCCGAAGGTCCGCCACAGACTGTTGTGGCCGGCAATCTGCTGTGCATCCAGGGCAGACATATCGGGCTTTAGAGGAACAATCTCCGGTTTCAGGGTGCCGTCTGGGGTCTCAAAGAAGAGAACGCCCTCCACCCTGTGCTCCCCGCTGAGCATTGCGGCCATCGAAAGGGCATCCACATCCCGGCTCGAAAGGGTGTCCTTATGCAGGTGCTGGGCGAAGAATTCCTTTGCGGGCACCCCGTCCACCATAATCATGGGCGTATTGCTTATATGAAGGAGATCCCGCTTCTCTTTTTGCGGATTGCTTCCCAATAAGGAATTGCGCATGATTCCAAATGCATCCGCCATCGCACGCTGGCATTGGGGAGATACCGTCTTTCCCTCCAGCAGCAGATGGCCGCCATAGAGCGCCTCCGCAGTGGGCAGAGGGAAGCGGATATCAGGCGCTGCCGCTGTCCCAGTTAAAGCTGCTGCGCTGAGACGATAAATCTGCAGGGGAATTTCCGGATGGTTTGCATCCAGGTTCGGCTGCACCGCTGAGCGGCTGATGGGGTTAAAATTCTGGTCAAGGCCATTTTCATAGAGAATGCCCGACACATAGGTGCTCATCTGTATCAGGGTTTCCAGCTTCAAATCAAAGATCTCCCGTGTGGTGCCTGCGGGATAGCGGTCCTCAAAATATCCGGGATTCTCCCGGAGCTTCATCACAAAGGACTGCGTCTTGTTCATGAAGGAGAGCAGGCGGACGACATCTTCTTCGCTATGGGAAAGCCGGCCGTCAGACGGCTGACTGGCATTTGCGGGGCTCTTTTTCTCAGCGAGGCAGGACAGATCCAGCGATAGGACGTCAAAGGAGTCGAACGCATCGAAGAATCGGTCAAGGACACGGTAGCGGTCCCGCACATCGGAGCTGAAATATTGGTGATAGGTCTCATTGGCGGCATCCCTGATCTGCTCATTTGTCATTCCCTCTGTTAGGGGGACCAGCCACAGCATGTCCCGATAATCGCCGTTCAGCAGTGATGCTGCTGCCTGTCCGCTTTCCTGCAGGCGGGAAAGCTCTTGGCTGGCCGTATCTTCCCGGCTCCGTATGCCCTCCAGGGCAGTCCGCATGGCCGGGGACATGGCTGGAGTCATGGAAAAGGTATCAGGAAACTTTTGGGAGTTGACGTTTCTGTTCCATATATCTCTGGCCTTCGCCTGGATGGTTCTTGTTCGCAGCGCTTTTGCCGCATCCTCCGATAGGGACTTCTGTTCCTTCAGCCGATTGCTCCAAACGGCCTTCTCTTCGCTGGTCAGAGAAAAACCGCCTGCCGCATCCTCCGGGGATTTCGCGGACTCTATAAACTGCAGGGCCTTTTCGTATATAGACGGGAGCCTTTGCAAATGCTCCAGCTCCTGGAACGCCGCATTAAAATCATCGCGCTTCATTGTCCATATGCTTTCGGGGGCGGACGGTGTCTGTTCCTTTCGCAGCATTTCCTGGATATAGGCATCGTTCTGTTCACCGGAGGGCAGAAGCATCCGGCGGAAGCGGGCCTTTTCCTCGGCTGGCACGAAATGATTGAAAACATATGCAGGCATCTGCCTTTCAACATATTCCTGCTCCTCAGTCGCGCTCTGCAGACGGTGTCTGGGTTCTGATCCAAAACTGGCAAAGAGATGAGAAGGTCCTCCGTTTGGCTGTGCGGGCTTTCCATTTTCAATATTTGTGCTCAAATCTCTTAGGAAGTCCTTTTGTGTATCAAAAAATGCGGGATCAGAGCCGCTGCCGCAAACAAACTCTCTAAGACTGCCGGAGTTTGATCCAAACAGCGAATTTGGACGGCAGAAATAATGGTAAAGGTGGTTCAATGCCTCAATATCAGAATCGGAAAAGTGCTCCATCACTTCCCAGCCAAGGGCGTTTCCATTGAGAGAAGACATATTTGCTTTTCTAAAGGACTGACGCAATGGATTTCCGGACAAAAAGGAAAACGCAGGGTGTGTATTCTGTATGATCTGCTGATATGTCCTAGTAAAGTAGGAACCAATGAAAGCGGGCAGAGCCATGCCGGCCTGGCTCTGCAGCAGCTCCTCGTAGGAGGCTTTCGTAATGGTCTGTCCCAAATGGGCTTCCAGCTCGCTTTTTATATTAAAATTCTGCCAGCCCTTTGTGCCGTTGGCGAGAAACTCCGCTAGATAATGCGGATCCTTATACCGCGCCATGAATTCTGTGCCGATTTGGTGCTGCCGCTCCCGAATTTGGGCTAAACGGGAAAGGCGCTCCTGGGATAATTCCAGGCGTCCGGATTCGAGAGATTCGGGAACGTCCAATGTCAGAACTCCTTTATCATCGGTTTGCAGGAAAGCGGCAAGAGTGATATCGCATTGGGTATAGCCCTCCCCAATCAGGATGCCGTCCACCAGTCCTGTAAAGCCGGTGGGACGCTGCTTCACCATGATATTCATATTACTCAGAAAGCGATCCATCGCATTGGCTTCCGGAGAGGTATAAGCGGTTCCAAAGATCTGTTCAAAGCGCTTATGATCATAGTCATTTGAGGTGACGCCTAAGGCTCGCCAATCATCATAGAGCTGCTCTGGGGTTACAGTCTCATTCTGTAGTATTCCAAACATGTGGTCCTCCTTTTCCTTGTGTGAGAATCATTCTTTCGATGAATCCATTTTACAAAATGAATCGGGACATTTCAAGAAATTGGCAGAATACGTGTCTTTTTGGCAAAACTATTTCACACAGTCTTTGCGGTATCTTGGGGCCGGATTCGGTCCTGGCGAAGAAGGATCAGGCGCAGGGAAAAATGGGCGGCTGTCATGAAAATTACGCATGATTCCTATTTTTGTGGTATGATAATGATAAGGCTTGATAAGGCCTCTGGCAAAAACAAAATCAGAATACGGGAGATGACAGATATGTGGGCATTATTTGCACTTGGTTCGGCGGTATTTGCGGCACTCACATCCATATTGGCAAAGATGGGCATTGAAGGTGTGAATTCCAATCTGGCGACAGCGATCCGAACCGTCGT
>DWWT01000060.1 GCA_019119575.1 Candidatus Enterocloster excrementipullorum
AATATCCGGCCGAGACAGCCATCTGACAGGCGTAAAAACACCCATTTGAATACAGACTTTACAGATACGATTGGTGTTTTTACTATAGCACAGGACAGGGACACATGTCAAAGAGAACTTGTATCCGTTCAGACGGCGGGTAAACAGGGGCCTTACTTCCCCTTCTTCATCATAATACTGTAATAAACCGGCAGCATCAGAAGGCTCAAAATTGTGGACGCCGTAAGCCCGCCGATATTGACAATGGCTAACCCCTGAAGCATCTCCCCGGAATGCCCCCAGGCCATCGCCATGGGGATCATGGACAGGATGGTAGTCAGGGTAGTCATCAGGATGGGGCGCAGTCTGGTGGTTCCCGCCTGGACCAGTGCCTCCTGGATATCCATCTCCTCCTTGTACTGGTTCACTGTGTCCACATAGAGGATGCCGCTGTTTACCACCGTACCAATCAGCATCAAAAATCCCAGCATGGCCGCCAGGCTCATATCGCAGCCCACGAAAAACATAAGGCCAAAGGAGCCAATCAGGCAGAAGGGAATGGTCGTCATGACCATGAATGAGAATCGGGGGGATTCGAATTGGGCCGCCATCACCACAAAGACCAGGAATACGGCCAGAAGCACCGCCACCAGAAGGTTTGTCATCTCCTCCGCAGTAGTTTCATCCAGAGAGCTGGTTCCCTGATTGACGGTGGCGGACAGATAGGGCTCCACCACCTGCCGGAAAATCAAACTCTCCGCATCCTTTCCCGCCTCTGCCCTGTAATCCGCCATAATCGCTGCGATGTACTGTTTATCCTCCTTCTGAATACTGGCGGGACTGTCCTTGAAGCTAATTTCCGCAATATCGCTTAAAGCCACATAGCTTCCATCCCCCAGCGTCAGCGTCATCTGACGGATTTGGTCCACGCTGTCAAACTGGTCCGGCGGATACTGCACCTTTACATCAATATCCTCCCCGTCCACCTCCAGCTCCATGGCCTGTGCTCCGTTGATGGCCTGGTACACGCTCTGCCGATGGTTCCCGGGGCAACGCCCGCGGCTTTTGCCTGAATCGCATCCACCGTCACTTCCACCACCGGCGCGGAATTTTCCAGCGTCGAGTGCACTCTGGCAAGCTCAGGACGCTCCATCAGCTCTGCCACTACCTGATCGGACACACTTTTTAGTTCATCATAATCCGTACTTTTCAAAATCAGCTCATACCCGTCTGTCTCCGATGTGCCGGAAATCGTGCTCTCCTCCACCGTGATGCTGCAGTCGGACAAGGCGGAAAGCCGCTCCTCAAATATCTTTTTGGCCTCCTTTGTGGGAATCTTCCGATCCTCTGTCAGATAGACCATAATGCTGGCGGAATCTCCGGAGCTCACACCGCTCCCGCCGTAACTTGTCACATAGGATTCCAGTTCTTCATAGTCTGCAAATGCGGCCTCCACCCGTCTTAGCAGTTTATCTGCCTCCGAGGATTTGATTCCCGGCACCATCTCAACGGTGATAGCCAGCTGGCCCTGATCATCAGATGTGAGAAGGCTCATATTCAGCTGGGCAGCCATCCAGAAGGAAACCGCCAGCAGCAGAACCGAAACGCCCATTACCGTCTTCTTTTTCGGAAGGATTGCCCGCAGTGCCTTCCCATACGCTCTCTGGAGCTTCTGCAGCGGCGTGGTGAGAGGCGCCCGCTTTTCCACCGGTTTATACAGCATATAGCACATGGGCACTACCGTAATCGCAGAGATCAGGGAGGCCGTCATACAGAACACAATGGTAAAACCAAAGGGCTTGAAAATCTGTCCTGCCATGCCGCTCAAAAAGGCCAGCGGCAGAAAGACCACGCAGGTTGTCAGCGTAGAACCGAGAACCGATGCGCTGACAATCCCCGTCCCTTCCAGGGCATCATGGAAGTAATCCATCAGCCCGCCTCTCTCTTCGCCGAACTTCTCCGTGGCCCGAAAGCAGCTCTCCAGCACCACAATCGAATTGTCAACCATCATGCCTACACCCAAAGAAAGCGCCGCCAGAGTCAGCATATTCAGTGAGAAATCCATCCGCTTCATGCAGATTAAGGCAGAGAGAATGGATACGGGAATCGAGCTTCCCACAATCAGGGACGCCTTTAAGTCCCCGAAGAACAGCCAGATCACCGCCATAGAAAGGGCCATGGCCAAAATAATCGTCTCGGCTATGGAGCAGAGAGAACTTCGGATATCATCGGCGCTGTCATTTACAATATGGATTTCCAGGCTGGCATCCTCTCCGGTCAGGTCCTCTATCACCTGCCGGACCTCCTTTGACAGCGCCGCCGCAGTGGAACTCTGCTGTTTCGTGATGGACAGGCTTACGGTATCGCTTCCGTTGTAATGGGCGATGCTGCCGTCCGCATCCTGGGTGGTATAGATATTTGCCACATCTTGCAGGTACACAATATCCATTCCGGGGACGGTCAGAGGAATATCTTTCAGGGCCTCCTCCATATCGTAGGACATGCGGGTGGATATGGCCGCGTTTCTCCGCCCCACGCTCACGCTTCCGCCGGGCAGCTCCACCTCCGCAGCCTGGATGTCCGCTGCGATGGAGGACAGGCTCAAGCCGTACTGGAGCATCTGCTCCGGCACCATTGCCAGCACCCTGCGCTACAGCAATGAAAATGCCAGCGAAAAAGAGTTGATGCACGCCGCGGACGTGGCGCAGGCCGGCGATTTCATCCGCTCTCTTCCGGATGGGCTGAACGCCTATGTGGCTCAAGGAGGCACCAACTTTTCCGGCGGGCAAAAGCAGCGTCTGTCCATCGCCAAGGCCCTTGTAAAGAAGCCCGAGCTCTATATTTTTGACGACAGCTTTTCTGCTCTGGACTTTAAGCCAGACGCCGCTCTGCGCAAGGCGCTTGCCAAGGAAACAAAGGGTTCGGCCGTGCTGATTATCGCCCAGCGCGTCAGCACCATCCGCCATGCGAACCAGATCATTGTACTCCATGAGGGCCGGATGGCCGGCATCGGCATCCACGACGAGCTCCTTACAGACTGCCCGGTTTACCGGGAAATTTATGAATCCCAGACCAAGGAGGCACAGGAATCATGAAGCAGACCTTAAAAAACAGAAGCAGCCGGAGCACCATTTTCCGGCTGTTCGGACAGATAAAGGGCCAGCAGGTGCGGCTCACCATAGTGGCCGTCTCCATTGTGATTTATGTTGGCCTGAGTATTTATAATCCCATGTACAGCGCCCTGGTGATCGACCATCTCTGGCAGAGCATTCAGGCCGCGCGAAACAGCGGGACGCCCTTTTCCATCACGTGGAACAATATGGGACGGGAGCTGTTCCAGCTCACCGTACAATATTTCTTTACCTGGATTTTTTACTACCTCCAGTCCTATCTGATGGCGAATGTGGCGGAAAGCCTGAATCTGGAGCTGCGCACCCAGATTGCCCGGAAGTTAAACCGGCTCCCGCTGCGCTTCTTTGACCAGAACAAGGCCGGCGAAATATTAAGCCGGGTCACCAGCGATTTGGATAAAATCGCGGACGTGCTCCAGACCGGACTGTTAAAGCTCCTCGTCGCCCTGGGCACCACTCTTGGCTCCCTGATCGTTATGTTTTATTACAGCCCGATTTTGACCTGCATCTTTTTGCTTTTCATGCTGGCCAGCATGGTGATTACCCGGTTCGTGGCAAAGAAAAACCTCCGCTGCGCCACGGAGCGCCAGGAGACCATCGGCGCGCTCACAGGCATTGTGGAGGAATATTACAACGGCCGGAATGTGATAAAGGCCTACAACCATGAATCCCAGAGCTTAGAGCAGGTAACCGCGGCTGCGGAAAAGAACCGGGCCGCCAACCAGAAAGCGGATTTTCTGACCAACTGTGTGAACCCGCTGATCCGCCTTCTGACCCGCCTTGCCAACGTGGTGATCGCCATCATCGCGGGAAAGGCCATGCTGGACGGAACCATGACGGTGGGCGTGGTGCAGGCATTTTTCCAGTACGTAAGCCAAATCGCGGAGCCTCTGACCGAGGCCTCCTTTATGATCAACTCCCTGCAGTCCGCT
This sequence comes from Candidatus Enterocloster excrementipullorum, assembly GCA_019119575.1. Classification (GTDB taxonomy): domain Bacteria; phylum Bacillota; class Clostridia; order Lachnospirales; family Lachnospiraceae; genus Enterocloster; species Enterocloster excrementipullorum. The sequence goes on from DWWT01000060.1 coordinate 4,043, forward strand.
CTGGCATCCGCCAGACGTACCTTTGAACTGCTTGACGGCACGGAGGAGATTCCCGATCCCGCAGCGCCCGCCCGCCTTGAAAACGCCAAGGGAACTATCTCCTTTTCCCATGTGAGCTTCGGCTGTGACCCGGATCGCCTGCTGATGAAGAATATCAGCTTCGCGGCAAAGCCCGGACAGAAAATTGCCGTAGTGGGCAGCACAGGCGCGGGAAAGACCACCCTGGTCAATCTTCTCATGCGCTTCTACGAGGTAAACGGCGGAAAAATCACCATCGACGGCGTAAATACCGCCGAGATGACGCGAAGCGGCCTGCGGAAAAATTTCGGCATGGTGCTCCAGGACACTTGGCTGTTCGGAGGTACGGTGGCGGAAAATATCGCCTACAGCAAGCCCGACGCAAGCCGGGAGGAAATCATCGCCGCGGCCAAGGCCGCCAAGGTAGATTATTTTATCCGCACCATGCCCAAGGGCTATGACACAATGCTGGACAATGAGGCGGCCAATCTGCCCACCGTCTCTCCACCATCCGGGATGCGGACATCATCCTGTTCATGGAGAAGGGCAACATCATCGAGCAGGGCAGCCACAAAGAGCTGCTCGCCAAAAATGGCGCGTATGCGGCGCTGTATTACAGTCAGTTTGAATAATTTGTATAGAAAACAAATAACGTCCCGGCCTGGAAGTATCTTCCGGCAGCCTGGACGTCTGCTTAGGCGCTTCACGCATCCGATGCTTTTCTTTTTTGAAATCAGAATTCCAGACTGTTCCGATTCAGCAGGAAATACTTCACTCCCATAATCACAAACCCCTCTTCGTTTCTCCAGGGTTTTGAAGTCCCGCTGACAATGATGATTTTTTTAAAGGAATCCGGAATACTGCGCAGAGACTGAAACTCCTGAATCTGTTTTTCTTTTGAGGTTATGTCGTAGGCAACCTGAATATAGTATCTTTGACTTCCACGGTTTACTACAAAGTCGACCTCAAGCTGTTTACGAATTCTTTTCCCCTCCGTGTTATTTGAAAATACATCCAATATGCCTGGAAATTGTTTTGTTTGTATAATGTGTCTGACGCTCACTTGCAAATGTATTCGAAATTTTTGTAGGATTTGTCAATGCTCCAATAGCGGAAGCAAGAATATCAACCAGGGTATTCAGTTCATCCATATTTTGAATATTATTTCTTTCGATTACATCTTTCAAATATACATTTGTAAAAATGTTTTCTAAATATTCTGCTTTTTGGCGTTCTGTTTGGAATCCGGCAATCTGCGGCAGTCCTCCATAGGTCATATATTCATTCCAAGCGTCCTCAAAATCTCCTTCATAAACAGAATAAAATTCTGAGAATGAGAGAGGATAAACCCTAAGCTCATCCCCTCTTCCCCGAAACTCTGTTACGATATCACTGGATAGGAACCTGGAATTACTCCCAGTCACATAAACATCCAAATTCTTTATGCGGAGCAGACTGTTTAATACCTCCTCAAACCGAGGCTTGAATTGTATTTCATCCAGAATCAGATAATGTTCCTTATTTTCGTGCAAATGAACTTTTTTTAGTAATATCATTATACTATCCAAGACAATCGAAGTTAAAAGATATTTTACGCAGGCATACACCGCTTTCGGATTCTGATGCGTCATCCGCCGGACTCTATATAAGATTGCAGGGAATAAAGCAGTTTTTCTGATCAATCGGTATTACTTCTTCACACATGCAGACAATACCGCCGCTGCCGCGCTCTAAGGATGTCTTGTCGAGCACCTCGTATTTTTTGATTTCTCTGCGGTCAGGGTTTGCAGATTTTTTAATTTCCAGCGGATGGATCAATCCATTTTCTTCTACAATCACATCAATTTCTTTTGCGTTGGAATCCCGGTAGTATGTCAGATTCGCTTTATCTGCTGAGTAGGAAAAATTTTTCAGAAGCTCAATCACAACATAGTTTTCAAAGTAACGCCCGCTTGCCGCACCCAGCATCAGGGTGTCCCTGGTAAGCCACATAGACAGATAGGCACACAATCCGGTATCGCAGAAATACAGCTTTGGCGTTTTTGTCAGCCGCTTCAATTCATTATTGGCAAAAGGCGGCAGAAGGTAGACAATGCCTAACCCCTGCAGGAGCCGCAGCCATTCTTTCGCTGTGGGCTGGGAAATTTCCGCTGCCTCTGCCAAAGTTTTATAGTTTACCTGTTCGGCTGTCAGGGCAGCACAGGCATTAAGAAATTTTCGGAAACGTACAGAATCGGTAATACCGCCTTCTTCCGCCACATCCCGCATCAGGTAGGTTTCCATATAGGAATTGAAATATTCCTGCCTCTGCTCGGCATCTGCCCTTAATGCATCTGGCATTCCGCCGCGCCAGATATGCTCGAACACATCTACTATATCATTCTTTTTGGCCGCTCTCTGTCGTTCTAAAAGGCAGGGCAGAGAAAAATCAAGCTTGTTTTTAAAAACTTCTCCGTCTACTTCATTTTTGGAAAGGCTGTATAGCTCCAGAATTCCAATTCTTCCGGCCAGCGTATCACGAATATTCTTCATCATCTTATACTGCTGAGAGCCAGTCAGCCAGAACAAACCTCTTTCTTCCGTTTCATCGCACATGATCTTAATCTGTTCAAACAGCTCCGGGGCTTTCTGTATTTCGTCAATGATGATGGGAGGCTTGTAGGTCTGAAAAAATAATACGGGATCCGACTGGGCCAAGATTCTCGCCATTGTATTATCCATAGAAATGTAAGTTCGGTTTTGTCCTTGGGCCAAATGCCGCAGCATGGTAGTTTTGCCGACCTGCCGCGCCCCTGTCACGAGTACCGCTTTGAAAAAGGAACTCATACGCAAAAACTTCCGTTCCAATGCCCGCTCAATATATTGCATAATGTGGCCTCCTCGATTTAGAAAAATATAAAGTCTGCTTTATTTTATCCTAAATATTCCGTTCTTGTCAACTGCAATAAGGGTATAATGCCGGGACGTTCTGTTTATTGCGCGCCAAAAATAAAATCATTCCTGCAGCTTGCCATTTTTTCCCTCTGCTTCTGTCTTTCCTAACA
>DWWT01000061.1 GCA_019119575.1 Candidatus Enterocloster excrementipullorum
GCCAAGGACAGTGCGGGAGATATTAAGAAGGTTTTGGAAAATTTAAAGATCTGCAACAGAGATGAATATATTTAAGGAGAGTCGAAGATGAAAAATGCATTAATTACAGGAATCACAGGTCAGGACGGTTCTTATCTGGCGGAGCTGCTGCTGGAAAAGGGCTACAATGTATACGGAATTATGCGGAGAAAGAGCGTGGTGGACTATGGAAATGTGGACCACATCAAGGATAAGATCCATTTTATCTACGGAGATATGACGGATCTGATCTCCCTGATCAATGCCATGAAGATTTCACAGGCAGATGAGGTGTACAACCTGGCGGCCCAGTCCTTTGTGACCACCAGCTGGGAGCAGCCCATTGCGACTGCTGAGATCGATGCCATCGGCGTCACCAACATGCTGGAGGCTATCCGCACGGTGAAGCCCTCCGCCCATTTCTACCAGGCGTCCACCAGCGAGATGTTCGGCATGGTTCAGGAGATGCCCCAGACTGAAAAGACGCCGTTCTACCCCAGAAGTCCTTACGGAGTGGCTAAGCTCTACGGCCATTGGATTACGAAAAATTACCGGGAGAGCTACGGCGTGTATGCGTGCAGCGGAATCCTGTTTAACCATGAGAGCGAGCGCCGCGGCAAGGAGTTTGTGACAAGGAAGATCACGGATGCTGTTGCAAGAATCAAGCAGGGGCTGCAGGAGTATGTGGAGTTAGGAAATATGGATTCCAAGCGCGACTGGGGCCATTCGAAAGATTATGTGCGGGCTATGTGGCTGATGTTGCAGCAGGATGAGCCGGATGACTATGTGATTGCCACAAATGAGACCCGGACCGTTCGGGAGTTTGTGGAGACTGCGTTCTCCCACGTGGGGATTACCGTGCAGTGGCAGGGAAAAGGCGTGGATGAGATCGGCGTTGACGCGGCCACAGGAAAGACCATCGTCAAAGTGAACCGGAAGTTCTTCCGTCCGGCTGAGGTAGACGTGCTTTTAGGCAATCCGGCCAAGGCGGAGACAAAGCTGGGCTGGCATCGGGAGATTCCCTTCTCTGAGCTGGTGAAGCGCATGGTTGAGAACGACATGGCGCTGGTTGCGGAAGAGATTAAGTTGGCAAATCTGAAATAATACTGGGAGAGGACTATGAAGAGAGCGTTGATTATTGGCGCGGCAGGCTTCGTAGGCAGCTATTTAATAGATCATATACAGAAACACTGTGTATGGTCTATTGTTGTTACTAAGATGCCGCAGGAAACAATGGAATGCCCGGGAGTGGACATCTGCGATCTGGATATTTTGGCTCCTGAAGCGATAGAGCGGCTTTTGGAGGAACAGCGGCCGGATTATATTTTCCATCTGGCGGCACAGAGTTCGGTGGCCGTATCCTGGAAGAATCCCGGCCTCACAGTAGATGTGAATGTCAAGGGAAGCTTGAATGTGCTTGACGCGGTACGGAAGCTGGATTATAAGCCTCGGGTGCTTCTGATTGGTTCTGGAGAAGAGTACGGCCATGTCCGCGAAAATGAAGTGCCTGTACAGGAGGATAATGTGCTCCGACCGGGAAATATTTATGCTGCGACCAAGGCCTGCCAGAACATGATTGGTGCTATTTACGCCCAGGCTTATGGGATGGACGTGATGATGGTCCGGGCTTTTAACCATGTGGGGCCCAATCAGTCCCCTATCTTTGTGGTGGCTGATTTCTGCAAGCAGACAGCGGAAATTGAGGCGGGATTAAAGGAGCCGGTGATTAAGGTAGGAAACTTGAGCGCCAGGCGCGATTTCTCTGATGTCCGGGATGTGGTCCGGGCATATGTGGAACTGATGGAAAAAGGAAAAGCCGGGGAGACGTACAATGTAGGCTCCGGAAATGCGGTGGAGATCCGCAAAATTTTGGACATGATTCTGTGCCGGTCAAAGAAGGAGATACGGGTGGAAGTGGAACCGTCCAGAATGCGTCCGGTGGACGTTCCTGTAATTGAGGCGGATATCAGCAAGCTGAAGACTTGTACTGGATGGGAGCAGAAGATAACGCTGGAGGAAACAATTCAGGACACATTGGAATATTGGAGACAGAAACTGAAAGAGTAAGGCAAGTTTACAGAAAGGAAAGGGCGGAAGATATGACAGAACAGGCAGAACAGAGATGGGGGGAGTGGCGCAGTCAGACACTGGAGGATGCGGATCTGACACGGGAGCTTGAAGAAATTCAGGGGAATGAAGAGGCGATAGAGGACCGTTTTTACAGAGAACTGGAATTTGGCACAGGCGGCCTGCGGGGAGTAATTGGCGCGGGAACCAACCGGATGAATATCTATACAGTGGCGAAAGCCTCCCAAGGATATGCGGATTATTTAAATGCCCAGGGGGCGCAGCCTACAGTTGCGATTGCCTATGACAGCCGGATAAAATCCGAATTGTTTGCGAGGACAGCAGCCGGGGTTTTTGCGGCAAATGGAATCAGGGTTCACATTTACCGGGAGCTGATGCCTACTCCGGCCCTTTCCTTTGCGGTTCGCCATCTGGGCTGTTCGGGCGGCGTGGTGGTGACGGCCAGCCACAATCCGGCGAAGTATAACGGTTACAAGGTATATGGAAGCGATGGATGTCAGATCACTACGAAGGCAGCGAAAGAAATTTTGGGCTGCATTGGGCGTGTAGATATCTTTAATGGTGTAAAAAAGATGGACTTTGCTCACGCCGTCCGGGAAAAGCTTGTCTGCTATATTGACACCGAAACAGTGGATGCGTATATTCGAGCTGTTTCTGCCCAGTCGCTGAGCGAGTCAACTGAGGAAAACAGGCGAATCCGGAAAGAGATGGCGATTGTATATACCCCATTAAACGGCACGGGAAGATACTGCGTTACCAGAACCCTGCGGGAAAATGGATTTGAAAATATTGTTGTTGTAAAAGAGCAGGAACAGCCGGATGGAAATTTTCCTACGTGTCCGTACCCCAATCCGGAGATACGGGAAGCCATGGAGTTAGGAATATCCTGGGCTGAAAAAACGGGAAGTGATCTGCTCCTGGCTACGGATCCCGACTGCGACAGAGTGGGAATCGCGGTAAAAACAAAGAAAGGTTTCACGCTCCTCACCGGAAATGAAGTGGGACTGCTTCTTCTGGATTATATTTGCAGGCGCCGCATTGCTCTGGGCACTATGCCTGAGCGGCCGGTAGCGGTTAAGACGATTGTCACTATCGATATGGCGAAAAAAATTGCGGAGCACTATGGCGTGGAAATGCGGGAAGTGCTGACAGGCTTTAAATTCATCGGAGAGCAGATCGGACTTCTGGAACAGCAGGGGGAAGCGGAGCGCTTTATCCTGGGATTTGAAGAGAGCTATGGTTATCTGTCGGGAAGTTATGTGCGCGATAAGGACGGAGTGGACGCCTCTCTCCTGATCTGTGAGATGGCAGCCTATTATAGAGAGCAGGGGATGACCCTCTGGGACGCAATCAATCAGATATACAAAAAATATGGGTATTGTCTGAATACGCTGCATTCTTACACCTTTGAGGGAGTTTCCGGGTTTGAGAAGATGCAGGCGATTATGGCGAGCTTCCGGGAGGACATGCCCACAGAATTTGGCGGCAGGGCTGTGGAGGCGGTCAGCGACTACAAGAATTCCGTAACCAGAAAAAAGAATGGGGAAGAAGAAGCGATTGATCTGCCGGTATCGAATGTTCTGAAATTCTGGCTGGAGGGCAATTCGTCCGCAGTTATACGGCCTTCCGGAACCGAGCCAAAACTGAAATTGTATCTGTCCGTCAGTGCGCCGGACCGCGGGCAGGCTGAGACTCTGGAGACACGGATATTAAAGGATGTGGAAGAAATATGGCGGAAGATAGATTTATAAGGGAATGGAAGAAAACAAATAGCGTTATAGCAGGGATTTTTACGGTTGCAATCATAGCAGGCCTTCCGGTTATTTTCCGTGACTACTATTTTGATATTTTAAATGTAAAGTATTATTTTTATTGCGGATGTGTGATAGGCATGACGGTTTTTATTTTGCTGGCAGCCATTGTCTATGCGGTTAAGGACTGGAAAAGAAATCAGTTCAGCCATGTCAAAGAACTGGCGAGGGCGCTGCATCTGCGCTCGCTGCGGGCGCCGGATTGGGCCATGCTCGCATTTCTTGCGGCCGCTCTTATCTCCACCTTTCAATCCGAATATTTTTATGAGTCCTTCTGGGGAAATGAAGGGCGGTATATGGGGATGTTTCTGCTCCTTCTGTATGGGGCCAGTTATTTTATAATAAGCCGCTGCCTTAAATTCCGGCGCTGGTATCTGGATGTATTTCTGGCCGCTGGCTTGGTGGTCTGCGGGATAGGAATTTTGCATTTTTTTCAGATTGATCCCATTGGCTTCAAGGAGGGGCTGACAGAAAGGGATTACAAGATGTTTACGTCCACGATTGGGAATATTAATACGTATACCTCTTATGTAGCCCTCATCTCGGGGATGAGTGTGGTTCTTTTTGTATCAGCTGAAAATGGGAAACGAAAGATATGGTATGGCATAAATGTGGTGGTCTCCCTATTTGCTCTTATAACGGGAATCAGCGACAATGCGTACCTGGCCCTGATGGCCCTGTTTGGTTTGCTTCCCTTATACCTCTTTAACAGCCTGGCCGGTGTAAAAAAATATGTGCTCATGGTAGCTGTTCTTTTCACGGAATTTCAGTTTATTGACGGCATTATTCAGGCGTATCCGGCCGGGGTTATGGAAATCAGCGGCTTATTTGAAGTGATTGTGGGATATGACAAATTGGGGTTGGTGGTGGCTGCCCTGTGGGCTCTGACCGTTATCCTTTATGTGGCGGATGCGAAGCTTCCGCAGACTTCCTTCGCAAAGAAAGAGAGCAATACGGGCCGCTGGATTTGGCTTGGAGTCATTATTCTGGTTATCCTGGGAGTGGGATATGCTATTTATGATGCCAACATAAATGGAAATGCAGAGCGGTATGGAGCACTGCAGGGATATCTGGTTATTAACGATGATTGGGGAACGCATCGCTGGTATATCTGGCGAATCGGAATGGAGAGCTACGGAAAATTCCCTCTCATCCATAAAATCTTTGGTTATGGACCAGATACCTTTGGGATTATCACGGTGACAAATTATTATGAAGAGATGGTACAGAGGTATGGAGAAAAATTTGACAGCGCGCATAATGAGTATCTCCAATATTTGATTACCATTGGGATTGCAGGCCTCGCAGCATATTTGTCCCTGCTGGTTACATCGATTGCAGCGATGATTCGCAAAGCGAAAAAAGTACCGTTTCTGATGGGAATTCCCTTTGCATTGATCTGCTATGGCGCCCAGGCGGCTGTCAATATCAGTGTGCCTATCGTGGCCCCGGTCATGATGACGCTGCTGATGGTGGGGGTGGCGTCTGTGAATGGGGCGGGCGATACTGCCTGACCGGGCAGAGGTGCTGCGGGAGAGGATGTTACAGACGACGAAGCAAAAATGTAAAAGGAATCTCCTTTACCCATCCCACCAACTATGCTATACTAACCCTAAAGCGATCAACATTCCCAGCAGCATCCACCAATGAGAAAAGAACCCCGCCCATGCCCCTCTTTACCCGCATTCCCCAACGTTTTTTCACCATTCTCACCTCCACGAAAAAAGAGCTTTACGTGGAGGCTCTTTTTGTGCTGCGGCAGGCTTTTAAGACCGAGCTGGTAATCCGGCGGGAGGAGCTGACGGCTATGCTGGTGAATTCACTGGAAACCAGCATTCTTCAGGCGGATTTTACAGAGGAGGCGGAGGAAATGGGCGCTGAGCGCGACGAGGGACTGTCCGGCAAGGCCCATCTGCTGCTCAGGAAGCTCCGGGACACCGGCTGGCTGGAGTTTGAATATGAGAGGGGATCTTTTGAGGAAAATGTAACCATCCCCGATTATGCCATCGAAGTCATCAACCTGCTCTACGACCTGTCCACGGACCGGGTTCGGGAGTACAACAGCTATGTCTACGCCACGTACGCTGCCCTGAAAAATTCCGGGGAAAATCCCGATTATCTCTATCAGGCTCTTCAGGCCGCCTACCAGAATACGGTGCGTCTGGTGGACGAGCTGAAGCTTCTGTTTAACAATATCAAGCGCTATTATCAGCGCATCAGCGACCTCTCGGACGTGAATACCCTTCTGGAAGAGCATTTTGACCGGTACAAAGAGCAGATCGTGGATACTATTTACTATCCGTTAAAGACCATTGACTCGGTGCCGCGCTTCAAATATGCCATTCTCTCCCTGTTAAATGAGTGGGTGATGGACGAGGAGATTCTCGCGTCCATCGTAGACCAGGGCATCCGGCGGAGGGTGTTTTCCGATGAGGAGACGGGCCGCCAGGAAACCATGGCTATGATTACCTCCATCGCGGATACCTACGAGAGCATCGAGGGGATGATTGCGGACATCGACCGAAAGCATGTGGAATATACGAACGCCTCCATCGACCGAATTCGCTATCAGATGAACGCGGACCGCAGCGCCAAGGGCAAGCTGATCGCTCTGCTGAAGCATTTTGGGGAAGAAGAGGTTTTCTCCGCCCTGGTTCAGGGAATCGAGGTGTACCGCCACAGTTATCTGGACACGCAGTCCCTTTATGACCGGGTGAAGCGGACGGTCAAGACAGAGGGCAGGCCCCTGGCCCTGGAGGAGCAGGAGGAAAATCCGGCCCTGATTGAGAGCTTTCTTCAGGATGTGAAAAAGCAGTACAGCAATCAGAAGATTGATGCCTACATAGAGAGCTGCTTTCAGGGAAAAGAGGAATTTTCAACAGAGGATGTAAAGATGCGGTCTGCGGAGGACTTTATTTTATTCCTGTTGGGAACCCTTAGGGGACGGGAGAAAAGCGCCGGCTTTCAAACGGAATTTTCAGAGGGAAATATAGACCGGCAGGGCTATGGTCTGCCCAGAGTGCGTTTTTCCAGAAAACGCACATCCGGCAGAAAGTAATGTTCAAACACTCCCCGGGAGAAAGGAAGAGGCGGTTTATGTTTGAATCGGAATTTGAAAAACTGAATATGACGGAGCAGGAGGCCTTCCGCCGGATTGTCAACTGGCTTCTGGCCCACACCTATCTCCTCCAGGGAAACTATGCCTTTGAGGATAACATGAAGCGCACCAATCCGGATTATCTGTTCGTTGAGCGCAATTTCGAGCTGTTCCAAAACTATCTGGAGTATGCCGGCTTTCGCCTGGAGCGGGATTCCAATTATGGGGTGATTTTTCTTTCCAGCAGTTATGAATTTAACCGGATTAAGCTGGACAAGGCGACCACCCTTATGCTCTATGTGCTGCGCCTGATCTATGAGGAAGAGCGGGAGAAGCTTTCCTTATCCAGGGACATTTTCACCACTACCGGGGACTTGGTTCATAAAATGATTTCTCTGGGAGTGATCAGGCGCAAGCCTGCCAATCTCACTCTGCGGGATTCCCTTCGGATCCTCAACCGGTTCCGGATTGTGGAAAAGGTGGATGGACCATGGGAAAATGCGGATACAAGGCTTTTGATCCTGCCGACAATCTTATTTATCGTGACCAATGAGCGCATCAGCAATATGTACCAGCTGATTGACGATGAGGAGGAAGGGGAGCATGAAGAAACTGAAGCGGATGCTGCTGATCCACTGGCATAATTATGAGAAGGAGCTGATCGCTTTTGACATGATCAACTTTCTCACTGGCAAGACAGCGGCGGGAAAATCCACCATTATTGATGCTTTGCAGTTGGTGCTTCTGGGGGATACCAGCGGAAGCTTTTCCAATAAGGCCGCCAACCAGAAATCCGCCAGGACTCTGAAAAGCTATCTCTTTGGGGAGATGGGCGACGACGGGGACGCAGGCTTCCGGTATATGAGAAACGGACGCTTCACCAGCTATGTGGCTCTGGAATTTGAGGATACGGAGAAAAAGAGCCTCTTTACCGCGGGAATTGTCTGCGACTGTTACAAAGATCAGAGCTTTGACTCCAAATGGTTCATGCTCCACAGCCAGGGATTTCCGGAAAATCTGTTTGTGGATCCGCAGACCCGGACGCCCTACGATATTCCGGGACTGCGCACGTATCTCTCCCGGACTCTGGGGCGCAAAAAGGGACTCTATGAGTTCTATGAAACCAACAAGCGTTATCAGGAGGTGACCTTAGGAAAATTTGGGCAGATTAAGAGCAAATACAGGACGCTCCTGCGCAAGGCCGTGCCATTTTCGCCTATTGCGGATATTGAAAAGTTCATTACCGAGTCCATCTGTGATGTGAAAAACAATATTGATGTGGAACAGATGCAGAGCGATATCCGCCAGTATAAAAGCCTGGAGGAGGACGCCAGACAGATTCAGGCCCGCATTGAAGCCTTAAAGGAAATACGGACCATCAGCCAGAACTATGAGCGGGAAAAGGAAAAGTACCTGCTGCAGAGCTTTATTGTAATCCGTGCCCAGCTGGAGGAGTACTTGGAGCAGGAAAAAAGCTGCAGAGCTCAAATTCAGAAAAGGACACAGCAGATCGAGGAGAATGAAGGGGCGATGTCTGCCTTGAAGGAGGAGAGCCGTCGCCTGAAATCCCGCCTGGAAAAGCTGGAGGACGAGTTTTCCGGTTCGGATATTGTGCGCAGAGAAAAGGATTTGAAGCGCCGTCTGGCGGAGCTGACCTCCCAAATCGAGGGAATCCGGACGGACATCCATTCGGCCCTTGGACAGATGAACGCTTACGGAAAACAGTGGGCCTGGGAGCTGGAGCGGGCGAAAGCGGCCGGTTTTGAGCCGGCGAAAGAGTATGACACCATGATCCGCCGGATGGCCCAGCTGAAGGAGGGACAGCTTTGGGAATTTCCCTTTAAAGAGGCATCCGAACAGATGGACTCTCTGCGCCGGGAGTTGGAGGAATACCGGGCGGAGCTCAAAAAAAGGGACGAGCAGCTGAAGGAAAGCCGTGAGGAGCTGGAGGCCACCATCCGGAATCTGAAAAAGGGTATCAAGCCATTTCCGCCGCAGGTACAGACTTTAAAGAGACTGCTGGAAGGGGAATTATTCCGTATTCACAAAAAGGCGGTGGATGTATTCGTCCTGGCGGATCTGCTGGAAATCCGCAGCCCTCTCTGGCGAAATGCCATTGAGGGATACCTGGACCAGCAGAAATTTTATCTGCTGGTGCCGGAGGAATATTATGCGGATGCCCTGGAGATCTATGACCGGCAGCGGAAGGAGCAGAAAATATGGGATGCGGGCCTGGTCGATATCGGAAAGCTCAAAAGAAATTTCTCCAAGAAGCCCCAGGCAGGTTCCTTGGCGGAGGAAATCGAGACGGATCATCCGGACGCCAGGCTTTACGCGGACTACCTGCTGGGCGGCGTTATGAAATGTGAAAATATCCGGGAGCTGAATCAGTACAAGACGGCCATCACCTCATCCTGCATGCTCTATAAGGGATTTGTCAGCCGTAAACTGAATCCGTCCCGATATGCCACACCCTTTATCGGACGCCGTTCCATGGAACTTCTGCTGGAACAAAAGCAGGCAGAGCTGGAGCGTCAAAATCAGCTGTATGAGGAGGTGATCCGCTGCCATCGGATTATTGTCCAGGCGTCCGGCACCGGGATTTTAAGCGATTATGAAGCGGCCCGTCACCAGGAGGCAGTGGGGCGGCGCCAGGAGCTGAAAACACTTGAGGAAACCAGAATCCATGTGCAGCAGGAATACGACAGCCTGGATTTTCTCTATCTGGAACGGATGCGGCAGCAGATTGAGGAATTAAGAAGTATCTTGGCGCAGAAGGAGGATGTCTGGCATAAGCTGGATAAGGAAAATACACGCCTCCAAACACAGAGGGAGGGGTTAGAAAAACGCGACCTGCCTGAGGTGATCGGACAGATTGCAAGGGTGCAGGGCCAGATCCGGGAGGAATTTGCCGATGCCTGGATGCGAGAGACGGGGGAGCCGCGCTTTCGGGAGATTCAGGGACAGCAGGGCGAATTTTCCCATTCTCTGCGGGAACGCTTCTATGCCGCCATGCGTCAGACGGAGCGCCAGCGGGATAAGCTTCGCAGCGAGCGCACCCGAAAGCGGTCGGAGTACAACAGCCAATATAAGATGCCCTACGACATTGAGCTGGAAAGCAACCAGTATTTTGATAAGGAGCTGGAGGAGCTGGATCAGATCCGGCTGCCGGAATACCTGGAAAAGATTAAGGA
>DWWT01000062.1 GCA_019119575.1 Candidatus Enterocloster excrementipullorum
TAGTAGGGATTATGGCTGGCGGAAATCATAATGCCGCACTGAAATCCCTCGGTGCGGACCACATAAGATACGCTGGGAGTGGTTGTCACGTGGAGAAGATACACATCCGCGCCGGAAGCCGTAAGGCCGGCCACCAGCGAATACTCAAACATGTAGCTGCTCCGGCGCGTATCCTTGCCGATCACGATGCGGCAGCGCTCATCGGGAGCTCCCTGGCTGTAATACCAGCCCAGGAAGCGGCCCACCTTGTAGGCATGCTCCACCGTCAAATCCACATTGGCCTCCCCGCGGAAGCCATCCGTTCCAAAATATTTTCCCATCTTACTCATTCCTTTCACAATACTCCGTCAAAAATCCAACCTCACTCCCACAGCCCCTTCTCCCTGAGGGCCGCAAGATATCTCCCCAGCGCATCCTGCCAGGCGGGCAGGCGCTCAAACCCATTTTCCGAAAGCTTCTCCTTGCTCATGCGGCTGTTAAAGGGCCGTTTCGCCTTGGCGGGAAATCCCGAGGAATCCACCGGCGTCACCTTCACATCCTTCATGCCTGCCTGGCGGAAAATCTCGCAGGCAAATTCATACCAGCTGCAGAGCCCCTCGTTGGTGGCGTGATAGCGGCCGTATTTCTCTGTCTGAATCATGTCCGCCAGCAGGCGGGACAGATCCGGGGTGTAGGTGGGGGAGCCGATCTGGTCGTCCACCACGCTCACCGCGCCTCTCTCCGCTCCGAGCCGCAGCATGGTCCGCACGAAGTTCTTTCCGTAAACTCCAAATACCCAGGCGATCCGCACGATAAAGTACTTGTCAAGGGCCTGCTCCACGGCAAGCTCCCCCTCGTACTTGGTCTGTCCGTACACATTGAGAGGCTCCCTGGGATCATCCGGCTCCCAGGGCCGCTCTCCCTGGCCGTTGAACACATAGTCCGTGCTGATGTACATCATCTTGATATCCAACTCCCGGCAGACCTGGGCCACATGTTTCGTCCCCTCGCTGTTGATTCTCCGGCAGAGCTCCGCGTTATCCTCCGCAGCGTCTACTGCAGTATATGCGGCGCAGTGGATAACTGCGTCCGGCCGCTCTGCCGAAATCACCCGCCTGCAGGCTTCGGCGTCGGTGATGTCCATGTCCTCCACGTCCACTCCAATGCCCGTAATCCCGCGGGATGCGAGTTCCGCCATCAGATCCTGGCCCAGCTGTCCCTTTGCCCCGGTAACCAGTACTCTCATGCCTTCTCTCCTTCCTCCAGGCGCTCGCCGTACATCTTGTCAAAATAGCTGCTGTACTCCCCGCTCAGGATGTTCTTCCACCACTCCTGATTGTCCAGATACCACTGAATGGTCTGGCGGATGCCCGTGTCAAAGGTATACTTGGGCTTCCAGCCAAGCTCCGTCTCAATCTTTGTGGGGTCAATGGCATAGCGCCGGTCGTGGCCCGGCCGGTCCGTCACAAAGCGGATCAGGCTCTCGGGCTTCCCAAGCTCTTTTAAAATGGTCTTCACCACATCCAGGTTGGTGCGCTCATTGTGGCCGCCGATGTTGTAGACCTCCCCCACGCGGCCCTTGTGGATCACCAGGTCAATGGCCTCGCAGTGGTCAGACACATGGAGCCAGTCGCGCACGTTCTCCCCGGTGCCGTAGACCGGAAGCTCCTCGTCCGCCAGGGCCCGGCTGATCATCAGGGGGATGAGCTTTTCCGGGAAATGATAGGGGCCATAGTTGTTGGAGCACCGGGACACGGTCACCGGCAGCCCGTAGGTCCTGTGGTAGGCCAGGACAAAGAGATCCGCGCTGGCCTTCGAAGAGGAATAGGGGCTGGAGGTGTGCAGGGGCGTCTCCTCCGTAAAGAAGAGGTCCGGACGGTCCAAGGGCAGATCCCCGTAGACCTCGTCCGTGGACACCTGGTGATAGCGCTTGATGCCGTAGGTACGGCAGGCGTCAAGCAGGGTGGTGGTTCCCATCACATTGGTGCGCACAAAGGCCTCCGGATCCGTGATAGAGCGGTCCACATGGCTCTCCGCAGCAAAATTCACCACCATGTCCGGCTTCTCCTTCTCGAACAGGTCAAAGATAAAAGTCCGGTCCGCGATATCCCCGCGGACAAAGCGGTAGTTCGGCTTATCCTCCACCGGCTTTAGATTCTCCAGATTCCCCGCATAGGTGAGCAGATCCAGATTAATGATCGTATACTCCGGATATTTATTCACCATGTGCTGCACAAAGTTGCTTCCTATAAAACCGGCGCCTCCGGTCACGATAATCTTCATAGCTTTCCTCCGTAAAATTCCTGCCAGGCTCTTCCCCGGCAGTTAAAATTCCTGATTGTGGAGCTTATCCACATATTTTCCATCCAGAACATCCTTCAAATACTTGCCGTACTGGTTCTTCTTGAGAATCTCGTAGGTCTCAAGCACCTGCTCCTTCGTGATCCATCCCCGCAGGTAGGCGATCTCCTCCAGGCAGGCAATCTTGCGGTGTTGGTGGGTCTCCACGGTCTTCACAAAATTGGTGGCCTCCACCAGGGACTCATGGGTTCCGGTATCCAGCCAGGTGAAGCCCTGTCCCAGCAAAATCACGTCCAGCTCCCCGTTTTCCAGATAGATGCGGTTCAAGTCCGTGATCTCCAGCTCTCCTCTGGCGGAGGGCTTCAAATTCTTCGCGTACTCCACCACCCGGTTGTCGTAGAAGTAGAGGCCGGTCACGCAGTAATTGGACTTGGGGTGAGCCGGTTTTTCCTCGATGGAGATCGCCTTCCCCTCCTTGTCAAACTCCACGATGCCGAAGCGCTCCGGGTCGTCCACATAGTAGCCGAACACCGTGGCTCCCTTCTCCTTGGAGGCCGCGGCCCGCAGGCGCTTGTTTAAGCCCTGGCCATGGAAAATATTGTCGCCCAGAACCATGGCCACGGAATCCGTGCCGATAAAGTCCGCGCCGATTATAAATGCCTGGGCCAATCCGTCGGGACTGGGCTGCACCGCATAGGAGAGGCGGATGCCGAACGGGTGCCCATCCCCTAAAAGCGCCTCGAACCGGGGCGTATCGTCCGGCGTGGAGATAATCAGAATGTCCCGGATCCCCGCGTTCATGAGCACGGACAGGGGATAGTAAATCATCGGTTTGTCATAAATCGGAAGCAGCTGCTTGGATGTCACCTTTGTCAGCGGGTACAGGCGGGTACCGCTTCCTCCGGCCAGTATAATTCCCTTCATTCATTTCCTCCTGGTAAAAGGCGCACAGCGGCCCCTTTTTTGAGGCCGCGCCTATATTTCTTTGTAACAGTTCAGACGGCGGGCAGGAAGGATACCCGCCGTCTGAACTGTTACTATTCTTTGTCCCATGATACCATACTAGACATATTTTTTCAAATATTGCGGGAAATATTTCGAGATAATTAAGATTCCCGTCGCCCAAGGCGCTGCGGTTCCCGTGATAACCGCATAAAAATCAGACGGAAAACGGATTTTGTCCGTATCCCGCCTGATTGTAAAAAAAACGAGGGCAGCTTTATATTCGGCTCATGGAGCGCGGAGGATTAATCCAGCATTCCTTCCTCATTAAACTTCATTGGCTCCGGCCCGCTCACATAGCTGATGCCGTCCATATCCTTTATCGTCTCATAAAGCGGCTCCGACACCTGAATTTCTCCCAGGCAGAGGGTGTTTTTGATGCGAACCACTCTTGCTTTCTTGTAATCCAGGTTATGGCAGCAGCGAATGCACATAAGCACTGCTTCCTTATCCGTATTCACATACATAGGAATCGGGCAGGCATCCATAAGGCCTGTTGTCAGCGTATTAGTCCACGTAACCTCCCAATCCACATCATTTAAGCATCTCCTTGTGGTCACATCCGCAGCGCCAAGTCCCGCGCCGTTGTGGTGGGCCTCCGGGGTGATTCCCCGGATAAACAATTTGCGGAGGTTCAGCGTGTCTCCGAAGGTATGGGTAATATTTCTTCCCGTCACGTTAGGATCATGTCCATTGCCGCTGATGTTCTTTCCTATTTCATCAATAATCAGGACATCAATATCATTAAATTTGAATTTCGCCATCTTTTCCTTGGCAATCTCCAGAAGACGGGCATCAGTCTCCATAAAGTTATCCCTTCCGCATACCTCAATATTGCAGATATCATCGTATGCGTTCTGAACCACTCCCACACCAAAAGCAAAAGGACACTTTTTCAGGAACTTTTCCGCCACCGGCGGAATCAGCTCCGTAAATCGGTGGAAGCCAAAGGAATGGAACATGCTGGCTCCCTTGTGCTTGGCGATGCCGATGGCCAGCATCTTCGCAAGGCCGCTCTCATGGGGGCCCCTGAAATCGGTATGGGGCTTCACCTTATTGAATACAACGATCCCATCGGATTCGTAGGCATATTTATCACAGTACAGCGGGATACCGTTGAGCTCATCATACTGCACCACGTCCATAGACGAAAGAATCGGTACGCCCATGGATGCTTCTGTAATATTGTATCCCTCCAGCATTTCCAGCTGTCCCTCTGCAGTGGCTCCTCCATGGCTTCCCATAGAAGGAATGATAAACGGCTCGGCTCCCCAGCTTTTTAATGTATCGCAGATCGCCCGAAGCATAACGTCCATGTCCGGAATCCCCCTGCTTCCCGCTGTGATACAGATTCTCTTGCCCTTATAGCCTTCTTTGTTTTCCACCTTTTCCAGCTCTGCAAGCATATGGCCCTTAACATCCTCAATTTTTGCCGTGTCATAGCTCTGCCGGATAGTCACCATGTTCGGGACTGGAACAAGTTCCATTCCCTGGATCGGCGTGTGTATCTCAGGAAATTGAATAAACATATTAGATACTCCTTTCCAAAACAGCCCCAGGACTTATGCCATTCCCATTGCGTAGAACAGGGCGATCATAAATGCCAGCGTCACAAGGGGAATCACACAGGTTGTAATAAATACCGGGAAGTAGGAGTGCTTGTGATCGTTCTCTGTTACGTTTAGCACGGATACCACCAGGCCGTTGTGGGGCAGCGAATCAAGTCCCAGGCTGGCCAGCGCGCAGACTCTGTGCATCGCCTCCAGGTTCACTCCCATGGGCACAAAGTATTCTTTAATAATGGGCAGTACAATTCCCATACCGCCGGATCCGGAACCGCACACGCCTGCCAGAAGCGTAACCGCGATACCTGATGCGATCAGGGGGCTTCCTCCTATGCCGGTAACTGCCGTGATCAGTGTATCAAAGGCTGGTGTCATCTGAACCAGAGA
Source organism: Candidatus Enterocloster excrementipullorum (assembly GCA_019119575.1). Classification (GTDB taxonomy): domain Bacteria; phylum Bacillota; class Clostridia; order Lachnospirales; family Lachnospiraceae; genus Enterocloster; species Enterocloster excrementipullorum. The sequence continues at coordinate 5,235 of DWWT01000062.1, forward strand.
ACCAAAACCTACTACTGCGGATGTATTAAACAGGGATCCGGTTCCATCCTTTGTGCCATCGTTTAAATGTTTCCAGATATCCTTCCATGGAATCTGCTTATAATAGAAAATCAGGGCGGATATACATCCGGTAAACAGGGCCAGCTCTGCCGTGAACTTAAAGATGTTCAGCGTAACCAAAAGGATGATCATGGGGATCAGGGCGATGATAACGCTGGGCAGCTCCCGCCCCTCTTTAAGGGCAAGGGTCTGACGATCCTTCTCTGTCATCTCGAAATGCTCGCCCTTCTCCTTGCTGCGCTTTGCGTACCAAATCATAAAGGCAAATACTAAAACAGCCTCGAACACCGCTGAGATCATACCGGGAACAAAAGCCGCCGTGGCCGGGGTTCCCAGAATCTGGCCGGGCATCAAGTTCTGAATCTGGGGAGATCCGGGCATCATACATGCAAATGTACCTGCGCCGCAGAAATACACCGCCGGAATCAGAGTCCTTGAAATGTCACCCCGCTTGAACAGAGAAACCATCAGCGGATACAGCGTAAACATGCAGACGAATACGGAAACACCGCCGTAAGCTAAAACCGCGCCGGCCACCATAAGGGAGGGGATAATAAATTTATCGCCAAGCTTATCGATAATCGCCTGCGCAATCGAATCTGCCGCGCCGCTTATATCCGTCAGCTTGCCAAACAGTGAGCCGAGGACAAAAATAAAGAAGAATTGGCCAAAATACCCGGCCAGGCCGTTCACATACGTGGTTGTCATCTGCTCAATCGGGTTGAGCCCTGCGGTAATAAGCAGGAAGATGCCCGAAATCAGGGCGGCAAAGAAAATCGGTACGCCGCGGAAGCAGAAAAAGATCAGTAACCCCAAACTGATTAATACAAATAGTATTCCCATACGCTTTCCCTCCAGCTAAAATAGATGCAGCATTTTCGCTGCGGACGATCCATAAAACATTCCCTTGATTCCCCCTTTTTGTTAAATTCTTAACAAATTCGCGCCTCCTCTCTCTTTATAAATGGAACATCTTATCTGCCATACTAGTGTACAAGAAACCGTTACCCTACAAAAAGCAATATGTCCCACTTTTTACTTTTGGCGAATCGGCTGGAATTTTTATAGATCCAATTACATTTTATAGTTCAATATTACTACACTCTTTTTGATTTGTAAACCATCATTTTACAATTTTTACTTTTTATATTTCTGGCTTTCTGTGGACATTCAGACATTCCCCTGTTATAATTATAGCAGTCTGTCGTCCATCAATATCCGCAGACGGAAAGAGTAGGTTCTATGGTTATCACAGAAAATGATCTCAAAAAAGACTATGGCTTTAAGGACGGACTCCCTGTCCAGGATGCGGTTATCCAGCAGTTTCTCATTGTCATCCAGGATCTGCCCCGCCACGGCGGCATCCTGCAGCTTATCATAAAGCGGGCGGCTCCTGCGCTGCTGATGGTCCTGTTTCTTGCCTGCTTTGTTTCCGGCCTTTATAAGGGATTTCACCAGGCCCTTCTCATGTTTCTGGCGATTCTGGCTTTTACCTACATATCCCAGTCCTTGCCAGGGATCCGCCAGATATGGAACTCTTCCGGCATCAAATATGATTTTCGCAGACGCAGCGGGCATTTTCTCCTCTGCACCGGTGTCTGCACCCAAAAAAATATAGAGGCCAGAAAACTGGCTCCTTCCATCTATTCCGCCAGGGTACGCCTCTCCTCCGGAAAATACCTGGATACCGTTCCCTTTGCCAAAAGCCACTGGGACGAGATCCCTGCAGGAGGCCGGGTTTTTGTCGTTGCCGCCAATGAAGGAAGCTCTTTTTGCTTTTTCGGCCTCCCGCAGCCCGTGCTTCAGATATCCTCTGTCAAAGGCCAGGAGGATGCTCCCATCCGGACAACTGCCCTGCGCCCCATTGGCCCGGAGGATCGGCCAAAGATCCTGGCTGCGGAAAAGGAGCGGATCCAGATTCGCCGTCAGCTTTATCTGAAAAATCAGCTCCTTTTTACTGGTATTGCGGCGGCCTTCCTCATTTTTCAGCTGTTCCGCCTTAATGCAAATGGAATTATGCTGGGATTTTTTATGCTCTTAGCCTGCTGCGCCATACATATTTCAAATTATGCCCAGGACAGAAGCTGGCAGAAGGCGCTTCGGGGAAAAAAGGAACTTTTCTGCGCGGACGCCGCTGCCCATCCCTGCCAGGACGGAAAGCGCGCGGCCGTGGCTTTTAAGAATGTAGAAAACCGCGTTCTTTTTACCTCCCGCCTGCGGGATGATGTCTGCTGGTTCAGAGAAGGGGACCGCGCGCTGCTGGTATACTATAATCCTCAAAAGCCTACCGCTTACAAAATCCATTAGCCGTCTCAGATCTTCCGCAGCAGCATCGTAATCCCCATGCTCACAAGCCCGCTGGCCGCCAGGTACCAGATGGTCGTTATATAGGATCCGCCCGCGTCATACAGAAGCCCGCCGACGGTTCCGCCAAAGGATGCCAGCAGGAGGTTCAAGTTCATCACCGAGAAGTTCACCGGATAGTGGGTGGGGCCGTAGGCAGAGTTTACATAGGCCGATATGCTGGGATTTAATCCGCCGTAGAAGAATCCGCTGCAGATAAAGCCAAGGATCACCAGCGCAAGGCTTGCGCTTCCCAAAGCTCCTGCGAGAATAAGCGCGGAGGCTGCAAATCCCGCGCCCACAGTGAGCATGGTAATCCGCCGGCCCTTCCGGTCAAACAGCGTTCCGAAAAACACCCGTCCGATACCGTTGAAAATGGAGATCAGCCCCGCCACTGTTGCGATGGTTCCCTCCGCCGTCCCTGGCCCGGCCTCCCGTGCGATGCCGCTGGCCTGCCCGATTAAAGCCATGCCCGCGCCGCCCATGCAGATAGTCCAGCAGAAGAAAATCCAAAAGCTCGGACGGCGGATCATCGATCGGGTGTCAATATCAAGGCCCTCCTCCCGGGCTCTCTTTTTTCCTCCGGAAAGTCCGGCGAGGAACGCCCGCTCCTCCGCTCCAGGCCTGTCAAAGAGCAGGCCGCACACAAGGAAAATCACCGCGATCAGTGCGCCAAAAACCACAAAGGAGCTTCGCCAGGCCTCCACGCCTTCCCCTGATGGGGTGAAGGCCTGGTAAATTTTTCCCACAAAAAAGGAGCTGAACCCAAACCCCATAAGCAGGATCCCAGAAATCATCCCCTGCTTATCCGGAAACCATGCGCTCATGGCGCTCAAAACCGCGTTGTATACTAAGCCCGATGCAAAGCCGCAGAACATCCCGTAGCCCGCATAGAGCACCGCAGGCGAGTTTGCCCGGCTAGCGATAAAAAATCCCGCCAGGAACAGAATACCGGAGCCCCACACCACAAAGCGCACAGGAAGCTTCCCGGCCGCCATGCCGCCTACCATGCACCCCAGGCAGAAAAACATCATGCAGATGGTGAACGTCATGGAGAGCTGCGCCTTGCTCCATGTTGTAAAATAAGCGCCCAGCGGCAGGGAAAGCACGCTCCAGGCGTACACAAGGCCGGCCATCAGCAGCATAATGAGGCCCAGAACCGCGTAAAAGGATCGGTTAAGCTTCATACCAGATTTGTCCTCCTTCTTCCTTCTCTTCAATCAGCTTTCTTTTTTTCAGATAATCAATATGGGACAGGCACTCGCCTAGGGCGAACCACCGCTGTGCAGGCGGGAAATCATCCCAGCCAGCCGCCCGTATCTTCCAGGTCATATTGCCCGCAATGTCGTAAAGGCGCGCTTTTCCCAGTCCTTTAATCACCCGGAGGCACTCCTCCAGGCGCCGCTTATGGTGCGCCTTTAAGGCCCGGACGCGGGCATGGAAATCTCCGGGCTGCCTGTGTCCCGGGAGGGGAAGTGTCACCTCGTATTTGTCGATTTTATCCAGGCTTTCCAGGTAAGAGCCCAGCGCGTCCGGCAGGATCTCCCAGTCCGTGATATTGGGTGTAATATCAAAAAGCACATGATCCGCCAGTATCATAGCCCCGGTTCCCAGGATAGAGAAACACATCTGCCCCGGCGTATGGCCCGGAGTGCTGATCGCCTGCAGCCTGTATGGACCGGCCTCCAGCGCATCCCCCTCCTCCAAGCAGGTATAGCCGTTAAAGGCTTCATCCGCCGCCATAGTACGCGAGGGCGTTTCTGCCAGCATTTCCCGGATGAGCTGTTCGGAAATTCCATTCTTCTCAAGCCGCTTTACCCGATGGACATGCACCCCGTCCACATCATTCATAAACCACCGATCCGCTTCTCCGATATACACCTTATTTCCCGGCCGGATCAGATCCGGCGCCAGTCCCGTGTGATCCACATGCAGGTGGGTGAGCAGGATATCCGTATCCTCCATAGAAATTCCCAGGCTTTCAAGGCCGTCTATGAGAGCCTTTCTGCAGGCCTCCAGCCGGAACCCTGTGTCAACCAGAAGGTTTTTGTTCCCCTTTCCCCGTATCACATAGCTGTTCAGCTCTTTTAAAGGATTTCCCGGAAGGGGGACGGGAATCCGGTAGACGCCGGGCAGGACCTCAACGATTCCCTCCCACTTCTTTGTCTCTTGCTGTCTTTCTTCCATAATATACGCTCTCCTTAAGATGTCGTATCTAAAAAGGAGCAGCTCCGGTCTCCCAAAGCTGCCCCTTCCAATCTGTCAGTGCAAAATTGTAACGGTTCAGACGGCGGGCATCTTCTTGCCCGGCCAAAGGCCGGACAAGAAGCATCGGATGTCCATCCGATGTGTAAACAGGGGCAAAACCATGTTTACAAGCAAGCTTGACACCTGCTTTTGCCCCTGTTTACCCGCCGTCTGAACTGTTACGCAAAATTATTTCTC
>DWWT01000063.1 GCA_019119575.1 Candidatus Enterocloster excrementipullorum
CTCCCACGCCCCTTCCTGTCAGGGCCATGGCGGACGCGCGGTCACAGCTTATCTCTTCCCTTGCGTGGTTCACATTCCCAAATGCTCCTTTTTTATTTAACATATTCCCGCGGGAGCGCGCAGGTTCCTAAGGCAGGCGCTCTATGCCTGCTCAATATCAATTACATTTTCCTTGATTTTCTTACGTTTTATCCCCTGCCCTTACAGTTTCGGCAGCGGCAATTTTAAGAATTCCTTAATAATCTATTCAAAGAACATTCAAACATTTCCAGCCGCCCCGTGCTATACTATGTACATAAGAGATGCACGAATGTTTAACAACTATCCTTCAACCCTTTTTGAAAATCCGAAATCCTAAAGAAAAGTGCTCCGTACCTCAGGTACGGAGCTTTTTCTATTATTTATACGCGCAGCGGACAACGGGACGCCCTAAAACCTATTCAAAACCTGCCGAAGCTTCTCCACATCCCCGTCGGCAAAACAGTACCCTTTCATGCCGCAGGCCTCGGCCCCTTCAATATTCAAATCCCAGTCATCTATGAAAAAGCTTTCCTCCGGCCGTATGTTAAAACGCGTAAAAAGATGGCCGTACATCTCCTTCTGCGGCTTCATGCATTTCACTTCGGCAGAAAAAAGCATTCCGTCAAACAGCCTGGCCTCCGGAATGACTTTGCCGCAGCACTCCAGGAGACGCAGAGAGGCATTCGAGCACACATAGAGGCCAAATCCCTTATCTTTGAGTTCCCGAACCAATTCCCCCATCCCGGGCTTCGGATTCATATTGTACAGATGCCACTGCTCAAAACACGTGGCGGCGAGGTGTTTCTCTTCCTCCGTATCCAGGCGGGAGAGCATTCGCTTAAGCGCCGCTTCCTCAGATATCACTCCCATGTCTAGGAGCACCCACTCCGGCGAAATAAAAACCGTCTGGTCAATTTTTTTCTTCAAGGCCTCACTCGAAATGATGCGGGAGCATACCCGCGCGGAATCATACTCTGTCAAAACATTACCCATATCAAACACGATATTTTTAATCATAGTCTTCTCCTTCTCTGCGCATTGGGAACCATAAAAAAAGGACGCCCCCCTTTCTCCCGGCAGGGCATCCTTTTTCAAAGTACGGCGGCCTCTGCCGCAGCACACACGAGCCGCTGGAGAGGCCTTTCCGGACCGCTGTTCATATTCCGCTGCGATCCTGTATCAGCCAGTGATCACGCCGGGGCACTGAACTGCTGTTAATTTTCCGGCTTTTCAATCTGCACGATGGCAGCCTTCTGCATAGGAATGCGGCAGTTTTTATTGCTGCCGAACTCCACAATCACGGTGTCATCCGTCATGTCAATGATAACGCCGTAAAATCCGCTGGAAGTGAGCACGGTATCGCCTACCGCCACACTGTTTAACAGCTCCTGCTGCTTCTGCCGCTCCTTTTTCTGGGGGCGGATCGCCATAAAATACAGCATAGCGCCCAGAAGGGCGATATAAAAAATCCAGCCTGCTATGCCCATTCTTGTTCCTCCTTCGTCTTCGGAACTCCAGGTTCCGGGTTGTGTTGCTCTCAGACCGCCTGGGAAGAGCCCTCCATGCCCGCAAGCTTGGCCGCCTTATATTCCTTATAGCGGTGCTCTTCAATGGCGTCCCGAATCTCTTTCATCATTGTATTATAAAAATATAAATTATGCAAGGTACATAATCGCATTCCGAGCATTTCTTTCGCCTTTAACAGGTGGCGGATGTAGGCTCTGCTGTAAGAACGGCAGGCCGGACAGCCGCATCCCTCCTCTATGGGACGGGAATCCAGCTCGTATTTCTGATTAAACAGGTTGAGCTTCCCGTGGTTGGTGTACACGTGGCCATGCCTTCCATTTCGCGAGGGATACACGCAGTCAAAGAAATCCACTCCCCGGTCTACGGCCTCCAGAATATTGGCCGGCGTTCCCACGCCCATGAGATACACGGGCTTATCCTCCGGCAGACGCGGCACCGTCACATCCAGAATATGATACATCTCCTCGTGGGTCTCTCCAACGGCAAGACCGCCCACCGCATAACCGTCCAGATCCATCTCCCGGATCGCATCCGCGTGCTGCATGCGGATCTCATCAATCACGCCTCCCTGGTTGATGCCAAAGAGAAGCTGCTCCCGGTTGATCGTATCGGGAAGGGCATTGAGCCGCGCCATCTCCGCTTTGCACCGGGCCAGCCATCGGGTGGTGCGCTCCACTGACTTTTTAATGTAATCATAATCAGCCCGGCTGGGCGGACACTCATCAAAGGCCATGGCGATGGTGGAGCCCAGATTGGATTGAATCTGCATGCTCTCTTCCGGCCCCATAAATATCTTGCGGCCATCAATGTGGGAGTTAAAATACACGCCCTCTTCCTTGATCTTTCGGAGGCTTGTCAGGGAAAACACCTGAAAGCCGCCGGAGTCCGTGAGTATGGGCCTGTCCCAATTCATAAATTTGTGGAGCCCTCCGAACTGGCGGATCAGCTTGTCCCCGGTGCGTACATGGAGGTGGTAGGTGTTTGACAGCTCCACCTGCGTGCCGATCTCCCGCAGGTCATCCGTGGATACCGCGCCCTTTATGGCGCCAACGGTTCCCACATTCATAAACACCGGCGTCTCAATCCGGCCGTGAACCGTTTCCATGGAAGCCCGCTTGGCTTTTCCATCCTTTGTTATTACCTGATACTTCATATTTATATGCTCCTTTAATCGGAAGCCAGGGCAGCCTTAATCATGATGGCGCACTCAATCCTCTTTTTCTGCATCTCACAGCCGATATCATAGGTTCCGTTGATGGAACCGCTGAAATTATAGGCATTGGCCGCACAGCCGCCGCTGCAGTAGAACCTGGCAAAGCAGTCCCTGCACTTTTCCTTTGCATAGACATTGCAGAGCTTAAACTCATCCCGGACATCCGTATTTACAATGCCGGTGTCCACATTTCCCAGAAGAAAATCCTCATTTCCCACAAACTGGTGGCAGGGATAAAGGTCTCCCCAGGGCGTTACGGCCAGGTACTCCGTGCCGGAGCCGCAGCCTGCCAGGCGCTTGGCCACACAGGGGCCTGCCTTCAGATCAATCATAAAGTGGAAGAAATTGAATCCCCGTCCCTCTTTCTTCCTTTTAATATACTCCACAGCCAGCCGGTCATATTCCTCGAGAATCACCGGAAGATCTTCCTCGCGGATGGCGTACTCTTCCGCGGGATCCGCCACCACAGGCTCAATGGACATCTGCTCAAAGCCCAGATCCGCAAAATGGAGCACATCGTCAGCAAAGTCCAGGTTGTTTCTCGTGAACGTTCCCCGCACGTAATAATCCTTCTGCCCCCGGCTCTTTGCAAACTTCTGGAATTTGGGCACAATCAGGTCGTAGCTTCCCGCGCCCTTCCGGAAAGGACGCATCTTGTCATTGATCTCCTTCCTTCCGTCCAGGCTCATAACCACATTGCTCATCTCCCGGTTGCAGAAGTCCATAATCTCGTCATTCAGGAGAACCCCGTTGGTCGTCAGAGTAAAACGGAATTTCTTATGGCATTCCTCTTCACGGGAACGGCCGTATTCCACAAGGCGCTTCACCACATCCCAGTTCATGAGGGGCTCCCCGCCGAAAAAGTCCACCTCCAGGTGTTCCCTGTTTCCCGAGTTAGCGATCAGGAAATCCAGCGCCTTCTTTCCGACCTCATAGCTCATAAGGGCGCGGCGGCCATGGTATTCCCCCTCCTCCGCAAAGCAATAGCGGCAGGCCAGGTTGCAGTCATGGGCAATGTGCAGGCACAGGGCCTTCACCACGGTCTTGCGCTTTTTAAAATCCATGACAAAATCCCGGTAAATATCCTTTGTCAAAAGCTGCTCGCTGTCGATCAGCTCCTGGATATCCTCCAGGGCCTCATGAATATCTGAAAGGCTGTGTGCCGGCGTCAGGCGGCTCAGTACCTCTGCCTGTTCCTCCCCGGACAAGGGGCGGGGCTTATCCAATTCTCCCACCAGTTCCGCCACAACCCGGATGGCATCGTATACCACCGGATCCACCACATGGACAGAACCGCTGTTCACATCCAGGACAATATGATAGCCATTATTTATATATTGATGAATCACTGTATGCACTCTCTTTCTATTTCAGCCGCTGATCAGGCATATGAACGGCGGCCTGTTTCACGCATAGGAAAACCCCTATAATCCCATCGACCATAGGGGCTGCCTGGAGCGTGTTTAAAGATTCATTCCCGCCATCTGCACGACTGCTTCGCGGAATCCGGCAGAAAATCCACTTTCTAGCACGCTCTAAATCTCTCAATCATGTAAGGCCCACAGGGTGCGCCTGGCTGTCAGCGGTTTGCGTTCTCGCAGCTCTGATTGCCTACGGTGCAGGAAGTCTTGCAGGCTGACTGACAGGAAGTCTGGCACTCTCCGCATCCTCCCTTTTTCATGGTATCCTTTAATGTATTGGCGTTCAAAGTCTTGACATGCTTCAATTGGAACACCTCCTCTTCTACATATATTTAATAACAGATCAGGACTGAGCCTGACATATAACGAGATTATAACACAGCTTACCGTCCCTTGCAATGAGAAGTTGTCATATTTTCCCCCAAAGCCGGAATATACTGCACCATAGATTTATTGGAAGGAGACCTTTCATGGAAAATGGTATCATCCGGCCTATGCTCCGATCCCTGCTCATCTCCTATCTCCTATCGGGTGTGCTTCTGGCCTCCCTGGCCTTTGCCCTGTTTAAGCTGCACTTGAGCGAGGGTTCGGTCAATCTGATGGTTTTTGCCATCTACCTTCTTGCCTGCCTGACCGGCGGCTTTTTAGCCGGCCGCAAAATCCGGCAGCGCCGCTTCTTCTGGGGCCTGCTGTCCGGTTTGTTTTATTTTCTGGTTCTCTTTGCCGTGTCATGGGCCATGAATCTGGGAAGCCCGATCGACATGGAGCGCTCCGTCACCGTCATGGGAATCTGCGCTCTGGGCGGCACCCTAGGAGGGATGTTCAGCTAGGTTTCCTTAAGCTTCTGACCGCCTCGCACACGACGAAAAGAATGCTTCCGAAAAAGACAAACATATCTCCCAGGTTGAATACCACCTTCTCCAACCCCTTCAGACGGATGCTGAAATAGTCCACCACATACCCCCGGCGGAATCTGTCGTAGAGATTGCTGGCTGCCCCGGCAAGAACCACGGACAGCCCGATCTTCTGCCCCGTTGAGCCTTTGCGCAGAAGAAGCATACCCAGGGCTCCCAGAACAGCCGAAGCCGTCAGAGCCGGTATTCCCTTCACCAAATCCGGGTTCTCCTTCATCACACCGAAGGGGAAACCCGGATTATGGTTCTTATGGATCCGTATCCATCCCCGGGCACAGGGAAGATCTCTCGGAAAGGCCGCATCCTCCTCTCTCTCTATCTCCTTCTTGACCGCCTGATCCAAAACCGCCAGACTGCCGATGATCCACTCATACATATATCGCGCCTCCTTTCGCATATACTGATAATAAATAGTTCCGGAGGTATTCCATGGCCTCCTGTCCCATCAATCCTGCCTCAGAAATGATCGCTGATTTCATATATCGGTATGGAAATTACAAGCCTTTTCCCATCGCCCAAGAGGACATTCTCTGTACGGATCTCGTAACCCTGGACTACACGATCATCTACACGCCTCTGGAAAAGGCCTCTCCTATATCCCTCAGCCGGTATTCCTACTATAGTATACCCTCCATTTTCACTCTCCTGGACACCGAAAGCCTGGAAGCTTCCGGCATCTCTGCTGTTTTCAATACGCCTTCCCTGGACAACAAAGGCCGCGGCGTTCTGATCGGCGTCATTGACACCGGTATCGACTATACAAATCCGCTCTTTCTCTATCCTGACGGCAGAACCCGCATCGCGTCCATCTGGGATCAAACCCTTCCCGAAGATACGGAAGCTCCTCCTCCCGGCGTGCCCGGCTACAGCCCGGGCAGCGGCGCCAGTTACGGAACGGAATTTACCAGGGAACAAATCAATGAAGCGCTGGCCTCGGATTCTCCCTTTTCTCTGGTTCCCACCAGGGATGCAAACGGCCACGGCACCTTTTTAGCCGCTGTCGCCGCGGGAAACTCCGTTCCGGAGCAGGACTTCTCAGGAGCCGCCCCGGAGGCGGAGCTGGTGGTGGTAAAACTGAAGCCCGCCAAGCAGTATCTGCGGGAATTCTACCAAATCCCCGGGGAGGCGGAGGCTTTCCAGGAAAATGACATCATGATGGCAGTAAAATACATGCGGGTAGCCTCCTATCTCCTTGGAAAACCCCTTGTCATCCTGTTGGGATTGGGAACCAATCTGGGAAGCCATGAGGCCACATCCCCTCTCTGCCTGGTCCTGCAGGATATCAGCCGCACCCTGGGCATGGCCACAGTCATAGCCGCCGGAAACGAGACCGGTCTGTCCCACCATTTTCCGGGAAGCCTGGGATCCGATCAAGAGTGGCAGGATGTGGAAATCCGCGTGGGCCCCAGGGAAGCCCAGGGAGGATTTGTGCTGGAACTCTGGTCTGCCGCAGCGGATACCTTCTCCGTCGGTTTTCTATCTCCCAGCGGAGAGCAGGTGAACCGGCTGCCTGTTTTGGCAGATAATGAGACGGTGATCTCCTTTCTCCTGGAGACCACCGTGGTTACTGTATATAATCTTCCCATCGAGACGGGCTCCGGACGCCAGCTCATTTTCATGCGGTTCCATAATCCCTCTGCCGGCGTATGGAAAGTGCGTGTCTATCCCTCACAATATTTTTTAGGCGTATACAATATGTGGCTTCCGACCCAGGGCCTGATCTCCAATGAAACCGTGTTCTTAAGCCCCAGTCCCTACACCACGATTACTGAGCCGGGCAACACATCCGGCCCCATCACAGTAGGCGCATACAACCACCAAAGCGGCGGCATCTACATTCATTCCAGCCGCGGTTTTACCGCAGCCGGCCTTATTAAACCCGACATTACTGCTCCCGGTGTGAATATCCTGGGGCCCTCCATGGATCGCAGGCCGGATCCCGGCATCCCCTTAACCCGGCGCACCGGCACATCCATCGCCGCCGCCCAGACCGCCGGGGCCGCGGCAGATCTTTTTGGCTGGGGGATCGTAGACGGAAATGACAGAACCATGAGTGAGGCCGCCATCAAATCCCACCTGATCCGCGGAGCAAACCGGAATCCCTCCCTTGCTTATCCCAACCAGGAGTGGGGATACGGAACGCTCAACCTGTTTCAAGCCTTCCTCCAGCTGCGGGAATAAATTTTTTATGACAGTTCAGACAGCGCGGAGAAAGATGCCGGTCTGAACTGTCTCGAATTTTTAAACGCTCTGTCCGCGCATCCGGATCAAGGGGCCCCCATGTTTTTCCAGATAAGGACGGGTGACCACCACAGAGCCGATATCGGGATCCTTGGGAATCTCATACATAATATCCAGCATGAATTCCTCCAGGATAGCCCGGAGCGCCCTGGCCCCGGTTCCCCGCTTTAAAGCCTCCTCGGCGATCCACTCCAGCGCCTCCTCCTCAAACACCAGCTTCACCTCATCCATCGCCAAAAGCTTCTCATACTGCTTGGCAATAGCATTCTTCGGTTCCTTCAGAATGCGGACCATCATCTCCTTTGTGAGGCCCTGAAGCGTCACCGTGACAGGAAGGCGTCCCAGAAACTCAGGAATCATTCCAAAAGCCCGCAGATCCTCATTGGTCACATGACTCAGTATATCGGGATCCTGGTCAAAGCTGTCCTTTAACACAGCGCCAAACCCCATGGAAGATTTTTTCCGCAGCCGCTCCTTGATAATATCTTCCAGATCCGGAAACGCCCCGCCGCAGATAAACAGGATATTGTCCGTGTTCACAGTTGCCATGGGAGTCATCGCATTTTTCTGATTGGAGCCCACCGGCACCTCCACCGTGCTTCCCTCCAGAAGCTTTAGGAGCTCCTGCTGTACGGATTCCCCGCTCACATCACGGGTGTTTGTCTGCTTTTTCTTGGCAATCTTGTCAATCTCATCAATAAAAATGATGCCCTTCTGGGCTCGCTCCACATCGTTGTCCGCGGCTGCCAGAAGTTTTGATACAACGCTCTCGATGTCATCTCCAATATAGCCGGCCTCCGTCAGGGATGTGGCATCCGCAATGGCCAGCGGCACATCCAGCAGGCGGGCCAGCGTTTTTACCAGATAGGTTTTCCCGCTTCCCGTGGGACCGATCATGAGAATATTGGATTTCTCAATCACCACGCCGTCCGCATTCTTCTCCTCCAGAAACGCCCGCTTATAATGATTGTAGACCGCTACGGACACGACTTTCTTCGCCTTCTCCTGTCCGATCACATATTCATCCAGGCGGCCCTTGATCACATGGGGCGCCGGAATATCTTTCAGCGTGAGGGCCGGCTGAGGCTGCGCTTTCTTGCGTATTTTCTGCTTCTGCGGAATCTCCATGGCCGGAGGAACCATATTCATATCCCCAAAATTCAGGTTCATATATGGCATCCCCGGCAGCTTAGAAAAATCCATCCCGCTTTTTGTGACGGAATCAAATGCCTTCTGCATGCAGCTGTGGCACAGGTTCATGCCTCCCGGCATAGAGATCATCGGCCCCGCTTTGCTCTCCGGCCTGCGGCACATATAACATACCTTTTCAAATCCATCGTCCGTCTTCTTCTCTTCCTGTCCGGATTCTGTTTCGTTGGAACCCTTTGTATAATCTTTGTCCTCCAATATTCCCGCTCCCTATCCTGTGCAAAAAGTCTTTCCGCCGCGTCCGTTACTGTCCGCTTTCCGGCATGCTTCCAAGGGTAACTGTCACTGTGTGCTCCTGGTACTGTCCCTCTACCTGAGTCTGCACCGTGAGCTCAATCTCCTCCCCCTGCTCATAGTAGGAGAGAAGAGCCTGCAGCTCCTCCATAGACCGGACTGCCTGTCCGTCTACCTTGGTAATAATGTCCTTTTCCTTAAGTCCGGAACCGTAGGCAGCCCCGCCCTCTAAAATCTTATACACAAACACGCCCTCCGGCATGCCGAACATCACGGCGGACTGCGCATCCACACTGGTTCCCTGGATACCCAGATAGCCTCTGCGCTCTTCCTCCACCTCACGCTCGGTTCTGTGCGTTGTCAGCCGGTCCAAAATCTCCTTAGCCTGGGAAATAGGAATCGCATATCCCATGCCTTCCACTTCCGCGGAAGAGTATTTTGCGGCATTGATGCCGATTACCTGGCCCTGCATATTCAAAAGAGCCCCTCCGCTGTTGCCGGGATTAATGGCCGCGTCCGTCTGTATCAGGGACATGGTGGATGTCTCAGATACACGCACCTCCCGGTTCAGAGCGCTCACATAGCCAACCGTGACGGACTGTCCGTAGCCCAGCGCATTTCCTATGGCGATCACGCCCTGTCCCACTTTCAGAGCATCCGAATCTCCCAGTTCAGCAAACGAAATCTTGCTCTTGGTATCCTCGGAAATATTTTCCAAAGGCACCGCGATTACCGCCAGATCAAGCGATGCATCCGTTCCCTTAACCGCTGCCTCCACCGATTCATCGTCCACAAAGGTAACCATCAGGGAACTGGTATTTTCCACCACGTGATTGTTCGTCACAATCAAAAGTTCCGTGTCATTCTCTCCGATAATAATACCGGAGCCGCTGCCCGGCACCTCGTAAGTCTGGCCGCCTCCAAAGAACCAGCCGAACCCAAAACTCCGGCTCTGGTAACGGGTCATGCTGGTGATAGCCACCACAGACGGCATCGCCTTTTCCACAATCGCTGTTACATCTGTCTCCGGGCCTGACCTGGCCGCGGGAGGCGGTGCCACGGGCGGAAGTTCCTCCGGCGCGGCCGTCTGGCTCTCCTGAACGGTACCGGCATAGGGATCTCCCCAGAGCCGCGCAGCCGCCTCATTCACTCCGACCATGACAGTTCCCGCCACCGCTCCAAAAAGTACGGCTCCTGCTGCCACCCGCCCTGCCCTTCTGGCAAAGCTGTCCTTTTTTCTGGGTTCGCCCTCATAAGGGTCTCTGTTTTCGTACATCCGACTCACTCCCTTTTTTACAAGCCCGGTCCGATAATTACGGAGCCAGGACCGCCGCTCTCTGTTTCCTCCTCAATGGCTCCCGGGGAGGGGGCTAAGATACCGCCCACTCCGCTGGATTCCTCCGCCCCGGGTCCGTCTGAAACATCCGGGCCGTTCGAACTTCCGGAACTTTCTGACGCGCCGGGACCATCCGAGCTTCCCGGTCCATATACATTATTTTCGTCCGTTCCCGAGGGTCCGCTGCTTCCCGGCCGGTTTGAACCTGATGTCGTCTCCCCTGGTCCGCCGCTCTCCGTTGGCATATCATCCCAAAGGCCCCCCGGACGCCACTGGCCATAATCAAAGTCCTCCGGCGGATCAATGATATTCCCGTCTTCGTCTGTCTCAAAAATCTCCAGATCCCACTCATTTTCATAATCGAGTATACTCTCGTCCGACTCTCCCGTACTGCTCTCGGACGCATCGGAGGAATCCGAGCCGCTCTCCGAAGTCTCCGTCTCCGCCTCCGCCTCCGTAGAAGGCGGAATATAACCGCCGTCCGTTCCCACACTCTCAATGGGCTTTGCTTCTTTATACATATCAGAATCCGCCGATATCTTGGCGCTGATCTTCTTTACCATATCACTGGGCTCATAATCCGCATCGTCAAAAAGGAAGCTGTGAAGATCCTTTACATTGCTCTCCAGTGTCTGGGGAATTACGCAGTCGCCCTTGCTGCCCATGTTGGCATCGCCTCTGGCCGCAGGGAATCCCATCGTATCTCCGATGGTATAATTCGCCACATTCCGCGCCAGCGGGATCAGGTCGTCAAACCGGACACTGGTCATGATCTGCGGAAATACTACCTCCATAATGTTGTTGACCACGGAGAAGTTAGATTGTTTCATCTTATCAAAGCAGAGCTGGATAATCAGCCTCTGGCGCTCGGTCCGGGCAAAATCCGTATCCATTTTGCGCAGTCTGGCATAGGCCACTGCCTGGACGCCGTCCAGGTGATTCAGCCCGGCCTGCTTTAAATGAACGGAAGCAACACCCGTGGCCTCCACCGTCTCGGTGATATACGCATTGATATAGTAGAACTCCGCTTTGCTCAGCTCTACATCTACGCCGCCCAGAATATTGATCGCATCAGCTACCGCCTTCCAGTTAAAGGTGGCGTAGTCGTCAATTTCCAAATCCAGGTTTCTGTTCAGCGCTTCTACGGCCTGCCTGGGACCGCCGCGGAAATATGCCTGGTTGATTTTATTATAATTTCCATTGTCGTCAATGCTCAGGTACGTATCCCGGAACACGCTGACCAGCTTGATCTCTCCCGTCTCCTGGTTTACATTGCAGATGATAATTACGTCTGCCATGTTCCCCTGGCCTACGGAATTGTTCCGGCTGTCTACGCCAAAAAGGGCCACCGTCCAGTAGCCTTTCATCATCTCTTCTTTTGCTACGGAAATATTGGAGTTCGTCATCTCCTCCGCATTCCATGTCGTATCGATATTCAGCAGGGACGCCTTCTGCTTGACATACCGCACGCCGAGGAACGCACATATGAGAAAGCATTCTGCCACAATCATGGCTATAATGCGGCGGCGCAGCCGCTTCACCTTCTCCTTTGCGGGATCGGCCGGTTCCTTTCCCGGCCGGCCGCTCTTTCCCCTGCGCATCGCGCTGTCCCGGTATCCGCTTCCCTTTGTCTCAGACGCGCGCTCGTAAGCCGGAACAAACCGATGGCTCTTTGCACCGTCTCCGCCGGCTGCTGTCTCCTGAACCGCTGCCGTTCTATGGGCCGCGCTTCCATAGCCCGCTGCCCGGGCGGCAGCGCTTCTCTGCCTTCTGCTCTCCCGTCCGGCGCTTCCCGCTCCGCTTCCTATTTCCGCTCCTATAGAGGCGGCAGAGGCCGCCACAGCGCCGCGGCGCCTGCTTCGGCCTCTTACCCGCTCTTCTTCCTGTCCAAACTCATTTTCAAACTTGCTGTCCATGCATCCGTATCCTCTTAATATGCATTTTTATTAATAAAGCCCTTAAAAACGGTCAAAAACATGATCTTAAAATCAAAACCAAGGCTCCAATTTTCAATATAATACAGATCGTGCTCGATCCGTTTGGCGATGGAGGTATCTCCCCGATAACCGTTGACCTGGGCCCAGCCCGTCAGTCCCGGGCGAACCTGATGCTTGATCATGTACCGCGGAATTTCCTCTTTGAATTTTTCCACAAACAGCGGCCTTTCCGGCCTTGGCCCTACCAGACTCATATCTCCGATGAGCACATTAAAAAACTGAGGCGTCTCATCAATACTTGTCTTTCGTATAAAGCGGCCGATCGGCGTCACCCGCGGGTCATGGGGCGTGGTCCACTGGCTTTTTTCCTTCCCCGGATCCTGAACCTCCATAGACCGGAATTTGTACATCTTAAAAGGCCGGTTGTGAAGGCCGATGCGCTCCTGGCTGAAGATCACCGGCCCCGGGGAGGTAAGCTTGATCAGCACGGCTGTCAGCAGCATAACCGGTGAAAAGATAAGCAGACCAAACAAAGCGCCCACAATGTCCACACACCGCTTCATCGTCGCATTGAACACCCCGGTGAGGGGCACGTGGCGGATGTGAATCACGGGAAGGCCCTGCAGGTCCTCCATGTAAGGGATCGTAGGAATCATGTGATTGTAGTCCGGAATAAATTTGGTGTGGACGCCGGACTTCTCGCAGGCCGCCACGATCTGTTCCAGATTGGCATACTCCGTAATGCTCAGAGTGATCGCGATCTCGTCCAGCGTATTTGCAGCCAGGAACGTTTCCAGATGGCTGGTGGGCCCCAAAACCCGCACATTCTTGTAGGCAAAGCCCTCGGGCTTGTGGTCATCCAGAATTCCCTGGATATGGTAGCCCCACTCAGGATTTACGATCACCCGGTCAATAAATCCTTCCGCCGCCCGGCTCCAGCCGATTAAAAGGATATGTTTTTGATTATAGCCATTGGTCCGCAAAGAATGGAGGAACAGGCGGATCGCCATCCGCTCCGTCTCCAGAAGAAGGGTATTAGTCCCGGAAAATGCCAAAAGCATTCGGGTAGAGAAATACTCATTGTGGGCCATAAAGCTTCTGGCGCCAAACAGCACAAAAGTAAACAGCATAAGGCCAATTACATTGGCCTTACAAATATTGGCAAATTCTGAACGCCTTCCCTGTATCCGCTTCGGAGTGTACAGATGGAAGCTGGCATATAAAATCAGATAGGCCGGCACCACAAATATAAGAGCCGCAAAATAAATCTGCGGCGGCAGCGTGCCTCCGGGCGTATCCATCACTTTTCCGCTGATGACCACAAACCACGCCAGGGCATAGGCCAGGATGGTAATCAGCGCATCCAGCAGTACGTGAACCCGGTTCAGCCGTTTCTGGTTATCTTTTATCATTGTGTATCACCTTGGTCCCTAACTGAGGGTATTATACATGATAACTCCTCATTATTCCATAAAATTTCTCTTAATTTCTCGAAAAAGTTCGATCGGGCGGATCGCAGCCGCCCTTCTCTTCCCAAACTCCCACACATACAGCAGGGTTCCCCAGATAAGTTCTGCCTCTATTCCCACATAATGGAAAAAGTTCTTCCACCGGAAAGGCACCTTCCGGCACTTTCCCGCCGTCGCGAACCCCTCCTTCACGCCTTCCGCATAGTCCTTCGCAAATCCAATTTTCTTAAAAAACCCAAACTTCACCGCCATGCCCAGCCCAATGGGCAGGGCGTTCAGGACCAGCTGAAAAAGCGGCATATTCTTATAATTCAGGTACACATTGTTCCGGGCAGCCAGCCTCACTTTAAAGGAATTGTATTTGGAGCCGCTGGTGCCACTTCCCACATGATACACCACCGCCGTGGGACAGTAGAGATTGTCATAGCCCGCGATTTTGGCCCGGTAGCCCACGTCAATGTCCTCCAGATAGGCAAAATGCATCTCGTCAAAATAGCCGATTTTCTCAAAGAGCTCCCGGCGGTAAATCGCCGCCCCGGCGCAGGCCGCAAACACCCGGCAGGGCTTTGTATATCCGGAAGAAGGCTGCCCCACGCCCCTCTGGTAGGCCCAGCCCAGGAGGCTGTACATATCCCCCGCGTCGTCCATCTTGTCTCTATTGTAAAGCTGGATCATCTTGCTGCTCACGGAAAATATCCGCGGCGACCGCTCGATGGCTCGCAGAAGCTCCCGCACATAATGAATGTGGGGCTCGGTATCATTGTTCAGAAGAATCACATAGGGGGTATCCGACGCCCGGATTCCCCGGTTTACAGCCCCGGAAAATCCCGTATTTGTCTCCAGAAAGAGGGAGGGAATTCCTTTGTCCTGCAGCCATGCCACACTTCCGTCCGTGGATCCGTTGTCCACCACCAGTACCTGAAAGTCCCGGCAGCTCTGGCGCTCAAGGGCCCGGAAACAGGGCTCCATAAAGGAGAGCCCGTTGTAGTTGGGGATGACAATGGTGACTTTTTTCCCCTGTCCGCTCATGCCGTGTCCCCCTTCCCGTCCGCCTCCTTTGGAGCAAATTTCTCATACACGCTCAAATCGTAGGGCTCCCCGATTTTCTCCTTCAGCAGATCCCGC
The DNA here is from genome assembly GCA_019119575.1 of Candidatus Enterocloster excrementipullorum. GTDB lineage: Bacteria > Bacillota > Clostridia > Lachnospirales > Lachnospiraceae > Enterocloster > Enterocloster excrementipullorum. Next base: position 14,648 of record DWWT01000063.1, read on the forward strand.
AGGGCAAAATTGGATTTGCGCAGGGTAAGGTTCGGATTGTAATAGGGATCCCCATGCATGATAATATCCGGCCATTTCTTTATAAACATGGCCACCTCCCGGTTAAACCGCTCCACCTTCTCCGGCGTGTCCTCCAGCCCCCGGGATTTGGATTCATAGTGATACAGGCAGGCATACGGCGCATACACTACCAGTTTTCCCAGCGCCCGTACTTTCATGCAGTAGTCAATATCATTAAAAGCAACTGCCAGCTCCGTGCTGAGTCCCCCCACCTGACGGAAGACCGATGCCTTTGTCATCATGCAGGCCGCAGTCACCGCGCTGTAGTCCTGGGCGCACATGGCCCGGTGAAAATAGCTGTTCTCCGCCTTGTGGAGGCCGATAAATGTGTGGCCGGCGATACCGCCGAATCCCACCACCACGCCTGCATGCTGAATGGTGTCGTCCCCATAGAGAAGCCGGGCGCCCACGATGCCCACATCCTCCCTCTGGCAGAAGCCCAGCATCTCGCGGATGCTGTCCGGTTCAATGAGCTCCGTGTCATTGTTCAGCAGGAGAAAATATTCTCCCTTTGCAAAGGATGCGCCGAAATTATTGATGGCAGAGTAGTTGAAGCCCTCCTTCCAGGTGACAACCCGGAAATTTGGGTGTTCCTTCTGCATTTTCTCATAATAGGCAAAGGTGGCCGGATCCGTGCTGTTGTTCTCCACCACAACAAACTCCAGATTTTGGTACGTAGAGCGCTCCATCAGCGAGCGGACGCAGGTGTCCAGATCCCCGCTGTGGTCCTTGTTGGGAATGATCACAGAAATCAGCGGTTCCCCCTGGATTGCAAACCGGGTGCGGTAGATTCCATAATCCACGCCCTTCTCCACCTTCTCCGCCTTGATGCCCATCCGCTCATAATGCGCCATGATCGCCCCTGCGCCCGCCTCAAACGCATACATTTTGCTCTCCGGGTTGCTGGATGTGGATCCCTGATGGCAGCGCCAGTGGTACAACACCTTGGGGATATGGCAGATCTCCCCGGCCGCCTCTGTGCACCGGAAAATAAAATCATAATCCTGGGCTCCGTCAAATTCCTGGCGGAAGCCCCCGACCTGTTCCAGAAGATCCCGCCGCACCACAAAAAGATGGCAGATATAGTTGACGCTGGTGAGAAGATCCGGATTAAAGTCCGGCTTAAAATGCGGATCAAAAAGGGCTCTTCCGTCCATGTCCAGCTTGTCCTCATCCGAATAAATCACCTGGCAGTCCGGGTGCTCATTCACGGTTTTTGCCACCTCATAAAACGCATGGGGCGGAATGGTGTCATCGTGATCGGCCAGAATGACAAAGTCGCCGGAAGCCATCTGAAGAGCCGCGTTGGTGTTCCCGGCGATTCCCAGATTTTCGCCCAGAATCTGATAGCGGATCCGCGGATCCTTCTGGGCGTATTTCTTTAAAATCCGCTCAAGGCTCTGCCCCTTGGGACTTCCGTCCGCCAGGCAGACCTCCCAGTTATCATAGGTCTGTTCCAAAATGGAGTCCAGCATTTCCCGCAGATAGCGCTCCGGTGTCTTATAGGCGGGAATTACCACGGAGAGAAGCGGACGGAATGCAAATTTGGCTTCCCGCTGAGCCGCCAGCTCTTCCTGTGTAGGCTTTGTCAGATCGTACCACTCGCTGTAGTCATAATCATTGTCCAGACCGGCCAGCTTGTGGCGCGACTTCACAACCAGGGCGCGGAGGCCGTGCTCTTTCCAGAAATCCACAGCCACCCGGACCGTCTCCATATTCATCAGATCCCGGATCTTCTCCATCCGCTTGTGGGCCACGCTGGCTCTCTTTGCAATCAGTTCCTCATTGAACTTGATCTTGGCCTGACGGCCCTCGCAGCGGATGAGCAGCCAGTAGGTCTTCCCCCGCTCATAGGGGAACCGGATGTCAAAGCCGAAATCCCTGTCGTACACCTTTTTGAAATAGATCTGGCTCACATCGTCCCGCCGGGTGGATACGGCCTTAAATTTCACCGGTTTGTGCTTTTCGTCCTCCACCCGGAATGTGGCCCTGCTCTCCGGAGACTTCCCCAGAACCCAGCCGTTTAAGGTGATGGAATTTTCCCGGATGCGCACCACGTCGATCTTGTACTTCATTCTTCCTTACCGTCCTTCTCTGCGTTCCCGCCATTCTGCGCCTTTCCGCCATTCTGTGCCCTTCCGCCATTCTGCACCTTCCCGGCGGGCTTATCGTCCATATTAATCCGCTCTTCCTCAATGACCAGTGGCCGCTTCATCACCCGCTGATTGATGCTCATGATATATTCACCCAAAAATCCGATGAAAAACAGCTGAACGGAACCCAAAAACAGCATTCCGATAAGCATGGGGGCCATGCCTGCCGGGAATCGATCCCACCAAATCAGCTTCATCACGAGATAGACCAGGGCCACGCACATGCTGATCAGGGCGCAGATGCTTCCAAAGATCGTGGCCAGCCGGAGCCCTGCCTTGGTATAGGAAGTGACGCTGAGCATCGCCGCATCATAGAGCTTATAGAAATTGTTGTGGGTCTTTCCCGCGCGGCGCTTTGGCTGCTCATAGGGAATCTCCTTGCGCTTATATCCCAGCTCCGCCACAATTCCCCGAAGGAAGGGGGTGGGATCGTCCAGCCGGCGCAGCACCTCGATAAACTCCCGGTCATACAGCCCGGAGCCGGTAAAATGCTCGATCTGCTCCACGTCCGACAGCTTTTTAATCATCCGGTAGTAGCAGCTTCTCAGCCAGTACATCACCCGGTTTTCCTGGCTGCTGGTCTTGATGCCGATGACAATCTTATAGCCCTTCTCCCATTCCCGCACATACTGGGGAATCAGCTCCACCGGATCCTGAAAATCCGCCACCATCTCGATGACGCAGTCCCCGGTCACTTGGAGCATACCGTAGTAGGGAGAATTGAACTGTCCAAAATTCCGGGCATTAAAAATCGCCTTGATTCTGGGATTTTCCTGACAGAGCCCGCGGATAATGTCCCGCGTCCCGTCTGTAGAGTCGTTGTCAATAAACACCAGCTCATAATCATACTGGGGAAGCTCCTTCTCCAGTATGCCCGTGACCGCCTGGCTGATGGGGCCCACATTTTCTTTTTCATTGTAACAGGGAATCAACACGCTGATCTTTTTCATCTTGCCGGTATCTCTCCTTGCTCCGCCTGGCGTCCGGCGGACGTTTCTTCTTTTTCTATCATTTCCAAAATGCCTCTGCGGAATGTATATTTTTCCTCCCATCCCGCAAGCAGCGCCGAAAGTCTCTCCACATCCGGCCGCACGGACAGCGCCCCTTCCTTCGCCTGGACAAAGGCTCCGTACTCCAGCTCCCCTCTGCCGCCCACGATCTGGTGGATCTCTTCCACGAAAGATTTAAGCTGCCTGGTATCCCGGCTGGCGATGTTGACGATAAGACCCTCCGGGGGCTCCTGACGGCCCGACGCCGCGTTTTCTCGCTCCAAAGCCTCCCCCTGCTTTTCCAAAAACCGGCGGCACAAGAGAACCACCGCCCGAACCGCATCGTCAATATACATGAAATTCCAGTCGTGAAGGCAGGCGCTCAGCGCCACCTTTTTATCCTGGCGCAGATCCCGCACCAGCGTGGAGATAATGGACCAGGGATGATCCCCATAGCCGTAGACACTGAAAAACCGCAGATGGCAGTAATCCATCCCCAGCTCCCGGCACAGGGGAAGGGCCCTGTTGTAAAACTCCCACTTTGCCTTCCCGTACGCATTGATGGGATGGCAGTCCAGACTTTCGGTCATCAGCCCCTCTGCCCGGCCATACTCCACCCGCGATCCCGCGTCCATAAACAGACGGCAGCCCATGGCATGGGCCGCCCGGACGCATTCCAGGGATTCCTCCACATTTTTCTTCTGCACCTCGGGAGAATCAATTTCCTCCCGGTTCACCCCGCCCCAGGCCATGTGGAAAAAGGCATCGCCTCTCCCGATCCGGGGGACAGCCTCCCGCACATGTGCCAGATCGCAGGCCACTGCAAAAAGCTTCGGATCCCGGGGAAGCGCTCCCAGACGGGGCGAATCCGGACGGACAAGGGCATACACCTCATCCCCCCGGGCGAGAAATGCCCTGGCCAGATTGCTCCCTATAAATCCTGTGGCTCCTGTTATGATAACGCGCATGCTGACCTCCCCTTATACCATCTCCAGATGGTTGGAACGGATTGCCCGAACCTCTACCCGGTCCCCAAAATCCCTGCGGATAATGGAGGCAATCTCATCGGTATATCCCGGCGCCGTAATGATAATCGCGTCCACCGGCTGCTCTTTAAAATGATCCGGCCCCACAATGGGCAGATGGGAAGCCGGCGCATATTTTCCCTGCTTAAAGGGCGCTGAGTCAATAATATAAGAAGCATATTTTCCCAGCGGCGTGGTGGCCGCCAGGGTAAAGCCCTGGTGGCTGGCCCCCCAGAGGGCCGCCTTCTTATTCCACGCTTTCAGATACTTCGTATAGCTTTCCATCTCCCGCCGCAGCCCCACATAGGCGTCCAGGAGATTCTCCGTCTCCATCTGCGGACGTTTTTTCACAATCACAGACAGCGTATCCCGGTTCACCACCTCGCACTCCAGCACCTGAAACCCATTTCTCTCCAGAAGCGGCAGAAGGGTGTCGAACGTATAATACGCAATATGATCCCGGATCAGCTCATAATAGCTGTCGTGATCCATGATATATTCAAAGCTGGGCACTGTGATCAGCCCCATGCCGTCGTCCTCCAGGTTCCGGTAAATGGCCTGGAGCATGGTATTGGGGTTCGGCTGATGCTCCAGGAAATTAAAGGACAAAAACACGTCGTAGAGCCCTCCCGGGAAAACCATGTCCTCGCTCTCCGTAAAGCCCTGGCTCACCGCCAGGCCCTGAGCCCTGGCTGCCTCCACCAGCTTTGCGTCGTGCTCTATTCCAAAGGCTTCCACCGGGAATTCTGACAGAACCTTCAAAAATTCGCCCTGGCCGCAGCCCACCTCGATAAACCGCTTTCCCTCCAGACCGTAGGTATCAATCAGATGCCGGTACTGATAGCGCCGAAGCTCCACCATGGTTTTCGAAAATCCGCCGGCCCGTATCACGTCCCGGTAATAATCCACAGGCTCGCAGTCAAACTGAACCAGGCCGCAGCCCGTACACTGGCAGAGATCCAGCGTAAGGCCCTGGTCCTTGTCCACGCTGTCCGCGCCCGGCATGTGCTGAGCCGACGCCGGCATATTATCCAGTGTAAGAAGAGGCGTCTCCCACAGAGGCGCGCCGCAGGCGATGCATCGCTTCATCCGTCTATTTCCCCTCTCTATTTTTGCCCCCGGAGGGCCAGAGTCCGCCGGATCCCCTCGGCAAAGGAGATCTCCTGGCAAAAGCCCAGGGCTTTTTTTATCTTTGAAAGATCCGGCTCAAGGGACACCTGTCCCTCCGCGTTGGGGCGGCGGCTGCCGAAAACAAAGCTGCCCCTGCTCCCGCAGAGCCGGTAAAGTTCCTCCATATAGGCCTTCAAAGGCCGGGTGTCTTCCCCCGCCACATTATACACGCCGCCCGGCGTTTTGCCAAGAAGAAGTTTTGCGAGCACGCGCGCCGCTTCTTCCACATAGAGAAAGTTCCACAGCTGGGTGCAGGGCCCCATCTCCATGTGTCCGCCCTGCAGATACGTATCGATGCAGGTGGAAATGAGAGACCACGGATGATCCCCCGGCCCATACACGCTGAAAACCCGGGCATGAATGTAGGTAATGCCCAGGTCATCCGCCCTTTCTCCTGCCCGGCGGCATACCTCCAGCTTGTCTTTCCCATACTCAGATACGGGATGGCATTCCATATCCTCCCGCATGGGCCCCTGACAAATCCCGTATTCCGCCTGGGATCCCGTAAAAAGGAAGCGGCCGCAGCCCAGCTTTGCCGCGGCCTTCAGGGATTCCATCGCATATCCGATATTCTTTCTCTGAAGCTCCGGATTCTGACGGTTGGCGCTCCCGGCCCCCTCCCATCCCAGGTGGAGCCAGGCGTCCGCTTCCTTTAATCCTGTCTTTTCTCCCAGGCTTCCAATTTCTTCCAGAAGGCAGGGGCGGATGCTGACATTTTTCACGTTCTCAAGGACCTTCCCGCCCGGTGAACCCGGCCGGATGACAGCCTCCACCTGGCAGGAGTCTCCTGCCAGCTCCCGAACCACGGCCTGCCCCATAAAGCTGGAGGCTCCTGTGACAATCACTCGCATGCTGCCCTTACCCCCGAATCCGCGGAATAATCATGTTGGCGTCCATCTCCTCCTCCGGCAGGAAGGGGGACAGATCCTCCAGGGGAGGCGATACCAGGGTGCCGTCCGGCAGGCGCTTGGCCGATGACTTGGGCTCGAATATCTGGTCAAGAGAGACAAACACCTCGCAGATAACCGGCCCCTCCGCTTCCAGCGTTCTCCGAATCGCCTGGCTTAGTTCCCCATTGTGGCGGGCGCACACATAGGGGTATCCGTAAGCCGCCGCCAGCTTCTCCATATTCGGGAAACTCAGATCCCCGCTGTCCACGCCGATGCCCACAAGGGGTTCCCCGAAGAAATTCTTTTGGGTCTGGCGGATGGAATGGTAGCCGCCGTTGTTGATCAGGAAGATCTTGATTCCCATTTTGTGATGGATAATCGTCTGCAGCTCCTGAAGATTCATCTGGATGCTTCCATCTCCTGTGATAAGGATTATATCATCGCCCCGGCGGTTCCCGTTCTGGCAGTAGCATTCATTTTCCCTGGAGGCTGTCCACGCGCCGATGGCTGCCGGAAGGTCATACCCCATGGACGCCACAGCGGAATTCGTGATAAACCGCTGCCCTTTTTTCATGGGATAAGCATGGCCGCCCACCACGCAGGCGGAGCCGTTGCCCACCACGGTAATCCTTCCTTCCGGAACCTGCTCGCCAAGCTCCTTGATAAATGCGTAGACATTTGCCGGCTCATCCTCGCCAGGCGCCAGGTGGCGCGGCAGAACCACCGGGTATTTCTCCTTCCACATGGCGCAGGTTTCACTCCAGCTCATCCCCGGAAGGCCTTTCCCCCCATCGAATATCTGGCAGCTTCCCGGGCGGCTCACGCTCTCGGGAAGTCCGTTCTCCCGGACCAGCATCTGATCCAGCTCCTCATTTAACCGCTCCAAAAGTTCCTTGGCATCCGCGTGGACGGGCATATGGCACCGGACGGAGGGCTTTTTAATCTCCTCCTCGTCAATATCATTGACAATCACGAATGCCTCCCGGGCCCAGGTCTCATAATTATAGCCCACCTGCCGGATGCTCAGGCGGCTGCCCACGGACAGCACCAGGTCGCTGTTCTGAACCGCAAAATTCCCCGGACGGTCTCCCATATTTCCGGCCCGGCCCACATACAGGGGATGGGAATCCCAGATGCAGTCCTCGCTGTCCCAGCCTGTGATCACAGGGATGCCAAGTTTCTCCGCCACTTCCAGGAACAAGGCGTGCGCTCCGGCCAGACGGATGCCGTTTCCCGCATTGAACACAGGGCGGCTGGCACTTCTCACCTTTTCGATAATCTGCAGGGCAGTCTCCCGGCTCACTCTTCCCGGAAGCTTCTGCCGCTTCTCCCCTTTTCCCGCCTCATCCGCAGGAATCTTATGAGCCGCGGCCATCCCGGCTTTTTCATCCCGGCACGCGCCGTCCGCATCCTGCGCCGCAGCGCACTGCCTCCAGCCATCACCTCCCTGCTCATAATCCTCCGGATCAAAGCCAACCAGCTCGTCCGTCTCCACAAAGGCTCCCTGGACGTCCAGAGGAATGTCCAGCCAGCAGGGGCCGGGCCTTCCCGACTTGGCCAGATACAGCGCTTTCTCCAGGCAGTATCGAATGCGAAGAGGGTCAATCACCATCTCCGAATATTTTGTCATGCAGGAAATCGCCTGGCAGATGTCAAACTCCTGATCACCCATGGCGCGGATCCCTACGCCGGACCACCGCGCCGTGGTGTCGTAGCGCACCTGGCCGGAGAGGATCAGCATGGGAATCGAGTCAAGCCATCCCCCTAAGACGCCGGTGATGGCATTGGTTCCCCCGGGACCCGTAGTCACGCAGAGAGCCGCAATCCGGTTGTGGATCCTGGCATAGCTCTCCGCCGCAATGGCGCAGGCCTGCTCGTGATGATTATAGATGCAGGCCAGTCCCGGCTGATGCCCCAGGGCATCATCCAGGTGCATGGCGCCTCCGCCGGTTACCATGAATGCCTGGCAGATGCCCGCATCCACCAGCCACTGGGATATATAGTTTGATACTTTCACTCGCATAAGCCTTTCTCCCTTTTCTATTCTGATACGGTGAGTATAACATAAAAGCAGGGAAAATCATACCATATTTTCTCCGCGCGCAAGAGCGTGCAGGTGATGGGAATGAATTTTCAAGCACGCTCCAGGGGTTCCCCGCCTGCGGCCAGCGCCTTCCAGAACTGCCAGCAACCATCACTAGTTTTTTCTGATCGGGTTCGCTATAATAAGCCACGTAATGCAACGACGGATTTTCGGCCACAACGAATCACACATTTTCAAAAAGGAGAGATTTTATTTATGAAGAAGAATACTAAGATCCTGGCTGTATTATCCACTGCAATGTTTATGGCTGCAGTAACCCCTTCCTTCCTTCCCGGCCCCGCCACCGTATATGCGAAGAATTCCGGCTGGACGGAAGAAAATGGAAACTGGTATTATTACGATTCTTACGGCGAGCCTTTGCGGGATACCTGGAAGAAGTCCGGCAATGACTGGTACTACCTGGATTCCGACGGCGTTCGGGCCTCCAACATGCAGATCGACGAGTATTACGTAGGAGAAGACGGAAAACGGGTCACCATGCAGTGGGTTTCCGTGGAAAATGAGGACTACTGGTATGAGGAAGATGAGCAGGAATTCCTGTACTATTATTATGGAAGGGACGGAAAAGCCCTGACCTCCACCTGGGCCTCTATCAACGGAAAATGGTACTACTTCAATGAAGACAGCATCATGGAAACCGGTTCCGTGACAATAGACGGATATAACTATTACCTGGGCGACGACGGAAGCCGCCGGACCGGCTGGGTACTTCTCGAGGAAGAGACAGACGACCCCGAGGTCCTGGAGTCCTGGTACTATTTCGACAACAGCGGAAAGCGGGTTGAAAACGAGGTAGACCGCAAGATCCAGGGGGACTACTATACCTTTGTTGACGGTCAGATGCAGACCGGATGGTTCAAGCTCCCTGAGGAAGCCGCAAATGCCTCCGCAGACGCCGCCGCACAGACCGATACGGCCTCTGCTTCCGATGCCTCTGCTTCCGATACCTCTGCCGACGCGGCTGCTGCCAGCGTCGCAGCCGATCTGCCCGCCATCGCTTCCTACCAGTATTACGATGAGTCCGGAAAGCGGGTCGAGGGCTGGAGGACCATCGAAGGCATCGAGGGCATCCACGAGGACGGCGAAACCTTCAAGTTCTATTTCAAGAAGGGCGCTCCTTATTACGCTGCCCAGGGCCTGGAAATCTTCACCATTGATTCCGAAAAGTATGCGTTCAATGACCGCGGTGAGATGCAGACCGGCCTGCAGGAAATAGCCATAGACGAAAATGAGACCGCCAACTTCTACTTCGGTGAGGACGGCGTCATGAAGACCGGCAAGCAGGTGATCTACGACGATGAGCTGGGCGAGACCCAGAACTGGTTCTTCAACACCAGCGGCGCCAAGAAGGGACAGGGCTGCCATGGAATCAAGGACGGCGTGCTGTATATCAGAGGCCTGCGTCAGGATGCCGAGGCGGACATGCGGTTTGAGCCCGTAGAGTTTGAGGGCAAGCGTTACCTTGTAAATACAAACGGCGTTGTACAGACCGCAAACTCTTCCTCCAAGTCCAAGGCTAACCCGGATCTTGGAAGCGGCTATAAGGATTTCAAAGACAGCAATGAGATCATCTGGACCGTAGACACCGAGGGCGTAGTCTGCGCGGAGACTGAGGCTGAGTAATCCATAGCCCGTATTTACCATAGAAATTCATCCGTTCACAGAGGCCCGCGCCAGCGGGCCGAAAAGGAAAGCGGCAGAATCGCTAAATAATCTGCCGCTTTTTTGTATATTTTGCCACTTTTCCATTTTTTGCAAATAAATATGGTATAATTTGGAATTTTCTGCGCTATTTATATTATGAGAGCAGTCGTTTGCACAGGCATATTCTGCCTTCATCCGGAACCATTGCTCAAAAGGAAATTTTATAAAGAAATGGGAGGAGCTTATGAGAGAACTTGCTGTTTTTTATTGTACCCGATGCGGTTACTATGCATATTACCAGACATCGCGCCATCCGCAATGTCCAAAGTGCCTGGCCCCGGAGGCCATGTCCATGGCCAGGATGCATTATATGGAATTCATGCAGATGTCCTACCGGGAACGGGATGAATATCTGTCCCGCGAAATTCTCGCCTCTAATCCCTCCCTGATCAAGCGCCTGTGCGCACCTCCCCAGAAATACGACAGCCGAAGCCTGGTCGCAGAGATGAATACGGTAATTATGAATCTGGACACAGAAAACAAAATACTCAGCGATACGGTAAACTGGATGCATGACACCATATGGGAGCTCCTGCGTGAAAAGCGCCGGACCGCCCAGCCCCAGGCCGCCGCTTCCCTGGAACCCGGCACGGAGATCGAGAAGAAGTGAGGCCCGCTTTTATTGCTGAGGTTCATTTCCTTTCATGCGTTTAGTGGTCGTGGTATACGATGAACACTTGGCGAGGTCTTCCACGAGTTTCGCGGTCGTGGTATAATAGGTACAAACAGCATACAAACCCCAGCGCCCGCGGGCTGCCACTGCCCGCCTCGAAAGGAGGAGACCCATGAACCATACGATTATAACCATTGCCCGTCAATTTGGGAGCGGAGGGCATGAGATTGCCAAACGGCTGGCAGAGCGGCTGGAAATTCCCCTCTACGACAGAAATCTGGTAGAGATGGCTGCCGCCAAGATGGGACAATCCCCGCTGCATGTGGAAAAGGTCGATGAGGCGGCCCTGTCCAGCTTCCTGGATCACTATGAGGTCTCACGGGAGCCGAACTCGGTCACAGGCTACGGGCTGTCTCTGGGCGACAGCACCTATGTGACTCAAACCATCATCATTGAGGCACTGGCCGCCAAGGGTCCCTGCATCATCGTAGGACGCTGCGGCAATTACGCGCTGCGCTCTTATCCGCATCTGATAGATGTATTCCTGTGCGCCTCCATGGAAGACCGGATCCGGCGCATTATGGAGCGCTATCAATTCTCAGAAAAAGACGCGGCGGCCGCTATCAAAGCCACGGACCGCCGCAGAAAAACATATTATGAAAAATATACCCAGCGCCGCTGGGGCAGCATTGACTCCCACCAAATGCTGCTGAATGTGAGCCGCCTGGGCATGGACCGTGCTGCGGAAATCATAGAAAAGCTCTATCGCGCCTGACGCCGCGGACAGCCGGGATGCTTTCTGTCTCTAAGACGTGTGATCACAAAATTGTTCCCGGCTTGTCCGTAATCACATTATCCGCCCCCGCCAGCCGGCATTTTTCCAGTGCCGTCCCGTCATTAACAGTCCAGACCCCCACTTTTTTCCCCTGGGCCTGAAGCCCCGATACCACCTGGGGAATTGTCAGGCTCACATTGAGCATTACATAGTCCGCCGCGGGGAGAGGCTGAGCAGGATCAATTGCTGTGTTGGTAATCAGGCCGGTTTTTAATCCCGGCGCCAGCGCCTTCACCTGTTCCAGGACGCTGTACTGAAAAGAAGTTATCATGCACTGATCATCCATTCCTTTCTCCCGAACCATGGCCACCACCCGCGCCACAAAATCCGCTGTCTGATGGCCATTTACTTTTATCTCCAAATTCATTTTTATTTTGTCCTTGCAGAGATCCATCGCCTCGCTCAAAGAAGGGACCCTGGCGTCCCGGAAAGACGGCCCCATGGACGGTTTGGGGTTGATCTGCCGCAATTCCTCAAAGGTTAATTCCCAAATTTTCCCCTGCTTCCCTGTAGCGGGCCCCAAGTCTTCATCGTGAAAGAGCACGAGGATGCCGTCCTTCGACTGCGTTACATCTGTCTCAATCCAATCCGCCCCTGTCTTCATAGCGCTCTCAAAAGCTTCCAGTGTATTGTCCGGCGCCTGGGAGGAATTGCCCCGGTGCGCCGTAATCTCCACCCTCTGCTCCCACGTCTCCCCGGCGGCCCAGCTCTTTCCGGACGATGCAAGCAGCACAGCAAAGGTAAGAAGCGCGGCCCCCGCAACTCGTTTCCGTATCTTCATCATTTCCAAAAATCACCTTTTCTTTTTATAATTTCTATACATATGCCAGTGTTTGTCTATCACGTACATTTCAGTATAACACAGTTTGCCTCAATTTCTGTAATTTAAAAAATTATTAATAAATTATTTTGCTTTCTCTTCATTGTAGATGCCCTCCGCTTCTGGTATAATTATCATAGGCATAGTATATCTGTACATGTAAACACCGCACTCTTTACCAGTTCATGTTGTGAAGGGGGGACTGCATTATGATAAAGCGGGGATGGTTCCTATTATTAACGGTGCTGCTGCTGTCCGTCGGCATTTGCCTTTCCGCCCATGCCGAAGAAGAGCAGGATAAAGCAATCACATACGTTACCCTGGAGTTTTCCTGGGATAAAGCTCCTAAAGGCGGAGATCTGGTAGGCAAGGTATATGCTTCCAGTTCTGACCGGCAGTTTGTAATTGAGGGCGTTGATTATGTAAAACGGGATGACACCTGGATTTTTGGAGAACGTCCTGTGGTTGAAGTGGCACTCTCCGCGAAGAGCGGATATTATTTTTCCGATTTAAGCCGGGGTGATTTTCATATATCCGGATGCAGCGCCAAGTATAAGAGCGTTGATATGGATTCCGATGAAAGCTACCTGACGCTGCAGGTTTATTTTAACAAAATCGACGGAAGCCTGCCTGCCACAACTGCTGCCAGCTGGATCGGCACCTCCGCCTCCTGGGATGAAGTTGGCGGCTGCCGGGGATACAATGTCAAGCTTTACCGTGACAATATTCTGCTGGCTACGATTTCCACCACAGCTACCGCGTATGATTTTGCCTCCTATATTAATAATGAAGGGATATATTCTTTTCAGGTTCAGCCGATTGGCTTCTATCGCACCCAGGCCGGCCCTTGGGTTGTCGGAGAGGACAATTATACAATGACCCAGGAGGAAGCCTGCTTCAGCGACAACGGAACCTGGACAACCACATCAGCCGGGCGCCGTTTTGTCTATAAAAACGGGGCATATCCGACCAACAGCTGGCGGTATATTGAAGATGAGTGGTATTATTTTGATTCGGAGGGGTATATGGTTACCAAGTGCTATGTGAAGTCCCCTGGGGAGGGACTGTACTGCTGGATCGGGGCAGACGGCACCTGGGATTCCAAAAAGGATACGGCGGAGCCTAATCGGAGCCGGTATGAAATCTATTATTGAGAGGGGATGTGCAAGCATGAAAAAATCCATGAAGCTTTTGGTTTTAACTGCTGCTCTGGCTGTGGGAATGGCGATTCAGGCTTACGGCGCGGAAGGGACGGCGATCACTTCTATTCCGCTGACATTTTCGTGGGATACCGCGCCGAAAGGCGGCGAACAGGTCGGCGAGATCTATGCCGCTACCAGCAGCACACAATTCATTGTGGAGGGCGCGGAATATGACAAAAGGGATGACGCCTGGATATTCGGGGAACAGCCCATCGTTGAGGTAGAGCTTTCCGCAAAAGATGGCTATTATTTTTCTGATTCCAGCCGAAGCAGCTTCTCCCTTTCCGGATGCAACGCCCAATATCGTTCTTCCGAGGTTGACTCGGATGGGAATGTTATGATCCTCCGGGTAACCCTCTCTCGTCTGGACGGCAGCCTGCCCGGAACCACCTCCATCAGCTGGAGCGGTGACAGCGCTGTGTGGGATGAGGTGGGCGGTTCCGATGGCTATGATGTCCGCCTTTACCGTGACAACCGCCTTCTGGCCACGGTCTCCACGGAGGGCACCTCCTATGACTTCCATTCTTATCTCAATCTGGAAGGAGACTACACCTTTACTGTCCGGGCCACCGGAGATTACAGCACCCAGGACAGCGGCTGGTCCGCTTCCTCCGAACCGAAGACGATCACATTGGAGGAATCCTGGAATATGGACACTGGCTCCTGGCAGAGGAACGGTTCCCGCTGGCGTTACGTATATGCCAACGGCGCTTATCCGGTCAGTGCCTGGCGGCAGATCGGCGATGCATGGTATTACTTTGACACAAACGGCTATATGGTTTCCAACTGCTATGTAAAGTCGCTCACCGAAGAGATGTACTACTGGATCAACCGTGACGGCGTGTGGGAGACCCAGTGGGATACGGCACAGCCGGAGCGGGGGTATGGTGTTTACTCATAGGAAGAATCGAGTAGAAGGGAGTGATTAACTCCCGTCCTCTCACACCACCGTGCGTACCGTTCGGTACACGGCGGTTTCAATAGTTGACATGCAGAGACTGATAGGCTGTGGTTAAATCATAATACCCCCAGTTTATCAGTCTTTCTTTTGTTAACGCTCTTTTGACCACGCCTGTGTTAGACATCCTCCAGCAATGTCAGTTAGTTAAGATAATGGGTTAGATTTCTTCAAGAGAGGTCTAACCTATTTTTTCAAAAAAGTATTGACATGCGAATCAAAATGTGCGGCCGCCCTTGTTACTGATGGCTTTATGAGGTAACAAGGGCGGCCCTTACGTAGAAAAATAAACTTTTTTCACTTAAGATTTCTTTGGCTTTGACCCTGATGCTCCGACTTCTTCCGCTTTCCGCCAGCAGCGGGCTAAACTCAGGCCTGACGCCATTATCGTTTGATTCTCAGAGGCCTTATAAATATTTTTATAAGTACAGCAAAAAAAGCAATTGCTTTGACAATATTATATCCCGCACTGCCCAAAAATCTACTCGCCTTCCCTGATAATCATCTGCTCCTGTTCCAGCCGAATCCGCTCCACGCGCATCATTCCAATCACCTCGCGAAACACCTCATATTCCGGATCATTCTCCATATCCTCCAGAGTTTTCAAATATGCCTCCGAGGTAATCCACATGGCCTGATCCCGATATTGTTCCAGAGAGACCCTATCCATCCGATATGGCGCAAGCTCCGGCACGATCTGCTCCTTTAAGCGGCGGAACATGCGGAAACCGCCCACATCCACATCTCCCCAGTGAAGATATTCTGCCGCATGGGACTGCCGCCGACAGCCTTCATATACCAGGCGAAACCATCTGCCCTTGATGGGGCTGTAGCAGCCTCCATGTAAAATCACCAGCTCATCCCCGGCAGGCTTTTGCGAAATATACCACACATAATTGGCCTTATTCTCAATAAACAGCACGCGGCGGATTCCGTCCGCCGTCACGGAAGCGGCATGCTTGACCGTCTCGGAGTTAATATAGGCGCCATAGGTCTGGGCGCCGTAATCAATCCTATGCCCATCTTCCAGGGTTACCGTCAGCCTGCCGGTAAATTCCAGGATTTCCGGCCAGCGGACAATACCCTTTTCCAAAAGCAGCGCGTCATCCTCCGGCATGCTGTCAGCAGACACATCCTCCTGTTCCCGCTTTTTGAGAGTCCGCAGAATTGATAAAGCTTTCTGTTTAATATACCGCTCAAAATATTTGCTGTCTCCATAAAGCGCGGAGCTCATCAGCCGCTCCAGCTGCTCCCCCTTGTTTCGCTCCATAAACACAAGGCATTTCAGGAGGTCTTCATTGAGTACCGGGTCGTCCGCGAAATGCCGGCCAATCTTTCCCTTCCTCTGAATTTGTCTCTCCGAATCCTGCAAAAAACGGGACATGGGACTTTCCTCGTCCAGCTTCCCGCGATATTGCCGGATTAATTCCAAAAGTTTATCCGCCTTTTCCCTGGCCGGCAGGCGGCCCAGCCGTCGGTAACAGGCCTGAATCGCTTCCGTCTCCGGCGTCAGCCAAATCTTATCCGCAAGATTGTATTTCTCAAACTTTACCCAGGAGTACTCAATCAGGCCGGCTTCTTTCAGCTCGTCCAGAACGGCAAAAAACAGCCTCTTTTCCTCCGGATTTTCCATCCGCTTCTGGAGCCAGTCTTCCTTGGCAGCGGTCAGGGAAATCCGTTTCGCAAAGACTCCTGTTAAAAAAGCTTTGCTTTCTTCATACTTATCAAGCAGACGATTCAATAATTCCTGTTCGTAGTTCATGCTTCCACCAGCTCTTCCATCTGTTTGGGGTCAAAGTGCCGGGTAAAGGAATGGCGGCTGTCCTTGTAAACCGCAATGTTCCGATCCACCAGAGGCGCGATATCCGGAATCTTGTCCGGAGGAGCGGAGAAAATGGCCTGGAGACCGAAGCGCCGCAGCAGGTGAATACTCTCCTGTATTCGTTCCCCATCCATCTTGCTGAATGCCTCGTCCAGGATAATCACCCGGATGGTATTGTTCTGACTGCGGTTCCTGATGCGGCAGACCTGGGAAAAGGAGGCCAGCAGCGCGATATAGAAAGGAATCTGGGTTTCTCCGCCGGACTTTTTTAACAGAGTCCGGGACAGGCGCTGCTCATTTCCCTGCTCGTCCGTGACAATCAGGTCAAAGACCAGGTAGGTCTTGTAGTCTGTAAATTTGCGGATGCTCTTCTCATACTCAGCCCGCCGCTCCGCGGTTACGTTGGTTTCATTGAAAATCAGGAGCTGGAACAGCTCGTCGATCTCCTTCTGATATTTCTGGTTAAAGCTCTGGGAGGCAATATTCCATCCCCCGGTGTCCATCAGCAGCGGATCCATGATCATATCATAATAATTCCGGTATTCCGGCCTGGGTGACTTCACAAAGCGGTAGCGGTCCGTGCCGAAGACGCTCTTCTTTAAGGAATCGTTCAGCTCCTCCAGCTGCTGGGTTACAGACTCGATGTTGGACTTGATTTTCGCGATAAAATCATCCCGGAACTGGTCGTAGGCCTTCTGCTTGGAATCCTTAATCTTTTCCAGGTATTCCGGCAGCCGGATCTGATCCAGCTCCTCCAGCTCCTTATCAAAATACTGGTTGCTTTCCAGCTCAATGTCGTAGGGCATCTTATATTGGCTGTTGTACTCCGACCGCTT
>DWWT01000009.1 GCA_019119575.1 Candidatus Enterocloster excrementipullorum
TTGACCGGTACCCGTAAACCGGACAGTTCAGTATGGGCAGAGACGATAGATTGGAGATAAGGCGGGTTATGTTAGAAATAAGGGCTTAGATGAGAAAATATTGAAAGAGCTTATTATTTCTGCATTGAAAAACGGGCCTCTAAAGAAGGCTGATATTTATGAAGCGGTGAAACATGCATTTTCGGATGTTCTTACAGAAGAGAAGCAGTATAAGAAGCTTTCAAATCTTCTTCAGAAAATGAAGAAGGAAGGAATCATCGATGTTCGTGGCAGTGCAGTCCGTGCAGAATGGTTTCTTGTATAGTAGATTTAGTCAAGAAAGTCGGTTTTTAGTCAAGGAATTAGTCAAAGAAAATGATCATGAAGTCAACGAGGATCCCGGAAAGCCTGTATTTCCGGGATCTTTCTTGACTAAATACGAATTTTGAAATTTAACTTTAGTCGAGATTTAGTCCTTGCGGTACCATTGTGTCTCATACCCGTAAATGCGCCATAGTCAATACCAGCTAAAATTATTGCCGCCTTTTGTAGGCGGCAGATAGGAACAAACCTAATCCGTTGATGGATGTTTTTTCTGGTGGCAACACTCCGGCAATGTCTCTGACCACGGAAGCAGCTGTTCAACATAAGAAAGTTCTTCCAATTTTCCGTTCGCTAAGGGATAGTATAACAGAAACAATCGGTTCTACATAGCAGATCAGCAAACTTCTGTACAATTACAGTTTCGGATGAAAGAACGTTCCAGTATTGTTATCCCAGTCAAGAGAAGATGAAGTTCTTCCTGCGAGATCCTGGCGGCTTCTTCCTGGCTTCTCAGCCACCGGAGGCGCCCAGCTTCAATCCTTTTATAGAGCAGGCAGAACCCATCCCCTTCCCATACCAAACCTTTAAAACGGTCCGTGCGGCAGCCGCAGAAAAGAAACAGGACGTTCTTTTGAAATGGGTCCAAACGGAACTGTTCTTTTACTAATGTCGCTAAACCATCAATCCCTTTGCGGAGATCACATTTTCCACAGTAGATATAGATGGCCTGAAAACCAGTCATCCCAGACAGCACGGAACATCACCTCTTTCAAGAATTAGCGGCACACCATTCTCTAATGGTCAGGCCACTGTCGTTACGCTGTTTGATCATTGCGGCCCAGCTGGCTGCGCGGATCTGCATTACTTCATTCATACTCTTGAGATCTCCTTATAAAAACTTAAAAAACTCCACTCAAAGTTTTTGGACTTTTCCAAGTGAATTTGATAAGATCATCATTGCATAAAATCAGTTATAAGTCAGTCCGCGGATTATGGAGCATTTACAATTTGCCGATATGCGTGATAATATTCAAAGGAGGTGCTGCCCCAGATCATTGAGTTATGGGGGCTGAACACCTAGACGGATGTGCAGGCTAAAAAACTTCGCCCGACTGACCGGAAAACGGCGAAAACATCAGGGATCCGTCGAGGAGGAGAAAGTATATGCCGCAGCCAGTACACAGGGGGGATGAAGCAAATGCATCACATTAAGCCGCTGATAGGTGACGGTGACCATAAAGATTCGTATCTTGCCATGTTCAAAGGAAAAAGAATTGATAAATACCGCAAAACACGCTACTATAAAACCATCAGGCATACACAGGGGAAGAAGCATAATGAACATTGAGGCCTATGATTTGGATTCCCTGCGCGGACTGGTGCGCAGTCTCCAAAAGGAGAACTTTATATTAAAGGAAAAATTGAAGAAGGCCAATATTCCATTTGATGATGAGAACCCCTTTGAAGGTTCGGACAGCAATATGGAAAAATACGATCCGGATCAGGGAGGGAGAATCCTTCATCCCGGCTATATCACGGAAGACATGGCAAAAAGATTTTACTCTATGTTCTGGGGGCGGGAAGATGTTTTTGCGAAAAGGAGCAGGTCGGGAGCCTATTTTCCCCAATGCGATAATCGATGGAAAGCGGATTTGTGTCCGAAGATGCGGGGCGAAAAGGCTGTCTGCAGCGAATGTAAAAATCAAAAATGGACGAGACTTGACGCGGGAAAAATAGTGGCGCATTTGCTTGGATATAAGGAGGACGGTTCCGATGTGATTGGCGTTTACCCGCTTTTGCAGGATGGAACCTGCAGATTCTTAGTGTTTGATTTTGATAATCATGAAAAAGGGGCGGAGGCAGCGGATTTTGCCAACACAGATAACAGGTGGCAGGAAGAGGTGGATGCGCTGCGGAGAATCTGCCAAGATAATGGCATTCATGCGCTGACAGAACGGTCGCGTTCCGGCAGAGGAGCCCACCTGTGGATATTCTTTAAAAAGGCCATTCCGGCTTCCACAGCCAGGAATTTTGGCTGTCTGCTTTTGGACAGAGGCTCGAATTCAATCAATCTAAAGTCATTTCATTACTATGACCGGATGTACCCCTCGCAGGATGCGGCAGGCAGCATAGGCAATTTGATTGCTCTTCCGCTCCAGGGACAGGCCCTGAAGGCAGGCAACAGCGCATTTGTGGATGAAAACTGGAATGCTTATCCGGACCAGTGGGATGTTTTATTTCACAAGACCAAGAAATTGTCTTCGGAAGAAATGGAAGCGCTTATAACGAAATGGCAGAAGGAAATCCCGGGGACGAAGGAAATCGACAGGCCGAGACCGTGGAGGCGGAGACAAAATTTTGCCAAGGCGGATGTTGTGGGAAAGCTTCATATGGTGCTTAGTGATGGGGTATATGTAGATGCGTTAAATATTACGCCGCGGCTTCAAAATCAAATTCGGAGCATGGCGGCGTTTGACAACCCGGAATTTTATAAAAATAAACGGCTGGGATATTCCAATTACTATAATTTCAGCTCCATTTACCTGGGGAAAGATGTGGATGGGTACATTCGGGTTCCGCGGGGATTAAGAGAACAGATAATGGAGGCGTGTGATAAAGCGGGAATTGCAGTGGAGGTATCGGATCAGAGAGAAAAAGGGCGCCCTATTCGCGCTGCGTTTAATGGGGATTTAAGATTAAGGCAAAGTCTGGCTGCGCAGGCGCTGCTGGCATATTCGGATGGGGTATTAAGCGCGGCGACTGCCTTTGGAAAGACTGTGGTCTGCAGTTACCTGATTGCAGAGAGGAAGGTCAACACACTGATTCTGCTGCAGAACAGAGAGCTGCTTTCACAGTGGATAAATGAGCTGCATAAATTTTTGAAGATTGATGAAGAACCGCCTGTTTATGAGACAAAGACGGGAAGAAAGAAAAAAAGAGAGAGTCCCATTGGATTTTTGCATGGTAGCAAAAACGCACTGACAGGGATTGTTGATGTTGCCATGGTTGGCTCCATGTATGCCAAAGGGAAATTTAATGAGAGGCTTAATTCCTATGGAATGGTTATTTTGGATGAATGTCATCACGCGGCCTCCCGCACATCGATGGAACTTCTGCAGAAGATAAATGCAAAATATGTTTACGGAGTTTCCGCTACCCCTAAGAGGGGAGACAGCCTTGACAAAATCATTTACATGATGCTCGGGCCTCTGCGGCATAAGTTTACGGCATTCGAAAGGGCGAAGGAGCAGGGGATCGGTCATTATTTCGTGCCGCGCTATACCGGGACAGCAAATATAGCGGACAGCAGCAGAGACATCAATAAAGCGTATGAGATAATCAGCAGGAACAGCATACGCAATGAAATGATTGCAGGTGACGTGCGCTTCAGCGTTTCCGCAGGGCATACGCCGTTGATTTTAACCAGACAGAAGGAGCATGCAAAATTGCTTTATGAGATGCTGCAGGGAGCGGCGGATCATGTATATTTACTGTATGGAGACAATTCGCATAGAGAAAATGCGGAAATCATAAAAAGACTCGGAGGGCTGCCCCAGAACGAGTCACTGATCCTGATCGCAACGGGGCAGAAGGTAGGCGAGGGGTTTAACTTTCCGAGACTGGATGTATTGATGCTTGCAGCGCCGGTCTCTTCAGAGGGCAGGCTGGAACAGTACGCGGGCAGATTGAACCGGGACTATGAAGGGAAAAAGGCCGTTTATGTCTATGATTATATCGACGCGCATATAAAAGTTTTTGACAATATGTACGCAAAGCGTTTACGGACCTATAAACGGATAGGATTCATCCCATGGATGGGTGAGGTCAAAGAAAAACAGGCCGTCAATGCAATCTATGATTCGGGAAATTATACGGAAATATTTGAGCGGGATCTTGTGGAGGCAGATAAAAGCATTGTTATTTCAAGCCCGGAAATTCGGCAGGATAAAGTTGAGAGGCTGCTGTATCTGGTAAAAGAAAGGCAGGAAGCGGGAGTACAGGTAACAGTGATTACCGCGGAGCCGGAAAATACAAGCTATGGAAACCCGGATATTTTATATGAACTGATACACAGGATGAAAGAGGCCGGGATCTTTGTACATGTAAAAGCCGCTCCGGAAGCAAGGTTTGCAGTCATTGATGAAGAACTGGTGTGGCATGGCGGGATGAACCTTTTGGGAAAAGAAGATGTGTGGGATAATCTCATGCGGGTCAGAAACCGGGAGGTGGGGGAGGAGCTTTTGGGGATGGAGAGTTATAATTTACCAGCAGAAAAATAAAGAATCGGAGGTACAGCTTCATGGATTTCATAACACAAGTGACGCATCAACTGCAGAAGATGACAGAAAAGGAAAAGGACAGCTGGATTCTGTCCCAGGCCAAGCTGACCGCCGAGGGCGGACAGGAGGACTTCCTTCTCTCCCTCACCGGCAGCAAGAAGGTTATGGGCATGCCGTCAGAACAGGAAATTGCGGGCTTCTGTCAAAAAGTGGCGAGCGGAGAGATTTACCTGGAATATATGGCGAGATACTGTGAGTTTGACAGTGAGGGACACTATATGGACGACTGGGAGGTGTGGTACGAGGATCCTTTTGGGGCAGGGGAATTTTTGAACCGCGTATTTATCGGCTGCCATGAGCTGCTCCTGCTGGATGACTGTCAGATGGCGGCAGATATTTTGGAGAGGGTTTTAAATCTGAAGTTTTCCGTTGAGGAGGGAGAGGAATCAGAGGACGGCCCGGAGGAGGAATTCCTCTCTATGGAGGACGCGGACGGGGAAGATCTGTTTTCAAAGAAGCTCGCGGACGTGGCCGGGGACTGGCTTCGGGCGCAGGCCCGCCTCCTTAAAGGTCAGCCTGTAAAGAAAACAGCCGGAAGGTTATTAGAGATTTTGGAGCATCCTGTGTGCAGAAAAGTGAAGCCGAGAATTCTTCTGGAGGAGGATGTCACGCAGCAAATATTTCGTGATATGCGTGATATGCTGGAGAGGGGAATGGACGAGCTGAAAGCGCAGTTAAAGGAGCTTAACAAAAAGCAAGATGGGCATTTGGGCAGACGGGATTATACGAATTTAAAAAAGACGTATCAGATACAGAAAACGCTGGACAGAAAGCAGGAAATCCTTTCCGATATCAATATAAAATGCCTTCAGAGAGATTCGGGAACCAAAGGGGAAGGCGCACAGGCAGCAGCCAGCGCTTCCAAGCTGGAAATATCCTGGAAAAAAATCCGCGAACTGGCGAAGTGGCTGAGCTATGAGCGCTATATTGACGACCAGCCGGAGCAGGAGGAAATCCGGGATATCTGTGAGGAATTGCTGCAATCAGACCAATTGACGGATGAAAGCTGGAAAATCAGGCGGGAGGTCTTAAACGACATTATCAGCAATGCCTATTATTACGAATACGGCTGCGACGACTGTATGGAGAAGCTGTCGGAAAAGCTGTGCGCAAATAAATCGGAGCGGCTGGAGCTGGCGGATATGATGGAGCGCTCCGGGCATTATAGAGAAAAGGCGGCCCGCCTGTATCACCAGTGCGGCCGGGACGATAAATATGTCTCCTATCTGGAGGAAAATCTTGGAAAGAGGAGTAAGGAATACGCCGCGCTGATTACATATTATCAGGAAAATGGAATAAGGGAGGAGGCCTGCCGGGTGGCGCGGCTTGGCCTGGAAAAATGCAGGGAGGACCTGACGGACTGTTTTATCTGCCTGCTCTTAAACGCAAAGGAAACGGATGACCAGGAGCAGTTTCAGAAACTCTACGCCAGCGCCAAAAGGAGGAAGCATGCGGACATTCTGCGCATAAACGCGGCCATAAATCCGCAAAATTCCCCAAACCACTTGCAAAATACAAAAAGTCATTTAAAATAAATGGTAACAGTCCGGCCATCCGCGCCAAAGCATATTTGGCATCAAACGTATACCCGGCATCCCTGAGATGTCCGGCGCCATCAGAGCGCCTCCGCGCCCTGGCCGCTGGCCGGCCCACCAAAAAAGATTGGAGACAGAAAATGGCCTTAAAGAAAAAGCCCGTTACGGGCATGAAGGATATCACCCCGGCAGAGATGCAGATCCGGGAATATGTGATGAACCAGATCCGGGAGACCTACAAGAGCTTTGGCTTCTCCCAGATTGAGACCCCCTGTGTGGAACACATTGAGAATTTGACCAGCAAGCAGGGCGGGGACAATGAAAAGCTGATTTTTAAGATTTTAAAGAGAGGGGAGAAGCTCAATCTGGAGACAGCGGAAAGTGAGAGCGATCTGACGGACAGTGGCTTGCGCTACGACCTGACCCTCCCCCTCTCACGGTATTATGCCAACAACGCGGCAAATCTGCCGAGCCCCTTCAAGGCCCTGCAGATGGGAAGCGTGTGGCGTGCGGACAGGCCCCAGAAGGGACGTTTCCGCCAGTTTGTGCAGTGCGATATTGATATTTTGGGAGACGCTACCTCTCTGGCGGAGATCGAGCTGATTTTAGCTACCACCACGGCTCTGGGAAAAATCTGCCCGGAGAATGCCTTCACTGTGCGTATCAATGACCGGGAAATTCTGCGGGGAATGGCCCTGTACTGCGGTTTCGCAGAAGAGAGCATGGACCAGGTATTTATTACCCTGGACAAGATGGACAAGATCGGCCTGGAAGGCGTCCGGAAGGAGCTTTTGGAGAACGGCCACAGCCAGGAGAGCGTGAGCCGCTATACGGAACTTCTGTCCTCTGTGGGAAAGGACGCCCAGGGCGTGCGCCATCTGGGAGAAGTCCTGGAAGGCGTGCTGGACCGGCAGGTGACGGAGAACCTGGCGGGCATTATGGATACAGTGACGCAGGTGGCCCAGACCAGCTTCGGCCTGGAATTTGACCCCACCCTGGTGCGGGGTATGTCCTATTATACGGGAACCATTTTTGAAGTGTCCATGGAAGGTTTCGGCGGTTCTGTGGCCGGCGGCGGCCGCTATGACAAGATGATTGGAAAATTCACCGGCATGGAGACGCCGGCCTGTGGGTTTTCCATCGGCTTTGAGCGGATTGTCACCATTCTTCTGGACAATGGCTTTGCGGTGCCCGGCGCCGGCGCCAAGAAGGCATATCTCTTTGAGAAGGGCCTGGATCCTGCGGCCCTGGCCCAAGTGATCTGCCAGGCCATGGAAGAGCGGAAAGCCGGCGTCCAAGTGCTGGTGGCCCAGATGAACAAGAACAAGAAGTTCCAGAAGGAGCAGCTTGCCAAGGATGGATATACGGAATTTAAGGAATTCTATAAAGAGAGCCTGAAGCGGTAGAGGCGGCAATCACGCCTGCGCGCGGTAAAAGCCGCCTCTGCGCCGGTGCCGCGTGCCGCTGCGGAATATATGAGAAACACATAGAAATATAGAAGGAGAATCAAAACAATGGCAGAATCAATGTCCGGGATGAAGCGGTCCCATAGATGCACGGAGGTATCCTCCGCAAATATCGGCGAGAACGTCACCGTCATGGGGTGGGTTCAGAAGAGCAGAAACAAGGGAGGAATCATTTTCGTGGACCTGCGCGATCGGTCCGGGATCCTTCAGATTATTTTTGAAGAGAGCGACTGCGGCCAGGAGAATTTTGAGAAGGCGGAGAAGCTCAGAAGCGAGTTTGTGATCGCTGTGGAGGGCCGTGTGGAGGCCCGGTCCGGTGGCGTGAATGAAAATCTGGCCACTGGGGCCATCGAGGTGCGGGCAAAGGCCCTGCGGATTTTATCGGAGTCCGCCACCCCGCCCTTCCCCATCGAGGAAAACAGCAAGACCAAGGAAGAACTGCGGCTGAAATACCGCTATCTGGATCTGCGCAGGCCGGATATCCAGAGAAATCTCATGACCAGGAGCCGGGTGGCTACCCTGACGAGAGCATTTTTGGCAGAAGAGGGCTTCCTGGAGATCGAGACCCCGACGCTGATTAAGAGCACCCCGGAGGGAGCCAGGGACTATCTGGTGCCCAGCCGTGTGCATCCGGGCTCTTTCTACGCTCTGCCTCAGTCCCCGCAGCTTTTTAAGCAGCTGCTCATGTGCTCGGGCTATGACCGGTATTTCCAGCTGGCCCGCTGCTACAGGGATGAGGATCTGCGGGCGGATCGTCAGCCGGAATTTACGCAGATTGATATGGAGCTGTCTTTTGTGGATGTGGACGATGTGCTGGATGTGAATGAACGTCTGCTCCAGAAGCTTTTTAAGGAAATCTGCGGGATTGACATTGAGCTGCCGCTTCAGCGGATGACCTGGCAGGAGGCTATGGATCGCTTTGGCTCCGACAAGCCGGATCTGCGCTTCGGGATGGAGCTGAAAAATGTATCCGATGTCGTGAAAAACTGCGGCTTTGGCGTATTTACCAGCGCCCTGGCGGCAGGCGGTTCTGTCCGCGGCATCAATGCGGAGGGACAGGGCCATATGCCCAGAAAGAAGATTGACGCCCTGGTGGAATACGCCAAGGGATTTGGGGCCAAGGGCCTGGCCTACGCGGCCATCGGCGAGGACGGCTCTGTGAAATCTTCCTTTGCCAAGTTTATGACCGAGGAGGAGATGGCCGCCCTTGTGTCCGCTATGGACGGGAAGCCGGGAGACCTGCTGCTCTTTGCTGCGGACAAGAATAAAGTGGTGTATGATGTGCTGGGCAACCTCCGCTTGGAGCTGGCCAGACAGCTTGATCTCTTAAAGAAGGATGACTTCAAATTCCTCTGGGTAACAGAGTTCCCGCTCCTTGAATACTCCGAGGAAGAGAACCGTTTTGTGGCCATGCATCATCCCTTCACCATGCCCATGGAGGAGGATCTGCAGTATATTGACACAGATCCGGGCCGGGTACGGGCCAAAGCCTATGATATCGTGCTCAATGGCGTGGAGATGGGCGGCGGCTCTGTCCGTATCCACCAGGCGGACATTCAGTCCAAGATGTTTGAGGTTCTGGGCTTTACCCAGGAGCGGGCAAATGAACAGTTCGGCTTCCTCTTAGAGGCGTTTAAGTACGGTGTTCCGCCTCACGCAGGGCTGGCTTACGGTCTGGACCGCATGGTTATGCTTATGGTGGGCGCGGACAGCATCCGCGATGTGATTGCCTTCCCCAAGGTGAAGGACGCATCCTGCCTGATGACCGAGGCGCCCTCCCCTGTGGACGAAAAGCAGTTAAAAGAGCTGGGGATTGAAGTTGCGCCTCAGGAGGATTGAGGGCAATGGTAATTACCTGGAATGTGACGGTTCCGGAGCTGACAGGAGATGCGCCCAGAAAGGCGTATCTCTACCTGCCGGAATCCTATGACAGAGAACCGGATAAACGGTATCCGGTCCTCTATATGTTTGACGGGCACAATGTGTTTTTTGACTCGGACGCTACCTACGGCAAGAGCTGGGGCATGAAGGAGTACATGGATTACACGGGCACCCAGCTTCTCATCGCCGCTGTGGAGTGCAACCACAGCCCGGACAATGGGCGGCTCAGAGAATATTCCCCCTTTCCCTTCGATGATCCCAAGCTGGGACATTTTCCCGGACTGGGCAGAAAAACCATGGAGTGGATGATCGGGAGCTTTAAGAAGGACATTGACAGCCGGTTCCGCACCCTGGCAGATCGGGAGAATACGTTTATCGGCGGAAGCTCTATGGGCGGACTCATGAGCCTGTACGCGGTTCTGGAGTTTAATAAGGTATTTTCAAGAGCCGCAGCCCTCTCTCCTTCCATCTGGGTGGCGCCGGAAAAACTGGAGCGCCTGGCGCGGCGAGCGTCCCTGGGTCCGGATACCGTGGTTTACATGGATTACGGCTCCGAGGAGATGCGGGGAAGGGCCGGAATGCTCCGCGGGTTCGGCAGAATGGCCGCCCTTCTCGTGGAGCGGCGCGTCCTTGTAACCAGCCGTATGGTTCCCGGCGGGCAGCACTGTGAGGCCAGCTGGGAGCGTCAGATTCCCTTTTTCATGAATACGCTGCTGTACAGGCAGTGATGGGAGGAGGAAATATATGGAAATACAGTATCACAGATGGAACAGCCCCGCATTGAAACGGGATATGGAGTGCAAAGTTTACGGGCATGGGGGGCGTCCCATGCTCTTTATCCCCTGCCAGGACGGCAGGTTTTTTGATTTTGAGAATTTTCATATGGCGGATACCCTGGCCCCTTGGATTGATGAGGGGCAGATCATGGTTTTCTCCATCGATACCATTGACCGGGAGACATGGTCCAACAAAAAGGGAGATCCGCGCTGGAGGATTGAACGCCATGAAAACTGGATCCGCTATATCACGGATGAGATGGTTCCCTTCATGAGAAACATGGCAAATGAACGCAACGGCTGGACCGGCTATCCGGGAGTAATGGTCTTTGGGTGCAGTCTGGGAGCCCTTCACGCGGCGAACCTGTATTTCCGCTTCCCGGATATTTTTGACTGCCTTCTGGCGCTCAGCGGCGTCTACTCGGCAGAATACGGGTTTGACGGGTACATGGACGATCTGGTCTATCTGAACTCACCGGTTCATTATCTGGAAAATATGTCCGCCGATCACCCCTATCTCAAAAAATACAACTTGAAAAAAGCGGTATTCTGCGTGGGACAGGGGCCATGGGAACTTCCGGAATCTACGAGGCAGCTGCAGCGTGTGATGGACAGCAAGGGAATTGAGGCCTGGGTGGACTACTGGGGCCATGACTGCGCCCATGATTGGGATTGGTGGTATAAACAGGCCGTGTATTTTATGCCTTATCTTCTGGGGAAAAACCAGGGGTAGACTGCATGTGAAAAATAGATTCCGCTCTGCACTTCGGGTGCATCCGGCGGAAGGGAGGAGCGCAGCATGAAGAATTTCATTTTTATCTCACCAAATTTTCCGACAAATTACTGGCTGTTCTGCCGGGAACTGAAAAAGAACGGGATGAATGTTCTGGGAATCGGGGATCAGCCGTACGATGAGCTCACAGAGGATCTGAAGGCCAGCCTGAATGAATATTATAAGGTGGACAGCCTGGAAAATGACGACCAGGTCTACCGGGCTGTTGCCTTCCTGGCTTATAAGCACGGCCGGATTGACTGGCTGGAGTCCAACAACGAATACTGGCTGGAACGGGATGCCCGGCTCCGCACGGATTTTAACATCACGACGGGATTTCAGGCCTCGGATATTCCCCATATTAAGTACAAGTCCAAGATGAAGGAGTATTACAAAAAAGCGGGGATTCCGGTGGCCCGCTATCACCTGGTGGACGATCCGGAAGGGTGCCTGGAATTTGCCCGGAAGGTAGGATATCCCATTGTGGCCAAGCCGGACAATGGAGTGGGAGCCTCCCACACCTTCAAAATTGAAAATGACGAAGAAATGGCCCGTTTTTTTGAACTGAAATGGCCGGATACTCCCTATATTATGGAGGAGTTTGTAAACGGAGAGGTCAATTCTTATGACGCGATCATTGACTCCAAGGGAGAGCCCATGTTTGAGACGGGAAATGTAACCCCCATGTCTATCATGGACATTGTGAATAACAGGGATAACTCCATCTACTATATCCTAAAGAATCTGCCCAATGATACCCGTCTGGCGGGACGGGCCACGGTAAAGAGCTTTGGGGTGAAGAGCCGGTTTGTGCATTTTGAATTTTTCCGTCTGACAAAGGATCAGGAGGGCCTGGGGAAGAAGGGGGATATTGTGGCCCTGGAGGTGAATATGCGGCCCTGCGGCGGCTTCACTCCGGACATGATTGACTTTGCCCACAGCACGGACGTGTACAAGATCTGGGCGGATATGGTGGCTTTTGACCGCTCCACCATGCCCATCGGGCAGCACGCTTACTGCGCGTTCGCGGGCCGCCGGGACGGCAAGGATTTTGTTATGAGCCACAAGGATATTCTGGAAAAATACGGGCCCAATATCAAGATGATGGACCGCCTGCCGGATGTGCTGGCGGATGCCATGGGAAACCAGATGTACGTGGCGGTGTTCTCGTCCCAGGAGGAGCTGGACGCCTTTTATCAGGATATTCTGCGGTGCAATGAATAAGGAGGTGCTTCCCATGGCTGTCAATGACGTAGAATGCTGCGACTTTTACCAGGTTCATGAAGATGTGGTAAAATCCGTGCGTGAGAAGATGCCGGATGAAGACCGGCTCTATGACCTGGCGGAGGTGTTCAAGGTGTTCGGGGATTCCACCCGGATCAAAATCCTGTATGTCCTGTCGGAATCCGAGATGTGCGTGTGCGATATTGCCCAGCTTCTGAATATGAATCAGTCCGCCATCTCCCACCAGCTGCGCATTTTAAAGCAGAACGGCCTGGTGAAAAACCGGAGAGAAGGACGGGCCGTGTTCTATTCCCTGGCGGACGGACACGTGAAGACTATCATGCGCCAGGGTATGGAGCATATTCTGGAGTGAGAATGCGGACCGCGGGGAGAAGCGCTGTGAAGGAAAATAAGTACGACGACGAAGTGTTTTTTAACAAATATAAAGAGATGAGCCGCTCGGTATACGGGCTCAAGGGAGCGGGAGAGTGGCCGTCTCTCGTGAAGATTCTGCCGGATTTTCAGGGGAAGGATGTTCTGGATCTGGGGTGCGGGTACGGCTGGCACTGCCGGTATGCCGCGCAGCACGGGGCTTCCCGCGTTTTGGGAACAGATATCTCCCGCAGAATGCTGGAGACAGCCCGGAGTATGGACGCCGGCGAAGAGATTGAATACCAGCTGGGAGCGATGGAGGATCTGCAGTTTGCGGATGGCTCCTTTGACATTGTTTTCAGCTCTCTGGCATTTCATTATGTAAAGGATATCCGGCCGTTATTCCGGAATATTCGGCATTGGCTGCGGGACAAAGGCGTCTTTGTCTTTTCCGCGGAGCACCCGGTATTTACCGCGTATGGATCCCAGGACTGGTATTATGATGACCAGGGGAATATCCTCCATTTCCCTGTGGACAACTATTATTACGAGGGAAAGCGGGAGGCCGTGTTTCTGGGAGAGAAGGTTATAAAATACCACCGCACCCTGACCACGTATCTGGAAACCCTCCTGGAAAACGGGTTTTCCATACGCCACGTGGTGGAGCCCCCGCCGCCGGAGGATATGATGGATCTTCCGGGCATGCGGGATGAGATGCGGCGGCCTATGATGCTTTTGGTTTGTGCGGAGAAGCGCGGGGACTGCCTGCGGTGAAACAGGAGAAGAGCCCTTACAGCATCACATCCTCCAAACTTCT
>DWWT01000064.1 GCA_019119575.1 Candidatus Enterocloster excrementipullorum
GCCGTCCTGCAGATCGAGCTTTCCGGGGAAGCGGAGTATCTGCAGTTTTTAAAGGAATACAACCTGACGGACGGCCCTCTGCGCGCCGACACGCTGATTATCAAAAAGGAGCCGGGCTATCGCGTCCAAAAGAACATCGGGCGGATTTTCCGGCGGTTCAATATTGTGGAATACAAAAATCCCTGGGAGAGCCTCACGGTGCGCACGTACTACCAGGCGGTGAGCTACGCCTCGGTTCTTCAGTCCCGCACGGAGCGGGAGGACGCGGTTCTGCCGGAGGATATCACGCTGACCCTGGTGGGAAACCATTATCCCCGAAAGCTTTTTCGTTTCTTGAAGAAATTTTACGGGGCGCGGGTCGAGCAGGCGTTCCCCGGCATCTACTATGTGGAAGGGGCCGTGTTTCCCACCCAGGTAATCATCCAGAAGGAACTGCCTGGGGAGGAGAATGTGTGGATGAGCCGTCTGCGGCAGGACCTGGAGATGGAGGCGGACGTACCGGCGCTCGCCATGGCGTACCGTGGGAAGGAAGAGAATCCCCTCTATAGTGAGGCCATGGATCTGATAGTAACCGCCAACTGGGAGTTATATAAGGAGAGTGAGAAAATGTGCAATGCATTGAATGAACTGTTTGCGGAGAAGATGGAGCGGGAGAGAGTAAAGGGTCTGACCGAGGGCGAAAAGCGAGGGCTGGCCGAGGGCGAACGGAAGGGCCGTGCGGAAGGCGAACAGAAAGGCCGCGGCCTGTCCGTGCTGGCGCTTTTGGAAGAGCTGGGGCAGATCCCGTCCTCCCTGCGGGAGAAGATCATGTCGCAGCAGGATGCCAATGTGCTGACAGACTGGCTGAAGGCGGCTGCCGCCGCGTCCAGCCTGGAGGATTTTAGGAAAGCGGCGAAGCTTTAAGAAGTGTTTTGGAGCGGATTTGGGAAAATTGCCGCTGAAAGAAAAGCATTGCAAAATGCCTGCTGCAATTTTATACTATAAAAAATAACAGACAGACGGAGGAACAGCATGAGAGAGGGATTTATTCGGGCTGCCGCCGCCACTCCCAAGGTGCGGGTGGCAGACCCACAGTATAATGCGGAACGAGTGATTGAGCTGATGGAAGAGGGCTTTAAGCGGGGCGTAAAGATTATGGTATTTCCGGAGCTCTGCCTGACGGCCTACACCTGCGGAGATTTGTTCTTGCAGGCATCCCTTCTGGAAAAGGCCAGGGAGAGCTTGAAAAAGCTCCTGGAGGCTTCTGCGGGGAAGGACATGCTTGTATTTGCGGGTCTTCCCTGGGAGAAGGACGGAAAGCTTTACAACGTGTCTGCCGCAGTGAAGGATGGGGAGCTTCTGGGACTGATTCCCAAGAAAAATCTGCCCAATTATTCCGAGTTCTATGAGGCGCGCCATTTCTGCCCGGGAAGCAGCGTGCCGGAGACGGCGGATTGGGAGGGGAAAAAGGTTCCCATGGGAGCAAACCTTCTGTTCCGGTGCGTCAGCGTGCCGGGGCTCGTGGTGGCCGGAGAAATCTGCGAGGATCTGTGGGTTCCCTGCCCACCCAGCATTTCCCACGCCATGGCGGGCGCCACTCTCATTGTGAACTGCTCTGCCAGCGATGAGACCACGGGCAAGGACGCCTACCGCCATGAGCTGGTGTGCAGCCAGTCCGCCCGCTTGGTCTGCGGCTATATCTATGCCAATGCGGGGGAGGGGGAGTCTACCCAGGATCTGGTATTCGGCGGTCAGAACATCATTGCGGAGAATGGAAACTGCCTGGTGGAGTCCCGTCGCTTTGTAAATGAGTGCATCTGCGCGGATATTGACCTCGCCCGCTTAGACAGTGAGCGCAGGCGGATGAATACTTTCCCCTCACCGGATACGTACCGGAGGGAGCAGGGATATGAGACGGTGGATTTCGCGTTTTGCACCGGGGAGGATGAGAAGGACGGGAACCGGATTCTCCGGTATATTGACCCGTCTCCCTTTGTGCCGGGAGATGCGGGACGCCGCAGGAAGCGCTGCGAGGAGATTCTGTCCATCCAGGCCATGGGCTTAAAGAAGCGGCTGGAGCACACGGGCTGCGGCCATGCGGTGGTCGGCCTTTCCGGCGGGCTGGATTCCACGCTGGCCCTCCTTGTGACGGTGCGGGCATTTGACCTTTTAAAGCTTCCGAGAAATCAGATTCACTGCGTGACCATGCCCTGCTTCGGCACCACGGACCGCACCTACCAGAACGCCTGCGCCATCGCAAAGGGCGTGGGGGCGGATCTTCGTGAGATCAATATCCGGGAGGCTGTGACAAAGCATTTTGCCGATATCGGACAGGATATGAATACGCACGATGTGACCTATGAGAACAGCCAGGCCAGGGAGCGCACCCAGGTTCTCATGGACATTGCCAATCAGCTGGGCGGCCTCGTGGTGGGAACCGGGGATATGTCGGAGCTGGCCCTGGGCTGGGCCACCTACAACGGCGACCACATGTCCATGTATGGGGTCAATGCTTCGGTGCCCAAAACCCTGGTGCGCCATCTGGTGCATTATTATGCGGATACCTGCGGGGACGAGGGCCTGGCGGCCGCCCTGCGGGATGTGCTGGATACCCCGGTGAGCCCGGAGCTTCTGCCGCCGGAGGACGGGAAAATTTCCCAGAAGACCGAGGATCTGGTGGGGCCCTATGAGCTTCACGATTTCTTCCTGTACCATGTGCTGCGCTTCGGCAGCAGCCCCCGCAGGGTATTTGCCCTGGGACAGCAGGCGTTTGAGGGCCGCTATGACAGGGAGACGATTCTCAAATGGCTGAAGGTATTTTACCGGCGGTTTTTCAGCCAGCAGTTTAAGCGCTCCTGCCTGCCCGACGGTCCCAAGGTGGGATCCGCTGCCGTGTCCCCCAGAGGGGATCTCAGGATGCCCAGCGACGCCTCTTCCCGGCTGTGGCTGGAGGAGCTGGAAAAATTGGAGGCCAAATGATAAACAGTGTGTCAAATAAACAGGTTCGGCGGGCGGTGCAGCTCGCCGGAAAGGCAAAGGCCAGGCGGGAGGAAGGCCTCTTTGTGGCGGAGGGGCTTCGCATGTGCCGGGAGTGCGCGCCGGATCAGGTGGAGATTCTCTACGTGACAGAGGAGTTTGCGTCCGGGGAGGAGAACCGGCGGTGGCTGTCCTCCTACCGGTATGAGACGGTGTCGGAGGCGGTCATGAAGGCCATGGCGGACACCAAAACGCCCCAGGGCGTGCTGGGGCTGGTGCGCCAGCCGGTATGGAGCCTGTCGGATATCCTGGGACGGGAGCGGCCTATGATCCTGGTGCTGGAGACAATCCAGGATCCCGGGAACCTGGGAACCCTGCTTCGGGCAGGAGAGGGGGCGGGCATCACCGGCCTTGTCATGAACCGGGAGACAGCGGATATATTTAATCCCAAGGTGATCCGCTCCACCATGGGATCCCTTCTCCGAGTTCCCTTTGTATATGTGGATGATTTGAAAGCCGCGTGCCGGAAGATGCAGGATATGGGCATCCGGCTTTTTGCCGCGCATTTGAAGGCTGTGCATAATTATGAGCAGGCGGATTATACTGGGAGTACAGGCTTTTTGATTGGAAATGAGGCAAACGGACTCTCCCGGGAGATCACCGCCCTGGCGGACAGCCTCATAAAAATTCCCATGGCGGGACGGGTGGAATCCCTGAATGCCGCCATTGCCGCCTCCGTGCTGATGTTTGAGGCGGCCAGGCAGAGGAGGGCCTGTGGAGAGGAGAATGCGTGATGGCGTGGCTTTTTTTATTCCTTTGTTTTCTGGGCCTGGAGCTTTTTGCCGGCTGCCTGGTTTCCCTGTGGTTCTGCGCGGGCTGCCTGGGAGCGTGGCTGGGAGGACTTGCGGGCGTAAGCTTTGAGGGCCAGCTGGCCCTCTTTGTGGCTCTGTCCTTTCTGGCGCTGATCCTTCTGCGGCCCGCGGCCTTTTGGATTGCGGATGTGCGGTCCCGCGGGCGTGGGATGTTCAGGCGCGGGGCGTCCGGGCGTGGGATGTTCAGGCACGGGGAGCCCCGGCACGGGATATTCAGGCGCGGGGAGCGCGGCCGCCGGACAGATTCCGGCCGCATAGAATTTTGCCGCATAGAGCCCGGGCGGACAGATTCCGGCCGCGCGGAAGGAGGGGACCATGGAGCTTCGGCTTGACAGGAACAAGACATATGGGCTGGTGCTGGAGGGAGGGGGAGCCCGGGGCGCCTATCAGATCGGGGCCTGGAGGGCTCTCAAGGAGGCGGGCATCGCTATATCCGGCATTGCCGGAACATCTGTGGGGGCATTAAACGGAGCTCTTGTCTGCATGGACGACCTGGAGCGTGCGGAGCGGATTTGGAAAAATATCCGCTGGTCCCATGTGATGGATGTGGATGATAAGCTGATGGAGGCGGCCAGAAAGATGCGGATTCCCGTGCGCCGCCCTTCGGCCGGCGATCCTCCGGACGGCCATGCCTCCGGGCTGGTTCTGGGAAAGGTTTTGGGAGAAGCCGGACGGATTATCCGCACCGGCGGTTTTGACGTCACGCCTCTGCGAAGGCTTATCGAGGGGGCTGTGGACGAGGAGCGCATCCGCAGCTCCGGGCGGGAGCTGTACGCAGTGACGTATTCCCTGACGGACCACTGTCCTCTGGTTGTGGATATCTGCGGCCTGCCGGACGGGGAGATGGCCCAGATGCTCATGGCCAGCGCTTATCTGGCAGGCTTTAAGCGGGAGAAAATCGGTGGGAAATATTATTCCGACGGCTGCAGGGCCAACAATGTGCCGGTAGACGTGCTCATAGACCGGGGATACAAGGACATCATTGTGATCCGCATTTACGGCCCGGGAGTGGATGCAGAGAAGCATTTGAAGGTTCCCGAAGATGTGAATCTTTATCATATCGCCCCTCGGACGAGTCTGGGAGGCATTCTGGAGTTTGACGGGAAAAAGGCCCGGCGCAATATGGCATTGGGATATTTCGACGGCCTGCGGATGCTGTACGGCCTTTCGGGCAGGCGCTATTATCTGGATGTTCCCGCCGGGGAGGCATACTACTGCCGCCGCCTGGCAAAAGAGGCCGGCCTGCTGGCCCGTCTTCTGGGGGAGAGAGAAGGGGGCAGTGCCCGTTATTATACGGAGGAGCTTTTTCCCAAATTGGCGCGGGAGCTGCGGCTGGGAAGGGACTGGGATTACAGGGAGCTGTATCTGGGGATCCTTGAAAGGCTGGCTGCGGAGCGGGGCGCGGGGAGACTGCGGGTATATGGGCTGAAGGAATTTTGGGAGAGAGCGGCGGGCGGGCCGAGGCATTAAAGACCGTGAGGGGACGGAGCCTCCCGCTCTTGACAGTTCTTTTGTAATATAGTATATTATGCATAAAGTTGCATAAATATTAATATTGGCCGGAACGGGGCGCGCGGATGGCGGGAATGGATTTCGTATACGCTCGCTGATGTATCCGCGGAAAGGAGAGTAACACAGCTATGAATTTAAAGGGAAGGAATTTTCTGACACTGAAAGATTATACAAAGGAGGAGATTACATATCTGCTGGATTTGGCGGCGGAGCTGAAGGAGAAAAAGAAGAAAGGCATCCCGGTGGACTGCTTGAAGGGGAAAAACGTAGCCCTTATTTTTGAGAAGACAAGCACCAGAACCCGCTGCGCTTTTGAGGTGGCGGCCCATGATTTGGGGATGGGCACCACCTATCTTGACCCGTCAGGCTCCCAGATCGGGAAGAAGGAGAGCATCGCGGATACGGCGCGGGTTCTGGGCCGTATGTATGAGGGAATTGAGTACCGGGGCTTCGGCCAGGAGATTGTAGAGGAACTTGCCAAATACGCCGGGGTTCCTGTGTGGAACGGGCTGACGAATGAGGATCATCCCACCCAGATGCTGGCGGATCTCCTGACGATCCGGGAGCACCTGGGACATTTGATGGGAGTGAAGCTTGTATATATGGGGGATGCGCGCTATAATATGGGTAACTCCCTGATGATTGCCTGCGCCAAGATGGGCATGCACTTTGTGGCCTGCGCCCCTGAGAAGTATTTTCCGGACAAGGCGCTGGTGGAGGAGTGCCGTGCCTTTGCGGCCGAAAGCGGCGGCTCCGTCACCCTGACGGAGGATGTGGCCCGGGCAGTTGAGGGAGCGGATGTGATCGACACGGATGTGTGGGTATCCATGGGCGAGCCGGATGAGGTATGGGAAGAGCGGATCCGGGAGCTTACGCCCTACAAGGTGACAAAGGAAGTGATGGAGGCCGCAGGGCCCCAGGCGATCTTCCTTCACTGCCTGCCCGCCTTCCACGATCTGAAGACAAAGATAGGAAAAGAGATGGGCGAGCGGTTCGGCATTTCCGATATGGAGGTGACGGACGAGGTGTTTGAGTCCGACAGATCCGTGGTTTTTGACGAGGCGGAGAACCGGATGCACACCATCAAGGCGGTTATGCTCGCCACCTTAGGAGATTGATTGTATGCATGGACACAGAGGAAGGAGCGAGCGCCAGGGCGGCATTTTTCTGGATGTGACCCATTTGATTCTGGGGATCGCCATTGTGGTTCTGGCGGTACTGTCGTTTATCAATCCGGAGGGAAACCTGATGCTGTTTCCTCTGGTATTTCTGCTGGCGGCGGTTTTGAATGCCGTCAGCAGTTTATTTCAGATTAAGACCCGGGGGAGGGACAAAAAGAAACTCCGACTGGGGCTTTTTCAGGCTCTGCTGGCCCTGGGGCTTTTTGCCCTGGGCGCGGTGAGCGGCATCAGCATCTGGCTTTAAGGGAGGAAACATGAAGGCGGAGATTTTGAAAATGTTAAAGGAGCGCCAGGGATTCGTGTCCGGGCAGGAGCTCAGCGATGGATTGGGCGTCTCCCGGACGGCTGTCTGGAAGGCGGTGAATCAGCTCAAAGCGGAGGGGTGGCAGATTGAGGCTGTTAGAAGCCAGGGCTACCGGCTCTTGGGGGAGGCGGATGTGATGACGTCCTCCGAGCTGGCCACTATGCTGGATACGGACTGGCTGGGGAAACGCCTGGCCTATTATGATGAGACGGACTCCACCAATGTTCAGGCGCGGAAGCTGGCGGAGAGTGGAGCGCCTCACGGAACCCTGGTGGCGGCGGACTGCCAGACTGCGGGAAAGGGCCGCCGCGGAAGATCCTGGTCCTCGCCAAAGGGGACAGGCATATGGATGAGTATTCTGCTCCGCCCCGCATTTTCCCCTGTCTGCGCCTCCATGCTTACCCTGGTGGCGGGGATGGCCGTGGCCCGGGGCATTGAGGAGGCCTGCGGCCTCCATCCCCTGATCAAATGGCCCAATGACCTGGTGATTGACGGGAAAAAGATATGCGGCATCCTGACGGAGATGAGTACGGAGGATGAAGAGATCCGCTACGTGGTCATAGGGATAGGGATTAATGTGAATAATGAGGAATTCCCGCCTGAGATACGGGACAAGGCCACATCCCTCCGGCTGGAATTGGGACGCAGCGTGCGCCGGAGCCCGGTGATTGCGGAGACGGCCAGGGCCTTTGAGGAGTATTACGGGATATTCTGCAGATCCTGCGATATGTCGGGCCTGCGGCAGATGTACGACGGGCTTTTGGTGAACCGGGGACGGCAGGTCTGCGTTCTGGATCCGAAGGGCTCCTATGAGGGGCAGGCTCTGGGGATCGATGATCAGGGAAGCCTTCTGGTGGAGCGGGAGGACGGCCGGGTGAGCCATGTGATCTCCGGCGAGGTTTCCGTGCGGGGGATATACGGGTATGTGTGAGAGGACAGAACGCCTGCGGGCGATGGAAGCGCCTCTTCTGGCCTGGTACCGCAGCAGGGCGCGTGTCCTGCCCTGGAGGGAGAATCGGGATCCTTACCGGATATGGGTGTCGGAGATCATGCTCCAGCAGACGCGGGTGGAGGCGGTGAAGCCGTATTTTGAGCGGTTCATGGAAGCATTCCCCGGGGTGAAGGATCTGGCGGAGGCGGAGGACGACCGTCTTATGAAAATGTGGGAGGGCCTGGGCTATTACAGCCGGGCCAGAAACTTAAAGGCAGCGGCCCGAATCATTGTGGACGAATACGGCGGCTGCCTTCCTGCATCCTTCGATGCGCTCAAGGGCCTTCCGGGAATCGGCAGTTATACGGCCGGAGCTGTTGCCTCCATTGCGTACGGCGTTCCCGTGCCGGCGGTGGACGGGAACGTGCTCCGGGTGGTGTCGCGGGTTCTGGGCGATCGGGAAGATATTAAAAAAGCTTCGGTGAAGGCGCGGCTGGAACGGGAGCTGGGCCGGGTGATCCCAACCTCGGAGCCGGGAAATTACAACCAGGGGCTCTTTGAGGTGGGAGCGCTCGTCTGCGTTCCCGGGGGAGAACCGAAGTGCGGGGAATGCCCTCTGCATGCGCTCTGCCTCTCCGGGCAGAACGGCTGGTGGAGGGAGATACCGGTAAAATCCGCCCCCAGGCCAAAGCGGGTGGAAGAGAGGACGGTGTTTCTCATTGAACAGGAGGAAAAAATCCTTATAAACAGGCGGCCTCCCAAGGGCCTTCTGGCTTCCCTTTATGAGCTTCCCAATGTGCTGGGACATATGGAGCAGGGGGAGGCGGCTGCCTTTTTAGGACTGCCGCTGCCGGATATCTGCAGCATAGAGCCGCTTCCCTCCGCCAGGCACGTATTTTCTCATGTGGAATGGCACATGATTGCCTACCGGCTGGTGCTTTCCCGGGAGGCGCCGAAGCCTCGGCCGTTTTCCAGTGCGTTTATGGCAGACCGGGAGGCGCTGAAGCGGGAGTACGCCCTTCCCAGCGCTTTTGCGGCTTACAGAAAGCTCATTGGATAGGACGGGAAAAAATGGATACACTGGAAGGAGAGGCGCAAAAGAATGAAAAACATGCTGTTTGTATTTAATCCCCGTTCCGGCCGGGAACAGATCAAAGGGCATCTCATGGAGATCCTGGATATTTTTAGCGGAGCCGGATATGACATCCATGTCCATGCGACCCAGAAGCAGGGGGATGCGGCGGAGATTGTGCGGCGGCTGGGAAACCGGATGCACCTGATTGTGTGCAGCGGAGGGGACGGGACGTTAAACGAGGTGATTTCCGGCATGATGGAGCTTAAGCGAACGCCTCTTTTGGGCTATATTCCCGCGGGCTCTACCAATGATTTTGCGTCCAGCCTGAAGCTGCCCAGACAGATGGGAAAGGCGGCGGAGGCCATTGTGAAGGGAAAGCCGTTTCCTATCGACATAGGGACCTTCTGCGGGGACCGGCATTTTGTGTATATCGCGGCCTTCGGGGCATTTACGGAGGTATCCTACCAGACGTCCCAGGACAAGAAGAACCGCCTGGGGCACCAGGCCTATATGCTGGAGGGGCTGAAAAGCCTTTCCGCCATCCGGCCCTGCCATATGCGGGTGGAGTGGGAGGAAGGAACCCTGGAGGAAGATTTTGTATTCGGCATGGTGACGAACACGGTGAGCGTGGGCGGCTTTAAAGGGCTGGTGAACCAGTCAGTGGCTTTAAATGACGGCGTGTTCGAGGTTCTTCTTATACGGATGCCCCGGACGCCCGCGGATCTGAGCAATATTGTGTCCTACATGTTTTTGAAGGAACAGCCGAACGAGTATGTGTACAAATTTAAGACGTCCGCCATCCACTTTGTGTCTGATGGGGAGGTCGACTGGGTTCTGGACGGGGAATTCGGCGGTTCCCGCACGCAGGTGGACATCACAAACAAAAAAGAGCGGGTCAGCATTCTTCTGGGAAAGCGGGCGTAACCGGAGGAAAGTGCTTCCTCAATACGCGCGGGGAGCACGAAAGATGGAAAAATACGTCGAAACTTCTTGAAATAGGAAATTAAATCATATATAATGATAAGTTGTGGATAACTATTCAGGACGGCGGATGAATATGTGTGAAAGCAGATAAAAACGTGTGCCGTCCTGGATAATTGCACCCATATTTACCTTTAAGCGAAAGGACGTTAATAAGTGGAAAAGGACGATTTTTTGAAGAAGCTGGAGAAGCTGGTGGAGCGTGCAAAGACCAAGCACAATACGCTTGACGCAGGCGAAATCAACGATTTCTTCACCGGGGACAACCTTACTCCCGAGCAGATGGATCAGATTTACAGTTACATGGAGAACCGGAATATTGACGTGGTTCCCGTACTGGACGAAGCGATGTTAAATGGCGATCCCGCGCTCTTGGAGGACATTGACCTGGATTTGGACCTGGATGATGACAGCTTCATGAAGGATGCGGAGGAGGAAGAAATCGACCTGGATGCAGTGGACCTTCTGGAGGGAATCGGAACCGAGGATCCGGTCCGCATGTATCTGAAAGAAATTGGCACCGTGCCCCTGCTCACTGCGGATGAGGAGCTTCTGCTGGCTCAGCGCAAGGCGGACGGGGACGAATCGGCCAAGGAGCGGCTGATCGAGGCGAATCTGCGTCTGGTGGTCAGCATTGCAAAACGCTATACGGGAAGAGGAATGAGCTTTCTTGATCTGGTGCAGGAGGGAAATCTGGGCCTGATCAAGGGAGTGGAGAAGTTCGACTATACAAAAGGCTATAAGTTAAGTACATATGCAACGTGGTGGATCCGTCAGTCCGTGACAAGGGCGCTGGCTGATCAGGCAAGGACGATCCGGGTTCCGGTGCATATGGTGGAGACGATCAATAAGATGTCAAAGATGCAGCGCAAGCTGACGCTGGAGCTGGGATACGAGCCTTCCGTCACGGAGCTGGCAGAGGCCCTTGACATGTCCGAGGACAAGGTGATGGAGATTATGCAGATTGCCAGGGAGCCTGCTTCTCTGGAGACTCCTATCGGCGAGGAGGATGATTCCAACCTGGGCGATTTCGTGGCGGACAACAATGTGGTGACGCCGGAGGGCAATGTGGAGTCCGTGATGCTCCGGGAGCACATTGACGCGCTCCTGGGCGATCTGAAGGAGCGGGAGCGGCAGGTGATCGTCCTGCGCTTTGGCCTGGAGGACGGCCATCCCCGGACCCTGGAGGAGGTTGGCAGGGAGTTTAATGTCACCCGTGAGCGGATCCGTCAGATCGAAGCCAAGGCCCTGCGCAAGCTGCGCAATCCGGTGCGGAGCAAGCGGATCAGGGATTTTCTTTAGAGTGTATTTGACGATTGCAGAGTGGGCGTCCGCCGTATGGCGGGCGCCTTCCATGTCCCGTTTCGATGTCTCGTTTCAATGCCTCATTTCCATGTCCCGCAACGTGGGATGGGCAGACCGCAGGAGGAAACATGGAAGATAAAAATAAGACGCCGGGAGCAAGCGCCCGGAAGGTGA
This sequence comes from Candidatus Enterocloster excrementipullorum, assembly GCA_019119575.1. Taxonomy (GTDB): domain Bacteria; phylum Bacillota; class Clostridia; order Lachnospirales; family Lachnospiraceae; genus Enterocloster; species Enterocloster excrementipullorum. Next base: position 11,291 of record DWWT01000064.1, read on the forward strand.
ATTATCAGAAGATCCTGGACAAGCTTCTGGAGGAGCTCTCCCGGGAGGGAAGAAGGCCGAGCCTGCTTCTTCACAGCTGCTGCGCGCCCTGCAGCAGCTATGTGCTGGAGTATCTGTCGGAGTATTTTGATATCACCGTATTTTACTATAATCCGAACATATACCCCCGGGAGGAGTACGCGGAGCGGGTGAGGGAGCAGCAGCGGCTGATCGGCGCGATGCATCTGGCGCATCCGGTTCATTTTCTGGAGGGGGCCTACGAGCCCCGGAGATTTTATGAGATGGCGGAGGGGTATGAGGCGTGCCCGGAGGGCGGAGAGCGCTGCTTTAAGTGCTACAGGCTGCGCCTTGAGGAGGCGGCCCGGGCGGCAAAGGACGGAGGCTTTGACTATTTTACGACCACGCTGTCCATCAGCCCCCTTAAAAATGCCGGGAAGCTGAACGAGATCGGCCTGGAGCTGTCAGAAGAATGGGGCGTGCCGTACCTCACCTCGGATTTCAAGAAAAAGAACGGGTATAAGCGGTCCGTGGAGCTCTCCGAAGTGTACGGCCTGTACCGCCAGGATTACTGCGGCTGCGTCTTTTCCAGGGCGGAGGCACAGAAACGGCGGGAGAACAGCGATCCGCGCACGGGTACGTCCTGCCGGCGGCCGGAGGAGGCGGACGATGAAAAGCGGCGCTCAGAATGGCGCTCAGAAGCTGTTTAGAATTCGCGGATCATCTTGACATGAGCCGCTGAATGTAATAAAATTTTTCTAGAGTGTGTTTGATTTTTTGGACATGCTTTAGGGACATAAGCCTTACATATGTCCGGGTTATGCTCTTCGGGGCAGGCGCGCCTGCGCGCGTCAAGGTATAAATTTTTAATAAGGAGAATGAAAGCCATGATCAGCAAAAATTTAACAGTTGTTAATCCTTCCGGCCTGCATTTGAGACCTGCGGGTGTTCTGTCTCAGACGGCGATGAAGTTTAAGAGCGACATTACCATCCAGTGCGGCGAAAAGAAGATCATTGCCAAGAGCGTGCTGAATGTGATGGCAGCAGGGATTAAGAGCGGTACCGAGATTACCCTGATCTGCGATGGAGAGGACGAGGAAGAGGCCATGAAGACCCTGACCGAGGCCATCGAGAGCGGACTGGGCGAGATGTAAGATTGCAAATAGGGAGATAAATGTGTGGGGCCTCCCAGCCTGCGCGGAATGCGGGCTGGGAGGCCCTGTATTATTGTGAATAAAGCTCTTTTATGCCAGCAGTTCCCGCATAATATGCGAGTACAGCTCCTGGCTTTTTCCGCGCCACTGGCTGCACATGGATTCAGCCTGTTCCTTGTCCGGAACGGAGAGCTCCAGTCGGATGAGGACGGCCTTTCCCTCCCGGACCTCGCAGTGAACGATGTAGTCCTGATTGGTGCCCTTGTAGTAGTCGGCGGTCGTGCCCACTTCCTCGCGGAGGCGGAATTTGTTCTCCTTTAAGTATTGATCCATATCGCTTACGATGGCGGGAGAGATATTTTTCCCAAAGAAATTTAAGGTTTCCTCCCCCTCCTTTGTGATCTCATAACGGGTGCTGTTGTGGCTGGCTTCCTTTCGAACCAGTCCGGCGTCCTCCAATTCCCCCAGAGCCTGCTGGAGGGTGAAATAGGTGGTATAGTCGTGTTCTGTGAAAAAGCTGGTGAGCTGAGCGTTGGTCAGCGGGAAATTCACCTGCTTCAGCATATAGAGGTTCATCAGCTTGTATAAGGTCATAGGTTCCGTAAGCATATGGCAGATACTCCTTGAAATATGTTTTGGCTAAATGTGCTCCTTTACCGCCTGGCTGACCGCTTCAGCCACCCTGGGATCGAAGGCTTCGGGAAGGATATTGTCTTCGTTTAAATCTGCCTCATCCACAAGGTCCGCGATGGCCTGAGCGGCGGCCAGCTTCATCTCCTCGGTGATGGCCGCAGCCCGCCCCTCCAGGGCTCCCTTGAAGATGCCGGGGAATACAACCACATTGTTTACCTGATTGGGGAAATCGGAGCGGCCGGTTCCCACAATGCGCACGCCGGCCTCCTTGGCCAGGTCGGGCATGATCTCCGGCACGGGGTTTGCCATGGCAAACATGATGGCGTCATGGTTCATGGAGGCGGCCATCTCTTTGGTCACGATATTGGGAGCGGAAACGCCGATGAAAATGTCGGCTCCCTTTAAGGCGTCCGCCAGAGTTCCGGTTTTTCCCTCCAGATTGGTGACATCCATCATGCGCTCCTGCATCCAGTTCAGGCCCTCTGCGCCCTTGGCCAGAATGCCGGACTTGTCGCACATGGTGATGTGGGGAAAGCCGTAGGTGAGAAGAAGGCGGGTAATCGCTACGCCTGCGGAGCCGGCTCCGTTCACCACGACGCGGCAGTCTTCTTTCTTTTTCCCTGTGACCTTTAAGGCGTTGATGATGCCGGCCAGAACTACGATGGCGGTGCCGTGCTGGTCATCGTGAAAGACCGGGATGGAAAGCCGCTTCTTTAATGCTTCCTCGATCTCAAAGCACCGGGGGGCGGAGATGTCCTCCAGGTTGATCCCGCCGAAAGCCGGGGCAATACGCACGACGGTGTCGATGATCTCCTGGGTATCCTGGGTGTCCAGGCAGATGGGGAAGGCGTTGACGCCGCCGAATTCTTTAAAGAGGACGGCCTTTCCCTCCATCACGGGCATGGCTGCAAGGGGGCCGATATTTCCAAGGCCCAGAACCGCGCTGCCGTCAGAGACAACCGCGATGGTGTTGGATTTGATCGTGTAGCGGTAAGCGGCTTCCGGGTCCTTTGCAATGACCTTGCAGGGCTCTGCGACACCGGGAGTGTAGGCCAGGGCCAAGTCTTCCCGGGAGGCAACACGGGCCTTCGATGTGGTTTCCAGTTTTCCGCCCCATTCCTCATGGAGCTTTAATGCTTTTTCATTCGTTGTCATGAGCGTTTCCTTCCCTTGTTGTTTTTATTTATCATAGCAATTTTGACCTTTTAAATCAAGACAAAATGTGATATTATGATATTCAAAGCATACGGTTGGCAGTGGTACGGACGCTGCCGCAGCTGATAAAGATGATACAGGTGGTACTATGAGGGAACGGATCAACCGTCTGGCCAGGGGAATTGTGGAGAACAGCGTCCCTGAGCTGGTACTGAAGCCCGAACGGGTGGAGGCTGTGATTCCCGCAGGACAGGTCATTCGGGGAGAGCTCGGAGTGGTCAGCGGGAACAATCTCCACATTAAAGGGCTGGCCTATTCGGACGATGAGCGGGTGAAGGTAGTGACAAGCGCCTTCGGCGGCCTGCGGAACCGAATCACATATGAGGTAAATACCCGTTATTCGGAACACGGGGACGAAATCAAGGGATCTTTTTACCTGGTAACCAACGGAGGTGAGAGGGAGATTCCTTATTCTTTGCGCATTCAGGCGGGAAATCCCGATGAAAATCTGGGGAGTCTTAAGACCGCCAGAGATTTTGCGAATCTCGCAAAGCGGGATCGGGAGACGGCCCTCCGGATGTTTGAGTACCAGGATTTTACGGAAGCGCCTTTTATGCAGGACGCCCGGACGCGGTCCATCTACGAGGGATTAAAGGGGCGCAGCACGAGGACGAACCTTCTGGAAGAATTTCTGGTGGCTCTCCATGTGAAGGACCCGGTGCGGCTGACGGTGGACGCCCGGGAGCGGATCTATGAGAATGTGGAGCAGCCTGTGGCGGACGGAGTGGATATCCGGGCGAGCGGCTGGGGCTATGTGTCCGCGGAGGTCTCTTCGGACGCGCCCTTTGTGCGGCTTCTGGCTCAGAAGGTCACGGATCGGGATTTTGACGGCGGGCGCTGCCGCGTGCCGTATCAGATCCAGCCGGAATTTCTTCACAGGGGAAAAAATTTTGGCCGGATCTGCCTGCGGACCCAGGGAGAGTCCTTTGTGATCCGGGTAGAGGCAGAGAAGAGCCGGATGGCGGATCGGGCAGGCCGGGGAGGCCAGGGAGAAGAGCAGGCGGACAAGGGGAGGCTTGCGCGGTATCTGGCTCTGCGTCTGGACTATGAGACCGGCGCGGGGGACCGTTCCCTTCTGCTGAATCAGATGATGCAGGAGACAGAGGCAATCCGGGCGGATTATCCGGGAGATCTGCGGATACGGCTGATGCAGGCGGAGCTTCTTCTGCTGAATGGCCGCAGGGAAAATGGGGCCATGGTTCTGGAAGAGGCCAGGGATGCTGTCCTGAAGAATCGGGAGAGCAGGATCGAGGAATACTGCTATTACCAGTATCTGAAGCTCCTTGTTCAGCCGTCCCAGGACGGCCAGGAATCCCTGATCCGCTATATCAGGAAGCTGCTCTGGGAGGACGGACGCCGGGGAACCTGGCTGTTTCTGCTTCTCATGCGGGTGGACGGGGCATTGGCGCAGAATCCTCTGGAGCTTTACCATTCTCTGGAGAAATTGTACCAGGAAGGCAGCAGCAGTCCCTTTATCTATGGGGCGGCCTGCCGCCTGGTGGAAGAGAATCCGGGCCTGCTGGTGAAGATGGGAAATTTTGAACTGCAGTTCCTGCACCTTGGCGTCCGCAGGGGAATGGTTTCCCGGGAGACGGCGAAGCGGGCAGCAGGGTATCTGCTGGGGCTTCGCCATTACAGGCGGCTGGCAGCGCGTCTGGCGATGATGCTGTATCAGGCATATCCGGAGATGGAGCTTTTGGAGGCCGTATGCAGCCTCTTGATCAGGGGAGACAAGAGGGGGCCGGAGGCGTTTGCCTGGTATGAGAAAGCGCTGGGGTGCCGGGTAAATCTGACCCGGCTGTACGAATATTTTCTCTATTCCCTGCCGGAGAACTACGGACATCTGCTGCCCAAGGAGGTTCTGCTGTACTTTTCCTATGACAAGGATCTGGACAGCCGCAGCAGGTCTGTTCTTTATCAAAATATTCTCCGGTATATGAATCCGTCTTCCGAACTTTACGGGACGTATCTTCGGGACATGGAAGCTTTTGCCATGGAGCAGCTTTTTAAATCCCGGATAGACAGCCGGCTGGCGGTGATTTATGAGCATGTCATCTACAGGGATATGATCGACTCGCGGGTGGCGCGGGTGCTGCCCGGCATACTGAAGGCCTGCCGGATTGCCTGTGAGGATCCGGCGATGCGGTATGTGATTGTCCGGGACGAAGAGCTCATGGATGAGGCGGCCTGCCCTCTGGAGAACGGTGTGGCCTATGTGCCGGTGTTCTCGGACCATCCCATCTTTTTCTTTCAGGACGCGTATGGAAACCGCTATCTGAATGTGAAGCACCGGAGGATGCCGGTGATGGACAAGCCGGAGCTTCTGGCGCAGTGCGGGAAGGTATTTCCCGACCATCCCATGCTCAAGCTGGGAAAATGTCTGGAAGTGCTGAAAAAGGGAATTCAGGACGGCAGGGAGGCCGGGCTTTTGGAAGAGGCCATGGCCCAGATGAAGCTGAATCCCGTGTTTGAAAGCCGGATTCTGAAAGAAGTGACAGACTATTACTGCCGGGCGGCCGAGACGGAAGAGGGTACCGGGGCGTTTAACTGCACGTATCTGATTCAGATGGACAAACGGCCCCTGGGCGAGAGGCAGAGGCAGCAGATCTGTGAGACGCTGATCAGCCAGAATTACATGCGTGAGGCCTATGAGATGATCCGGGAATACGGGAGCCAATACATCCCGCCGGACAAGCTGATGAAGCTCTGCGCGAGAACCATTCTCCAGCAGCTTTTCGACCAGGATCCCCTGCTCCTTATCCTGTCTTACCGGGCGTTTCGGGCCGGATTCTTTGACGGGGTGATGCTGGATTATCTGTGCGAGCATTTTAACGGCACGGTGCCGCAGATGTATGAGATATTGATCCAGGGCGTGGGGGCCCATGTGGAGACCTATGACCTGGAAGAGCGGCTTCTATGCCAGCAGCTTTTTACGGGATGCTGTGAGCAGATGGATTCTGTTTTTGACCTGTATATGAGCCGGAAGCAGACGAGGGAGAGTGTGGTGAAAGCCTATTTTACCCAGAAAAGCATCCAGTATTTCCTGGAAGGGGAGAAGGCGGATCCCAGGGTGTTCTCCTATTTGAAAAAGGCCATGCTGGGGGCGGGAGACCGGGAGCGGATGCCCACGATTTATCTTCTGGCTCTGACAAAGTATTTTTCCGCAATGGAAACGCTGGATGAGGAGGAGAGGGGGCTGTGCAGGAGCATGACCGCGGTGCTTCTGCGGGAGGGCCTGGTATTCCCCTATACCAGGGATCTGTCCCGCCATATCCCCATACCGGAGGACATTCTGGACAAGGCCATGATCGAGTACCGGGGAAGCAAGGAGCGGGGACCGGAGCTCATGCTGCGGATCCAGCCTCAGGAGAACGAATTCCATGGGGAAGAGATGCGCCGGGTATACCAGGGCATCTACGTGAAAGAAAAGGTGCTCTTTGAAGGGGAGACTATGGAATACCGGATTTATGAGACGGTCCGGGGAGAGCGGCAGTGCAGGGCCCAGGGGAGCATTCAATGCGACCACAAACTGGAGGGCCGGGAGAACAGCCGCTTTGCCTGCCTGAACCGAATGGGGGCGGCGCTGGAGGCAAAAGATGAGAAGGCCCTATTCGGGGCTATGGAGGATTATCTGAAAAAATCAGCGGCATTGGGCCGGCTGTTCCCGATCGAGTAGGGGCAGGGCCAGGCCGGCTGATCGGAAATACAGGGGCGTATCCGGAATTTATGGAAATGAATGGCCAGATCCGCCCCGGAGGAAGGAGCTGGCATGGACGGACTAGTAATTGGCCTGGACCTGAATGATGATTATGTTCAGATCTGCTGTCATGGCAGGGAAAAAACCTGGACGGTTCCCGCGGTGATCTGCCGCCGGAAGGAGGAGGAAACGTGGCTTACCGGTGAGGAGGCATACGCGGCCACCCTTTTGGGGGAGGGAGTCATTGTGGACAAAATTTTGAACCTGGCATCCAGGGAGGGAACATCCACAATCGGCGGGACCTGCTACAGCGGCGGGACGCTCCTGAAGATATTCATCAAGATGATGCTGGATTATCCGAAAAAGGAATTTGGGATCTCGGAGGTGGAGCAGCTTGTCATCACCCTGGAAAGGGTGGAGGGGAAGCTCCTGGATACCCTGATGTACTGCGCGGATTATCTGCAGATACCCAGGGAGCGGGTTCATGTGGTGAGCCATACGGAGAGCTTTATTTACTATGTGCTGAGCCAGAAAAAGGAGCTTTGGACCAATCAGGTGGGACTGTTTGAGCTGGGATCCGACCGGCTGTGCTATTATGAGATGAAGGTGCAGAGAGGGCTGCGCAAAAATATTGTCCAGGCCGAGGTTCAGAACCAGGAGGAAGCGTTCAACCTGGATATTCTGGATTCGCCCTCGGGAGCGCGCCTGGCGGATAAGATCCTCTGCTCCTGCGGGGAGAAGCTCCTTTCGCGCAAGCTGTTTTCCACGGTGTTTCTCACGGGCAAGGGGTTTGAGCGCCAGGATTGGGCCGGGGATTTTATGAAGCTGGCCTGCAGGCGGAGAAAGGTTTTCGTGGAGAACTGCCTGTTTGCCCGCGGAGCTGCGGGAAAGGGCTGGGATTACCTGCAGACGAATACCGCGTACCCATATATTTTTGTGTGCGAGGGGCGGCTGAAGTCCGAGGTGTCCCTAAAGGTCATGAGCAGGGGCCGGGAGCGGCAGGTGATTGTGGCGGCCTGGGGGGACAGCTGGTATGAGTCGAAGAGTGTCCTGGATCTGATCCTGGACGGGCAGAATGAGATTGAGTTTGTCATAAGTTCCCTGGAATCCCGGAAGAAGCGCTCTGTGCGTGTCCCGCTGACGGGATTTCCTGAACGGCCGCCCCGGACTACGCGAGTGGAGATGAGCCTGGCCTTTAAGGACGAGAACACCATGATGGCGGTGATCCGGGATAAAGGATTCGGAGAGCTGTATCCGACCACGGATGCGGTGGTGAGACAAGAGGTGAGCGTATGAGTTTGCTGCTGTGCAGGCAGGAGCCGGTAAAAAATCCTTTTTATATTGAGGTTCTGGATATTCATATTTTTTCTTCCCAGGAGCTGTGTTATGTAATTTTCAATCATCCGCTGCTGGTGATGGACGAGTTCGTGGACAGCGCCCTGTTTGATTTTATCCGGCAGGATCTGGGGCTTGGCACGCTGGCGGACCGGATGGAAAAGCTCATGGAGACGGGAAGCCGGCCTGAGGAGATTTTAAGCCTTTTCCTTATGGAGTGCGACTATTATACGGAAAAGGAGATCCAGCAGTTTAAAGCGGTGACTGCTTCCTACCGGAAGATGCCGGCTGGGGAATACGAGAAGGCGCGCGCGGATTATATGTTCGGGAAGCGCCAGTACGGCAGGGCGGCTGTGCGGTATGAGGAAGTGCTGGAGGGATTGGAGGACGCCGGGGAAGCCGGCCGGGATTCCCGGGAGAAGGAGGCGTTTCGGGCAAAATTGTACAATAACCTGGGAGCGGCATATGCCCAGATGTTTCAGTTTCACAAAGCCCTGGCTGCTTATGAGAAGGCCTATGAGCTGGGGGAGAGCCGGGATGTGCTCAAGCGGATGTATTTTCTGGGCCGCTTTGCGCCGGAGCTGGAGATAAAGCGGGTTTTCACTTCTCAGATGAAGGAGGAGGAAAAGAAGCAGTGGGATCAGGAGACGGCCCAGGCGGCCCTTGACGGGGAGCAGGCCGAGGAGGTACGGGCCCTTCGGAATCTTTTTAAAAAGGATCCGGTGAAGCGGATGAACGGGGCTGTGGGGCTGGTGGGCCGATGGAAGCAGGAGTACCGAAAGATGGTGTAGACATCCGCCCGGAGGGGATACAATATATCAAGAATGGAGGCCGATTGACATGGCATTTGATAAGGCAAAAGCACATTTGGAAAAGTTTGGTCTGGGGGATCGGGTAAAGGAATTTCCCGTGTCCAGCGCTACGGTGGAGCTGGCGGCTCAGGCAGTAGGCTGCGAGCCGGCCCATATCGCCAAGACTCTGTCCTTTATGGTGGACGGGCATCCCGTCCTGATTGTGGCGGCAGGGGATGCAAAGGTGGACAACCACAAGTACAAGGAATTTTTCCACACAAAGGCAAAGATGTTAAGTCCCCAGGAAGCGGAAGAGCTTGTGGGCCACGCCGTGGGCGGGGTCTGCCCCTTTGGTGTGAATAACGGGGTGAAAGTTTACCTGGATGAATCGTTAAAGCGGTTTGATGTGGTCTATCCGGCCTGCGGGAGCGCCAACAGCGCGGTGCGGCTTGCCATCCCGGAGCTGGAGGAGAGCTCGGGGTATGAGGCCTGGGTGGATGTGTGCAAGGGATGGGAGGAGCTGCCGGATTGACGGGTGATATATCATGAAGCACGATCCTTTTAAGGAATATATCAGAGAATCTGAGCCGGATAAACGGGAGAAGGGGTATGCATGGCATACGGCGATTGGACTGCAGGCGGTTGACGGACTGCAGACATCGGAATATCTTAAGCATACGGCTGTCCGCAATATCGAGGGAGAAATATCGTTTGAAGAGGCAGGTGCGCTTCTTCAAAACTACTATGAGGAGAATCCTTCCCGTGATGCGGAGGATCGCACCGAGGAGGCGGATAAGGTCTCTTTGAGAATTGCGGCGCTTCTTTCTGAGAAAGCATTCAGCTTTACGCCCAATGAATATCTTTCCATCCACAGGAAGCTGTTCACGGGCATCTATTCTCACGCAGGATGCATTCGGGATTATAACATCACAAAGAGGGAATGGGTGCTGAACGGAGGGACCGTGATTTACGGAAGCGCCACAGAGCTGCGGGCGACATTGGATTATGATTTTTCTGAAGAAAAAAAGTTTTCCTATCAGAATCTCTCGATGGATGAGATCATCCGCCACCTTGCAGTATTTGTGTCCAGACTGTGGCAGATCCACGTATTCGGCGAGGGCAATACCCGAACGACGGCGGTGTTCTTCATTAAGTATCTGCGTACACTGGGGTTTAATGCAACAAACGATATTTTTGCCGAGAATGCATGGTATTTTCGGAATTCACTGGTCAGGGCAAATTATAATGATCTGAAACACGGCATTCATGAAACCACGGAGTACCTTGAGCGATTCCTGCGAAATCTTTTGCTGAATGAGAATCATCCGCTTCATAACCGGACATTGCACATAAGCGGAGTATTCAAGGAACCGGAAAAAGCGAACATTGACGCAGAAAAAGCGAACATTGGCCCGGAAAAAGCGAACATTGAAGCAGCGCTTACAGCTAAGACGGCTGCCCATGTCCGGGCATTGCAGGAGGCTTTGGCCTCTTGGAACGCCTTCGGGAGATCGGATGTTCAGAGGGTACTTGGATTGAAGCCGACAAGAAGTTCTGCGCTTCTGCGGGAGATGGCGGAGCACGGAATGATCGAGCCGGTTTCCGGGTATGGAAAGGGGAAGTATAGATTCAGGCAGAGGCAGCCATACTAAAATATAAACGTTATGCGGCGGCATTTACAAAGTCCAAACGGAATTTGCGAATGCCGCTTTGCGTATCTGGCAGAAAGGAAGACTGGAATATGGAAAGAAGAGAGCAGCAGATATTCCGGGAGGAATCAAAGGAGCTGAACCGAGAAGACTACAAAAAGCTGGTCAGGGAGGCAAAGCGAAGGGGAAACCAGCGCCTGTATTATCTTCTGCAGACCCTGGGGACAACGGGGATACGGGTGAGCGAACTGTCCAGCATTACGGTGGAGGGCCTGAAAAAACAGAGCGTGCGGATTCACAGCAAGGGAAAGGAGCGGGTGGTGCTTCTGCCGCAGTCGTTGGTTGTCCTCCTGCGGGTGTACTGCAGCCTGAACCGGATACGTCAGGGGGCGATTTTTGTCACGAAGGCGGGCAAGCCGGTTGACCGGAGAAATGTGTGGGCGGAGATGAAGAAGCTGTGCGCAGGGGCTGGAGTGGAGGAGAGCAAGGTTTTTCCTCACAACCTGCGGCATCTTTTCGCCAGGTGTTACTATGAGAAGGAAAAGGATCTGGTACGCCTGGCAGATTATGTCATAATAAGAGAAAGGGGTCTGTTATCTGTGAGGATGGCGGGCTTTTTTGTTGCAAAAAAAGAAAATATTTAAGAACTATTTATCTGCCTGTCTGAATAGTCTGAATTGTGTTGAAAAGATATGATGTGTATACATAAAAAAACATTGAAAATCCCCCCACAATGTGCTAGAATTTCCATGAACTTCTAAATGGAGGTAGGATAGACTTACTAGTTGCTTACGACATAATCTGCATTATGTCATGAATTTCATATAAAGATACGGGGAGGGGGGGGGGGGTAATAAAACGCCCCTAATTTTATATACGGCCCTATCCGTACAGCTGCATCCCATGTACAGCCATGCAGCAGCGGATGGTTCGCAAAGGGAGAGAGCGGTGTGAGAACATGATTGATATACATGCGCATATACTTCCGGGAGTGGACGACGGTCCCTCTGACTGGGGGGAGACGGAAAGGCTTCTGGAACTGGCCGGGGAGCAAGGGATTCACCATATTATCGCCACTCCTCATTACACAGAAGAGACAGATGGAATACAGCTTAGGGAACTCCTGTCAAAGACGGCGCATATTTTGCAGAAGGGGAAATACGACCTGCAGCTCAGTCTGGGCCAGGAGATTCTTTATTTTGAGGATCTGCCGGAGTACCTGGACAGAGGACGGGCCTTAACCCTGGCGGAGAGCAGATATGTGCTGGTGGAATTCGCGCCGGAGGCGTCCTTTTCCTTTATCCGGCGGGCCGCGCGGCAGCTTCTCGGCTGCGGGTATCTGCCGGTGCTGGCGCACGTGGAGCGGTATGCCTGCCTGTATGAGAAGGGCAGACTGGAGGAACTGATCCGGGGAGGCGCCTATATACAGATGAATTACCACAGTCTGGAGGGCAGCGTGATTTCCTCCGGGGTTCGCTGGTGCCGCAGGCAGGTTCTGCGGGGAAACGTACATTTTTTGGGAACGGACATGCATCACGCGGAGTACCGGACGCCTGTGATTGATAAGGCGAAGCGGTGGCTGAAGCAGCATGCGGGAGAAGAATTGTTTCGGGAATTGACGGAAACAAACCCGTCCCATATTTTGGAAAACATAAGGATGGATTTGCGATGAATAAAAAGTACGAAAATGACGATGAGATACAGATTGACTTGCTGGAGATTCTCTATGCATTCCGGCACAGGATCTGGCTGATTCTTCTGGCAGTTCTGCTCGGAGGGCTCGCCGCGGGAATTTATACCCGGATGATGATCACGCCTACCTACACTTCCACGTCTATGATGTATGTCATATCCAAGGAGACCACGCTGACCTCCCTGGCGGATCTGCAGATCGGCAGCCAGCTGACCAATGATTACCGGGTGGTAATCACCAGCCGGCCGGTTCTCCAAGAGGTCATTGACAATCTTGGACTGAATATGACCTATACCCAGCTGGATGGGATGCTGACCATTGAAAATCCCACGGACACCCGTATCCTCTCCATCACGGTCGCGGATCCGGACCCGGTGCGCGCAAAAGCCATTGTGGATGAAGTGTGCCGTATTTCTTCAAACTACATAGGGGATATCATGGAGATGATACCCCCGAAGATCATCGAGGACGGCGTGGTGGCGACCAGTCCCTCGTCTCCCAGTCTTAGAAGAAATGTCGCGATCGGCGCCTTAGGCCTGGGCGTCGTGGTGTGCGGGCTCATCACCCTGCAGGTGATTTTAAATGACACCATCCGCACGGAAGAGGACGTGGAGCGGTATCTGGGACTCTCCGTGCTGGCCTCGATTCCACGGGAGGAGACGGATAAGCCTGACCACAGTCCGGGCAGGAGAGGAAAGAGAAGCAAGCCGGACAAGCGCAAAAAAGGAAGGAGGACGGAGCATGGAGCAGCAAAAAATAACGCTGGAGAAGACACAGCAGGATAATTATTTTTACAGCGAAGCCATCAAAACCCTCCGGACCAATATACAGTTCTGCGGAAGCGGAATCCAAGTGGTTATGTTTACCAGCTCCCTTCCCAACGAGGGAAAGAGCGAGACCACCCTTTCTCTGGCGGAATCTCTGGGAAGCATTGGAAAAAGGACGCTTTTGATCGACGCGGACATGAGAAAATCCGTCTTCGCGGCCCGGTACGGGATCAAGGGCAAGATAAACGGCCTGTCCCAGTACCTGTGCGGGCAGAAGACCCGGGAGGAAGTCATCTACGCCACGAACATCGAGAACGTGGATTTCATACTGGCCGGACCTTATTCCCCGAATCCGGCGGAGCTCTTGGAGGATCCGCTGTTTAAGGAGCTGATCGAGGCGGCCAGGAAGGATTACGACTATGTGGTCATCGACACGCCTCCCATGGGGAACCTGATCGACGGGGCGATCATCGCCAGCCAGTGCGACGGAGCGGCCCTGGTGGTGGAGGCAGGCGCGATCAGCTACCGCCTGGCCCAGAAGGTCAAGACGCAGCTGGAGCGCAGCGGCTGCCGCATCCTGGGAGCCGTGCTGAGCAAGGTGGGCGGAAATGAGAACGGGCGCTATTACGACACGTATTATAAGAAATACTATGGAAAATATTACGGAAAATATTACTGATCTGTAAACGTTCAGGAAAAGAAAGGCGCGGCGGATGGGCGGTCACAGATGGAGGGAAACCGGAAGACGGGGCAGAATGTATAAAAAGCGGGGTCGGCGCAGCCGGGAAAAATGGATTGCCCGGGCAGCAGGAATCGGCGTCTTTTTGGCAGCAGCCCTTATATGGTATGGATACGGCGTACATCAGGAGAGACAGCAGGCTTTGGCCCTGTCGGGAACCTGGGAGCCTGCGGCCGCGGCGGAAGAGGAGGCGGAAGGGCTTGGAGCAGTTGTGGAATATCAGGGGAAGACCTACCGGAGAAATACGTATGTGCGGGCGATTCTTCTCATGGGAATCGACAGAAAGGACACGCTGGAGGAGACAAAGGTAGCGGGAAGCGGAGGCCAGGCGGACGGAATCTTTCTGGCCGCCCAGGATACGGCGCGGGACAGCCTGCGGCTTCTGATGATTCCCAGAGACACGATGACGCCCATCACGCTCACGGACTTAAGCGGAAATGTGCTGGGACAGGACCGGCAGCATCTGACGCTGGCCTACGCCTACGGGGATGGCCGGGAAAAGAGCTGTGAATACACCAGAGAGGCGGTGAGCGGCCTTCTGGAGGGCCTGGAGATTGACGGTTATATGGCGGTCAGCGCGGCGGCCCTTCCCATGCTCAACGACGCGGTCGGCGGCGTGGAGGTGACCGTGGAGGACGCGAGCCTGGCGGAGGCATATCCCGAGGAATTCCCTCTGGGGGAAAGCGTCCGTCTGGAGGGCGATTTGGCGGAAACCTATATCCGCTACCGGGATACCGGGCAGGCCCAGAGTGCGCTGACGCGGACGGAGCGGCAGAAAACTTATATTCAGGGCTTTGTCCAGGCGGCTCGGGAGACCGCGGCCCGCGAGGAGGGCTTTGTGCCGGAGCTTCTGGACGACATGGAGCCCTACATGGTGACGGATATGGACAAGGGCGCCTACATGGACATGGCGCTGGCATTTCTGGAGGGGGGCGCGTCCTTCGGGGAGGAGGAGATGATCACCCTGCCGGGAACGCCCGCGGAGACATCCATCTACGACGAGTACCACGCGGATGAAGAACAGATTCTTCCGATTGTTTTGGATTTATTTTACAGAGAGGCACAGTAAAGAAAGGAAAGGTGAATGAAATGAAAAAGAGAATTACAGCGGCGGCAGTGATGGCACTGGTTCTGGCGGCAGCCCAGGCCACAGGGACATTCGGGGCAAACAGCCCCGGAACAGGCATCGTGATCGGAGATGGAGGCAGTGACGGCAGTGATTACAATGACACGACGACCAGCTCCGGCGGCAGTTCCTCCTCGGGCAGTTCTTCCGGCGGCTACACCTCCAGCACCAGCGCGGGAAATGACTCGGTGCACATCGAGACCGGGGCGCAGGCCGCGGTTGTATCCGACGGAGCCGGCGGGACTACGACCGTGACGGTGGAGACGAACAGCCGGGGCCAGGCCGTGGTGGGCGATACGGCGCTGGCATTTGTACAGGGAAGCGACCACGCCGTGGAGGGACTTCCGGAAAACGTAGTGAGCACCATCAACGGAATCAACAGCGGCGCGGCATTGAGCACGGTGGGGACAGGCCTGGATCTGACCGGCTACAATGCCCTGACGGGAACCCACGCCCTGATGACTATGACGGCTGATACCAACGTGGAGAAGACCGGGCCGGTGGAGGTGCCTCTGTATGTGCCCAACCTGATTGATGGGCTGGGAACAGTGCAGGTGCTGTACTACAACAATGTGACAGGCCAGTGGGTGCTGATTAATCCGAATCAGATCAACACGGCGGCCAAGACGGTCTGGGTGACGGTTCCGGGGTCCGGGACATTGACCGTGGTGTACAGGCGGTAAATTGCTGCTGAAGAAGAGGCAGGGGGAAAACGATGTATTACAAAAGCGCTAACAGCTGGCTGAAGCACTGGGACTTTATTCTTCTGGATCTGGTGATGCTCCAAATGGCGTATATTCTCGCTTTTGGGCTTCGAAATGGGGGAAGAAACCCCTATGCAGACCCCGTGTATCTGCGTACAGGAATTGTTCTCTGCCTGGCGGATATCTGTGTAGTGTTTTTTACAGAGGGATATCGGGGAATTCTGCGCAGAGGATATTTTCAGGAGTTCAAGGCGGTTGCTTTTCACGCAGCGGCGGTAATCTGCACGATGCTCGCCTACCTCTTTCTGACCCAGGAGGGACATGCATTTTCCCGATTGGTATTTATATATTTTACAGCTTTTTCCGTTCTTTTGCTGTATACGGGGCGAATCAGCTGGAGGATGTATCTGCTGAAGCACAAACGGGTCTATTACAGCAAGCGGTCTGTTCTGGTAATGACCACCAGCGACAGGGTTTCACAGGTATTGGACACCATTCTTCATAATACATATAACGAGCTCTATATCGAGGGCGTGGTTCTCCTTGACCGGGACGACCTGGTGGGACAGCAGATTGCGGGGGTTGAAGTGGTCTGCACAGGGAAGAAAATCCTGGACTATATACAGAACCGCTGGATTGACAGCGTGATGATCAATGTGGATAAAAATACCCGCCTGCCGGAGGCGTTTGTCCGGGAGTGCCTGCAGATGGGGCTGACCGTCCATCAGGAACTGGACACAATGTTTGACAGTGTGGGGAGCCAGCGGGTGGAGCGGTTCGGCGGCTATTCGGTGCTGTCCACAGCCATGCGGCTTGCCAGTTCGCGCCAGATTTTCTTTAAGCGCTTTATGGATCTCTGCGGAGGGATTGTGGGCTGTATTTTGACGGCGATTCTGTGCGTTGTCCTGGGACCGGCCATTTACATTGCCTCTCCGGGCCCCATTTTCTTTTCCCAGATCCGGGTAGGGCAAAATGGAAGGCGGTTCCGCATCTATAAATTTCGAAGCATGTACATGGATGCGGAGCAGCGGAAGAAGGAGCTCATGGATAAAAATGAGATGAGCCAGTTCATGTTCAAGGTGGAAGCGGATCCGCGGATCATCGGAAGCGGTCCGGACGGAACCCGCCGCGGCCTGGGCTGGTTCATCCGCAAAACCTCACTGGACGAGTTCCCGCAGTTCTGGAATGTGCTGAAAGGGGATATGAGTCTGGTGGGCACCCGCCCGCCGACCGTGGATGAATGGGAAAAATATGACCATCACCATCGGGGGCGCATGGCCATGAAGCCCGGCATAACGGGCCTGTGGCAGGTCAGCGGGCGCAATGAAATCACGGACTTTGAGGATGTGGTGCGCCTGGATACGGAATACATCCAGACGTGGAGCATTGGCCTGGACCTGCGGATTCTGTTTAAAACCGTATGGGTAGTGGTCATGGGAGTAGGGGCAAAGTGAAAAAGAAAAGGGGCAAAGAATGAAAATCGCAATGTTTGGCCAGCGCGGCCCGGGCGATCCGCTGGGCGGAGGCATAGAAGTTGTGGCGACGGAACTTGCCGGCCGGATGGCGGCGATGGGACATAAAGTCACCTGCTATAACCGTTCCAACAGCCAAATGAAAAAATCAGAACGGCCCGCAGAGTATAAAGGCGTCAGGGAAAAATATGTCCCCACACTCCAGGCAAAAGGAATCGCGGCGGTAAGCTCCAGCTTTTTTGCGGCGCTTGCCTGCGCCTTTGGAAAATACGATGTGGTACATATCCATGCGGAAGGACCGGCGGCGATGTGCTGGCTGCCGAAGATGTTTGGAAAGCGCGTGGTGGTGACGGTGCATGGCCTTGACTGGCAGCGGGAAAAATGGTCCAAAGGGTTTGGAGCCAAATACATTCACTTTGGCGAGCAGTGCATGGTCAAGTTTGCGGACCGAATCATCGTTCTGAGCAGAGGCGTGCAGAATTATTTCAAAGAAACATACGGGAGGGACACGCTGTTTATTCCCAATGGCGTAAACCGTCCCATCCGCCGTCCGCCGCAGCTGATTCAAAAAAAATTTCAGCTGGATTCGCCGTACATTCTCTATCTGTCTCGGCTGGTTCCTGAAAAGAGAGCGGATCTGCTCATCAAGGCGTTCAAACAGGTGAAGACTGACAAAAAGCTGGTGATTGCCGGCGGGACCAGCGATACGGACAGCTACTTTGAAGAGCTTCAGAGCCTGGCCCGCGGCGATGACCGCATTGTGTTTACAGGCCTGGTTCGAGGCAGACTTTTGGAGGAACTGTACAGCAATGCCTATCTTTATGTTCTGCCATCCGATCTGGAGGGAATGCCGCTCAGCCTTCTGGAGGCAATGAGCTATGGGAACTGCTGTCTAACCTCCGATATCGCGGAATGCGCGGAGGTGGTGGAGGATAAGGCGGTTTTTTTCCGCAAAGGCGATGAGGCAGCGCTGCGAAACCGCCTAGAAGAATTGTGCGGGGATCCCGAACGGGCAGAGCGTTATAGAAAAGACGCGGCGGATTTCATCTGCAGCAAATACAATTGGGATGACATCGCAAGAAAAACGATAGAAGCATACGGGAATGGGAATGAAAGAGCGGTACGGAGCGATCGACGGCCTGCGCATGCTCGCGTGCATCGGAATTGTGATGATGCATGTGGCGGCAAACAATCTGTATGAAATCGGGGGATGCTGTCAATACATACATATCTGATATGGATTTTCGTAGGGGCTCCAAGTTGGCGAAGCTGACCTATCCTCTAAAAACTATCTATTTTTCAGCGGCGCGGAAGAAGCCGCGCCTTGTCTTGGATAACTTTAAACTGCATGTCTTATACATCAACAATGTTGAGTATCAGGGTTTGTCCGAGGTTTAGAGGGCGGTAAGATACATGAAATTTTGGGCGTTGCAGGTCGAAGTAGTCGGGTATCAAGGAAATCTGTCCGAGAAAATGAGTGCTACATATCAAGGGTGACGAGTATCAGAAACGATGTACTTCTGGCATTTTAATGCGGTTGATTACCGGATGAGCTGTCCGAATGACACATCAAAGGTGACGAGTATCAGCTGATATGTACAGTCTGGCAGGTCAACTATGTTGAGTATCAAGTTGGGTGCTGGTGAAAATATGATTTCTGGCTGGATGAGTAACACAGAAAAGGGCAGTTTTGAGAATTTGAAAAGATAGATTTTTGAGTACACGCCAATTATTGAAAAAATGATTTAGAAGATTGAAATAGCAATGAATATAAATGGCCTGCATCCAGGTCAGTTTACCATAAAAAATTAACCGATTTGAAACAAGGATGGTAACAAGATGAGGATATTAATGATCAATAATCTCCTCTAACCGAACGCAGGTAGTGAGATGTACATAGTGAAAACGCTGGAAAAATAGCGTATTTACGGAACTTTTCGAGAGATGGGTGAAGCTGCAAGAGCAGTTTTAATCTCGCTACCTAGGTTCAGCAACAGCAGATGAAATTATCATAAGAACTTTCAGTATCACTACCTGCATTTGTATGGAGCACTCTGGTTTATGAACAATACATTGGAAGTGCTTCATCTGAACAGAGGTAGTGAAATAGAGCATAAATACAGTACGAAAAAGGAAGTTAGGATATGCGAATTTTACTTGTGAATAAATTTATATTTCCCAAGGGTGGAGCGGAAACGTACACATTCGATGTGGGAAAAATGTTAGAAGAACATGGGCATGAAGTCCAGTACTTTGGTCTTGAGAATGAAAAAAATACAGTAGGAAATCGAATCGGTTCATATGTAACGAATATGGATTTCTCTCAAGGAATAAAGGCAAATTTAAATGCACCTTTTCGTATTATCTACTCAAGAGAAGCGCGTAAAAAAATTCGTGCGGTTTTAGATGACTTTCAGCCAGATGTAGTACATCTCAATAATATACAGTATCATCTGACCCCTTCTATTATTTTGGAAATTAACAAATGGCGTAAAGAAACAAAAAAAGAATGTAAGATTGTTTACACGACACATGACTATCAGCTTGTTTGTCCCAGCCATGGAATGTTCGATGTGAACATGAAGCCGTGTGAACGATGCTTGGATGGTCATTATATTCATTGCTTTCAAACTAAATGTCTAAAAAATTCCAGAGCAAAAAGTCTCCTTGGAACGTTGGATGGATATATGTGGAAATATAGCAAAGCATACTCATATGTAGATGCCTATATTTGCTGCAGCTTTTTTCTTAAATCAAAATTAGACACGCAGAAAAGATTCCGTAATAAAACTATTGGGCTGCACAATTTCAAAAAAGAGATGCCGCACTTGGATAACATTCAAAAAAAGGGCTATGTATTAGAGTTTGGCCATCTTTCACGAGACAAAGGAACGGATACGTTGCTTGAAGTAGCCAAGAAGATGCCCAATACCGAATTTGTGTTTATTGGCTATGGCCCTTCGGCTGATAAAATGAAGGATATTCCAAATGTGAAGTATCTGGGATTTAAGACAGGAGAAGAACTTTATCGCATTATTGCTGAGGCTGCAATCAGTGTCTGCCCGTCTGAGTGGTATGAGAACTGCCCGTACTCCGTTATGGAGTCTGTACTTTTGGGTACACCTGTTGTTGGATCTAAAATGGGAGGCATCCCCGAATTGATTGAGCCGGGTAAAACCGGAGAGTTGTTTGAAGCGGGTAATGTGGAAGAACTTATGAAGGCGATAAAGAAAGTTCTTCAAACACAAGACGTATTGGAAAGATATACAAAGAATTGTAGTCAGGTGAAATATGAAACGACAGAGAGCTACTATATAAAACTGATGAAAATTTATCGAGGAGAAAAGAATGTGGAACAAATTTCTTCGTAACCCACTTCATATTGTCAAGGATTATGAGATGAGAAAACTGCTTTGGCAATCGGGGGGGGGGGCACAGAGGCCTGCAAAAAATATTTGAAGTTCAGAGATACCGTTCCTGAAAAGCTGACATTTCCAGAAACCCAAGTGGATGAGCCTATTTGGTTATTTTGGAATACAGGGTTGGAGCAGGCACCTGAGATAGTGAAGACTTGCTATCAATCTATAAAAAAATATGCTGGCAGACAAGTTGTTTTGCTTACAGAAAACAATGTGCAGAACTATATAAATATGCCGGATTATCTAAATGAGAAATTAAAAAGCGGAGTCCTTCCATTAGCGATTTATACAGATTTGATGCGTGTAGCATTATTGGAGCATTATGGTGGGACATGGATGGATGCAACAATACTGCTAACAGATGAAATCCCACAGGAAATATTAAATAGTGATTTTTTTGTGTTTCACAATTCACTCGGTGAAATTGATAATCCCGTATTGTATCCGGTCTGGTTCATCCACGCCAAGCAACATAATAGAACGATTTGTGAGATTCGTAATGTCCTATTTGCTTACTGGAAACGAAATAATCATGTACCAGAATATTTGTTTTCAAATATTGTAATTACACAAATAATGAGGTCATCACCAGAGGTTGAGAAAAAGATGCCTTATTTGAATAGTGACTACAGCGAATATCTGGTTAGAGTATTAGGAGATAAGTTTACAGAGGAAAAATTTAATTGGATTAAGCGACTTACTGGGATACATAAACTAACCTATAAATTAGAACCATCGATTGATAAGGAGGAAACAGTTTACCATTATCTGGTGCGGAATCTATGAGTCTTTTGAATAGTAGTTTCTGCAAGATAAAGGGAGACAATTAAATTATTATGCTGAATGACTACTATCAAAATATTGGCATGAAAGGCTTTATTCAAAGATATGGAATTGTGAATGCCGTCAAACGAGGGGCATTTATGTTTATCAAATTGCATCTTGTCAAGGATTATGAGGTGCGGAAGGTATTGTGGCAGGAACGAGCTTCTACCAAGATAAAACCATATTTAAAGTATAAAGACACAGATGTTCAGGGGCTTAGCTTTCCCAAAAATGATGTGGAGAATCCGATTTGGATTTATTGGAATAAAGGTATTGAACAGGCACCGATTATTGTTCAGAAGTGCTATGAATCTGTATGTAAACATTCCAATCAAAAAATCATTTTGCTGAATGATCAAAACCTTGCAGATTACATTCGATTGCCAGAGTACATTGAAAAGAAAAAGGATGCTGGACAGATTCCGATGGCGGGGTATGCGGATCTGATGAGGTTTGCATTACTGGAACATTATGGTGGAACATGGATTGATTCAACGGTATATCTTACAGATCCTATTCCAGATATGATTTTAAATAGCGACTTTTTTGCAGTACGAAATTCACTGCTGCTGATAGATAACCCTGTGCTATATCCTGCATGGTTTCTTCATGCAAAAAAGGAAAACAAAACAATTCGAGAGATAAGAAATGTTGCTTTCACATATTGGCTCAAAAACGAACATGTAATTGAGTATCTGCTGCCGAATTTGATTATCACTTTGGTGGTAAAGAGCAATCCGGAAGTTGAGAAAGCAATTCCCTATATGAACAGTGATTATAGCGAGTATCTTGTTAAGGTTTTAGCCGATGATTATTCAGAAGAGAAATGGAATTGGATTAAAAAGCTTACAGGTATTCATAAGCTGACATATAAATTGGAGACTGCAATTAATCGAAAGGATAGTTTTTATCAGCACATAATTGCAGAAAAGAATAAATAAAAGAAAGCTTATTAACAGTTTAACAAAAGGAAGGATCAAGATTGAAAATGAAAAGTAGAGGGTATCCATTCCCTTAATCGCATGACAAACAAGCCATCTTTCGGTGGCTGCTTTAAAAATTGAATATTAAAAAGTTAAGGTTACGCAGTTGCTGACTTGATTTTATAA
>DWWT01000010.1 GCA_019119575.1 Candidatus Enterocloster excrementipullorum
CTGGTAGTTGATACCTCTATCCATCATGTAGGTGGGCGTGAGGTATGGCTGCCCGGCGAAGACATCCACTACGGCCTTTGCCGCGTCTGCCTGAAACTTCTGATGTTTGAATTGCAGCCTCATTCGTCCTCGCCTCCGTCCTCGTCTGTAATTTGCTCTTGCAGCAGCTTCTGCAAGGCCTCTTTGCTGGGCAGCACGGTTTCATACTTGCTGGCAAAAATCTGTGAATTATCTTCCGGCAAGGTCATTTCCACAACTGCGTTGTTCTTGTCCCTGCAAAGGATGATGCCAATGGTCGGGTTTTCCTCCGGCAGCTTTACCTTGCGGTCGTAGTAATGCACATACATCTGCATCTGCCCAATGTCCTGATGCTTGAGCTCGCCGATTTTCAGGTCAAAAAGGACAAAGCAGCGCAGCAGCCGGTTATAGAAGACCAAATCCACCATGAAATGCTCTTCGTCAAAGGTAAAGCGTTCCTGCCGCCCGATAAAGGCAAAGCCTGTTCCCAGCTCCAAGAGAAACTGCTGTAAATGGTCGATGATCCGGCTTTCCAATTCTGTCTCGGAGTAGGAGGGCAGTTCAGGCAGCCCTAAAAATTCCAATACATAGGGATCTTTCACGGCATCCTTCGGAGATTCTACGGTTTGCCCTTCCAGTGCCAGCCGGTAAACCTTGTCCTTGTCCGTGCTGAGCGCCAGCCGCTCATAGAGGGAGCTGTTGTACTGCCGTTTCAGCTCGCTGAGGCTCCAATCGTTTTTCACCGACTCAATCTCGTAAAAATGGCGCTCGTCAATATTGTCAATGCGCATCAGCTTCAAATAGTGCGACCAGCTCAGGTAGAATTTCCGCCCGGTGCTGACAGCGGGAAGATTCTCAAATTGGCTAAACACTGTTTCGCCAATCTGATCCTCGGAATAAACCTTGTAGAATTGCCGAATATTTTTCAGGTTGCCGACGGAAAATCCTTTCCCGAAGTTCTTTGTCAAATGGGCGGACAGCTCTTTCAGAAGCTGTGTGCCGTATGCCGCGCGGTTTGCACCGTGCTGCTCTTCCTCAACGATCATCCGGCCGATCTCAAAATAGGCATAGACCATTGAAAGATTGACAGCCGTTTTCGCATTCTTCCGCGCGTGGGCAAGCATATCGGAAACACCTTGTTTGCGTTACAGATAAATATTTCATTGGCGTATCTCCTAGTTCACAAAGTCTGCTCTACATTTTGGGCGAACCGTGCGATATTAGAAAAATAAAACATCTTATTTTCTAAACTAAATGTCGCTTGTTTCTGCATATATAGAGATACTTTGAGCAATTTGAGCCGACGAGTAATCATATTTTCAAATAGCACAAGGAGTTAAGTTAATGAAATCGCGTAAATACAAGGGATACAGCGATTTTTTCCTTGCTCAACTGTCAAAGGCGGAAATTTTTGGTAAAATATGGATACAGCTATATAAAATATATAGGGCATGGCATATCGTCCATGCCCTAAAGTTTGCAAAACCCCCTTGTTTTTTATTTACCTCTCCTTTATCCAGTTTCCGCTACACCAGCTTATACCCGCAGTTCCCGCAGAACCGCATGCCGTTTGTCTTCGTACCGCAGTTGGGGCAGAAATTGGGAATCGCGCCGGGCTGCGGCTGGCCCGCTCCCGGCGCTGTCTGGGCCGCCATCTGCTGGCCCATGGCAAGGCCTGCTGCCATGCCGGCCATGTCCGCGGCCGAACCGCCGCCCCCTGCAATCGCTTCTCCCAGGGCTGCCTGCTGGAACCGGCCCATGTCCCCGATCATGCTCTGGGCCGCGGCCTTTTCCGCCATCTGCTGCACCTGTTCCGGATAATTGAAATTGGCAATCGTAAAGGAGGGGATGCTGATGCCGATGGAGAGCATCTCCATGTCCAGGTCCTCCCGGATACCGTTCCCAATCTCTCTGGCATTCTGCTGGAGATTAAACATATCCCGTCCCTCGGCGGCAATCCATTTCATCAGAAGCTGATCTAGGGAAGAAATAATCCGTTCCTTCACATCCTCCACTGTAAACTGCTGCCGGATTCCCGCAATTTTTTCAATCAGCACATCGTAATCCGCCACCTTGCAGGTAAACGTCCCAAAGGCGCGGACCGGCATTCCCCCGGGAAGGCCCGGAGCAGGGATGAGAACCGGGCTCTTGGTTCCCCATTTCACCAACACTTCCTTCGTATTGATAAACAGAACTTCCGCCCGGATGCCGCTGTTGAAGCCGAATTTAAATCCCTTTAAAGTGGAGAGAAAGGGAATGATATCCGACTCCATCTCAAAGCTCCCCTCCTGGGTAAAAACGCCCTCCACTATGCCGTTATACAGGAAAATGGCATCCTGTCCGGGCCGGATCACCAGACGGCTTCCCTTCTTGATTTCCTGGTTGCTCCATTTCCAGAAAAGCACATCATCCCGGAATTCCCGCCACTCGATCACATCCGCAAACTGATTTCCAAATAATCCCATCGAAATGTTCCTCCCTGAACGTCAAAAAAAGTAAAAAAACAAGAGCAAAAACAGAATAACCAGCAGCACGCACAGAGCGATCTTGAAAATGCTCTTGGGATATTCCCCCTTGATCATCCCGGTCTGGCCGTTGATCAGCACATGGTACACCTTATCCCGGTACTGATAGGCCGTAGCATAGACCGGAACCAGCACATGCTTGTATGTCTCCCCGGAAAATACCGGATAAATCCGCATGCCGTCCACCTGATCATACCGGCTGAGCACCTCGCCATCTGCCATCTGCGTGAGCCGGTTCTTCATCTCCTGTATGGCCTGTCCATGGGCGCTGTCTAAGGAGATGCAAAAACACTCCGCCCCATATCCGGATAAATACTCCGGCGAGTAGGAGGCAAGTTCCTCTGTATTAAAGTGATCCATCCCGTCAAGCAGTCCCAGATCCAGCTTGTCCGAGGCCGGAATCAGAAGATCGTCAAACTGATAGGACAGATGGCCGCTCACATCGTGCCAGGTGACATAGGTCCGCGTTCTTGTCTTTCCGTCAGAGTCCCGGTATGTTTCATGGTGAACCCTTCCGCCTCTGGCCCGGTAGTCTGTCTCCGTGCGCGCGTCAAAGATCCAGTAAGGAAGGTAAATCCCCTGCAGGCGGTCTCTCTGGTACAGATTCTTTAGCTCTCCCGGTGCCCAGAATCTCCCCTTGACCCAGCTGTGAAATTTGTGCCCCGCCGTCTCCCTGTCAAACCGGAAGGGAATCACCCCATCCGGAATCAGGGCATCCTCCTGTTTCTCGGACAAAACGTATTTGGAGCCGCAGTAGGGACATTCCGCAGCCGTACTGGTGGCGTCCACCTCCACCTTGGCTCCGCATCCCTGGCACACCATGGTGTGGGATGTTTTTTCCTCCGCGCGGATCGTGCCCAGAGCCTCCCGGGTCATCCGGTGCTCTTTGATGTTTTCCTCTATATTCTCGATTTCCACGGAATCGCCGCAGCTTGGACACTTGAGCGTTCCGCTCTCCGGGTCAAACTCCATGACGCTTCCGCAGTTTTTGCATTGGTAAAGCTTCCCCATATCTTACAGGCCCAGCTTGGCCTTCAGTGCCGCCAGCTCGTCCTCCACCTCCGGACTGGTCTGGGACGGTTCGTCGTATTTGCGCATCAGATCCTCCGCTGTGGCTTCCTTCTGATTGAGTTCCGCCATGGCCTCTGCCTCATCCAGCATGCGGTTGGCCTTCTCTTCCATCTTGTCAAAAGCAGAGAGCGTCTCCCCTGCGTTCCCGATGCTGGAGCCAAGCTGGTTCATCTTCTCCTGGGTTTTGGCCACCGCCATCTTGGCCTTGATGGCGGATCTGCGCTGCTGAAGCTCTGCCAGATCCTTTTCCAGCTTATCATGCATTCTGCGCATGTGATCGGAATTGCTCTGAGCCGTGGCATAAATCTGCTCCAGGGACTGGCGGCTGGCAGCCAGCGCCGTCTTCTTTTCCAGGAATACGCGGGCGTCATTTTCATTTCCCGCCCGCAGGGCTTTCTCCGCATAGCGGGTCATCTTCTCCATCTCCTGGGTGTTCTCATCCAGATCCCTCTTGGCCTTTTTCTCCGCTGCCATGACAGCGGCCGTCTCCGCCTTTACATTTCCCAGATCGCTCTCAATATCCCGTATGTACTGATCCACCATCTTGGCAGGATCCTCCGCTTTATCCAAAAGGGCGTTGATGTTTGCCGACATGATATCCGTAAATCTCTTCAAAATGTTTGCCAATTTTTGCGTCCTCCTTGTCATTGTATAATAGCTATTGGTTTCCAACAGGTATAGAGAAATTATATCGAAAAACCAGGCATTTTGCAATCCGATTTCCCGCCTATTCCTCCGCCCGATAAGGCCTGTCCGGATCCAGAAGCAGTCCGCCGTGAAGGGTCGGAGCCTGGGCCGGCTTCATATAATCCCCGTACTCTTTTTTCAGACGCGCGTCATAGCCGATGGGAACAGGGATTTCCCGGTTTTCAAAGGGTTTATAGACAGCCTGCGAAAACCAGCTCCGCTCCCACGTGTTCTTTTCCAGATATTGGATAAATGTTGTGCTGCACACATACGTTCCCGGATGGCGGGCAAAAAGCGTACATATCCGCTCATAGAAACCGCAGGCCTTCTCCATGGGGATATGAAGGATCCGGCCGATCCGGTTTAAAATATGCCCTGCCCAGGTGGCATTTTCATAGTAATCAAACCGGTACCAGGTGTAAAGAACCATCCACACGGTCCGCACAGCCCAGGCCCACAGCCTGGCGGCCAGGCGGGATTTTGGCATATTGTCCAGCGGAAAGATGTCGATAAAAATCCCGCAGCTGTATCCGGCCCTCCGGTCTTCTTCATTGCATCCGGTGGTCAGCCGGTTGCGTATCTGGGCATGCCCCCGCAGATAATTCTTTTCCGTGCGGTACGTCTGAAGAAGCAGGGGATCCGCAAGCTCCTTTTGGGCCACGGTGAGAAATTTGTCGTAATCCTCCCGAAGCATCACCAAATCAATATCGTCATCCCAGGGGATATACCCCTTGTCGCGGATACAGCCGATCAGCGTACCGCTGTCCGCAAAATAGGACAGGCCATATTTTCTGCAGATACGCTCCACTTCATCCAGCATGGCCAGCTGCACGGCCCAGACCTTCTTCGTCTTCTCCGTCACCGTGTAGCCGCAGCGGACTTCCTCCTTATAAAAATCCTTGCTCTCCATATGTTCTCCCACTATTTTCTTTTTTTCCGGAGTATGTCCCGGATACGCTCCCGCAGAAATCTGTCTCCCGCGAGAAGCAGAAACAGAAAATACACGCATGCACCCGCTCCCACCTGCAGGAAGGTTGCCGCAGGCCCGGCCCCCAGGGCGCCGCCCAGGGCCCGCACCAGGGCAAACATAAGCGCAGCAGCCGCCAGCCGCTTTGCCGCGCACTGAACCAGAAGGCTCCGGCTGATATAGCCCCGGCATAGATACAGATACAGGCTTGTGATAAACACCTCGGCGGCCACCGAAGCTCCGGCTGCTCCCGCCGCGCCAAAGCGGGGGATTGCCAGAAGATTGAGGATACAATTGAGCACTGCTCCGGCTATGATCACCTTTCCGCTTCGCGCCCGCTGGCCGCTGGGCGTTAAAATCAGGCTTCCCATGCAGTCGCTTAAGCCCACCACCAGAACCAGAGGGCTGCACACATACAGCAGGGTAATAACCGGTTCATATCCGGCCCCCAAAAACCAGGGCACAAAGCATGGCCCGATCCCTGCCAGCCCTGCCGCCATGGGGATTCCCAGAAGCATGACAAAATTCAGCGATTCCTCCACTCTCCGGTGAATTTCCTCCAGCCGTCCCTCCCCGAACAGGTAAGACATGCGGGCAGATACAACCGCATTGTAGGACAGGATCAGAATTTTTGCCATGTTCACAAAGCCTGTGGCGTATTCATAATATCCGTTCTGCGTCTTATCCCCGCCTGTAAACCATCCAAGCATGGTCTTGTCAAGAATCGTATAGACCGAGGTGGCAATGGTGGGCACAAAGTACACCAGAGTTTCCTTGAAATGCCTCCGGATCTTTAAGGCACGCCAGTCTACCCGCACCAGAAAGTGACGCAGATACCCCCACATGGACAGATTTCCCAAAAAGCCCGTGGCCGCAATCAGACCCACGTACAGGAGAAGATCCTCCCTGCTCTTGATAAACAGAAAAAGCATCAGAATCCCCGCTGCCTTGATGATGAGATTGCGCAGGACAATGAGACCGTACTGCTCCAGTCCTCCGAAAAACCAGGAGATATCAAGGGCCACTGCCGCCAGGGTCAGGGTGAGAACCGCATAATAGGGGCGATATTCCTGGGAAAAGCCGATCACCCCCATCCACACAATCAGGCAGACCGCTGTGGTGGCCGCGCACAGCAGCTCGAGCTCCCAAAAGATGCGGCTCCGTTCCTTTTTATCATCCCGGTGGCGCGCAATCTCCCTCTGCCCGTAGGAGGCGGTCCCCAGGGCTGCCAGTATGGCAAAATACTGAACCACAGAGTTTGTGTAGCTCTGAATGCCTGTCCCCTCCGGCCCCAAAATCCGTGAAATATAGGGCGTAGTGATAAAGGGCGTCAAAAGCGTCAGCACCTGGTAGATCAGATTGTAGATATAGTTTTTTCTCACGCTGGGCTCTCTGTCCTCCCAGCCTTTCTTATTTTTGCGAAATAGCATGTCTGTTTGTCCTGCTCTGTATTTATCGTTCCAACCGTTACGATTGATTCTAGCACATTCCCAGCCCCCGCGCAACGGGCTCCGGGCTGTTTGACATCCCCCTGTAAATCGTTTATAATCAGAGGCAGTACGGCCTCTCCGGGCCGGTTTCTGCGATTATTCCCCAACCAGGAGGAAATACCTTTGAAATTCGGAGCAATCATCGTCACTTACAACCGGAAATCTCTTTTGGAAGAGTGTCTCTCCTGCGTCCTCGGACAAAGTCTTCCCTTTTTTCAGATCTGCGTGGTTGACAACTGCAGTACGGATGGCACCGGGGAATATCTGGATCAGCTTTCCGCGCGCCTTGCAGCTTCCTCTCCGGAGGGCGGCTTTTTTGTCTTTCATCTTCCGGAAAACCGGGGCGGCGCCGGCGGATTCGCATTTGGTCTTGAAAAAATGGCGGAAAGCTCCTGCGACTGGATCCTCATCATCGACGACGATGCCATGATCAGCCGAACCTATATGGAGCGGATTCAGGCTGCCATTTTAAAAAATGATTTTCTGGCCTATTCCGGCACGGTAAAGACGGATGGACGCATTGATACCAGCCACCGGCGCCGGATTGCCAGCCCTCTTTTCATGACCTACCGGCCCGTGCCTGAGGCGGCATACGAAGAAAAAGCGTTCGTCTACGATATCAGCACCTTCTGCGGCCTGGTGGTCAAGACGTCCCTGGTTCGGGAGATCGGGCTTCCACGCGAGGAATATTTTATCTGGTTTGACGATACAGAGTATTGCCTGCGCTTTCACAGGCAGTCCTCCATCCTCAATGTAAACCAGGCAGTCCTGAATCACAGGACAGCCGCCCCCGGAGCCGCTCCCCCTATTACGTGGAAGCACTATTATGGATTCCGCAATTCCATTGATATCGGCAGAACCTACTCTCTGTGTCCTGCGCTCTACACAGCCTACATTGTCCTGAACCATATGGCTCACATTGCCATCGACCGTTTCTGTCTGGCAGTGAAGCAGGAGAACGAAAATCAGAGAAATATCCGCCGGTATCGGATACAGGTCTATCGGGATGTGCTGGCCGGGCTGGGCCAAAGGCCTCAGGGCAGAGATCTGCGGTATCAGCCCGGCACCGGTCCTAACTAACAAAAGCCGCTTGACCGCGGCAGATTGGAGAACAGAATGCAGGCAATCATTTTAGCGGCAGGCATGGGAAAACGCTTAAAACAGCTTACCCAGAACAACACAAAATGTATGGTAAAGGTCAACGGGGTACCCCTGATCAACAGAGCTCTGGGGCAATTGGATCAGTTGGGCCTCTCCCGCATCATCCTGGTGGTGGGATATGAGCGAGAAAAGCTCATCCGGCATATTGACGGCCTGGATGTCTCCACACCCATTGAATATGTGGAGAATCCCATCTACGATAAGACAAACAACATCTACTCTCTTTTTCTCGCCAGGAAGTATCTTTTAGAGGAAGATACGCTTCTTCTGGAATCCGACATCATTTTTGATGATTCCGTACTCCGCTGCCTGGTGGAGGATCCCAGAGACAGCCTGGCCCTGGCAGCCAAGTATGAGTCCTGGATGGACGGCACCTGCCTGCTTCTCTCGGAGCAGGATGACATTGAAGCCATGATACCGGGCAGCAAGTTCCGTTTTTCTGACATGGGAAATTATTATAAGACAGTCAATCTCTACAAGTTCAGCCGCGACTTTTCCCGGACGCACTACGTGCCTTTCCTGGAGGCCTACACCGCCGCCCTGGGGAACAACGAGTATTACGAGCAGGTTTTAAAGGTTCTGGTATCCCTGGACGATCCGGGCATTAAGGCCAAGCGTCTGACCGACGACCAGCTCTGGTATGAGATCGATGATATCCAGGATCTGGATATTGCGGAATCCCTCTTTGCTCCGGAAAAGGAAAAGACTGCGCTGATTCACCGCCGCTTCGGCGGATACTGGCGTTATCCGAAGATGCTGGATTTCTGCTATCTGGTCAACTGCTATTATCCTCCCCGGAAGATGCTGGACGAGATAAAGGCCAATTTTGACAGCCTGGTCTGCCAGTACCCCTCCGGCATGTACGTCAATTCCCTTCTGGCCGCCAGGAATTTTTCCCTCCGCCAGGAGCAGGTTGTGGTGGGGAACGGAGCCGCAGAGCTCATTAAGGCCATCCTGGACGGCACCCAGGGGACGCTGGGCATCATCAAGCCCACCTTTGAGGAATACGCCAACCGGTATGCTGGCCCGCTGTGCGTCTGCACGCCCAAGTCCCGCGATTTCTCTTACGGAGCCCAGGAGATCGAGGCTTATTTTGAGGATAAGGATATCCGGCTTCTGGTTCTCATCAATCCCGATAACCCCACGGGAAATTATATTTGCCGGGAAGACATGGAACGTCTGATTCTCTGGACAGAAAAAAAAGGAATCACCTTCCTTGTAGATGAATCCTTTGTGGACTTCGCTGATGAAGCGGGAGCCAGCCTTCTGGATGAGGATCTGCTCCGGTCTCATCCCCACCTGATTGTTGTGAAAAGCATCTCCAAGTCCTATGGAGTGCCCGGCCTGCGCCTCGGCATCGCGGCCAGCGGGGACACCGCCCTGATCGACCGGCTTAAAAAGGACGTGTCGATCTGGAATATCAACTCTGTCGGGGAATTTTATATGCAGATTGAGGAAAAGTACCGCAAAGACTACGCGTCCTCCCTGGCGCGCGTGCGGACGGAGCGGGAGCGTTTTGCCCAGGTGCTCTCTTCCATCCCGGGCCTTCGCGTTTTCCCGTCCCAGGCAAATTACCTCATGGCTGAACTGATTTCTTCGGAAGATCCCATGGACGGCCAGCCGGCTTCCGGCGCCAAGCGCCCGCCCATGACGGCCGCCCGGCTGACCGAGGAACTTTTGACCCGCAAAAATATTCTTATCAAGGATCTGACCTCCAAGATGGGTACGGACGGACGGCAGTTTGTGCGCATCGCCGTCCGCAATGAGAACGATGATGATCTGCTCGCAGAGGCCATACGGGATGTGATGACTGCGGAAGTTTAGAGCGCGTTTGAAAATTCCCGCTCCGCAGCCTCCATTGCCGACGCGATCACCTTATCCATATCATAATACTTGTATTCACCGAGCCGCCCTCCAAAGCGTACCTTTTCTTCACCGGACGCCAGGGCGGCATATTTTTGGTATAACGCCTGATTCTTCTCGTCGTTCACCGGATAATAGGGCTCCATGCCTTCCTCCCAGGTTACGGGATATTCCCGGGTGATCACGGTCTTTTCCTGGGTGCCAAACTCAAAATGCTTGTGCTCAATGATCCGGGTATACGGCGTCTCCCGATCCGTATAGTTCA
Organism: Candidatus Enterocloster excrementipullorum; assembly: GCA_019119575.1. GTDB lineage: Bacteria > Bacillota > Clostridia > Lachnospirales > Lachnospiraceae > Enterocloster > Enterocloster excrementipullorum. The sequence continues at coordinate 10,048 of DWWT01000010.1, forward strand.
CCACCGCCACACCCTGGTGGTTCTCTTCATCCAAAACTTCCGTCTCAAAGCGCAGGCTCCGGTATTCCAGCTTGCCGAACCTCCAGCCGTAATATGCGTCAATCGGACCGGTGTAGACCACGCGGTCTCCCAGACTGTCATAGTATTCCTTATTTTCCAGATAATCCTTCCCCAGCTCCACATCGCAGCCCGCAAAGAGCTTTTCGATAATCACGTTGTATCCGCCGATCGGGATCCCCTGGTAAAGGTCATTGAAATAATTATTGTCATAGGTATAGCGCACCGGCAGGCGGCGGATAATAAATGCGGGAAGGTCCCGACAGTCCCGGCCCCACTGCTTCTCCGTATACCCCTTGACCAGTTTCTCGTAGATCTCCCGGCCCACCAGGCTGATGGCCTGCTCTTCCAGATTCTTGGGCTCCCCGGTGATCTCCGCCCGCTGCCGCTCAATGATCTCCTTTGCCTGTGCGGGCGTGGAAATTCCCCACATCCTGCTAAATGTATTCATGTTGAAGGGCATGTTGTACATCTGGCCCTTGTAATTTGCCACCGGGCTGTTGGTATAGCGGTTGAACTCCGCCAGGGAATTGACAAAGTCCCACACCTTCCGGTTGCTGGTGTGGAAAATATGGGCTCCGTACTTGTGCACATGGATGCCCTCCATATTCTGGCAGTACACATTTCCTCCTATGTGGTTCCTCTTCTCCACCACAAGGCAGGTCTTGCCCGCCTTTGCCGCATACCAGGCAAATACGCCTGCATACAGGCCGCTTCCCACTAATACATAATCATAATGCTTCATCGCACATTCTCCTTCCGAATCTTGGCGGGTGCTTACGTCCCGGATACTATGCATCTTATCATGGATTTTCCGCGCACACAAGACCGCAGTTATTTGCTGTTTTAAGCTTACTATTTTAAGACAGGTTATCGATCAGCTGCTCCATGACCCGGAAAAATACTTCCAGATCTTCCTCCCGGATCCCCCGCATCATTTCTTCCTCCATACCGTCCAGATCCTTACACACCTGTTCCCTATATTGGAGAGCCTTCTCCGTCAGCAAAATGCGTTTCAGACGGGCGTCATAGGAAGCCGCTTCCCGGCGTATCAGGCCGTTTTCCTCCATTTTTTTGAGCAGCTCCGTTGCCGTGGGGGGACGCATGCCGAACTCTTCCTCCACATCCTTCTGAAAAACATCCCCGGACTGTGCCAGAAGAAAGTGAAGCACCTTTCCCTGGGCGCCGCTGAACTGTCCCTTACAGGAAAATGTGTCCACCTTCCGGCGTATTTTGTTGGACAGCCTTCCCACGCATCTTCCAACAGACTGTGATGACCGTATCATGTAATTCCCTCCTGACATTTCCCCCGCTTTCCCTCCATAACAAACGGGCGCGGTACAGTGGCTTTTAAGCACACTCTACCGCGCCCAGCGCAGCAATGTCAAGGCAATCGTGCGAAAATCACACAACTTCCAGTTTATATTTTCCGCTCCTGCAAAGCTCCATATCCCGCTCCGCTTTTTCCAGATAGATTCTGGTGGTAAACACACTCTCTCCGCCATTTACGAAAATTTCCGCAATGGAGCTGTCCACAAGGATCAAAAGGCTTTCTACCATTCCCCGGGTGCGGCCGATTCTCCTGCCTCTTCCTCCGCCGCAGAGTGCTTTCTTTCCCGTTTCATCCAGAAAAGAAATCTCCGTCTTATTTCCCTCGCTTCGGATTATCAGCCCATTTTTCCTGCTTCCGATAATAACCTCCCGCTTTTCTCCCCCGATCTCCGAAAGGAACAGGCGCACCGCATGATCTTCCCAGTGATACCGGTTTTCCTGTGCTATCCCCTTCTGCCACGGCAGTTTATCCAGCTCCCGAACCGGCGTCCTGAAAATTTTCCCATCCCGGAGGGTGAGCTCCCCCGGCAGGGTCAGGCAGTGCTGCCAGCCATTTTTTACGGAAAGATTTTTGTGTACATCCTCCGTATCCGGCACTCCGGCCCATCCAATCAGAATTCTCCGGCCGTCCTCCGCCTCAAAGGTCTGAGGCGCGTAAAAATCGAACCCCATATCCCACTCCCGGAAGGTGTCTTCCGGACTATCGCACAGGGCTTCTTCCAGCGTTTCTCCCGGCTTTGCAAGGCAGTATCCGGACTGATAGATGTTCTGGAACCGCTCTTCCCCCCGGGCAAGCCCCTGGGGGCAGAACGATAAAACCTTTTTTCCGCTGAGGGTAAAAATATCCGGGCACTCCCACATATAGCCAAACGCCTTTTGGGGCACAATCTCCCGATACAGCTTCCAGTGTTTTTTATCTTCGGAGCAATAAAGCAGAATCCCGCCTTTATCTCTGCGTATTCCGTCCTCCCAGCGCCGGGCGCGGGCGCCCAGCACCATATAATAGTGCCCATCCTCGCTCCACACCTTGGGGTCGCGCACATGCTCCGTAATATCTGCCGGATAATCCTCTGTTCCCAGAATCTTCTCCTTAGAAGACATTTGCTGCCCGTCCCCGGACTCCACAAGCAGCTGTGTGGAAATCCGTCCCGCGTCAATGTAATCATAATCTCCCGGCAGCTTTACATTTCCCGTGTAAAACAGGTACATCCGGTCCGTTTCAACCAGAGCGGAGCCCGAGTAAACTCCGCTCCGGTCCTCCGGCGTGTCCGCAGCCAAAACCGGCTCCCTGTATTCCCAGCAAAGCAGATCGCTGCTGACGCAGTGCCCCCAATATCCGCCGCCTCCATGGACATTCAGCGGCGAATACTGAAAATATGCATGAAATACTCCCCGAAATTGACACAGGCCGTTGGGGTCATTGAGCCATCCCACCGGCGGCATAATATGATAGTTTGTCCGGAAAGGACAGCTCCCCACTGTCCTTCCCATCCTTTCCAGTTCATCCCTTACTCTCTGAAAAGCATTTTCCATTCTTGTCCCTCTATCCTGCAATTACCGCAATTTTGTCTCCAACAGCCACGTGTTTCTCCGCCTCGCGCTCCACATGGCATCCTTCTGCCAGTTCCGCAAAAATCAGGCAGATGGTTGTATCGTACCCTTCGCCGGCTATTTTTTCAAAATCAACCTCCATGAGGCAGTCTCCTTTTTTTACGGACTGTCCCTGGCTGACATGAAGCGTAAAATACTTTCCTCCCAGCTGCACCGTGTCAATCCCCACATGGAGCAGAATCCCGTTTCCTGCCTTTGTACGCAGCGCCACCGCATGCTTTGTATCCGCCACCATCTCTACCACTGCATCCGCCGGCGCATAAATCCGGTTGTCCTCCGGGACAATCGCCGCTCCGTCTCCCAAAATTTTCTGGGAAAAGGTAGGGTCGTTGACTTTCTCAATTCCCGTATAGCTTCCTTCTGCAAAGGCTCCTATTTCCTCCGAGACAGCAGCCGGCTCTGTTTTCTGGCTTTCTTCTGCCCGGGGCGCGGCCGGCTGTGTTTTCTGGCTTTCTTCCGCCCGGGGCGCGGCCGGCTGGCTGGTCTCCTTCTTTTCAAGTACCGCACCCAGAAGAACGGTGAAGATGAATCCCGCAGCCAGGGCCGTCACATGGGCAATTACGTAGTTGAGGTATCCGTTATTGGCCGGATCTGCCAGGGCAATTCCCGGTACCACCGTTGTGCCGAAACCAAGGGCTGCCAGATTGGTGAAATATACCACCGCTCCCCCAATCGCCCCGCCGATGCAGCCTCCGATGATCGGATACCGGTACCGCAGATTGACGCCGAACAGAGCCGGCTCCGTAATGCCGAAGAGAACGGACACAAAGCTTGGAATGCAGAGCTCCTTTGCCCTGGCGTCCTGGGCATTTCTCGCCAGATACCCCAGAACCGCACCGCCCTGGGCGATGATTGCTACGGACATCAGGGGATTCAGGAAATTCCTCCCCGTATCCACCAGAAGCTGCGATTCAATTGCTCCGAATACATGGTGCAGGCCTGTGATAACGATCAGCTGCTGTACGCCGGAGAAGACCGCATATCCAAAGGCGCCCAGATTCTGGGTCATCCACACAAGAGCCGCGGTAATTCCGGAAGCAAGCCCTCTTCCCACCGGCCCGATAATCATAAAGAGAAGGAAGGAGCTGACCAGCGTGGTGAGCAGCGGAGACACCAGCAGACGCACTACCTCCGGAACTTTCTTCTCAAAGAAGAGGTCCAGCTTTGCTGTAACGACACCGATGAGAAGCGCTACGATAATGCCTCCCTGGAATCCTACCAGTTCCACCGGCAGGCCGAAAATGTGCAGGGTCGTCACCTCCACGGTTCCCTGGGCCGCCGCATAAGCATCCGCCAGACTGCCGGACAGCATAATGCATCCCATAACAATCCCCATGATCGGTCTTCCGCCGAACCGCTTTACCGTACTGTAAGCCACGCACAGAGGAAGGAAGCCGAAGATTGCGCCGGACGCGATATTGACCAGGGTGGAAATGCCGTAAAGCGTATCATTGCTCTCCACAAACTCCAGGTTTCCCATTACGCTTGACAGGCCGGTGAGCAGGGCTGCTGCCAGGATCCCCGGCATGATCTCGATAAACACATCGGATAATGCCTTGACCGCTCTCTGAAGCGGATTCATCCGCTTATTTGCCTTTGTCTTTAAATCCCCCAAACTCATGCTGTCCATGTGAATGGACTCCGCAAGCACCTGACACACATCATTTACCAGTCCGGCCCCGAAAATAATCTGCAGCTGGTCGCCCGCCACAAAAACGCCCTTCACCAGATCTACATTTTCAATACTCCCCGTATCCGCCCGGTCATTGTCCTCCAATACCAGCCTAAGCCGTGTGGCACAGTGCGCCACCCCGAGAATATTGTCCCTTCCCCCGGCAAGCCGGACGATTTCCGCCGCTATTTTTTCATAGCGCTGTCTTTTCTCCGTATCCATTTTTGATACCTCCCATTATACAAAAATCCCTTTTTGCTGCCTTATGTTCCTTCCCGCGGTTCGAATCATTATATATGGACAACTTATATTTCCTTTGTCCTTGTAATTCTTATTATACTGGAATATAATAAAGATAATATAGACGGATGTTGCTTAACTATACAGTTTTGTTGGGAGAATGAACACAACATGAAAGATTACATTTTTTCCAATGATTTTTCCAGAAATCTGGACGCCATGATCTACACCTGCGGAAATGAAACCTGCGCTCCCTCCCACAGCTATGGGCCTGTTGTGCGCAGCGGTTACCTGATCCACTATATTCTGGCGGGAAAGGGAATTTATAAGACGGACGGACACATTTACCAGCTCGCAGAGGGGGACGCTTTTTTAATCCGCCCCAACACCCTGATCTACTACGAGGCAGACCGCTATCGCCCCTGGACCTATACCTGGATCGGCTTTCAGGGAATCAAGATGGAAGAGTATTTTAAGCGCACCTCTCTTCTGGAGGAACCCTGCTTCCACTACGGACGGGACGACCGGGTGCGCCTCTGCCACGAGAAGATGTTTGAGGCCTACAATCTGCCGGAAAACCGCGACCTTATGATGAACAGTATCCTCTATGAGTATCTCTATCTTCTTGCCAGCAAGTTTCCGAGAAAATCTGTCCCGGCAAAAGAGAAAAAGATCTCATACGTGGAGGAAGCCCTCCGTTATATTGAAAATAATTATGCCCACGCCGTGAACATCCAGGTGATTGCGGACTATCTGAGCATTGAGCGCACCTATCTGTACCGGCTGTTCAAGGACATCACCGGAACCTCTCCCCAGGAATATCTGCTGGACTGCCGCATCCGGCGGGCCTGCACGCTCCTGCGGGAGACCGCCCTTCCCATAAACGATATCGCCCGGTCCGTGGGCTATGATGACGCCATGTATTTTTCCCGACTTTTCAAGCAAAAGAAGGGGCAGACGCCTACGAAGTACAGGAAACAGGCCGGTGCACAGGAATGAGTTCCGTGCAATCATACAACATTTTGACGGCTTTACCCAACATTCCTCTATGTTTTTTAAGCCGCATCCGTTTATACTGTTTATAAAAGGGTTACTGGGGTGTGTTTCAAACACGCTCCAGCGACCACTACCGTAAAATACAAGGAGATACTCTTGCAATGAGCATTTTTTACAGCGAATCCGACCGCATCTTTCATCTTTTTAATGAGCAGATCAGCTATATCATGACCATCCTGCCAAATGGGCAACTGGGCCAGCTCTATTTTGGCAAAAAAATTCATCCCCAAAAGGACTACTCCTATCTTTTGGAAATGGTGCCCCGCTCCATGGCCTCCTATGTCTTTGAAAACGAGCGGACATTATCCCTGGAACATGTCCGGCAGGAATACGGGGTATACGGTTCCTCTGACTACCGGTTTCCCGCAGTTGAGATTCTGCAGAAAAATGGAAGCCGCATTTCCGATTTCCGCTACAAAACGCACCATATTGCCGCCGGAAAGCCGGCCCTTGCCGGTCTTCCGGCCACCTACACGGAAGCGGACAGCGAGGCGCAGACACTGACCCTGGTTCTGGAGGATCCGGTGACCGGCGTTGAGCTGAAGCTTTATTATACCCTGTTTGCCCAGGGCGGTATTCTGGCCAGAAGCGCCCATTTTTCCAATCAAGGCACGGAGGCTGTCCATCTTTTAAAGGCCATGAGCCTGTGCATGGATCTGCCGGACTGCGACTACGACTGGATCCAGTTTTCCGGGGCGTGGGCAAGAGAACGCCATCCCCGGGTGCGGCATTTGGAGCAGGGAATCCAGTCCGTGGGCAGCATGCGGGGGCACTCATCCCACGAGCACAACCCGTTTCTCATCCTGAAGCGCCCTGCCGCAGATGAATTTCAGGGAGAAGTGCTTGGATTCAGCCTCATCTACAGCGGGAATTTTCTTGCCCAGGCGGAGGTGGACACCCACAGCACCACCCGTGTGCTTCTGGGAATCAATCCGGAATGGTTTGACTGGAAGCTGGAGCCCGGGGAATCATTTCAGACGCCTGAGGCCGTAATGGTGTACACGAACCAGGGGATGAATGATTTGAGCCAGACTTTCCACCGTCTCTACGGCAGACGCCTGGCCCGCGGATACTGGCGGGACCGGGAGAGGCCCATCCTGATCAATAACTGGGAGGCCACCTATTTTGACTTCACGGAGGAAAAAATTCTGCGCCTGGCAGAGACTGCCTGCAAAGCCGGAATTGAGCTCTTTGTCCTGGATGACGGCTGGTTCGGAAAACGTCTGAGCGACCGGGCCGGCCTGGGTGACTGGCGGGCCAATCCCGACCGCCTTCCCGGAGGAATTGACGGTCTGGCCGAGAAAATTGAAAAGCTGGGAATGAAATTCGGGCTCTGGTTTGAACCCGAAATGGTAAACAAGGATTCTGACCTTTACCGGGAACATCCGGACTGGATTCTCTCTGTGCCAGGGAGGCCGCAGTCCCAGGGGCGGTACCAGTATGTGCTGGATTTTTCCAGACCGGAAGTGGTAGACGCGGTTTACCAGATGATGGCGGATATTCTGGGAAGCGGAAAGGTGTCCTATGTAAAGTGGGATATGAACCGCAGCATCACGGAGTGCTGGTCCGCCGCCCTTCCTGCCGACCGGCAGGGGGAGGTATTCCACCGCTATATCCTCGGAGTGTATCATTTGTATGAACAGCTGAATACCGCGTTCCCCCAGGTGCTCTTTGAGTCCTGTGCCAGCGGCGGCGCACGCTTTGACCCTGGACTTCTTTACTATGCCCCCCAGGGATGGACCAGCGATGACACCGATGCCATTGAACGGCTGAAAATTCAGTATGGAACCTCCTACTGCTATCCGGTCAGCAGTATGGGCGCCCATGTCTCCGCCTCCCCCAATCACCAGGTAGGCCGGAGTACGCCCCTGCGCACACGGGCAAATGTTGCCTGCTTCGGCACCTTTGGATATGAGCTGGATTTAAACCGGCTGACCTCCGAAGAACTGGAAACCGTACGCCGCCAAACGGCATTCATGAAGGCCTGGCGCAGTGTTCTGCAGTTCGGTACCTTCTACCGGTTAAAAAGCCCATTTGCGGGCAGCACAGCGGCATGGATGAGCGTCAGTCAGAACCAGCAAACCGCACTGGTGGGCTGGTACCGCATTTTAAATACCCCCAATCCGCCCTATTCCCGGCTGAAGCTGGCAGGCCTGAATCCCGATTTCCTCTATACGGTGCGGGAGGGCGAGCGGATTCTTGGAAAATTTTACGGGGATGAGCTGATGTACGCCGGGCTGATTACGACGAACGGCGGCTCCGGTGAAGTGCTGGAGGGCGACGGGCCCGGATGTGATTTCGATTCCCGGATCTATATTCTGGAGAGAGTACAGGAGTGACCGCGCCTGCATGGTAAGCGCCTATTTGGCGATTACCTTGTACGATACCTGTTGGGCCTTGGAGTGTGTTTGAAAATTGCTTTCTGCCGGATGTGCGTACTGCTTCGCGGGAGGCGACATGGGTAAAAGCGGAGTTATTACAAGATGCAATATTTCAACCCACGCCGCCCTCACGGAAGGCGCCCATCGTGCTCCCGGTATTCCGC
>DWWT01000065.1 GCA_019119575.1 Candidatus Enterocloster excrementipullorum
ATAAAATCAAGTCAGCAACTGCGTAACCTTAACTTTTTAATATTCAATTTTTAAAGCAGCCACCGAAAGATGGCTTGTTTGTCATGCGATTAAGGGAATGGATACCCTCTACTTTTCATTTTCAATCTTTATCCTCCTAAAATTTTTTTAATAATTGTATGAATTTTATGCTTCTGTCAGGGACGGCGAAGGTGATCGTATCCCGAACCTTTTGCGCTCCGTATTCCTGTCATTATCAGACAGGCTGCGGCACATTTTACCAACAGTGTCATACGCGATACCTCCTTACAGTAACAGGATACCACAAAAACCGCTGCGGGGGAACTTGACTTTTTTTATTCCCAACTATACCAATGGGGCGGGAAAAGTTGAGAGAATCAGGCAAAATATTTGCAGGAATGGGCAGAAAAATGGTTGCGGCGTCTGCGGAATGTGGATTACAATGCTTTTTAGGACAGACAGAATGATTTGTGCCGCCGGATTGGCGGCAGAACGGAGCATATGATGAAAAAACCTTTCATTGGGATCACATGCAATTATGAGACAGACGATGCCATCGGCCGGGTCACCCATATGGGACTGCCGGGACAGAGGTGGATGTTTTTGGCGGAACATTACACGGCCTCTGTGGAGAAGGCGGGAGGAATTCCTCTCATTCTCCCGGTCTGCACTGAATTTGAGACAGTGAAGGAGATGCTGGATCGGGTGGACGGAGTGCTTCTGACCGGAGGAAATGATGTGGATCCCCAGATGTATGGAGCGCGGGCGGATGCAGCTTGCGGGAGCATTGTTCCGGAGCGGGACCGCCAGGAGATCGCGATTGCAAAATACATTATGGGCCAGGGAGACAAGCCGCTTTTCGGCATATGCAGGGGAATGCAGGTGATCCAGGTGGCAGCAGGAGGCGCCCTGTACCAGGATGTGGAGAAGGAAGGGGGATTTAAACACCATTACATGGATATGTACCCCCTTAACTGTCCGGCGCACCCGGTTTGTCTGCGGGAAAATTCCCGGCTTGCAAAAATATTCGGAATGCAGAGAAAAATCCGGGTTAATTCTTTCCATCACCAGGCAGTACGCCAGGCTGCCGAAGGATTTGAAGCCACGGCCTGGTCAGATGACGGGGTCATCGAGGGAATGGAAAAGACAGGACAAGCCTTTGTCCTGGGCGTCCAATGGCATCCGGAAATGATGTGGGACTGCGGGCAGCAGCAAGAGCTGTTTTCCGCGTTTATCCGCGCCTGCCGGCAGTGAGCCTGCATGCGCCCGGCGGGAGTTTCAAAGAAAAATACATTCGAACAGGCAGCTTTTTTTCAGAAACGGGCAAGAAGAATCCGCCGCTTTTTGATAAGCTATAGAAGGTACCTTTGTACGCAAAGGGAAGTAAAATGCATTTTCAGATAGCGGTTTACGCGAACGTTTAGGAGGATTCTGCCATGATTTTAACGGATGAATTGTGTGACAGGCTGTGCGCGGCGGCCCGGGAAAAGAGCCGCGAGATGGGACTGGACATCGGTTTTGCGGTCAGCGATGAGAACGGACTTCCCAGGGTTTACCGCCGGTACGGCGAGGCTTTGGTTCTGAGCATTACCCTGGTTCCCGGAAAGGCGTATACGGCGGCCGTGGCCCAGTGCAGGACAAAGAATGTGGCGGCCTGCGCGGCGGAGGGCGGCTCCCTCATGTCCATTCAGACCAATGATCCCCGAATTACCCTGGTGGCCGGCGGCTACCCCCTTTTTGCGGACGGAAAGATTGCCGGCGGAATCGGCGTGGGAGGCGGCACCGAAGAGCAGGACTGCGCCATCGCGGAGTACGTGGTGTCCGTGTTTGAAGAGCTGCAGGACACCTGCCATTTTTGCGCTTAGGCACCGGCCGTTTATTTCTGCACGGAGTTCTTTTGAAAGTCGATCTGCACCAGCTTTTTTCTGTTGAGCAGCAAGTGCTCCAGCGTCCGGATGGGACGGTAATTTATTTCAGGCATCTTCTCCGTTAACGCTTGTTCATCCATTTGGTGATGTATCTGTTCCAGCCCGTCAAATACATGCAGATAGGGGGAGTCCGATACCCAGCTGCCCGGCTCATTAATCTGGATAATACATGACACATACCGGGGATTTACCCGGGCAATGGTCTTCTGAAAACATGCATATCCGATATATTCAACCAACAGATTTGCGATGACCAGATCTGCCCTTGTCAAGTAAGGGTATCTTTGCGAATATGTGCAAGGCCATTTCCGCCTGCAATCCCGAATATCATTACTGCGGGGACAGGATACGCATCCAACTGTCCCTTCATCATTTCATTCATAGCCTGAAGCTGCATTACAGAATCAAGCTTCATATGATTTTTGTAATCAGTTAAGGGGATTTCTTCCCATGGATTTTTCATTTTCCGCTTCCCCAACATTCCATATATTTCTGCGGACAGTGAGCCAAACAGACATGTCCGCTGGATTTCATTATAACAAAAGCCTGCCCAAATCTCCATGAACGCACATAGGGGCTAGAGCGCCCCCCACAAACCGGTAGCAATACGCCCGCCCCAATGGTATAATAGGCGGTAGGAAGCCCGCGGCCGATGCGGCTAATGCGGTTAAAGCGGCTGATGCGGGCAGGCACTTTGGCTGGAGGAGGAAGCTATGGAAAAACGGATGGAAGTAAAGCCGCCGGTGGAGGTGCGCTATAAAGAAGAGCTGGAGGCGCTGAAAGGCCTTGATACGGGGCGCAGGCCCTTGGGCTGGCAGCTGTCGCCGCGGGCGGTGCGCACCTTTATTTTGGGGAGCAGGGAGCCGCTTTTGTGGAACGGAAAAGAAATTGCGGTCAGAAAGAAATACCTGGGAAATGACGCGCTGGTGGAGCGCTGCATCATCACCCTGGCGGGAAATCGGGGGCTTATGCTGGTGGGGGAGCCGGGGACGGCCAAGACCATGCTGTCGGAGCTTCTCGCGGCGGCGATCAGCGGCACCAGCTTAAATACCATCCAGGGAACGGCGGGAACCACAGAGGACATGATCAAATACAGCTGGAACTACGCCCTTCTTCTGGCCGGAGGGCCCAGCCGGCAGGCGCTGGTTCCCTCGCCTCTCTATGTAGGCATGGAGCGGGGGATTCTGACTCGGTTTGAGGAAATCACCCGGACTCCGGCGGAGATCCAGGACAGCTTAATCAGCGTGCTCAGCGACAAGGTGTTAAATGTTCCGGAGCTGGGAGATGCAGGAGTGCTCTTTGCAAAACCGGGCTTTAATGTGATCGGCACTGCCAATACCCGCGACAAGGGAGTCAATGAGATGAGCAGCGCCTTAAAGCGGCGGTTTAATTTCGAGACCGTGATGCCGGTGCGGGATGTGTCCCTGGAGAAGCAGATTATTTTAAACGAGGTGGAAGAGCTGGCAAAGGAGAACCAGGTGGACATGGCGCCGGATGAGGACGTGGCAGAGATTCTGGCCTCCACCTTCCACGAGCTTCGGGAGGGTGTGTCCTCCATGGGGCACAGGATTGACAGGCCCTCTGCGGTGATGAGCACGGCGGAGGCAGTGTCTGTGTACTACCAGACGATGCTGACGGCCTATTATTATGGGGATATGCGGATGGATATGGGCTGCCTTGTCCGGAATCTGGTGGGAGCCGTGCAGAAGGAGAACAGGGAAGACCTGGAGAAACTCAGGGGCTATTTTCAGACGGTGATCCGGGATAAGGGAGGAAAAGAGGGCGGATTATGGAGCAGCTATTACGAGGCGGGGAAATACCTGCGGTAGAGAAACATGCGGCCCCGGATCCGGATGCATTTCCAGCAGGAGATCCTGTGCCGGGGCCGGCCATCTGTCCGGGTACGGAGTATGATCTGGCGTCGCCCATCCTGTATTTTCCGGTGCGTCACCACAGCCCGGTGTGTGCATTTCACCTGAAAAAGGCCATAGAGGCCTACGGGCCGGACTGCATCCTGGTGGAGGGACCGGAGAATGCGGCGGGCCTCATTCCCGTGCTGGTTCATCCGGAGACAAAGGCTCCGGCGGCCCTGTATTATTCCTATAAGGACAAGGAGGGAATTGTAAGCCGCGAAAAGGGGGAGTATAAGTGCTATTATCCCTTTCTGGACTATTCGCCGGAGCTGGTCGCCCTGCGGGAAGCGGCAGAGCGGAACGTACCCGCGGCGTTTATTGATCTGCCGTACCGGGAGATACTGGCGGCAGCAGGGGAGAACCGGGGCGTCCGAAAAGAGGGGGAGAAGCAGACCTACAACGATGATTACCTTCTGAGCAGGAGCCGCTATCTGGGGCTTCTCTGCGAGCGTGCGGGGCTCAGGGATTTTGAGGAATTCTGGGAAAAATATTTTGAGATGCAGGGGCTTTTGGAAGATACGCCCCGGTTTGTCCATCAGATGCTTACATACTGCGGCCTTTCCCGCCTGCATACGCCCAGGCAAGAGCTGGAAGCAGAGGGCTGTCTTCTCAGAGAGCGGTATATGGCGGAACGGATTGCCGCGTTCGCGGGGCAATACAAAAAGATACTGGCAGTGACCGGAGGGTTCCACACCTACGGGCTTGGGGAGCTTTTGAAGAAGCGAACGGACGGCGGACTGGATTTTCAGGGAGAGCCGGTTCGGCTGCACCGGGGGGATGAATCCCTTCAGTCTGTCTATCCCATGGCATATTCCATGGAGGCGGCGGATGCGCTGAACGGATATGCCAGCGGTATGCAGTCTCCGGGCTTTTACCAGCAGGTTTGGAGGCGGCTGGAAGACGGGATGGAGCCGGGCACAGCCTATGACGGGGCGGTTCTCCATTTTCTGGCCGCAGCGGGGCGGCGGGCCAGGGGGAAGGATGAGAGTATTTCCGTTTACGATGAGATCTGCGCCCTCTCCATGGCCAGGGGCCTTGCCTCCCTGCGGGGAAAGAAGTCCCCGGGCCTTTATGAGCTGAGGGACAGCGCCCTGTCCTCCTTTGTGAAAGGGGAGTGCAGCCTGTCCACGGACGGCCCCTTACGGATCCTTTCCCGGCTCACCACCGGGGAACAGACAGGAGCGGTCTGTGCGGATGCGGCCCGCCCGCCGCTGCTGGCGGATTTTGAAAAACAGTGCGAAGCGTTTGGGCTCAAAATCCATTCGACCGCAGAGCAGGAGTGCACCCTTGCGGTTTTCTCCAAGGAAAAGCATCTGCGGCTTGCCCGGTTTTTCTATCAGACAGAGTTTCTGGGCTGCGGCTTTGCGAAGAAGAAAAAGGGATCCGATCTGGTGAACCGCCGGGATCCAAACCGCATCCGGGAAATATGGATTTACCGGTGGTCCGCCCAGGTCACAGCGGCTCTGATTGATGCCAGCGTGTCCGGCGGCACGGTGGAGGAAGCGGTGCGCTCGCATCTCGCGGCCCGATTTTCCCAGTGCAGGGGATCCAGAGAAGGGGCAAAGCTTCTGGTACAGAGCTTTTTGATGGGGCTTTTTGATGAGCAGGAGCGGATGGGCGCCCAGTTTGCCGGGATTCTCGCGGGGGATGGGGATTTCTTTTCTTTGAGCGGAGGATTTTCCTATCTTGTCATGCTGGGCGAGCTTGCGGATCTCTATCAGGTACGGGACAGAATGAACCTGGAGAAAATGATTGGCGCCTGCTTTGAAAAAATTCTCCAGCTTCTCCCCTTTATGGGGAATACCGGCGAAGAGGGGCAGGACGAATGCATGGAGTGCCTGCGAAGCCTGTACCAGGCCACGGGGAAGGAAGCATATGCCGGTCTGCGGCCCGTGTTTGCCGGGGCTCTGGAGCGGATGCTGGAGAAGCGGCCCATAAACCCTGCCATTGAAGGGGCGGCCCTGGGGATCCTTTACGGCTGCGGCGGGCAGGAGAGCATTGCCGGACGGATTCAGGACACGGCCCGGGGATATATCCAGGGGACGGAGGAAGCACGCGCCGGGAGCGCTGCCTTTCTCCGGGGATTGTTTTTCACGGCTCGGGACTTTGTGTTTGTGAGCCGGGAGTTTATTGGGCTGATTGACGGGCTTTTGGCGCGGCTTTCCCCGGAGGAATTTATGGGAATTTTGCCCCAGCTGCGGCTGGCGTTCAGCTATTTTACGCCGATGGAGACGGACAGGATTGCCGGGCGGGCCGCGGGCCTTCACGGAGCGGCGGGAAAGGATATTCTGCGCAGACGGGCGGTTTCTCCGGAGGAATACGCGTATGGACAGGCGCTGGATGCGTATATAGAGAGGCACCGACAGGCAGGTATGGAAAGCTGGGAAGAGGGGGAGAGCGGATGAGCCATGAAGAGACATTAAACAGGTGGCGGCTGATTCTGGGAAAGCAGGCCGGCCAGCAGATTTCCTTCGGGAATGGGGCGGCGCTGGAAAATGGAATCTCCTGCTTTGACCTGGAGGATGCCCTGGAATTTCTCTATTCCCGGGAGTACGGGGAGGATGTTCGCAGGGAAGGGGGAACCGGGGCGAGCCGTCTCACAGCGGCCACATGGATTACGAAAATCCGCAGCCTGTTTCCAAAGAAGACCGTGGAGATACTGGAACGGCACGCCCTGGAGCGCTACCAGCTCACAGAACTTCTGACGGATCGGGAAGTTTTAGAGCGCCTGGAGCCAAATGAAGAGCTGTTAAAGACCATTCTGCAGCTCAAGCATCTGATGCGGGGGGATGTGCTGGACGCGGCGCGCAGGATTGTGAGAAAGGTGGCGGAGGAAATTGCAGAGCGCCTGAACCGGGATATCCGCCGTTCCCTTTTGGGGAGTATTGACAGAAACAGCGAGAGCCCGGTAAAATCCATCCGCAATCTGGACATGAAGAAGACCATCCGCAGGAATCTGAAGCACTATGACAGGGAACAGAAGCGGCTCATGGTGGAGCGGGTCTTTTTCAGCAGCCGCACAAGGAAGTACAGCCAGTGGCGGGTGGTGATTGCCGTGGATGAGAGCGGCTCCATGCTGGATTCGGTGATTCACAGCGCGGTGATGGCCGGGATTTTTGCACGGCTTCCCATGCTGGATACGCGCCTGGTGATTTTTGATACCCAGGTGGTGGATCTGAGCGCGCATCTGGACGATCCGGTGGAGACGCTGATGAGCATCCAGCTGGGCGGAGGAACCAACATCGCCGGGGCCCTGCAGTATTGTGAGACGCTGATTGAGAATCCCCACAGAACCCTGGTAGTTCTGGTATCCGACCTGTGCGAGGGGGGAAGTTTGGGGGCCCTCCTGTCGGTGAGCCGGGGAATCATTGAGAGCGGGGCAAGACTGGTCTGCCTGACCGCCCTGGACATGGAAGCCAATCCGGTGTATGACCGGAGAACGGCGGGCCAGCTGGCGGATCTGGGGGCCTTTGTGGGCGCTATGACGCCGGAAGCCCTGGGAGATTTTATGGGAAAGGTCATGGGGTGACGGGATGAAAGACATGCGGAGGGGGCGGGAAAGATGGATGAGCTAAAGACCCAGCTAAAGCAGGCGGATGACGCGTATCTGGCCGGTTTGTCAAATAAGGGGACGGTGAAGCGGGCACACAAGGATCTGGAGCAGGAGACGCCGGAGGTTTTGTGGGATGAGAGCGGAAATGAGGTTCAGGTGACATTTAAGGAAGCAGTCTGCCGCATCCGGGCGCCTCTGGGAAGCAGCACCTGCAGCTGCCCCTCCCGCAGCATCTGCCGGCATGTGACGGCGGCAATCCTCTGGGTGCGGGGGATTCTGGAAAAGGAGGAAACCGCTGGTTCTGAGGCGGCTGAGGCTGTGCCGGGAGCTGCCTCGTCCCGGGCGGTTGAGGCGGCGCCGGGGAGCGCTTCTTTCGAGGCTGCACCGGAGCAGGAACCGGATCCTGCGTCCGCCCTCAGCGCGGCCCTGGAGAAAGCGCTTTTAGCGGTTCCTCTTGACCGCTTAAAGCGGGCATGCCGGAATAAGGCGTACCGGGAGTTTGCGGCGCGGGCTGAGGCCGGCGAACTGCCGTCCCTGTCCATGGGAAGCGTAATCACAGTCCGCTTTCCGTGGGCAGAGCAGGTGGTAAAGCTTCTGTATCCCCTGGAATACTCTTCCTGCACCTGCCGCAGCAGGGAACTCTGCTCCCACAAGGCCCAGGCAATTCTGGCCTTCCAGATACGGAGAAAGGCCATCACGGCCGAGATGCTGAAAGCCCGGGAAGAGGAGGCGGGCAGCTGGGATAAAGAGGCGGTTCTGCGGGCGGCCCGCTCCATAAAGGAGGGCATCCGTCTTCAACTTTTTACCGGGCTTTCCCGGCTGTCCCCGGAGGCAGCCCAGAGTATGGAACGCCTGGCGGTGATCAGCCATGGGGCCGGGCTTGCCTCTTTTGAGACGGGATTTCGGAGCGCGGCGGCGGAGTATGAGCAGTATTTTTCCCGGTCAGCATCCTTTTGCGGGGAGCGGCTTTTGGCAAGGCTTCTCTCCCTTTATGACAGGGCCTGCAGCCTGGAGAAGACGAGGGATCGGGACACATTTCAGAGACTGGCGGGAACATTTCGGGATACGTATGAGCCGGTTCCCCGCCTGCAGCTGACGGCCGTGGGAAGCCGGCATGTGAAGAGCAAAGCGGGCTATGAAGGGGAAAAATATTATTTTCTGGAGACCGGACAGCACAGATGGTATACGTGGATGGATGTTAGGCCTACCTTTTACGAGGGAGTGCGCCGCCGCCCGGCGGGAAGGGATGGAGGGCAGCTGGCTCCCTGGGGGCTAAACTGCAGCCGGGAAAAAATGATGGAGCTGGAGTTTGCGCTGACCCAGGCAAAGGCTGCACAGGACGGCCGCCTTTCTGTGAGCCGGGAGACGAAAAGCGAGATTTTGGGAACGCGCCGTCTTGACCGGCCGGAGATACGGGAAATGGTTTTCTGGGATTACCGGGCGCTCCTGCGGGATCTGGAACAGAAGGAGCAGCGTGCGGATCAAATGAGCGGCCCGGAAGAAAAATCCGGGGAGAGTCTGGCCCTGGTAGGTGCCGCCAGGATTCGGGAGGGGACATTTGACACGGTCCGGCAGCGCTTCTCCATGGAACTTTTTGACCCTGCGGGGCGAAGGATTCAGGCGGCGGTGAACTATTCAAAGGAGGAAAAGCTCACCATCCAGGTGCTGGAGCGCCTGGCAAAACGGCTTGGGGAGCCGAGGGACGCCGGGGAAGGGAATGTTGCAGAGGAAATTCCCAAGGGGGAGATTTCCCAGGGGGAGACTTCCCGGGAGAGGAATCCGGGACTTATCTTTTTTGGAATCCCCTATCTGGAGGACGGCAGGCTGTGCCTGTACCCGATTGAGTATTTTGAATGCATCCGGGGAGATATGCCGAAAGGGCGGGACGAAGGACAGAGCAAAGAAAAGGAGACAGCGCAGATTCCCGGGTATTCGGCAGAAGACGGAGCGGTTGGTAAGGTCGCACCAGCGACAGTCAAAACCCTGGAGCGGTTTCTGGATGAAATGGAGGAAACCCTGGCAGATCTGTTCCGGAGCGGCCTGCTCTCTCCACAGGAGGAACTGCTGGCCGGGCTCTCCCGGCTGGGGCAGGAGAGCAGGGCCATGGGACTGTCCCGGGCGGGAAAGGAACTGGCGCGGCTGGAAGCAATTCTTGAAAAAGAGCGGCACCAGCTTAAGCCAAATCCGGAGCCAGCCATCGGCCCCTGGATGGAACTTATGGAATATGTGCGGCTGGGAAAACAGCGCACGGCGTTTGATCTGGCGCATTTGGAGCTGTACGCAGAACAGGAATCCCTTTTGCGGGAAGGGGAGAGTGGGAGGACAACAATATGAACCTGAATGAGGAGAGAAATTACCAGAAGCTTATGGACGCCCTGGATGCCATGGGACTTGACGGGGAGAACAGGCGGATTGCCGAGGAATACTTCCAGCCGGGAAGCCAGGAAAATACGGAAATCTTATCCCGGATTAAGCGCCAGGATTTTTACAAGCTGCCGGAAGAGGCGCGGATCAAATGCGCGGACTATGTGGAGCATCTGAAAAAGCGCGGGCGCGGGGAGGACCTAGCCCGATACGTCCGGTTTGCCGCGGCGGCAGGGGGATCTACGGCCTGCTATGTGCTGACCCGATATGCGTATTCCAGCTGGAGCATAAATGGGCTGCTGGAATATATGACGCCGGCCCAGTCCATGGCTGCCCAGGCGGAGCTCACTGTCTGGAATGTGCATGCCCTGACCTGGACCAATCTGCGGGAGCTGCAGAAGGAGATCGCGCAGAATCCCCAGACAGCTCTGGAGGCCATGGAACTGTGCTGCAACCAGTATGACAACGCAAAGGTGCTGCTGGCGGCCCTCTATCTTTATAAGAGAAAGCCCCAGAAGGAAAATAAGGGGTTTCTGAAAGGACTGTTCGGAACTGCCGGAAAGACGAATACCTCCGGCGGGGAAAAGGTGACGGAATTTTTGGTCAACAATCTGGCAGAGAGCCTTCCGGGCGTGTGCCGTCCTCCCATTGCTGGGGAGGATGAGAAAATCCTGGGGGACTATGTGCGACTGGGGAGGCCTTACGGCACATTTCCGCAGGAAGTATCGGAGGCTCTGCGCGGAAAGCAGGCGCCGCCCTATCTTCTGACCCTGCTTTCCGGCTGCGCGTTTCTGGCGGAAGCGCATTCCCCCTGCCTGCTGGCTTTTCTGCAGGTCATGAGCGCCCTGGATCCGGGCGGTACGCTGGGGGCATGCCGGCAGATGGGAGAGGCGGACTGGTTTCAGGAGCACCTGCCCCTTTTGGAGAAAATCCTTCCTGTGGGCGAGCCATTTTTGGTGGAATGGTACGCGAAAAACCGGATTGCCGGCGGCCTAAGGCGCATGGCGGCCCGCTGCCCGGAAATTGTCATGGAAGAGGCCTTAAAGCCGTCCACTGCCACAGAGGAATATCAGTTTATACAGAGCCAGGTCCGCCAGGCAAATCCGGCCCTGTATAAAAAAATGGCCAGCGAGGGTTCGGGACAGTATAGGGAGAAGCTGTTGAATGAGCTCACCCAGAATTCTGCATTTGTGAATGGGCGCGACGCGGCCAAGCGCTATCTGGCGGGGGAGGCCCCGGTGGATACGCTCTACCCCTATGTGAATTCCTGGAGGGGAGGCTATGGATACTATTCCCGGGGCTTTGAGCTGTTAAAATCCCTGCAGGGAAAGGAAGGCCGGCTGTATGAGCGGGCCCTGGTTCTGGAGGCCCTGCGAATGAGCGGAGCCTTCTTTACATACCAGTTTCTTCCAAGGAACAAGGACAGCCTGCAGATGAAGGAGAAGACAGAAGAGCTCGTAAAGATTCTGGAGGACGAAGGAGTTTCCGTGCAGTATATGGCGGACGCCATGGATGGGATTTACTCCGCCATTTATATGGAGAAGGACAAAAATCATTTCCTGGACGCCGCGGTGGGGGCCCTGGCCCGGCGTTTTACGGCCCACCGGGATGAATTTTTTACGGCATTAAAGAACAGCACCTCCGTGGGAAGGGACATCTGCCTGCGGGTGCTGGATGTGTACTGGCAGGAGGAAAAGGAGGGGATTCTCGCCTGCGCCCAGGACAGCTCCAAGCAGGTGCGGGCCACCCTGGCTCTTATCTGCGCCGGCCACCGGGAGTGGGAGCCTGAGATGCGCGCCTTTTTGTCTTCGAAAAAATCCCAGGAGCGTGAACTGGCGGTCCGGGTTATGAAAGCCTGGGGTGCGGAAAATTACCAGGAAGCGTTAAAAAAGGCCCTGGAGACAGAAAAGAGCAAGGGCGTCCGGGAGCTTCTTTTAACCTGCGTGGAGGGGGCCCAGGCGTCCGCCGGGGAAAATGGCGCTTCCGGTCTGTCCGCTGGTTCGGGGCCGGCGGGAGGGGATGCCCTGGCAGCCCAAATTCTAAAGGGCGGGAAGAAGCGGAAAGTTTCCTGGGTATTTGAGACCCCATTTTCCCAGATCCACAAAAAGGACGGAAGCCTGGCCGGGGAGGATTACCTGGCGGCTGTGCTGGTATCCTATGCGGATATGTCGGCGGCGGGGATGAGCACGGAGGCCAAAGTCCTGGCCGGAGATCTGGATGAGCGGGAGCTGCACCGGTATATGGCGGAGCTCTTTGACAAATGGCTGGGATCCGGGGCGGAGGCCAAGAAGAAATGGGTGCTCTGCGCTGCGTCCATCCACGGGGGAGAGGAAATTGTGCCTGCCTTTAAGAAGCAGATCCAGGAATGGCCCCAGCACGCCAGGGGCGCTATGGCCGCGGAGGCGGTGAAGGCTCTGGCACTAAACGGAAGCGCCCAGGCGCTGCTTTTGGTGGATCAGATTTCCCGCAAATTCAAGTTCCGCCAGGTAAAGGCCGCGGCGGCCCAGGCGCTGGACTTCGCGGCAGCCTCTCTGGGAATAAGCCGGGAAGAGCTGGAGGATACGATTGTGCCCACCCTGGGCTTCGGGGAAAATATGGAACGGATCTTTGACTACGGCAGCCGGCAGTTTGCCGTGTATCTGACGCCGGCCCTGGAGCTGGAAATCCAGGATGGGGAGGGAAAGCGGTTAAAGAACATGCCGGCCCCCGGAAAACGGGATGAGGAAGAGAAGGCCGCGGCTGCCTATGAGGAATTTAAGCAGCTGAAAAAACAGCTGAAAACCGTGGCTGCCAACCAGAAACTGCGCTTAGAGCAGGCCCTTACCTCCGAACGGCTCTGGAAAGCCGGACAGTGGAAGGAACTCTTTGTGAAAAACCCGGTCATGCACCAGTTCGCCATCGGCCTGATCTGGGGCATTTACACGGACGGGGCCCTTGGGGACACCTTCCGCTACATGGAGGACGGCAGCTTCAACACCGTGGATGAGGAAGAGTTCGATTTCCCTGATGAGGGGATGGTGGGGTTGGTTCATCCCATTGAACTCTCCGAGGAAGCGCTTGCCGCCTGGAAGGAGCAGCTTGCGGACTATGAAGTCACGCAGCCCATAAGCCAGCTGGAGCGTCCGATGTACCGGGTTGCTGAGACGGAGAAAGGCACAAAGGAGCTCACCCGCTTCGGCGGCATGCTGATAAACGGCCTTTCCCTTTCCGGAAAGCTTTTGGGCATGGGATGGTACCGCGGATCGGTTCAGGACGCCGGGGTTTACAGCACCTTTTACCGGGAGGACGGGGAGATCGGCATAGAGCTGGAATTTTCCGGAAGCTATGTGGGAGATGAGAACGAAGAGGTCACGGTCTACGGGGCAGCTTTCTACAAGGCGGGAACCGTGGAGCGGGGCAGCTACGTGTACGACACCATCAAGGCGGAAAACCAGTATGCCCTGGACGCAGTGCCCGCCCGGTATTTCAGCGAGATGGTGCTGCAGCTTTCCCAGGCCACAGCGGCCAGCAAGGAGAGGCTGGAGTATCCGGCGTGCAAAAATTGATAGAATTCCTGTAAAAAATGCCGCCGGGCATGTGCAGGCCACAAAGGAGGACAAAAAATGAACAACAAGATGGAAAATAAGATGAGCTTCCGCCTGGCGGAGCCCGAAGATGCGGCGCTGATTCTGCAGTTTATCCGGGATCTGGCGGACTATGAGAAGATGCTGGATCAGGTGGAAGCGACGGAGGAGCTGCTGAAGGAATGGATCTTTGAGAAGAAGAAGGCGGAGGTGATTTTTGTCCTGGAGGACGGGAAAGAGGCGGGATTCGCCCTCTTTTTCCACAACTTTTCTACGTTCCTGGGGCGGGCGGGAATTTATCTGGAGGATTTATATGTCTGTCCGGAGTACCGCAAAAAGGGATACGGAAAGGCGCTGATTCGGGAACTTGCCAGAATTGCGAAGGAGAGAGGCTGCGGACGGCTGGAGTGGTGGTGTCTGGACTGGAATCAGCCCAGCATAGACTTTTACCTCTCGCTGGGGGCAGAGCCTATGAAGGACTGGACCGTGTACCGGATTGCGGGGGCCACCCTGGATTCGCTGGCGGGGGAGAGGGAAGCAGGCTTATAAGCGGATCCGCCAGCCCGCCCCGCCGGCTCCTTTCTGCCGGGAAAAGTTAAAGAGGACGCAGCACCTTCTGGTAGGCCAGGCGGAGATCCCCGGCCTCGGAGCCGTCCTTGAGAATCAGGCTGCCGCAGCGCACATATCCGCTTTTTTCCAGGGCCCGCTGCATGGAGCGGTTGTCCGGATGCGTATCAATGCGCACGTTGGAGATTCCCAGGGAAAGGACGTGTCTTTCTGACTCGGAGAAGAGCAGAGAAGCATACCCCCGTCCTTTGCGGGATCCCTCCACGCAGACGCGGTGAAAGGCATAGTAGGGGGCATCGTTCAGCCAAGCTCCGTCGATTTCCTCATAGCTTAATTCAGGCCCCTGCGCCAGGGTGATCATGGCGGCGGCCTCTCCGGCGTCCTCCAGTATATACAGGGCGCGGTCTTTTATGGATTTGAGGAGCCCGTTTCTGTTGGGCTCTCCCTTCTGCCACTGGTCGATTCCGCTGGCGCGGAAATATGCGATGGCCTGATCCGCCATAGACACCAGGCGGGGCAGGTCACTTTCTTTGGCAGGCCGGTAGTTCATAGAATGTCCTCCTTATGATTTGACTGTGAAAACTATACTGTAATTAAGTATATTTAAGTATATTCCCAAATGCGCCGAGGGTCAATGGGGCTGCGGGCTCATTTCGGCGCGTGTCCGGACGATTGCATCATTGCAAATGTCCCGGGATCGTGATACAGTAAGATACAGATGGCTGTTTTTGGCGGCGTCCGGAACAGCCGGACGACTTTTACGGAAGGGAGACGAAAATTTATGCATACGAATCTGACCAGGGAGCAGGGGATTGCCCTGCTGACAAAATACAATAAGGAGCCGTTCCACATTCTTCACGGGCTCACAGTGGAGGGCGTGATGCGGTGGTTTGCTGGGGATCAGGGCTATGGGGATGAGGCGGATTTCTGGACTATGGCCGGGCTGCTTCACGACATTGATTTTGAGCTGTATCCCGAGGAACACTGCAAGAAGGCACCGGAGCTTTTAAAAGAGGGCGGAGCCGAGGAGGAGCTGATCCACGCGGTGTGCAGCCACGGCTACGGCCTGGTAAGCGACGTGAAGCCGGAGCACCAGATGGAGAAGATCCTTTTTGCGGCCGACGAGCTCACCGGGCTGGTGTGGGCGGCAGCAAAGATGCGCCCTTCCAAGAGTGTGATGGACATGGAGGTTTCAAGCCTTAAGAAGAAATTTAAGGACAAGCGGTTTGCTGCGGGATGTTCCCGGGATGTGATCCGGGAAGGCGCGGACATGCTGGGCTGGACGCTGGAGGAACTGATGGAGAAAACCATCCTGGCCATGCGCTCCTGTGAGGCGCAGGTGAATGAAGAAATGAAAGCCTACGAGCAGGGCTGATTGGAAAATAAGGCCTGCGGTGACAGACAGGAACCATTGAAAAGTACGCCAGCGGAGGACATTTGTCTTCCTCTGGCAAATTTTTTGCCGCGAAACTATTGACATATAATATAAAGTAGGGTATCATTTGCTCTTGTAGCGCGCAAAAGCGCGGTAACACACTCTGAAACAGCGAGGGAGAAAGATATGAAAAAGGTAGTTAAGTTCGGCGGCAGTTCGCTTGCCAGCGCGAGACAGTTTAAGAAGGTGGCGGACATTATCAGATCCGATAAGTCCAGAAGATACGTGGTTCCCTCTGCTCCGGGAAAGCGAAACAGCAAGGATGAGAAGGTAACGGATCTGCTCTATGCCTGCTATGATGCGGCATCCCAGGGCGGCTCTTACAAGAAGATCCTTGAGAAGATAAAGAGCCGGTATGCGGAAATTATTGACGGGCTGAATCTGAATCTGAACCTCGACTCTGAGTTTGATAAGATAGAGGAAAATTTTTTGGCAAAGGCGGGAAGAGAGTACGCGGCCTCACGGGGAGAATACCTGAACGGCATTGTTATGGCGGAATATCTGGGCTTCCCCTTTGTGGATGCGGCCGAGGTGATTTTCTTTAATGACGACGGAACATTTGACGCGGAGGAGACCAACCGGGAGCTGTCCGAGCGCCTGGAGCACATGGAGCGGGCGGTGATTCCGGGATTTTACGGATCCGGAAGGGACGGCTCGGTGCGGACATTCTCACGGGGCGGTTCGGATGTGACGGGCTCCATTGTGGCCAGGGCGATTCACGCGGATATGTATGAAAACTGGACGGATGTATCCGGCATGCTGGTAACGGATCCGCGGGTTGTGGAGGATCCGGAGGTTATAGAGACCATCACCTACAAGGAGCTGCGGGAGCTGGCATATATGGGAGCCAGCGTTCTCCATGAGGACGCTATTTTCCCGGTGCGCAAGGAGGGAATTCCCATCAATATCCGCAACACCAACCGGCCGGAAGACAAGGGAACCCTGATTGTGGAGAGCACCTGCCGCAAGCCGAAGCACACCATCACGGGAATTGCAGGCAAGAAGGGCTTCTGTTCGATCAACATCGAGAAAGCTATGATGAACTCCGAAGTCGGTTTTGGGAGAAAGGTTCTGAGCGTATTTGAGCAGTACGGCATTTCCTTTGAGCATATGCCCTCCGGCATTGATACCATGACCATTTATGTGCATCAGTCGGAATTCGAGGATTATGAGCAGTCCGTGATTGCGGGCATCCACAGGGCGGTGGATCCGGATACGGTGGAGCTGGAGTCCGATCTGGCCCTGATCGCTGTTGTAGGCAGAGGGATGCGCTCCAACCGCGGGACAGCGGGAAGAATATTTTCCGCGCTGGCCCATGCACGGGTGAACATCAAGATGATTGACCAGGGATCCAGTGAGTGGAATATTATTATCGGTGTAAAAAATGATGATTTTGAGACAGCCATCCGGGCGATTTACGATATTTTTGTGACGGCGGAGCTGTAAGAAAACAGGATGAACAGCGCGGACGCGGCGGGCCCCCTGAGCCCCTGGAGTACAGTTGAAAGGCACTCCGGCGTCCGCGCTTTTTGCGCTCTCCTGTTTTAATATGCGGGATTTTATGGTATACTATAAGCAAAAACAAAAGACCAAGCTGTGAAAGGGGGAGAACAATGCTGGAGAAAATTGACTTGAACAAAAAGGTGGAGAAAAAGGATTACAAAGCGGCCATGGATCAGGCCAGCGAACGGCTGGGCCTTCTGCAGAGAGAGTGCAAGGCAGCGGGAATCCCTGTGATCGTGGTGTTCGAGGGGATGGGGGCTGCGGGAAAAGGCGTGCAGATCAACCGGCTGATTCAGGCGCTGGATCCCAGAGGCTTTGATGTGTACGCCTTCAACCGCGCTACGGAGGAAGAGCAGATGCGTCCCTTCCTCTGGCGTTTCTGGACAAAGACTCCGGCCAAGGGACGGATCGCCGTGTTTGACAGAAGCTGGTACAGGAGCGTGCAGGTGGATCGGTTTGACGGGCTGACCCCGGAGGAGGGGATGGCGGACGCGTACCAGGACATTCTCTCTTTTGAAAAGCAGCTCAGCGATGACGGCACAGTGATTATTAAGTTTTTCCTCTATATTGACAAGGAGGAACAGAAAAAGCGGTTTAAAAAGTTGGACGGTTCCAAAGAGACTGCCTGGCGGGTGACCAAGGAGGACTGGCAGAGGAATAAGGAATTTGACCGTTACCTTCTCATGAATGAGGAGATGCTGGAGAAAACGGACACGGACTATGCGCCCTGGACGATCATTGAGGCTCTGGACAAGGATTACGCCGCGTTAAAGATCATTACCACAGTGATCGACCGCATGGCGTACGAGCTGGAGAAGAAAAAAGCGGCGGCCGGCCGGGAGGAAAAGCCGGTGCCCGGCGCCAGAGAGCGGTTTAAGAATGGTGTCCTGTCCGGGATTGACCTGTCAAAGAGACTGACGGACGAGGAGTACAAGGAGAAGCTGAAGATGCTGCAAAAGCGCCTTTCCGAGCTTCACAGCGAGATTTACCGGCTGCGGATCCCCGTGGTCATCGGATTCGAGGGCTGGGATGCGGGCGGAAAGGGCGGGGCGATCAAGCGGCTGACAAGCCATCTGGATCCCCGGGGCTACCGGGTGAATCCAACGGCCTCCCCCAATGATATCGAAAAGGTACACCATTACCTGTGGCGGTTCTGGAACAATGTACCCAAGGCCGGACACATTGCTATTTTTGACCGTACCTGGTACGGGCGCGTCATGGTGGAGCGGATCGAGGGATTCTGCACGGAGGCTGAGTGGAAAAGGGCCTATCAGGAGATCAATGAGATGGAGTCTCATATGGCGAATTTTGGGGCGGTTGTGCTGAAATTCTGGCTTCATATTGACAAGGACGAGCAGGAGCGCCGGTTTAAAGAGCGCCAGGAGAATCCGGCCAAGCAGTGGAAGATCACGGATGAGGACTGGAGAAACCGCGCAAAATGGGACGCCTATGAGGAGGCGGTCAATGAGATGCTGGTGCGTACTTCCACCACCTACGCCCCCTGGATTGTTGTGGAGGGAAATGACAAGCATTTTGCCAGAGTAAAGGTGCTTGAGACAGTGGTGGATGCCTTGGAAAAGAAAATTAAGGAGCGCGCGGGCAAGGCGCGCGGGGAAGATAAGGATAAAGGATGAAGCAGGAAAAGACAATACTTGTAGCAGGAGGCGGGGCTGCCGGCATGGCGGCAGCCCTGGCCGCGGCGAGGGCGGGCTGTAAAGTCTGCCTTTATGAAAAAAATGAAAAGCTGGGAAAAAAGCTCTTTATCACCGGCAAGGGCAGATGTAATATTACCAATGCCTGCCCGGTGGAAGAGCTTTTTGACGGGATAGTGACAAATTCACGGTTTCTGTACAGCAGTTTTTACGGATTTACCAACCGGGATATGATGGATCTCCTGGAGGAAGGGGGCCTGCGCCTCAAGGTAGAGCGGGGAAACCGGGTGTTTCCGCAGTCGGATAAGTCCTCGGATGTGATAAAGACCCTGGAGCGCCTTCTCAGGCAGGCAGGGGTGAAGATCTGCCTTGACAGCCGGGTGAAGGAGCTTTGGATTGAGGACGGCAGGTGCCGCGGGGCGGTTGTGGAGCGGGCAGCGGGAGAGAAGGCTCCTGCGGAACGGGTTTTGGCGGACGGGGTGATTGTGGCTACCGGCGGTCTGTCCTATCCGTCTACCGGCTCTACCGGGGATGGATACGCCTGGGCCAGGCAAGCGGGCCACAAGGTGACGGATCTGTCCCCGGCCCTGGTGCCCTTTGCGGTGGAAGAGATTGAGGATGCCAGGGCGCTCCAGGGGCTGTCGCTGAAAAACGTGGAGGCTTCGGTACATATGGGAAAGAAGCTTTTGTACAGGGAGCAGGGCGAGATGCTCTTCACCCACTTTGGCGTCAGCGGCCCGCTGATTTTGAGCGCCAGCTCCTTTGCGGCAAAGGCAGTGAAAAAATGCCCGCTGGCCCTGGTGATTGATTTGAAGCCTGCTCTGCGCACGGAGCAGCTGGACGCCCGGATTGTCCGGGATTTTTCCGAGGCGGCTAATAAGCAGTTTAAAAATGCCCTGGACAAGCTGTATCCCGCCAAGCTCATTCCTGTGATCATAAGGCGCAGCGGCATTGACCCGGAAAAACGGGTGAATGCCATTACCCGCGAAGAGCGCCAGGCGCTGGTTCAGGTGACAAAAGGGTTTTCGTTTACGCTGACCGCCCTCCGGGGATTTAACGAGGCGATTATCACCCAGGGCGGCATCTCGGTAAAGGAAATCGACCCGTCCACCATGGAATCCAAAAAGATACCCGGGCTTTACTTTGCCGGGGAGGTTTTGGATCTGGACGCCGTCACCGGCGGCTACAACCTGCAGATCGCCTGGTCGACGGGATGGGCGGCCGGGAGAGGGGCGGGAGAGGGGGAGTGATTGACATTTAATTCCGAAACACCCGAAAAAAGCCTTATTTTATGCGGGTTCCCGAAAAAGAATTTTTAACATTTAATTCTGAAACATATTTTTGAGTGGATGCCGGCTTGTTCCATGGAGACTTTGGTGGAATTGGCCGGCTTTTTATATGGGTATTTATATACGATGGGAAAGAGCGACTACGTAATCGTCTGCGGCGATTTTGGTTATTGATCGGAAGATTTGTATGCAGATTTTTGCGATAAAATGGTAAGAGTAAAAACGATTTATAGGCAAGAGCCAGTATATAAAGAGCGTACAAGTATTTTGAGAAAAATGGAACTTCAGAAAATAAAATAATATTATAACTTGATCTTGTGGACTATATAATCAAAAGTTTTGTATCGAGTTAAACAGGTATAAAAACCAAGCCGATTACAAGAAAGTAACATAATAAATTGCAAAATAACATAAAATATGTTATTATATATAAAAATATGTTACAAGGAGATGCCATATGAAAAAGCAATTAGAGCAGTATTTTGGCTGCGAAGTGAAAATAGCAGAATACAAGAATAAATTGCCATTGCCGATTTTTATGACTATGCGTGATATTACGATGGTTGAAATATATGGTGTTAACTTTGCCGTTATAGATGTTATGAAAGAAACGGAGCTAAGTGTTGCCGCAATGAAAAAGCAGAAGGCAAAGTATGAGAAAGCATTGCAGTGTCCTGTGGCATATGAAGTGGTGCTAAACAGCGTGTCCATGAGAAATGCCCTGGTGAAAAACGGAGTTCCGTTTGTGGATTTGCCAGGAAATGTATTCTTACCATTTATGGGACTGGTATTGCTGGATGTGTATCGTAAGCAGTTTGTTAAGGCAGATAAGATGATGCCTGCAACGCAGATGGTATTCCTGGAACTTTTGTATATGGATGATGAGGAATCTTTGTTAAAAAGTGAGGTTGCAAATAAGCTAAATCTTACGAAAACCTCTATCACAAGGGCAACAGCTCAATTAGAGAAAATGGGGCTCATCCAACAAATTAAATCTGGGACAGAGATTACTGTTATGAGGAATTACTCACGCAAAGAGTATTATGAGAATGCAAAAGCATATTTGATTAACCCGGTTCAAAAAGAAATAACAGTTTTGCGATATGAAGCAACCTTTGAATCATTTAGCGCAGGAGAAACTGCTCTTAGTCAGGAGTCAGAATTGAATCCGCCTAGAATGGAAGTACGTGCAATCTACAAGGGTGAGGAAGTTGTGGATCAGTTGGAAATTGTGGATGCTAGATCGGAAGACCCAGACAAATGTCTGAAGGTACAATTATGGAAATACAACCCTTCTTATTTTGCAAGAGAAGGGCGTGTTGATCCTGTTTCACTTGCATGTACATTCAAAGGTAACGAAGACGAAAGAATAGAAATGAGTATTGAAGAACTGTTGGAGGAATTATAAATGGTACCGGGGCTAGGTTCTTTTAGAGAAAAATTCAAAGATTATACGGATTATTACACTATTATTGGTGGAACCGCCTGTGATATTTTGCTTTCAGAGGCAGACCTTCCGTTTCGAGCGACAAAAGACATTGACATGATTTTGATTATGGAAGATAACTTCCCGGAATTTGCAAGTATATTCTGGGAATACATAAAGGAAGGCAGCTATAAGTGCGGATGGAAGAATGAAGAAAATATGCACTTTTATCGTTTTACAGAAGGGAAATTTGGTTATCCAACTATGATCGAACTATTTTCAAGAAATCCGGGCTATCATCTTGAAATAGAAGAGGGGATCGTGCCGATTCATGTCGATGATGATACTTCCAGCTTATCAGCAATCCTTTTGAATGATGACTTCAGTGCAGTAGATGAATCGGAAGCCCGACTTTTGCAGATGGGAATGCCGTTTGATAGAGATAGGGGTGTGGAGTTGCTGAAGGAGATTTATTTGTAAGTAAAATTGCTTTACATCTAACCGGAATTGCAAGGAAACTGTACCCCGAGATTTTAATAAAATGTAAGGCATACGTAATATCCGAAGCGGCGGAATATGATATAGTTTAATTAATGGAATCTGATGTTGAATCGAGAGCATGCATTGCCAGGGGAGGCGGGCGTTATGAGCCAAGGGCTAAAAAAGGGATTCGTTGGAATGGTATGGATTATTTCCGCTGCAGTCATGCCAGCCTGCAGTCCGTCTGCAGTGGCGGAACCCGCTGTGCTGCCACTGGAGGAAAATGTGCGGACCGTTTCCATTGAACGGGACGGGGAGACGGCAGACTGCGGAAATAAAGAACAAATCGGTGAACTGCTTTCCATTCTGTCGGACATGGAACCCACGGATCAGCAGTCCGTGCAGGATGTCCCACAGACGGATGAATATACATCCATTCATTTTGAAGATACGGAAGGCCGTGTTTACACGATTTTCTATTATGAAATGGATGGAAAGGCTTATGCGGAACAGTCCTATCAGGGAATCTATGAACCCGCCCCTGCCCTTGGCGTGCTGCTGGATGATCTTCTGGAAGCTGGGGAAGCGGCGCTGAATGACCGGATTCCCATGGTCATGGCAGGCGGGGCGATGTATTATGATACCGGAAAGGAAAGTACGGTTACGGGCCGCTGCGGCGTCATGGACGGCGAGATCACGTCTGCGGTGGACCGGACGGAAGTACCGTCTGAGAACGATCAGTCGAATTTCGGCGCAGGGTATGGATATCAGTGGGGACCGGAGGAAGGAACCCTGGAAGTCTGCATGGACGGCAAATGGATGGTATTTAAACGGCGGTACGCGGATGACAGCCAGGTTTATTTTGCGGGAAGATGGTATGATAAAAGCGGGCTGTCAGAAGATACGCTCCGGTGGCTTGCGTGGTACAACGGCTTAACCGGGCAAGAGCAGGCATGCATCAGTTCTGTACCGGCGGATCTGCTGGATGAGAGCGAAATTTCCAGGACAGAGGAAACGGCCGCGCAGGCGAACTGAATGTTTTTATGTGTACGAATACCACGATGGGTAAAGCAAAAGCAGGGTGGACATGATGAATGGAAAAATAGCAATGCGATATGCTGCTGCAGCAATTTTAATGATATGTATTGCTGCCGGGGCATATCTGCTCGGATATAAAACGGCGTATGATCGGATGGAACGTGCGGCAGCCAGTTATGAGACAGAGACGTTCTATGCAACTATTACTGACATTTCCGACAGTTCCATAACGGTTCAGGGAATGGAGATCAATGATATTAATTTCAGGGGCAGATTTACATTTCCCATATAAGTGTCATCAGCGCTATGGTATACGGTTATCCCGCTGTTTGGCGTCGTATCGGGTGCGATTATTTTAGAGGCGCTTATTGTGAAAGCCATGATCGGGAAAAAGTGAAAAGGGATGAATAAGAAGACGATAAATCGGAAGTTTGATAAAGAAGGCGGGGTTGTATGTTAAATAAGAAAAATATTGTGATTCACTTGCTGGCTTTGGGCGTGCTTTGTATTGGATTTGTTTTGTGCAGATATGTATTTTTTGATATTCATGGAATGAAGCAATGGCCTGTTATATTGTTTGGTGTCGGAATAATTGCCGTGGCAATATCGTTTATCCTTGAGGGAAAAACAACGCCTGTCTGTACTGCTTTTTCATACATTGCCGGATTTGTTGTCGGAGTTATTTTTCAAACCGATGGTACGGATGCGGGAGGCGCAACAACAAATAATCTTTGGATGATTTGGACCGTGGTGTTCATTTGTCTTACATTATCCGGTATTATTTACGATAAGTTTCTTAGTCCCTCTAAAAAGACAATCCGTTAATCGGATTCCAATCTGATCAGCTAAAAAGGATTATAAAAATTTATGAAAATGGATGATAAAGAAGAGAAAGGGGAAAGAATCGCTGTATTTTGCGGAGAATGAAATACAGGAATCGGCAGATTACAATTTTATGGGGGTTAGCAGCCGTGAAAAAATTAACATTTAAAACACAACTAATCATTGGAATTATACTTATAATTATCGCAAATGTGCTTTCGTTTGCTCTGTATAATGGTATTTTTTCGAATATTTCATGGGTTATATATGGCTTGCTTTTTATTATAAATCCCGTTTATCCTGAACGGTGTAGGAATAATGAGAAAAAAGCTAAATTGGGAGTAAGAACTGCGGGAATAATTTGCATTGCGGTCGGATTGCTTACAAGATTTGCCGTGTAAATTAGAACTGGATTCCTGCCTATAAAAAACGGGAGGTGGATAAGGTGTTTGCAGCGATTTGCATCGCAGTGTTTGTGCTTTTAATGGCGATTGTTTATTTGGGGGCTAAAAGTGGAAAACTTCAGCATTTTTTTAAAGTTTACCCTCGGATACCCAAAATTCTGGTATTGGGGTATATCATATTCGCCGGATGCTTCATGTTTCCGATTCGCAGTGAACCATTTCCTCTGGACTTTCAGGGAGTGTATTTGCTGGCGGCGAGCTATGGCGTGATTGCCTTAGCTTTTGCCGGGATTTGGGGACCGGACAGGGAACAGACGGTTTACATAGTGACCTTTGTACTCACTTCAATCGGAATGGTCTGCCGGTATTTGTTGGAGTTTGGTGAGGTATCAAATACTTATAATTTTACGCTGTTTAATATCATCAGTTACCTGTTAATTATTCCAATAGGGACAACAATCGCATATCGGTTAATGGCAGGGAGGCTAAAGCGGCGATAATTTTCTATTTATTGCAGAGCGGAAAGAAGCCGGAAATGAGACTTGAAGGGAGCAGAAGTCTATGGACAAAGAAAAAATCAGAAAACTGAATTTACTTTTATATGGCATTGCAATTCCCATAAGCATTTTTGCGTTATACACATTTATTTTTGTTTTTGATAACGGCATAGGATGGAAAGTCGTTTTAATTATTATAGGATTAGGCTGGCTTATATCTGCGGTTTCAGGATTTATAAAAAATTTAAAGAAATAGATGGTGCTCCGTTTGGCGGACAGCACAGCGATCTCCAGTCTGACGAGATGAATACATAGGATAGATAGGCCTTTTTAAAAAAGTTCTTGAAAAGCATTTTAATTGGGGTTACCATTTCTATAGGCATCGATGTACTTTGCCCTCCGTGTACAAGGCGCGTGTCCCTTAGTCCACGGAGGGTATGGATTGGAGAACTGATTTTGAAGTTTTATGTCAGCATTGCGCAGGAAAAAATACCGCCCGCTGCAGTTATTTATATGCGCAGAACAGGGGCATACGGCGCAGAAAATTATGCGCTGATGGACACCTTTAAAAAGTGGATAAAAGCAAATAACTTATATGATGAAGATACGGTAATCTATGCTATGGCTTTGGATAATCCTGAAACGGAAGAACCTTGCCGCTGCCGTTATGATGTCTGCATCAATCGGCCGCAAAACCAGAACGATGCATCCGATCAAGTGGAATGCAGAGAATTAGAAGGGGGAAAATATTTGGTTTTTCTAATACCCCATACAATAGATGCAGTGCGGACCGCATGGCAGATGTGTTTTTCTGAATTGGAGCTGCTGGGGTATTTGCCGGATGAGAGCAGACCCATCATGGAACGCTACAAGAAACGACTCGTAGACCAGCAGTATTGCGAACTGTGCATGCCGGTTCTATGATTTTCCGGTAAAAGTCTGGGTCAAAAACAGCAGAGAGCTGCCGATAAATATTCCGCATGACACGGCAGCCGGACAGGAGGAACATGTCTCAGCTTATTTCGTATAACAGGGAAGTGAAAAGCGTTTTTGAACTTCTTGGAAGCAAAGAAAATGATATCACAAGCAGCATGGCCTGGGCGCTCGCAAAGTGCCCGGAATTTTTAAAGCGGGTTGCTGCCGCAGTGGTTCCGGCTGCGTTTGACCCGGAAGATGTATGGATCCTGAACCAGCAGTACACGGGCGATACCGGTATTACGGACATCGAGATCACGGATGAGAAAAATTTCTACATGATTATTGAGGCCAAACGGGGCTGGGTGCTCCCCGGAGCGGATCAGCTCAAAAAATATTCCCTGAGGAAGAGCTTTGTAAACTCCCAGGCGGTTCACAAAGCCATTGTGACCCTTTCGGAATGCACGGAGCTTTACGCCGGCTTATACCTGCCGTTAAAACATGCGAACGGGGTTCCGGTCAGACATATTTCCTGGAAGAAGATTTATGAGCTGGCCGAGCAGGCAAAAGCCGATTCAAACCACGAACAGAAACACCTGCTTTCCGAATTTACAACGTACATAAGGGGGATCATGACAATGCAGAAACTGGACAGCAACATGGTCTATGTGGTGTCGCTGAGCACGCAGAATCCGGATAATTGCCCGATCAGCTGGATTGATATCGTGCAGCGGCATGGAAAATACTTCAGCCCCATAGGCGTAAAGGGCTGGCCCAAAGAGCCGCCGAACTATATTGCATTTCGGTATTACGGAAAGCTGCAGTCCATCCATCACATTGAAGGCTATACGGTGTCGCGCAATATGCACAGCGAGATTCCGGAAATGCCGGACAGGGAATGGGACGGCGACTGCTTTATCTACCGATTAGGGCCGGCCATTGTTCCGGCAAAAACAGTGAAAACAGGCAATCTCTACCGCAACGGAAGGGTGTGGGCTATGCTGGATCTGCTTTTGACCTGTGATTCTGTCAGCGAAGCCAGGGATCAGACGCAGGCGAGACTGCGGTAAGGAGATGCTTTTCTGCGCCATCAGAAAAACATGAAATTACAGAAGGCACACTACATCGTCAGCACGGAAGGTACGGCGGATCATGCCTTTTTTGAACGGACAGCGGATTACCCGCAGCGTACCGGGGGCAGATTACCCGCAGTGTACGGGGGGCTTTCCGGCATAATTTTCCGGATGGAGCCTGCGGTCGCGCAGCTCTGCGATAGCAGTGTAGAGAACATCCGTGGAGGAGTTGATGCCGGTCTCGCAGGAATCCTGGATTACCCCGATGATGAATCCGATGCCGACCACCTGCATGGAAATATCATCCGGGATTCCAAACAGGCTGCAGGCCAAGGGAATCAAAAGCAGGGAACCTCCCGCAACGCCGGAGGATCCGGCGGCGCTGATGGCCGCGACAACACACATGATCAGGGCGCTTCCCGCAGAGACCTGGACTCCCAGCGTGTGGGCGGCAGCCAGCGCCATGGTGGAAATGGTAATGGCGGCACCGGCCATATTAATCGTCGCTCCAAGCGGGATGGAGATGGAGTAGGTATCCCTGTCCAGACCGAGCTTTTCGCAGAGCGCCATGTTCACGGGAATGTTGGCGGCAGAACTTCTGGTGAAGAAGGCGGTGATGAAGCTCTCCTTCAGGCAGATGAAAATCAGCTTGTAAGGATTCCTGCGGATAAAGAGGAATACGATCACCGGATTGACTATAAACACAACAGCCGCCATGGTTCCCAGCAATACCAGCAGAAGGCGTCCGTATCCGAGAAGGACGGAAAGGCCCTGATGTGAGATCGTGGTAAAAATCAGCCCCATGATGCCGAAGGGGGCGCAGCTGATGACCCACTGTACGGCCATGGTGATGGCGTCCGATATATTTTCCAGGACATTTTTGGTTTCCGGCGCCGCGCTCTTTAAGGCAATGCCGAAGATGATCGCCCATGCCAGGATTCCGATGTAGTTGGCGTTGATGATGGCGTTTAAGGGATTGTCCACCAGGTTCATCAACAGATTTGTCATAACCTCTGTCATGCCGCCCGGCGCGGCTGCATCAGAAGCGCTTACCTGCTGGGAAAGGGCCAGGGAGGTGGGAAAGAGGAAGCTGGCGGCCACCGCGCAGGCAGCTGCGGCTACGTTGCCCGCCATATAGAGGATGACAATCATTTTCATATTGGTTTTCTGGCCTTTTTCCATATGGCAGAGGGAGCTCATAACAAGAAAAAAGACCAATACGGGAGCAATCCCCCTCAGCGCGCCGATGAACAGATCGCCGAGAATGGAGATCCCGGACGCCTGCGGAACCGCAAGGCCGAGAAGAATGCCGATGATCAATCCGCAGATAATGCGCTTGACCAAACTGATGTTGTTCCATTTTTGATAAATATTTTTTACTGTTTGCATGTCTTAAAAAATTTGTATCCTCTCTTT
The DNA here is from genome assembly GCA_019119575.1 of Candidatus Enterocloster excrementipullorum. GTDB lineage: Bacteria > Bacillota > Clostridia > Lachnospirales > Lachnospiraceae > Enterocloster > Enterocloster excrementipullorum. The sequence continues at coordinate 27,839 of DWWT01000065.1, forward strand.
CAGGCAGTATGTCGGTTTATGTTAGCAAATTTACGCAGAAAAGTCAAGACGTTCTGCCGAGGTACCGCCTGCCTATGCCGTGCCTATGCCGCGCATGCCGTCCGGACGGTTTCGGTGGAAAAGAAAAGAAAAAACTGGTATACTATATTCTGCGGGCAGTCCTGTTCCATAAAATGGATAGGGAGATGTATTGCCGCGCGGTAAAGGGCGGCTGGCCCGGATCAGGGAAGGAGCATCAGAGATGGGAAGAGGATGGTTTGATTTCAGGAGCGGAGCCCAGCGGGAGAGGGATTACCGGGATTTTAATGAGCGGGTATTTTCCGGGGGCCTTCCCCATAAAAGAAGAGTGAAGGAAAGGCTTAAAGAGGCCTTGAATAAAAAGGATGCAACCTATGAATTTGTGTATTATGTTGCGCTTAAGGATCTGCTGGTCCGCAGGCCCCAGACCACTTTTGAAGAGGGAATGAGCCAGGTCTGCAGCGAGATCCGGGTGATGAAACTGGACGCTGCCGCGAAAGAGGCAATCCGTACGGTTCTGGAGGAGGATATGGCAGGAAAATTTCTGCAGACGGAATAAGCCGGGGAGCGTATGGGCTGCTGTATGCAAACGGAATAGGAGATCGGATATGCGGCGGAGCCGATGTTGTCCGGCAGCTCATGCGCCGCAATCTCATTGATATTTATCATATTTCCGTGATCCCAACGATTTTAGGAAAAGGCATACGGCTCTTTCCCGATTGCGGACAGGAAATAAAGCTGCGCCTTGCTGATGTTAAAAGCAGCAATGGAATCACGGAATTGGTTTATCAGAAAAGGGACAATTTTGAATAAATAAAAAAGGTATTTTTGCCGGTCAGTTCCCGCAATGGACGGGAGCTGGCCGGCTTTTTCAGCCTGTTTCCGGAGACCCCATAACCGTGTATGCCAGAGCAGCCGCAAAATCAACGATTTATATGTAAAGTGTACTTGACATTTCAAGGAAAAGCGGTATAATAAAAATATGTAAAGTATACTTTACGTGGGGAGAAATGCAAAGGCTCGCTCGTGAGATATACGCAAGGCTGCGCGGCAAAAGCAGGAACAAGGAGGGAACATTGAAAAACAGGCTGGAAGAGATAAGGAAGCAGAGAGGGATCCGGCAGGAAGAGCTGGCAGAGGCCATGAAGGTCTCCCGGCAGACCATAAGCTCTCTTGAGAACGGCAGGTATAATCCTTCCGTCATTCTTGCCATAAAGCTGGCGAGATATTTTGAAATGAAGGTTGAAGATATTTTTCTGTATGAGGAGGAGCAGGATGAAGGATAATAAACTTTTTAAGATTTCAATTGCGGAAATTGCGGTGGGAGCGGTTTTGGAATTACTGGCGCTCGCGAAAGTCATGGGCGACAGCGATATATTGGCAGGAATGGGATCAGGAATCCTTGCAGTCGGCGCAGTGCAGATGTTTCGGGCGTTTCGCATCCAGTCGAATCCCGAATACAGAAAGCGGATGGAAACTGCGGCCAAAGATGAACGGTATGCGTTTATTTCCATGAAGGCCAAGGAGGCGGCGTTCGGCATTTATCTGATCATCACAGCAGTGCTGTGCATCGGATGGATGCTGCTGGGAAACCAGGAGCGGGGGACGCTCGCCGGCATGTCGATCTGCCTGCTTGTGCTGCTCTACGCGGTGATGTTTCGGGTTATGGCGCGGAAATACTGAAAAGTGAAAAAGAACCTTAAAAATCGGTATGTTAAGTCACAGAAAGTTCACAGGAAACTTATAGACGGATCCGTCTAAAAGTGCTATACTGTGGAATGTAGACGGATTCGTCTATATTTTGCAGATAAAGGAGAGCGCGAGATGGAGATTTTATCAGAGATAGCAAGTTTGCTTGTGGCGATTGTGATTGCATTTACGGCAGGGAAGCTGATTGCGAAGCTTAGGCTTCCTTCTATCCTGGGATGGCTGATTGCCGGAATGGCCATTGGCCCCCATGCGTTGAATATTCTTGGAAATTCAGTTTTGGAAGCAGAGTGGTTTGGAATTCTGGAGAGCATTTTTGAATGTACATTTGGTTTGATGATCGGTTCAGAGCTTATCTGGAAGCAGATGAAGAAGGCGGGCTCCCAGATTCTGGTGACGACGATTACGGAGTCTTTGGGAACATTCTTTGTGGTAAGCCTTGTATTCGGCATTATTTTCTGGTTCGCGGATGTACCGCTGTATCTGGCATTTATGTTCGGCGGGATTGCGCTGGCGACGGCGCCGGCGCCGTCCCTGTCCGTAGTCAATGACATGAAGACTTCGGGACCAGTGACCAGGACGCTGATCCCCATGGCAGCCCTGGACGATCTGGTGGGAGCCCTGGTATTCTTTATGGTAATTGCACTGGTTTCAGCACACGTTTCTGCGGCGGGGATTCCGGTGCCGGTAGTATTTTTCCTGGTATTTCTTCCGGTGCTTCTGGGGGCCGCCATCGGATTTGTTACGGGAAAGGTGCTGCAGCATATTCCCTCTTTTAAGGGTGTTCTGGCGGTTGCGATTCTTATGCTTTTGGTGACAGCGGGGACAGGCTTTGTGATCAACAGCATGCTTCCCGCTCCGGTTCTGAACTTCATGCTGCTGGGGCTGGCCTATTTTACAGCGATAGCGAATATGGTCACGGAAGAACAGCTGAATGGGATCATGAAAGTGATGAATCCCGTGATCGGCTTTGCTATGATTGTGGTGATTTTAAATCTGGGGGCTCCTCTGGATTATCACCTGATTTTTGGGGCAGGGATTTACACCGCGGTGTATATTATTTCCCGGGCGGTGGGAAAGTACAGCGGCGCTTACTTTGGCGCAGCCATTACCCATGCCCCCGTAACCGTAAAAAAATATTTAGGATTTACCTTGCTGCCGCATTCCGGCGTGTCTTTGGTATTTACCGGAATCGCTGTGTCCGTGCTGTCAGGTGCTGCCCCGGAATGCGCGTCTATCATCCAGGGAACGATTGCGGCCGCGGCAGTGATTAATGAGGTTATCGCCGTATTTATGGCTAAGAAGGGCTTTGAGTGGGCAGGAGAGCTGGGCAAAGCCAAGGAGGCGTATGCATGACGCAGAAGGAGAGACAGGAGCGCAGCCGGAAAGAGATTTTCCAGGCGGCTATGGAAGAATTTGGGACGAATGATTATGACCAGGTAACGATGGAAAGCATCTGCACCCGCCATAAGATTTCCAAGGGGATGATGTACCATTATTATTCAGGGAAAGATGAGCTGTTCCTGCAGTGTGTGGATGCGGTTTTCCGGGATCTGAAGGAATATGTGGAGCAGAAAATGCCTGCGGCAGAGCAGAAAGATGCGTTCCAGGCCATAAAAGAATTTTTCGTGCTCCGGGAATACTTTTTTGACAGCCGGCCCCGGGAAAAGAGGATCTTTGAAAATGCCATGCTCCGGACGCCGGAGCACCTGGCGGGGCGGATCCGGGACCTGCGGCGGCCGATCCGTGAGATGAACCGGGATTTTCTCAAAAAGGTAACGGAGAGCATAAAGCTGCGCCCCGGGCTGGATGAGAAAAAAGTGCTGCGGTATCTGGAGAGCATGGAGTACAGCTTCCGCTCCCTTCTGTATCAATACCAGGAGGAGCAGAAGCCGCAGGACATTCATACAATGCTGGAAGCAGCGGAAGAATTGGTGGATATGGGATTGTTCGGCGTTGTCATCCGGACGAATGACTGAACTGGGAATTGTAAAGGCGGGCGTAAAAACCGCCTTTTTTTAACAGTTCCGTATGCCGCCCCTGCTCCACCACGTCCCCGTGATCCAAAACCAGAATCAGGTCGGCATTCCGGATGGTGGAGAGGCGGTGGGCGATGATAAAGCTGGTGCGGTTCTCGATGACGGTAGCCATAGCTTCCTGCAGGTGTTTCTCCAGCCGGGTATCCACGGAGGAAGTGGCTTCGTCGAGAATCAGGATCTGGGGCGCTTTGAGGATCGCCCGGGCAATGGTCAGAAGCTGTTTCTCGCCCTGTGAGATATTGCTTCCCTCCTCGTTGACAATCATATCATAGCCGCCGGGCAGAGTCTTGATAAAATGGTGAACTCCGGCCAGCTTGGCCGCGGCAATTACCTCGTCACGGCGCGCGTCCAGACGGCCGTAGCGCAGGTTGTCGTAGATGGTTCCGTTAAAGAGCCACGTATCCTGGAGCACCATAGCCATATTTTTGCGCAGGTCCTCCCGGGTCATGTCCCGGATATCGGTGCCGTCCATCAGAATTCTGCCGCTGTCCGCATCGTAAAATCGCATGAGGAGGTTGATGATGGTGGACTTCCCGGCTCCGGTAGGACCGACAATGGCTACGGTCTGCCCGCGTTTTACCGTAAGGTTTAGGTCGCGAATGATGGGCTTCCCAGGTTCGTAGCCAAAGTATACATGCTCAAAAACAATGGTTCCCGGGGCCTCTGAGAGACGGGCGGGGACCTGCGGTTCTGCAAGCTCTTCTTCGTCCAGGATTTGGGCGATTCGGGAAAGGGCCGCAAAGGCCGCCTGGATCTGGGCAGAGAAATTGCTGACCTGGGACATGGGATCGTTGACCTGCCACACGTAGCGCACAAAGGCCTGGATCTGTCCTACCTGGATGGAGCCGTTAAGGGCCAGGAGGCAGCCGATGATAGCCACCACGCCGATTACAAGATAGGTGGACATGGATACCAAAGGCGAGATAAGGGAGGACATAAACTGCGCTTTAAAGGCATTGTCCCGCAGCTCCTCATTTACCGCCTCAAAGTCAAGGACGGCTTCCTCCTGCTTGTTGAAAAGCTGGATTTCTTTGTATCCGGTATACATTTCCGTGATGGCTCCATTTAGTTTCCCCAGGGTGTTCTGCTGGCCGAGAAAGAGTTTCTGGCTTCGGATCACAACAAACCGGGTGATGAGGACGGCCGAGGGAACGATGAGAAATACCACAGCGGCCATCAGGCGGTTGATGGAGAGCATCATGGCGAATGCCAGGATAATCTGCAGGATACCGCTTAAAATCTGCATAAGGGTCTGCTGGAGGCCGTTTGACAAGGTGTCCAGGTCATTGGTTACCCGGCTGAGCACATCGCCGAAGGGATGGGCGTCAAAGTATTTTACGGGGAGCCGGGCAAGCTTCTTTTCCACAGCGTCCCGCAGATCATGCATGGCGCTCTGGATAGAGCCGGTGAGGGCAAAGGCCATGACGCTCTGGGTCAGGGTTTTTAACAGGTACAGTCCCAGGAGCACAGCGATCAGGCGGCCAAGACGGTCAAACTCCACAGACGCGCCGGGGACTTTCCGCATCAGATCCCGCGCATTCTGCACCAGAAGGGTAGTTGCCATGCCCTCCACGGAAGGGGAAATGGAAAGCGTCAGGGTTGTGAGGCAGACCATGAGGACGGACAGAAAAAATCCGCCTTTATAGGGGCTTATAAAGGGAGCCAGCCGGCCGGCGGTATTTTTTAAATATCGGATTTTATGCTTCATAAGATAATTCCTCCTCGGTGAGCTGGGATGCCGCGATCTCATAATACACGGGACACGTTTTTAAGAGCTGACGGTGTGTCCCCAGGCCTGCCATCTCCCCGCCCTCCAAAACCAGAATGCGGTCCGCGTCCATGATGGTGGATACGCGCTGGGCTACAATCAGGGTGACGGCATTTTTCGTCACGGACTTCAGGGCTCTGCGCAGCCGGGCATCTGTGGCAAAATCCAGGGCGGAAAAAGAATCGTCAAAGACATAAACCTGCGGATTCCCAACCAGCGCGCGGGCGATGCTTAGGCGCTGTTTCTGACCTCCGGAGAAATTGCTTCCCCCCTCTGTAATCATGGCATCCAGGCCGCCCTTCTGCTCCATGACAAAATCATAGCCCTGGGCTGTTTTGAGGGCCTCACAGAGTTCCTCATCCGAGGCCTGGGGATTGGCAAAGGACAAATTCCTGCGGATGGTTCCGGAAAAAAGATTGGCCTTCTGGGGAATGAAGCCAATGCGCCGGCGCAGCTCTTTTAACGGGTATGTTTTCAAATCCCGGCTATTTAACAGGATGCGTCCTTCCGATACATCGTAAAAGCGGGGAATCAGGCCGACGAGAGTGGACTTGCCGGATCCCGTGCTGCCGATCACAGCTACTGTTTCCCCGGCACGGGCCTCAAAGGAAATGTCGCGGATGACGGCTTCCTCCCCGTCAGGGTAGGCAAAGGTTACGTGGTCAAAGACGAGGGAGGGCGCGGCTTCACGGGAACCGCCGGACAGCCCGGCCATTTCGGGGCCAGGGACAGAGCCGCTGTGTTCAGCCCCGTCCTTTACGATGCTCTGGGTATTCAGAACCTCCTCAATCCGGCGCGCGGAGACAGCGGCCTTGGGATACATAACCAAGACCGTGCAGAAGAGCATGGTGGAGAACATGGCGTGGAACACATAGTCCTGGAAGGCTACCAGATCGCCTACCTGGAGCGTGCCTGCCTCTATCATGAAACCCGCAAGCCAGAAGATAACCAGTATGGCCAGGTTCATCAAAAAGAAAAAGACAGGCTGGGTGAGCATCATCAGGCGGAAAACGCGCTTGGAGTATCCCGCATAGTCCTGGTTTGCCTTGGAGAAACGTGCCTGTTCGTAGGCATCATTGCCGAAGGAACGGATCACCCGGACACCCATGAGATTTTCTTTTGAAATGCGGTTGAGCTCGTCCAGCCGCTCCTGCTGGCGGATGGACAGGGGCCTGGCCGCCCGGGTCACGCCCAGCACGCCCAGAAGGATCATGGGCAGAGTGGCCAGGATAACCAGGGACAGGGGGATGGATGTAGTAAAAGTCAAAGAAAAGCTGAACAGAATCATGAGGGGCGTCACCATAGCGGTGCGCAGCAGGACATTTACAAACATCTGAACCTGGAAGGCGTCATTGCCTGTGCGCACGATCAGAGAGGAGACGCCGAATTGATTCATCTCGCTGGGAGAAAAGCTCTGAACCCGGCGGAATACGTCATTTCGTATATCCCTGGTAACCGCAGTAGAAATTTTTGCGCCGCACCAGCCCAGAAGAATGCTTCCCAGAGCTCCGGCGGCGGCCACTGCGAGAAGAACAGCGCCCATGGAGCAGATGTAGCCTCTGTCTCCCGTCATGATTCCGTTGTTGATCATGCGGGCAATGAGCGTGGGAATTCCCAACTCCACAAGAGCAAAGCTGCATACCCCCAGCAGATTTAATAACAGATACCGTTTGTAGGCCTTCATGTAGTGAAATATCAGTCTCATAGAACCCTCCCTAAAAAGTATAGACAGAGTATCACAGATTGGACGGATTGGCAAGGGGGAGGAGGATTCCGTGAAGGTTTTCGGCAGTGTTTTATGCGCCCTGTGGGTTCCAGGTCAACGTATATTCCGCGTGCCCCGTGGCCTCGTCCATCCCTTCCGCTGTGATGGTGAGTCCTTCCCGCAGATAAAATTCCAGGGCCCGCCGGTTTTCTTTGTAAACGCTGAGGGAGAAGGACGGATACCGTTTTTTGATAAAATCCAGAAGCTTTTTGCCGATTCCCGTACAGCGGAAGGCCCTATCCACGAAAATTCCTGCCAGATAATTGCCCTGCATGCCGGCAAAGCCCTTGATGAGCCCTTCCTCCTCCCAGACGAATACGTCTGCCTGGGAGAGAAGGCTCTGCACCTCCTGCGCGCAGGATTCCCAGTAGCTTCCCGGAATAAAGCAGTGGGCCTGCTTGTTTCCATTCAGCCATATGTCCATAATGCGGTTTGTGTCATTGGGCGGAAAATAGATTCGAATCATTGTGTGTTCTCCTAAATACGATTATTTCGGCTCCGAAAGCGTCTGAAAAAAGTGGCCGCGCAGAGGAGCGGGGCCACCTTGTACACGAATGGTACAGATACAGTATAGCATACATTTCAACAGACATACCAGAGAAATATTTTGTTCAAAATTGCCTTTGAAAATTTTTTGAAATTTCAATATAATGTAAATACAACGTGTGGCTTTCAAGCGTAATTCCAGTTGCGCTTGGAACTGCACGTTTATTTGTTTGAAAATAGCGGCTGATGTGTACGGCTGCCAAACATATGGAAAGAGAGGAAAAAGGAATGAAACGGATCAAAGCAGCCTGCATTTGCCAGACACTTCATTTTATGCTAAAGGAGGACATCGGGCACGATTACGCGGTAAGCCTGGTAAAGCAGGAGGTAGAAATGTATAAAAAGGGTCTGGACCGCCACCATACCAAGTACAAGATTTTGGACGAGACCCAGCAGCCGGACGGCTCCATTATGATTAAGATCGTTAAGCAGTATAACCAGAGCCCTGTGGGAGATTATCTGGATTAGAGCGTGCTGGCACATTACACGGAGGATGAGATGCCAAAAAACAAGAAGCAGGGGATTATTTTCGGGGGTATCATGTCCTATGCCATGGCCTATGGCATGGAGATCTACAATGTGGCCATTAAGGAGGGGGTAAATTTATCCGCCGGCGGTCTCAGCAATATGACAAATATCATATTCTGGGAGGCGTTGAAGGAAGCCGCCTATATGGGGATTCTGGTGTTTATTTTTTCCAGCCTGTGGGGAAACCGTCTGGGAGCTGCGTTTGCCGAAAGGCACTGCGACCCGGCCCGGGATAACCCGTACATATGCCGGCTTCTGCGGCAGGCAGCGCCCTTCAGCCACTGGCTGTTCGGAAAACTGTTTCCGCAGCCGGAGCGTGTCTGAGCAGGGGACAGCCGCTGCGGAAAGAATCGGCAAAAAAGCGGCAGTCAATGGGCAAAGCATTCTTTTGCGCACGCCATAAAAGTTTTGAGCGCAGGATTGCCCTGGAGCGATTTGTAATAGACGCCGAATGACACAGGGGCCGCGTCGGCCACGGGAATTCGGGCAATCAGGGGAATATCCGGGACAAGAAAATCCGGAAGAACCGAGATTCCATATCCCGCCGCGATGAGAACCGTGATGGCTTCAGCGGACTCACAAAAATAGAATTCGGACGGGGGCCGTCCGCCCATCAGCTGCCCCTGAAGCTGGGAGATGGACGGGTGGGATGACAGGATAGGAGCAAACAGAACAAGGCGTTCTTCTTTGAGGCGGTCGAGACAGACCGCCTTTTCTGATGCGATCGGATGGCGGCGGGCGCTGTCTTTGCCTTAAACGGGTATCTGGGGCTGACTCTGGGGACCCTGGTGTCCTTCCTCACGCTGAATAAAAATTCCACCCAGCCGGTCAGCCAGATCAGCCAGCAGATGAACAGCATTGCCATGGCCATGGCGGGCGCCAGGCGGATTTTTGATCTGATGGATGAAGAATCGGAAACAGACAGCGGCTATGTGGAGCTGGTAAATGCAGAGGAAAATCCGGACGGGAGTCTGTGCGAAACCAGCGAGCGCACCGGGCTTTGGGCCTGGAAGCATCCCCATAAGGCGGACGGCACGGTCACCTATCAGAGGCTGGAGGGGAGCATTACCTTTCACGATGTGGATTTTGGATACGAGGAGGGGAAAATTGTCCTGCACAACATCGAGCTGTATGCCGCGCCGGGTCAGAAGATAGCCTTTGTGGGCAGCACCGGAGCGGGCAAAACCACCATTACCAATCTGATCAACCGCTTTTATGACATTGCGGACGGGAAAATCCGATATGACGGGATCAACATCAATAAGATCAAAAAGGGCGACCTGCGCCGCAGCTTGGGCATGGTGCTTCAGGACACCCATCTGTTCACCGGAACGGTGATGGAAAATATCCGCTACGGCCGGCAGGACGCCTCGGATGAGGCGTGCATCGCGGCGGCGAAGCTGGCCAATGCGGATGGGTTTATCCGCCGCCTTCCCGACGGGTACCAGACGGTGCTCACCGGAGACGGGGGGAATTTGAGCCAGGGCCAGAGACAGCTTCTCGCCATTGCCAGGGCGGCCGCGGCGGATCCGCCGGTTCTGATTTTGGACGAGGCCACATCCTCCATCGATACCCGGACCGAGGCCCTGGTACAGCAGGGCATGGACAGCCTGATGGAAGGGCGCACCACCTTTGTCATCGCTCACCGGCTGTCCACGGTCAAAAATTCGGACTGTATTATGGTTCTGGAGCAGGGCCGCATCATTGAACGGGGAAGCCATGATCAGCTGATAGCCAAAAAAGGCAGGTATTATCAGCTTTATACCGGAAATGCAATCGGCGCCTGATTGGACGGATTGACGCGCTCTGCTTCTGTACCCTAATTTGGCAGATTGACGCATTCTGCTTCCGTATCCTATAATGAGATGTGGAAACAGGGAGATACAAACAGGATGGAGGCGAAGGAAAAATGAGACGAGCGGACAGAGAGATACGGGAGTTTGACCGGATGCTTACTGTTGCAGATGCCTGCGACTGCTGCCGTCTGGGGCTGCTTGACGATGCCGGTGCGTACATTGTGCCATTGAATTTCGGATATGAGGCGGAGGGGGAGAAGCTTACGCTCTACTTCCACGGCGCGGGCCAGGGAAAAAAGATAGACCTAATCCGGGAACAGAAAAGCGCATCCTTTGAGATGGATACCCGGCACGCGCTGGTGGAGGGGGAGACGGCCTGCGCATATTCCTACCGGTACCAGAGCGTGATGGGAAGAGGACGGATCCGGCTCATCGAGGAATATGAGGAAAAAGTGCACGGCCTGCAGGCGATCATGGCTCATTATTCCCGGGACAGGGAGTTCGCGTTCGGGGAAGAGGCGGTGAACCGGACCGCAGTCATCAAACTGGAAGTGGAGGCGTGGAGCTGCAAGGAGCATTAGATGCAGCGGATTTTTTCGCGATCCTTACGGGATTCTTAGATATCCTTACTCTTTTCGGAATGCTCTTTTCATTGAATTTCTTTTAAGGTAAACTGGATTTAGATGGAATGGGCGGATGCTCCGTATCCCTTGTGAAAGGGAAAATCGTCATATATGTTCGGAAGGGGGAAGGAGAATGAGAAAAAATGGAATGAAAAAGGCGGCGGCATTGACACTGGCGGCAGTGCTGCCCCTGGGACTGTGCGCCTGCGGGAGCGAGGCGGCTTCCCAGACGGCCACGGCCCTGAACGGGGCGGGAATTGCGCCATGCAGCCTGTCCCAGGGAGAGAAGGACGTGCTGGAAGCCTTTGGAATGTTTGGGCGGTCGAAACTCATTGCCTTTTGCGGGCCTGAGGGAGCGTCCGGCCTGACAGTACATGTGTACCGCCTGGGCGCGGACGGGGCGTGGGAAGAGACCGGCGGAGGAAGCATTGGCCTGGGACAGGGAGGCGTCAGCCAGGGACAGAGCGGCGAAGCCGGCGCGGCAGGGAATGTATCCGAAGGGGCGCTGGAAGGCACATTTGCTCTGGAGCTTGGGAAGGATTACACGGTGTCTTTTCGCATAAACAGTCAGGGGACTGCCTCCTATGAGACGGAACCCATTTTCCTGGAAAAAGAGATTGTGGGAAGCGCGGTGGGGTTCCTGGAAGAATTCCGGGAGATGGAGCTGGATGAAGAGGCCCCTGTGGCAGTCATGGCCTATGACAGCGGAACACGGATGCGGAGCTTTTCCACGGAGGATTACTTTGAACCCTCAAAATTTGAAGGGATCGATTTGGTGCAGGCAGTGACGTTGGAATTTACCAGTGGGGAAACGGCCGGAGAGCAGCCGGCGCCGGCCGCCGCCGGCGTGACCGTCATGCGGGAGGCAGACGCCGGCACTCTGGAGGAAATGGCTCTCTATGAGTCAAGCGCGTTCTTCTGGGGGGAGGAAGAATGGGAGCTTCAGCTCTGGGCTCAGGAGGACATGGTGATTGACGGGGAACTCGCTCTGGATGACAACTGCCGCTTCGTAATCCGGGCGGTGCAGGGCGATGGAGCCTACACGCTGTTTGACGACCGGGTGCAGCTCGGCATACCTGCCGGGGAGGCGTGGATGGACACGGAAAACCGGCTTCATATTGTGATACGGGATGTGCGCAGCGCAAGGTACGCGGTCACGGATTTCATGTTTGACGGAGAGGCGGATGCCTTTGCGGGTGAGGCCGTAATGGACTGGAACGGAATCAATTACGGGTGGCATGTGGGGGCTGTGTAAAGGAGAGAGCGCATGAAAAAGCAGGAAAATTGGGGGAGAAGAGCAACTGTCTGGATGGCTGCATGGAGCCTTTTGGTGACCGGCTGCGGGGCTTCGGAAAGCCCTGCACAGGCGGATGGAACCGGCGGGGGAACGGGCAGGGAAGCACCGATCCGGGCGGAGAGCACCATGGACACCGTGCATTCTGTCCAGGAGGAAGCGGCAGCTCCGACGGACCGGGAGGGGAACGCACATCCTGCGGAATCCGGCGGGGAACAGACGGAAGGGTTTTTGGCTATGGCGGACGCTTTTGTCCAGGAAAAAATTCAGGCAGTCTCCCTGAAAGAGCTGCCAGAGAAGGCGGGGGAAGAGGGAATTGTCAGCCTGGGAAAGTCCCCGGAAGGGCTGTTTGAAATGTACGGCTACTATGCCCCGGAGGGACGGTATGAAGGAATCCTTCTGCGGGATTTATTTGGAAATACCTCGTATTTTTCGGACATTGCCTATACGTCCCGAGAACTTGTCCCGCCGCGCATGCTGTGGGATCCTGAAGAGGATATTCTGCTGGTGTCCTTTCACACGCACACGGAAAACGGAGAGTCAGCGGACGATCTCTGGGCCTTTATGCGATGGGAAACCGGGCACCTGGAGGCAGTCCCCTTTGACCGGGAGGAATGCCAAAAGCGCCTGGGGGAACGCCTGTCCTATGAGGTAAAGAAAGAGGAAAACACCGTGACCTTTTTTGACCAGGGAAGCACTGCGGGAACCTTCTCCCTGGAAGGGTTTGACGGAGGTCAGATCGCGGAAGCGGACTATATGGGCCGTCTCACCTTTCTGGCGGGGGTCAGCACCTTTATGGAGTTTGTTCCGGGCCTTTCAGCGGAGGGGATGTCCGGATTCTGGTATCCGGAGAAGGGATCCCTTCTGGCCCAGATATCCGCAGAGCGGACAGGGGAATCCGGAAATGAAACCGTGGATTTTACAATCGAAGCGATAGAGGGAACAGAGACGGAAAGTGATGATCCGAACGAAGGAGAACCCGGCAGCCAAAGCCGGGACGGGGCGTTTTCATTTGCAGATCTGGACGGTTTATCCTTTTGCTTTTCCGGCGGCGCGGGATCCTGGGACACGACGTTTTCCATTCGTCCGGACGGAAGCTTTTCCGGAGAATATATAGACAGCGATATGGGAAACCGGGACACAGCGTATCCCGGCGGGACCGTGTACCAGTGCCGGTTTGAGGGACAGCTTTCCTCGCCGGTTCGGGTGAATGATTACACGTATCGGGTGGAAATTCGGAATATGGAGTATGAGAAGGAGGAAGGTACGGAGGAGATTCAAAATGGCGTGCGGTATGAATACACCGCAGCCGCCGGCCTGGAATCCACAGAAAGCCTGCTCATCTACCTTCCGGGGGCGCCCTGGGATGCGCTGCCGCAGAGGTTTCAGGTATGGGCGGCATATGAAGGATTTTCAAAAGAAGCGGGAAGCATTCTGCCCTCCTACGGCCTGTACAATGAGGCGCGGGGGCATGGGTTTTTAAGCGCGCCGGTCAGCTGAATGCTGGGAAAGGAGAATGCACTATGGGTGAGAAAAATGCGCTGCGCCGGGTGGTTTTGCTGGCGCTTGGATTGCTTTTGACGGCTGCCGTGCTTTTTGGATGCGGAAGGGATGAGAATCAAGAAGCCCTGAAGAAAATCAGCTGCGAACTGAGCCTGGATCTTCCGGATGGAGAACTTTTGACGGCGGAGGACAGTCACGGCGGATTTCATGGGGACGGTCTCTTCTTTGCCGCTGTGCGGTTTGCGGACGGAACGATGGAGGAAAGGCTGAAGGCGGATGGGCACTGGCAGGCATTTCCTGCGAATGAGACGGTACAGGCCCTTCTCTGCGGCTATGAATTTACGGATGGAAGATACGGCCCGTATCTGACGGATGGGGATGGAACCCCTCTGATACCGGCGGTTGAAAACGGATACTACTGGCTGCGTGACCGGCAGATCATAGACGGGCAGGCGTCCGGCGCGGATATCCTGCACCGCGGATCCTTCAACTTTACCATAGGAGTTTATGACTCGGATACGGGCATATTATACTGCTGCAAAATGGATACCTGACGGCCTTCATTTCGTGCGGCGGGACATGTGCCCGGACTGCGGGCGGGAATCGCGCGGCATATAGGAAAAAACAGGGGAGGTATGTGGATATGAAAAAATGGAGATTTACCGGTATACTCCTGGCAGCCGGACTGTGCCTGGCGTCCTGCGGGGCAGAAGGGCCGGACGGCATGGCAGCAGCCGGAAACAGCCAAGCCTCTCAAACAGCCGCAGATGCGCCTCAGGCAGCAAAAAACAACCAGGCATTTTCATTCCCGTGTGTAACGGTTGTTTCCGGGGAAGAGACGTTTATTCCCATAGAACATATCAATTACACAGAATCCATTACGCTGGACGGGGAGGGAAAGGAGCAGACAATAAGCGATTACAGCGGTTATCTTCAGCCCGGGGATATTGCGGGTGTGCCGATGGTGCCCTACCAGCCGGGGATCGCCATACGGACAGAGGAAGAGCCTCTGTCCTGCGCATATGAACGGTTTACCTTGAACGGCACAAGCCTGGGAGAGAGAACCGCGGCGGATGGGCTGGAGAATATTGTGCTTCCGGAGCCGGAGGAAGACTATCTGGTGGAGCTTCGTGTCTCCTTTGGAGAAGAGGGAAGATCGGCCGGATACCAGTATTTTTTTCGGGTGACGGATCAGGAACCCACGCCAGCCCTGGAAATTACCAGCGGATCCGGGACGGAAAAAACAATGATCGCTGCTGCCAAGGGAGCAGGCGCTTTCCCGGCGCTCACTATGGAGGAAAACGTCCGCTATCTGCCCCTGGGAAGCCGCCTGGAGCTTGCGTTCCCAGAAGATATCCGCCTGGAAGAAATTACAGTGTATGACATGGTGCTTACGGATTCCAGAGAAAATTTTCTGGAGAACACGGATGGCTTGGGAAAGGGGACGAAGCTGCAGCCGGAAGCCCCTGTCCTTTATCTGGACGAGAACGGGAAGGCCATGGAGCGGGGATATCCGAAAAATGACCGGACAGGCGGTGTGCTGCGGGGATTCCTCTTTCAGTGCCGTTTTGCGGACGGGAGGGAGGAGGTCTACAGCGCCGCCGTGCGGACGGACGCGGACTTTGGGACGGGGACAGAAAGTTCCGTTTGACGGGCATATCTTTTTGAATCGTGTTATACTTACTTTTGAAGGAGGAACATTGATGGAATATAAAATCATTGAAAAACCTGCATTTACATTTGCAGGTGTCAGCAAACGCGTGCCGCTGCAATTTGAGGGAGTAAATAATGCAATTTTGAAACTGGCGCAGAGTATAACGCAGGAGCAAAAAGAAGAAATGAAGCGGCTGCAAAATATGGAGCCATATGAGATGGTAAATGTTTCCTATGAATCAGATACAAACTTTCTCAAAGAAGCCGGAGAACTGACGCATCTGATCGGCGTTTTAACAACCGAAAGCAATATCAGCAATAATCTGGATACATTTTCCGTTAAGGCACATACATGGGCGGTCTTTCCGAACGAGGGAATATTTCCGTTTACTTTGCAGGATACAATGGCAAGAATTTATTCCGAATGGTTTGCGGCCTTAGATTATGAACTGGCAGAGCCATTCTCTTTTTCATTTACGAAAATGTACGAAGAAAAAGCGAACTATGCATACAGTGAAATCTGGATCCCGGTAATAAAAAAGCAATAAACGATTTCGCATGTTCGGTAAAAGGCTGCCCGGTAAAAGCTGCTTGGAACGCTTCTGACAGAGCGCCAAAGAGACACAGGAGACACATCATGGAACCCTATTACTATACAAAAATGACCAAACCCCAGCAGGCCGCCTACCGGGCCATGGAGCAGGGGATCGCCAGTTTGGCGGACAGTTTTCAGGTGCCGCGGCTGGAGAAACAGGAGCTGGGAGAGGTGTTCTTCCGGCTCAGGCTGGATCACCCGGAGATTTTCTGGGCGCCCAGCTTCCGGTATCAATACTATCCGGACTCGCCCAATCTGATTTTTAAGCCGGAATACCTGTTTGACCGGCCGCGGGTGCGGGAACACCAGAAGGCCATGGCGGCCCGGGTGGAAAAGCTTGCGCGCCCGGCCAAGGCTCTCTCGCCCCTGGAAAGGGAGCGGTATATCCACGATTTTATCTGCCAGAATGTCCGCTATGATAAGCTGAAAAAGCCCTACTCCCATGAGATTATCGGCCCTCTGGGACAGGGCGTCGGGGTCTGCGAAGGAATTGCGAAATCCGTGAAGGTGCTCTGCGATGCCCTGGGAATCTGGTGTATGATCGCGCTCTGCGGAAATAACCCGGAGAAAGGCATCAAATACCGCCATACCTGGAACGTGGTGAATATTGGCGGAACCTATTACCATCTGGATGCCACTTTTGACAACAGCCTGGGAAAATGCAGTCTGACCGGAGAAGAAATCCGCTATGATTATTTCAATCTGGACGACAAGAAAATATTCCGGGACCATGAGCCGCTGATAGCCCCTGCTCCGGCCTGCACGGACGGGGACCATTTCTACTACAGGGAAAAGAAACTGTCCTTCACAAAGACAGAAGAAGTCTATAAGAGGGCGCTCCAGGCGGCAAAAAAAGGGAAAATTTTCACCTTCCACTGGCGGGGCGGGTACCTGACGAAGGAAGTTCTGGCACAGCTTCTGGACATGCTGGGAAAAGCTGGGCAGGAGCGGGGCAGACGCGCAAAGGTGAGCCTCAACTGGCCTCAGGCCGTGCTCCGGGTGCGCTACGTCCAGGAGGATATTCTCCCTGCGGAAGTGATTATGGAGGAAGCCAACGAAGGGGAAGAAACGGCCGCCGGAGGGGGCGGGCAGATGGGAGAAAATGGGGGTGTCGGTTAAAAAACGGTAGTAACCGACACCCTCTTATCAAATATTGCAAAGTTTTTCAGTATGTTTGAAGCTGACACATTCAAAATTTCCACCTGCATTCTTTTGAATGAGCCCGGTTGTTTCCAGATACCTGATGTATTTTTTTATCTCATCCTCCGAAAAGCGAAGCGCCTTATCCTCTGACCACGTTTTAAATTTCTGAATAATCTGGCTCTCGGCCTGTTCCGATTCAGACTGTACAAGAAATAATACGGTCGAAATCCCTTCCAGGTTGTGGTCACTCTCAATTTGATTTACATACTGTACAGCCTCTGCCACCGCTGGCAGCAGTCTTTCCAGCGTTTTGTCTGTTTTTTCACTGCATATGGTCTTATATGCCATCTGATACGTTGTTTCTGTATCTTTGATCTGATAAAATTCCTGATATGCGCCGATATCACGTCCTACGATATCAATTGCATATGCATAAGGCCCATACTTATGCTTCTGAAAAGAAAAATATGACTCACCAGCAAATATATCCATAAAATATGCCGCCTTTTGAAGCCGCAGCTTCGTATGTTTCTTCAGTCCCATCTTCAGCTTCATGATAATCAGACTGGAAGCAGAGAGCTTCGGGGCAGTCTTGGGCTTCTGTACATAATTGCCGCTCGGCTCATAAATCAGAAATGTGTATTCATCCGCGACCTTTTTCAATTTTTCCTCGATCAGATGTTTTACCACAGGCCATTGAAGCCCTCCGTTTCCGCACCCTAACGGCGGAATCGCAATCGACGTAACCTGCAGTTCAGGAAGCACTTTCAGCAACTCATCCAAGCCTGTCTCTATATAACTCAGTTTGGAATTTTCTCTCCATCTGTCTTTTGTGGGAAAATTTATAATTGTAATTCCGTCCTCTACAAACACATGCAAAGTCCCTGGGTGCAGATTGCCATTTTTGCATGCTTTTACATAGGACTTATTATTTTCAGGAAATTTCATCTTAAATTGATAGGCGATTCCTTTTCCCATATACCCTTCGCAGTTAACTGTGTTAATTAAACACTCTGCTCCGGACGCAAACATATCTCCTGTTACATATTTAATCAACACAATCACCTCCCTGTCAGAACCACTGTGGCATTACATTGACAAATGGCGGAGGAAACTCGATCCCGTATGCACGCAGCGTGTTTTCCGCGAATTCCTTTGATTGTTCGGATGGAACATAAAAACACTGAAAACAATCTACCGGAATCACTTTTGCACTCAGACATTCTGCCATTTTGGTCTGTTTTGAATCCGGATCAGTTAATCCAACCTTTGCCATGGTATCCCAGTCAATCCTCTTAAATCCTTCTTCATAATCGTATAGCTGGCAGTCTTCCAATGACAGAGGATGTTTTGGAAGGACTTTAAAGTTATTCCTCCTTGCCAATTCCCTGCGGATACAGATATACATCATTTCATCATTTGCATGCTGCTTTTTTACTGCAAGGTCAAATGCAGTATAGGGATGGAAATGAAATGGAATATATTCATCCAAACCCAAACGCTCCCGCTTCACAATAATCTCCGGATTTGCTATATCTTCAAATGTTACTGTATTTTCCAGGAGAACTTTCCTTGGAATTAATCCAAAACGGATAATTGATTCGAGATTTTTCAGTTCGGTCAGATGATACAGCAGCTTGCCTGATTTTACATTCTCTAATCCCATTCGACTTTCCCTCATAAAAGTATATCATATTTTCCATAAAGATACATCAATATTTGCCGATTCCTCCGTAAAAAGACGAGTTCAGATCGCCCTGAAATACCATTATTTTTCTATCAAATAATTTCTAAAGTTATGTTTCATAACAATACCAAGTTTTACATACTCCACTTCATTTTCCCAGGGAGAGCCGTCGATGTAGTCATAGAGCATCCGGATCGCTTCCTGCACCTGGAGCTCCGGGGCCTGCCATATGGTGGCAGCCACCAGGCCGCTGTCCAGATAGGGCTCCAGCTCCTCAAATATGTCGCTGGCCACAGCGGTGATCCTTCCAAGAGAGGCTGTACGCTCCAGGGCCCGGCACATGCTGAGGACATTGGAGGCGCTGTTGCAGTAAATGCCCACGATGTCCGGATGATTCTTTATCTCCTGCACAAGCGTATCCTCCAGGGACATGGCGCCGCAGGCGTTGCCGATTCCCAGGACAGCCAAATCCGGACGATTTTCCGTGATGTAGCTGTAGAATCCCAGCGTATTGTCGCGGAGCAGCGCCTGCTGGACATTCCCATTTAAAAAGATAAGCCTTCCCGGATACGGGATCATTTTAGAGAGAAGCTCAGCGGCCAGCTGTCCGGTTTGTCTTCCGGATGCCCGTACACAGCCAATACGGCAGGAGCCAACTGCATCGGAATCTACGGTTACCACGGGAATACCCTTTTGCTTAAGGCGCTCAAAGTAAGGATTCAGGGCTTTGTCATCCCAGCAATAGGTGATTACACCATGAATATCCTCCCGCGTCAAAAGTTCTTCAAAGATGGGAAATTGGCTTTCGCTGGTCCGCCCGCAGGGGAAACGGATCAGAACGGCATTATAGTCCGCCATATTTTTTTCACAGCGTTCCACGCCCTCCCACATTTTACGGAAAAATTGGTCATACTGGCGGGAAAGCATAGGGAGAACAATGGCAAGGTTAATTACTCCCCGTTTAAGGCGGGAAGCGGTTGGGTTTATCACATAATGCAATTCCTCGGTAATGTCCAGGATTCGTTTCCTGGTTGCTTCACTGATGCCCGGCTTTCCGTAAATGGCTTTATGCACGGTTGGCAGCGAAACACCGGCTATCTCAGCAATATCTTTAATGGTAGGTTTCGGCGTTCCCATAACATATCTCCTCATTTCTTGAATCCTATTTTAAAATAACCGAAGAAAAAAGACAACGCAATATTTGATAAAAGAGCAGAGGAAACTTGCTGTTAACATAAAATAAACGATTATCATACAAAAGAACCGTTGATATTCGCTTTTATAAAAAAATATAATAGAAATTATATTCTATAAAACAAAATAATTCAACATAATATTGACAGAAAAGACAAAACATACTATCATTGAAGGCAAAATATAGGATAAACGATTACTCAAAAGGAGGAAAACGTATGAAAGTAGCAATTGCATGTGAGGCATCTTCTTTTCAGTTAAAGGAGCAGGTAAAAAAATACATTATGAATCTTGGCTATGAGGTGGAGGATGTGGGGCAGCTGTCGGAGGATGAAAATGTCCTGTATTTTGAAGCTGCAGCTAATTTGGCGCGAAAAATTCAAAGCGGCGCGTGCGAGAGGGGCATTGTTTTCTGCGGCACAGGGGCTGGAGCCAGTCTGATTGCAAACAAATTCAAAGGCGTTTACTGCGTGGCGTGCGAGAGCATATTTACCGCAGAAAAAATTTCCTTAATTAATAACGCCAACGTTTTGGCTATGGGAGCAAGGGTTGTAAGTTTTGATATGGGATGTGAGATGGCGGAGCGCTTTTTGGCGGGACAATGGTGCGAGGGATTCGCGGAACAGAGGAGAAAGAATAATGAAAGAGGCTTCGAGGTTTTGAAGCAGATTGAAGAGGAGCAGAGATATGATTAATACGGCTTCGATTGTGAATATTCCCTATTTACAGCTTCGGGAAGGGTTGAATGAGCTGGTGGAGGGAGGCACAAGGTTTTTTCATATGGATCTGATGGACGGACATTATGTGCCGAATCTGTGTTACCCGCTGGATTTGGTGCGTGAAATAAAGGCGGCATATCCGCAGGTTACCGCAGATGTCCATATGATGGTTACAAATCCGATGGATTATATAGACCGTCTGAAAACTGCCGGAGCGGATTATGTTTCGTTCCATACGGACAGCACATCCTTTGTCCGCCGGACCATTGACACGATTCATAGGGCGGGCATGAAAGCGGGAATTGTAATTAACCCCTCCCAGCCGGTGGATCATATACTTCCGTATGCAAAGTATGTGGATATGGTTCTTGTGATGGCGGTGGAACCTGGCTTCCCCGGTCAGCCATTCTTGGAGGGAACCATGGAACGACTTGAGGAGCTGGCCGATCTGAGAGAAAAATGCGGCAGTCATTTTCTGATTTCCGTAGATGGAGGTGTGGATCGGGAAAGGTGCGCGTCCTGCCAGAAATTGGGAATCGATATGATTGTGGGGACCCGCCATAATATTTTTCACCAGCCAGACGGAATTCGGGAGGCGTGCCGGCGGTTCGAAGCGGAATTTGGAGCAGGTGAACAATAATCCATTGAAACCCTGAAATAACACTGTCGCTCTCTGCATTGTATCGGCGGACGGCAAAAACGCTCTTGACAAATAAGATGTATCCTGTATAATGAAGGGGCTTGCTCGGAGGGCAGGTCATTCGCAAAGAAATGACAGGCTGGATAAGGCACGGACTGAAACGTCCGTATCTTATCCGGCCTTTTTTTGTTGTGAAAGCCCCGGCCGTGCAAGGGTACATGAGCAGGGAGGCCGAGGGGCCGGGCAAGCCCAAAAAGAGGAGCGAAAGGAGAGCAAAACATGAACAGGATCATTACCATTGGACGGGAATTCGGAAGCGGCGGCAGGGAGATGGGCCGCCGTCTGGCCGAAGAATTGGGGATCGCCTATTATGACCAGGAAATTCTGGAGGAAATCGCCAAAAGGACGGATCTTTCCGAAAAATACATTCACGGAATGGTGGAGAAACGGCCTTCTTTTTCCTTCCCTATCCATGTGGGGCGCAGTTTCCGCTGCATGCAGAACGGCCAGTGGGAGCTGAATTTGGCGGTTTTCCGGGAACAGTCAGCGATCATCACGGACATGGCCAATACCTCGGACTGCGTGATTGTAGGGCGGTGTGCGGATTATATTTTGGCGCAGATGCATCCGATGCGAATCTTTGTGCATGCGGATATGGACAGCAGGCTGCGGCGCTGCCGGAGAAAGGCCGCAGGAGATGAAAATTTGGAGGTTGAGACATCATGAATTACAGAGAATTATTTTCAAAAACCCCGGCGGTAAAGCTGTTCTTTCTGGCGGCTATTCCGGGCTCCGTAGGCATGCTGGCCTCCGCCCTGTACCAGACCATCGACGGCGTTCTGGTGGGACGGATACTGGCGGGGGACGCTTTTGCGGCTCTGAACCTGGCTATGCCGCTTGTAATCATTAACTTTTCGCTTGCGGATCTGATCGGCGTGGGATCTGCCGTGCCGATCTCGGTTCGGCTGGGCGAAAAAAAGGAGGCGGAAGCCAACAGCATATTTACCAGCGCCTGCCTTATGATTGTGGTGACAGGCCTGCTGCTGGGGCTGGCTATTTTCTTTTCCGCGCCCACGCTGATCCGGCTCATGGGAGCAGAGGGGCAGCTGGCTGAGCTGGCAGTTCAGTATCTGCGCGTGTACAGCCGCTGCTCTACGGAATGTGCGATTCCCTGCAGCCGGCCGTGGGCTACAACTGGGGCGCCGGAAACATGAAAAGAGTGCGGGATATTGAACGCTGCTGCTTTACAGCCGGGGCTGTTTTGTCTATCGCATCGGCGGTGGTGATTTTCTGCTTCCCGTCCCAGATTACGGGACTGTTCCTGCAGAATGCGGACAGCGGGGTGGTGGAGCTGGCGGTTCCTGCCTTGAAGCTCTTCAGCTTTGCCTACCTGATCCGCTGGTTCTCATTTGCCACCCAGAGCTATATGTCTGCGGTGGAAAAACCAGTGCCCGCTATGATGCTGTCCGTAGGCATAGCCATTGTATTCCCGCTGGCGGTTATCATCCTCCTGTGGCCCCTCGGACTTACAGGCCTGTGGCTGAATGTCCCGGGAGCTTCCCTGCTGGCGGCGGTACTTGCCTTTGTTGTTCTGCGGCGGTTTAACCGCAGTCAGCCCGAATAATTTATAATTGCGCAGGGAGCTGAAATTGGGTATAATGGGAGCATAGCGCGGCCGTTTTGTACGGTCCATCAATGAATTAGGAGAGCCAATTTACATGAAACATTTTAACATCGCAATTGACGGGCCCGCCGGAGCGGGAAAGAGCACCATCGCCAGGAGGGCAGCGGGGCAGCTGGGATTTGTGTATGTGGACACCGGGGCCATGTACCGGGCGATGGCCCTGTATTTTCTGAGGAAGGGGATCAACCCTGCGGATGAGGAGGCAGTGAGCCGAACCTGCAGTGAGGCGGAGGTGTCCATCCGCTACCAGGACGGCGCCCAGCAGGTGCTGTTAAACGGAGAGGATGTTTCCGGACAGATACGCACCGAGGAAGTGGGAAAGACCGCCTCGGTGGTTTCCGCTTACATGCCGGTGCGGGAAAAGCTGACGGAGCTTCAGAAGGAACTGGCTGCCAGGGAGAATGTGATTATGGACGGACGGGACATCGGCACCTGCGTGCTTCCCCAGGCCCCTGCCAAGATTTACCTGACGGCCTCTGTGGAGGTGCGGGCGCTGCGGCGTTTCAGGGAGCTTACGGAAAAGGGAGAGGCCTGCGATCTGGAGGAGATAAAGAAGGACATCGCGAACCGGGACTGGAAGGACATGCATCGGGAACATGCGCCTTTAAAACAGGCGGAGGACGCGGTGGTGGTGGACAGCTCCCAGATGACCATTGACCAGGTGGTGGAGGCAATCCTTGCCGTGGCAAAGGAGAAGGGGCTGAAAATTGCCGGGGACTGCGAGGCTGCAGGTGCAGCCTGTGAGGAAGCGGACAGCGGGGCTTCGGATGCGGTTCGGTCCGAGGATTCGGAGGCATGACATGAGCAGAGAGGTAATCGTGGCGAAGACCGCCGGCTTTTGTTTTGGCGTGGAGCGCGCCGTGGACCGGGTGTACGATCAGATCGAGGCGCAGGCCCGGGGAGAAATCCGGGGCCCCATTTACACCTACGGCCCCATTATTCACAATGAAGAGGTGGTGCGGGATCTGGGGGAAAAAGGCGTCCGGGTTTTGGAAACAGAGGAAGATCTAAGACGCCTGCCGGTGAATCAGGGGACAGTCATTATCCGCTCCCACGGAGTCAGCCGCCACATTTACGATATTTTAAAAGAGCGGGGAGTGGAGATTGTGGATGCCACCTGCCCCTTTGTGAAGAAGATTCATCGGATCGTCGCAGAGCACTCGGCAGCCGGGGATGTGGTGGTGATTATCGGAAGCCCGTCCCACCCCGAAGTGGAAGGCATCAGAGGCTGGGGAAATGCGGATACGGTGGTGATCGAAAGTGAGGAGGAGGCAGAACGCTTCTTCCCGCCGGAGGGACGCAGGCTGTGCATTGTGTCCCAAACGACATTTAATTACAACAAATTTAAAGAATTAGTTGAAAAAATTTCGAAAAAGGGTTATGATAGTAGTGTTTTAAATACGATTTGCAATGC
This sequence comes from Candidatus Enterocloster excrementipullorum, assembly GCA_019119575.1. Lineage (GTDB taxonomy): Bacteria > Bacillota > Clostridia > Lachnospirales > Lachnospiraceae > Enterocloster > Enterocloster excrementipullorum. Next base: position 52,155 of record DWWT01000065.1, read on the forward strand.
AACACAGGAAAGACAAGTGGAGGCTGCGAAGATTGCTTCCCAGGTGGAGGCCATGATTGTCGTCGGAGGACGCCATTCATCCAATACCCAGAAGCTTTACGAGATATGCCTCAAGGAATGTAAAAACACTTTTTACATTCAGACACTCGGCGATTTAGATCCTGATAGTGTATCTTCTGTGCGCAGCGTAGGTATTACAGCTGGGGCATCCACCCCAAAAAAGATTATTGAGGAGGTTCATACCAGAATGGCAGAGCAGAGTTTTGCAGAGTTATTAAAACAAGAGGAAGAATCCACCAAACCAATACGTACAGGAGAGATTGTCACTGGTCAGGTTATTGAAGTCAGCAAGGATGAGATCATCCTGAGTATTGCGGGGAACAAGTCCGAGGGCGTGATTACCCGTGAGGAGTACAGCAATGACAACAACCTGGATCTGACGACCAAGGTGCAGGTGGGTGAGGAGATGGAGGCAAAGGTGATCAAGCTCAACGATGGCGTGGGCATGGTATCCCTTTCCTATAAGAGAATGGCAGCTGACAGAGGCAACAAGCGTCTGGAAGAGGCCTGCGCGAACCAGGAGGTTCTTACCGCCAAGGTTACCCAGGTGCTTGACGGCGGCCTGAGCGTGGAAGTAGAGGGCGCACGGGTGTTTATCCCCGCAAGCCTTGTTTCCGATATGTATGAGAGAGATCTGTCCAAGTATGCGGGACAGGAGATCCAGTTTGTGATCACGGAATTCAATCCTAAGAGAAGACGGATCATCGGCGACAGAAAGCAGCTTCTGGTGGCCCAGAAGGCCAAGATGAAGGAAGAGCTGTTTGCAAGAATTCAGCCCGGCGATACTGTGGAGGGAACCGTGAAGAATGTGACCGACTTCGGCGCATTCGTTGACCTGGGCGGCGCGGACGGCCTGCTGCACATCTCCGAGATGAGCTGGGGCCGTGTGGAGAATCCCAAGAAGGTATTCAAGACCGGTGAGAAGCTCCGCGTGCTGATCAAGGATATCCAGGGCGAGAAGATTGCTTTAAGCCTTAAGTTCCCGGAGGAGAATCCCTGGGTGCATGCAGCTGAGAAGTATGCGGCCGGCAGTGTAGTGAGCGGCCGGGTTGCCCGTATGACGGACTTCGGCGCGTTTGTGGAGCTGGAGCCTGGTGTAGACGCTCTGCTTCATGTGTCTCAGATTTCCAGAGAGCACATTGAGAAGCCCTCCGACGTGCTGAAGATCGGCCAGGAGGTAGAGGCTAAGGTAGTAGATTTTAATGAGGCGGATCACAAGATCAGCCTGAGCATCAAGGCGCTGCTCAACGCTCCTGCTCATGAGGATGCGGATGTGGCGGACGTGGACATTGATGCAGTAGCACAGTCTACAGAAGAATAATCCGGCACAGCGGTATTATGGCCGCTGCAGCGTATAAGCAAGACGGCAGAGGGGCTTCCGCTTACAGGCGGGAGCCTTTTTTGACCCTTCACGCAGAAAAGCGGCAGAGTGTTTATGCGTTCCTGCCGATCTCCGGGTTGAGCAGCAGGGATGCGACGAAAAGCCCGTTTCCGTATTTGTAGTTCAAAACCCCGTGATAGCGCTCCACCAGATACCGGACCGAAGCGGTGCCGATTCCGGGCCGGTCGCCCTTGGAGGATAGGAAAATGCCGTTCTGCCTGCGGATTTCGTGGGAATAGGAATTGGAAATGGACAGTGTGATCATGGAGCTGCCGGATTGACGGATATTTACGGTGATGGATGGATCGCCTCCTTCCTGGCGCATGCAGGCCTCCAGGGCATTGGAAAGGAGATTGCCCAGGATGGTACAGAAGTCGATCTCGGACAGCGGGAGAACAGCCGGGAGAGATACGTGAGCCGTGACGCGGATGGAATTTTTCTTTGCCTCATCCAGGTAATAGTCCAGGAGGGAATTGGCCGGCAGATTCAGGCAGTAGCGGGCCTCCCCGGAGGACTGGCTGCTTCCCAGGTAGTCATTGATATAGTTGAGAGCCTTTTGGCTCTTTTTTTGTTCCAGAAACCCTTTGACGGCGGCAAAATGAAAGCGCATATTGTGCTTGGCCTGGGCTGTCTGATCCAGCGCTTTCTGCAGGCGGGACATCTGGGAAGTTTGGAGGTCCGCCAGCAGGCGGATTGTCTTATATTCCTCCCGGAGAGCAAAATTCTGAGACAGGCTGAGCAGGGCGTGAAGAATTACGTAGTGGACAAGGCATACGCAGGCAATCCAAAGAACGCAGCGGAAAAAGCGGCTGCCGTCAAGAAACGGAGAGGCAGAGGAGAGATCAAAGCCGATGCATCGAAAGATGATTGAAAAAATGAGAGGGATGGAGGCCAGCGTCTTCCAACTGGAGAGCGTGCGGGTGTATTCCGCCGCGCTTCTCAGGTAGGGGGTGAGGAACAGGCAGGCGCAGGGACACAGTACAAAGAGCATAAGGAGCGGCAGGAGAGAGGGAATGCCGGGGACAGCGATATGCAGGGAAAAGAAAAGATCCCGCAGCAGCATGCCGAAGAGGAGTGCCGCGTCAGCAAAATTTTGGAACATAAAAAGCGTATAGACAATCACAGTCCAGCGCATTTTTGAAAGAAGGACGCACAAAATCACGTGAAAGGGCATGACAAGGCAGGGCATCAGGGTAAATGTCCAGGGATGGCCCGGCAGGAGAATGCAGAACACGGAAGAAAGGAAAAATACAAAAAACAGGTATCCTGCCAGGATACCTGTGGTTTTGTACATAGAAAAACGCAGCTCTCTGTGAAAAGCCGCGAAAAAGGGCCCTAAAATAGATACGTTTGCCGCCAATATAAGACAGAACCGGCGGATGGATACGAATGTCATCCTAAGCCTCCATTCAGCTTGCGGAACTGATAGTCTGCGTATTCCTGCTGAACCTGGGGACGCAGGTTTCTGGTAATAGGCAGGCGCTCTCCCGATGAAAGGACAAAATCCGTCTTTAAGAGGGATGTAACTTTGTCCATGTTGATGATACAGTTGCGGTAGCAGCAGATAAACTGGGGGTAACACAGGAGCATGGGAGAAAAGTCGCTGAAGCGCATATAAGTCCGCACGATCCGTTCCGAGAGATGTATCTGTATGTAATGGTTGAAATAATCGGTGTACAAGATGTCGTCCAGCCGGATTTTTGTCATGATCCTGCTTTCCTTGACTTCGATATAATGTCTCTGCCCTTTCTGCATGCGGGAGAGACAGTATTCCATGGTCTTGCAGAGCGCTTCATAGGAAACCGGCTTTACCAGATAGTCCAGGGCCCGCAGCTCATAGCCGGCCAGAGCGAAATCCGGACTGAAGGAGCACAGAATGATGGTGCAGCGCTCATCCTCCGAGCGGATTCGGCGGGCAGCCCGAAGTCCCGAGAGCTCTTCCTGCGTACCTGCCTCTTCTCTGCTTTCCTCCAGGAAGATATCCAAAAAAATCAAATCAAAAGCGCCGGCTTTCCAAACGTGGAAAAAATCCGAAGCGCTCTGAAAAATAGAGGTTTCTTGACAGATCTGGGCATCTGAGCAATATGCTTTTATATAGTCGGAGAGACGGCCGGCGTCCTCCGCGCAATCTTCAATAATGGCAATATTCAAGGGAATCCTTTCTTCTTAAAAAGAAAAAGGGGACCGAAGTCCGTGCTATCTTTGCGTATAAAAATATCATTCGTTCGTCTGTATATTTACAGTATAATATATAAATTTTCAAAAAGCAAGGATAATTGGAATAAGTTGTAAAAAATAGGGTACACTTTTCCTGATAAATTTTGAGATGAGAAAGGAGACCATTTTATGGGAAAGAAAAAGACCGTGGATTTTGATCCGAGAAAGCTGAGCCCGCAGGAAAAGCTGAAATTTGAGATTGCCCAGGAGCTGGGACTGGATTCCAAGGTGATGGAGGGGGGATGGAGAAGCCTGACGGCCAAGGAGAGCGGAAGGATCGGGGGGCTGATCACGAAAAAGAAGAGAGAGATGAAGGAGGAAGCGCTTCGCAGGGAAGAGGGGTAGGATATGTGTAAAAATAGATGTTTGCAGTTTTTATGCAGACAAAAGGTATGATGACTTTGAGGGGCGTACAGGGAAGGAAGACCGGAAAATTATTGAATATTTACAAGTTTTCACACAAAAACCAGGGAGAAAACCGCTTTGTTTGGCAGAAAGTAGAATTGATGCCGGACAACTTGATCGGATGATTTGCCTGTGCTATGCTTTTTTTATCTTAGGAATTCGGCGCAAAATTGTTTTCGGCAGTTTGGCCGTTTCACATGGAAAAGGCGGAGGAAAAGCACATGGAATTGGTAAGTCAAAAAATGAGAAAGCTGGCCCCGGAGCTGGATCCGCTGCGCATCGGCACCGGATGGGCAGCGGAAGATCTGGCAAAGCCGCAGATTTTGATTGAGAGCACGTTTGGGGACAGTCATCCCGGCAGCGGCCATCTGGATAAGCTGGTGGAGCAGGTGCAGCGGGGAATTAAGGATGAAGGCGGGCGTGGGGCGCGCTATTTTTGTACGGACATCTGCGACGGCGAGAGCCAGGGAACGGACGGCATTAATTACAGCCTCGCAAGCCGTGAAATCATCGCGGATATGATTGAGATTCACGAGAACGCGACGCCCTTTGACGGCGGCGTATTTCTCTCCAGCTGCGACAAGGGCATGCCGGGAAATCTGATCGGCATGGCCCGGGTTGACGTGCCGGCGCTGATGGTGACCGGCGGCACGATGAGCGCGGGCCCTGGGCTTTTGACCCTGGAACAGCTGGGGATGTACAGCGCCCGCTATGAGCGGGGGGAGATCGATGAGGCGACCTTAAACTGGGCAAAGTCCAATGCATGTCCCAGCTGCGGGGCGTGCAGCTTTATCGGAACCGCCTCCACGATGCAGATTATGGCGGAGGCCCTGGGGCTGTCTCTCCCCGGCAGCGCCCTTCTTCCGGCGACAAGCCCGGATCTTCTGGAATATGCTTACCGGGCGGGCCGCCAGGCCGTGCGGCTGGCGCTGGCCGGATTAAAACCATCGGACATTGTCACAAAGGAGAGTTTTGAGAACGCGATCATGGTGCATGCAGCTATTTCCGGAAGCACTAACGCCCTCCTGCATATCCCGGCGCTGGCCCATGAGTACGGGCTGGAAATCACGGGGGAGACCTTTGACCGTATGCACAGAGGCGCCCATTACCTGCTGGATGTGCGTCCGGCAGGGCGCTGGCCTGCGGAGTTCTTTTACTATGCGGGCGGTGTGCCGGCTATTATGGAGGAAATCAAGCATGTGCTGCATTTGGATGTCATGACAGTGACAGGAAAGACCCTGGGAGAAAATCTGGAGGAACTGAGGCGGGAAGGTTTTTATGAGAAATGCCAGGGATGGCTGGATGAGGCGAACTGCCGGTGCGGGCTTTCATTGACCAAATCGGATATTATACGGCCGTATGACCAGGCGATTGGAACGGAGGGAAGCATCGCGGTTTTGAAGGGAAATCTCGCGCCCGAGGGCGCGGTGATCAAGCACACGGCCTGCCCCAAGGAAATGTTTGAGGCTACCCTCTATGCCCGGCCTTTTGACAGCGAGGAAGAATGTCTTGACGCCGTACTGCACCACCGGGTGCGGAAGGGGGACGCGGTGCTGATCCGCTACGAAGGCCCCAGGGCCAGCGGCATGCCGGAGATGTTTTATACCTCGGAAGCCATAAGCTCCGACGCGGAGCTGGGCCGCAGCATCGCCCTTATCACGGACGGGCGTTTTTCCGGCGCATCCACCGGTCCGGTGATTGGCCACTGCAGCCCGGAAGCTGCCGATGGAGGGCCCATCGCCCTGGTGGAAGAGGGGGATTTGATCTATATCAACGTCCAGGAGCGCCGGCTGGAGATTGTCGGCGTCAAAGGGGAGCGGCGGTCCCCGGAAGAAATCGAGGCCATTTTGAATGAGCGCCGCGCAAAATGGACGCCGCGGAAGCGGAAATATACCCGCGGCGTGCTCAGGCTGTTCGGCGAGCATGCGGCATCTCCCATGAAGGGGGCATATTTGGAGTTTGAAGATTGAGAGCAAAGTACGGCCGGCGGAATTAAGGGCAACGTACGGCTGGCGGCAAAAGGTTCGCCGGCCGTACTGCCGTGTGCAGGCGCCGGGGCTGTCATAGGATGGCCCCGGCGCCTTTTCAAATTTCCGGAAATCGTATATAATGGACGGGAATGATTATTCGTAACGGTTTACCCGCCGTCTGAACTGTTGCGATTATTATGGAGGAGAGCCGGATGAAGATCGGACTTATCTGTTTTACTGCCAGGGGCACAGCATTGTGCCGCGTTTTGTTTTCCCGTCTGCGGGCGGAGGGAGAGGACTGCCGCGCCTGGATCCCCAGGAGGCATCTGCCGGACGGATGGCAGGATGAGGGACTGGAGCTCCAGGAACTGCCGGTGAGCCAGTGGGCCGGACAGATGTTTGCTGAGGGCCGGGGAATGATTTTCGTGGGGGCTGTGGGGATTGCGGTCCGGGCGATTGCCCCCTGGATACGGGATAAAATGACGGATCCGCCGGTCGCTGCGGTGGATGAGGCCGGCCGGTTTGCCATTCCCCTGCTGTCGGGCCATGTGGGCGGGGCCAATGCCCTGGCTCGGCGCATCAGCAGGATTACGGGGGCAGTGCCCGTGATTACCACAGCTACGGATGTAAACCGCACCTTTGCTGTGGACGTATTTGCTGTTGGGAACGGATTGGCCATCACGGACCGCCGGGAGGCAATGGAGATTTCCGCCGGCCTGCTGGCCGGGGATGCGGTCGGCTTTTTCAGCGATTTTCCTGTTGATGAGCTTCCGGCGGGCTGTGTTCCCCGCCTCTGCCGCCATAATATCTGGGTGACGCTCCGGGCAGGGGGGCATCCGGAGACAGCCAGCGGCCTGGAGGAAGCGGAGGGGCCGGGTGCGGATGGATGCCCGGAGAACGGCGGTTCTTTGGATGCAGACGGATATCCGCAGCCGGAGAAAAGAGGCGCTGGAGCAAGCTTCCTGCGCCTGGTTCCACGAAAGCTGGTGCTGGGCGTTGGGTGCAGGCGGGATACGGATCCGGATGTCCTGGCCGGGAGAATCCGGAGGATATTCGAAGAAGAAAATATGGATCTGGCCGGGGTGAAGGCTCTGGCGACCATAGACTGCAAGAAAGATGAGAATGCCATCCGCAAGCTGGCGGAAGAAAATGGATGGGAGCTGCGGTTTTACAGCGCGGGGGAGCTGGCGCAGCTGGCCGGTGATTTTTCCGAATCGAAATTTGTCCGGGAGACAGTCGGCGTGGGAAACGTGTGTGAGCGGGCCGCCTGTGCCAGAGGCGGCCGCCTCGTTTTCGGCAAACGGGCCGGAGAGGGGATTACGGCCGCCGCTGCCCTGGAAGGGCCGGTAGAAATAAATGCAAAACGGGGATTTGGAGGCGAAGCGGATGCGGGGAAAACGCTGAATGGACAGCCCGGGTGTCCCGGGAAAAAGATTGAGAAACCCCACGAGATATGATATACTTTATCGCGCGAAGCGCGCCCGCCCGAAGGGCATGCATTACGGTGTGCCCGGAGGGTATACTTTATCGCGCGAAGCGCGCCCGCCCGAAGGGCATGCATTACGGTGTGCCGGGGGCGGGAGAGGGAGAGCGGAATTGACAGAGATCGATAGGGAGAGAAATAAGGGCGCTCTGCGCCGGGGTTATACAACGGGAACCTGCGCGGCTGCGGCGGCCCAGGCTGCAGCATGGATGCTGTTAGCCGGAACGCGCGTGGAAAAGGCTGCGGTCACGCTGCCCGGCGGGATGCGTCTGGAGCTTGCTGTGGAGGAAGAACGGTTCGGTGCGGGCTGGGCCTCCTGCGCAGTCCGCAAGGACAGCGGGGACGACCCGGATGTGACGGATGGACTTTTGGTGTGGGCAACGGTGTCCGCCTCTCCTATAAAAACGGAAAAAAGTGGGATAATAGAACATAAAGAAGAGGATATTTCCCTGTATTTGTCCGGCGGAGTGGGAGTTGGAACGGTTACAAGGCCTGGATTGAGCTGTAAAGTGGGAGAACCAGCTATAAATCCGGTGCCGCGGCAGATGATCGTTTCCCATGTGGCCGGCGTGTGCCGCAAAACAGGATTTTCCGGAGCGTTGTGGATTGAGATTTTTGTTCCGGGGGGACGGGAGATTGCCCGCCGGACCTTTAATCCCAGGCTGGGAATCCGGGACGGAATTTCTATTTTGGGAACCAGCGGGATTGTGGAGCCTATGAGCCGCAGGGCTCTTTTGGAAACCATCCGCCTGGAGCTTCGTCAGAAGCATCTGGCCGGGTGGAAGATTCTGGCTGTCACGCCGGGCAATTATGGGGAGCGTTTCCTCGCTGACGAGCTGGGCATCCCGGAAGATCGGGCGGTGATCTGCAGCAATTATATCGGGGAAACCCTGGACATGGCAGCCCGGGAGGGGGTGAAAGAGATTCTGCTCGTGGGCCATGGGGGAAAACTCATCAAGACAGCGGCGGGAATCATGGACACGCATTCGCGGACAGCGGATGGCCGGATGGAGATTCTGGCAGCCTGGGGAGCGGCCTGCGGGGCGGATCAGGAACTGGTAAATGAAATTCTGCAGGCAGTCACAGTGGACCAGGGGCTGGCGCTTTTAGAGACCCGTCCCGGGCTTCGGGAGAAAACCATGGAGCGGATTATGGAGCGGATGGCTTTTTACCTGGGGGAGAGGGCCGGCGGGAAGCTTTGCGCGGAGGCCGTCATGTTTACGAATGAACGCGGAATTTTAGGAATGACTCCGGGAGCCAGGCAGATGCTTGCAGCTCTCAAGGCAGACAGAAAGGAATAGAGTTATGGTACATATTGTGGGAGCAGGGCCTGGGGCCACGGATTTGATTACAGTGCGGGGGCTCCGTCTGCTGCAGCAGGCGGATGTGGTGGTTTATGCGGGTACCCTTGTCAACAGAGAGCTTCTCAGGGAGACAAAGCCGGGCGCCCTTCTGTATGACAGCGGAACCATGACGCTGGAGGAAGTCATGGAGGTGATTGGGAAGGCGGAAGCCAGGGGAGACAGCATTGTCCGTCTGCACACCGGGGATCCCTCCCTGTACGGGGCCATCCGGGAGCAGATGGATCAGATGGAAAAGGCAGGGATCCCTTATGCTATTTGTCCGGGTGTGAGCTCTTTCTGCGGGGCAGCAGCATCTTTGCACATGGAGTATACCCTTCCCGGCGTGTCCCAGAGCCTGGTGATTACCCGGATGGCAGGGAGAACCCCGGTGCCGGAACGGGAATCCATCCGAAGCTTTGCGGCGCACAGGACGTCTATGGCCATATTTTTAAGCGCGGGCATGTTAAAGGAGCTGAAGGAAGAGCTGATTCTGGGGGGATATCCGGAGGACACGCCGGCGGCCCTGGTGTACCGGGCCACATGGCCGGATGAGCGTGTGGTGCGCTGCCGTCTGGCGGATCTGGATGGGGCCGGGCAGGAGGCGGGGATCCGCCGCCAGGCCCTGGTGCTGGTAGGGGATGCGGTGTCCCAGACAGGCTGGAACCGGTCGTGCCTGTATGATCCGGGATTTGTCACGGGATTTAGGGGAGAGAGAACCCAGGAGGCTGAACATCCGGGAGAGGAATGCACGGAGAGAGGCATGCGGCAGGAAAAGGCCGGCACGCTCTACGTGGTCGGCATTGGGCCGGGAAGGCCGGATCAGATGACGGCCCAGGCCCGTCAGGCCTTGGAGCGGAGCCGGGTGATTGCCGGATATCCGGTGTATGTGGATTTGGTGCGGGAATATTTTCCGGGCCGGGAATACATCACCGCAGGCATGACCCAGGAAGAGAAGCGCTGCCGTCTGGCTTTGGAGGCCGCAAAGGAGGGCAAGGATACGGCCCTTGTGTGCAGCGGCGATCCGCAGATCTACGGATTGGCCGGCCTGGTTCTGGAGCTTTCCGGGGAATACCCCGAGGTTCGGGTGGAGGTGGTCAGCGGCGTGACAGCGGCGTCCAGCGGCGGCGCTCTTTTGGGGGCTCCGCTCATGGGGGATTTTGCGGTAATCAGCTTGAGCGACCGTCTGACGCCTCTGGATGAAATATGGAACAGGGTTGAGGCTGCGGCCAAGGCGGATTTTGTGATCTGCCTGTACAATCCCGCCAGCAAGGGCCGGCCGGATTACCTTAAGCAGGCCTGCCGGCGTATAGTTCCGTACCGGGGACCGGATACGGTCTGCGGCGTGGTTTCCCGCATCGGCCGCGAGGGAGAGCGGACGGAGATTCTGCGTCTTGAAGAGCTGGCCGAATATCCGGCCGATATGTTTACCACTGTATTTATTGGAAATTCCAAGACGATGCGCCTGGGAGAATGGATGGTGACGCCCAGGGGCTACCGCCTGAAAGGAACGGGTAGCAGAACCGTGAATAAAGAAAGCGCGCCGGACGGAGGAATGGCGTGAGAGGCGGCAGGATCGCCCTTTTCGGCGGGACGACCGAGGGAAGGCTTCTGGCAAAAAAGCTGACCGAAGAGGGATTTGAGGGAGTGCTTCTTGTGGCAACGGAGTACGGAGCCCTGCTGGCGGCTGGGGAGGGCGGAGCTTGTATGCCGGCAGGGAGACAGGCATCCCGGGATGGGGAAAATGCGTCTGCGGGAATCCGGGTACATGCGGGCCGGCTGGATCAGGCACAGATGGAGGCGCTGTTTTCACAGGAGCGGGTCGGCCTGGCAATTGACGCGACCCACCCCTACGCAGTCCGGGCAACGGCCAATATACGGGAGGCCTGCAGGCGAACCGGCGTTTTGTACCTCAGGTGTATCCGGGGAGAAACGCCGGGAGCAGGCGGAAATCCGGAGGCTTTGCCGGGAGAACGCATGGTTCGGTTCCCTGATATGGCACGGGCGGCAGAATGGCTTAAAGAGACCGAGGGAAATATTCTGCTCACCACAGGAAGCCGGGATCTGGCGGCGTTTTCAGGGATCGACCGGGAGCGGATGTATGTGCGGGTTCTTCCCGCGGAGCGCTCGCTGGCAGCCTGCCGGGAGCAGGGGCATATGGGCAGGCACGTGATTGCCATGCAGGGCCCCTTCTCTGAGGAACTCAATCTGGCCCTGCTGCGGGAATTTTCCTGCCGGATTTTGGTGACAAAGGACGGGGGAAGCCAGGGCGGCTTTGAGGAAAAGCGGCGTGCGGCGGCCAGAGCCGGGGCAGTTTTCGCAGTGGTGGAAAGGCCTGGGGAGACAGGTTTTTCTATGGAAGAAGTAATAAAGCGCGCAAGGGAGTGGAGAAACAATGAGACAGGAAGAATATGAGCCGATGCGCCCGGTGGTCTATCTGATCGGGATTGGAATGGGCGGCCCGGATCAGCTGACGGGGCAGGCCGAAGACTGCCTGAAAAGGGCCCAGGCCGTGATGGGAGCGGAACGGATGCTGGACAGTGTAAGCGGCTTCATCGAAGGACGCCAGGTATTGGCAGCTTACCGGCCAAGCGATATGGTAAAATGGCTGTCATCCTTTTCCTGGGAGGAAGCGGCCCTGGTGCTGTCCGGGGATACGGGATTTTACAGCGGCGCGGAAGCGGCAGGGCGGGCTTTTGCCAGGGAGGGATGGGATGTGGAGTACATTCCGGGAATCTCCAGCCTCTCGTATTTCTGCGCCAGGCTGGGAAAGAGCTGGCAGAATGTGCGCGCGTTAAGCCGCCATGGCAGGGAACTGGATCTGACGGCAAATGTGCGCAGATACAAAAGCTGCTTTGTGATTTTAGGAGAACCCGGGGAGGCTGCCAGTCTGTGCAGGGAACTGGTGGCCGCCGGTCTGGGAAATGTGACGGTTTGGGCAGGGGAAAATTTTTCTTATTCCAATGAACGAATCACCTGGGATATGACGCCTGCAGAGCTGATCATGGAGGACGAGGCAAGGCCGTTCGGCGGTTTATGCTGCATGCTTATCGAGAATCCCCAGGCCCAGGAAGAGCTTCTCTATCCCGATGTGTGGCTGGAGGACGGGGATTTTACCAGGGGCCAGGTTCCTATGACGAAGGATTTGGTCCGCCGGAGCATTTTGGGCATGCTGCGCATCGGCGGAGGGGCTGTGTGCTACGACATCGGAGCGGGAACCGGATCCGTGGCTGTGGAGATGGGACGTGAAATCCGCAGGCAGTGCGGGGAGGGCCGCGTGTATGCCGTTGAGAAGGATGGGGAGGCATTAAATCTCATAGAGGCCAACGGAAGGAAGTTTCACGGGGACTGGCCGGGCTTCTGCATTGTGGAGGGCGAGGCGCCGGAAGCATTGGAAGAGCTGGAGCCTCCCACCCATGCGTTTATCGGAGGAAGCGCCGGCCGGTTCCGGGAGATTGTGGACTGGCTGGTCAGAGCCAATCCACAGGTGCGCATTGCGGCCACAGCGATTACCTTGGAGACTGCGGGGGAGATACTGGCCTGTATGCGGGACTATGGATTTAAGGAGGCGCGGATGGTGCAGGTCAGCGTGGCTGAGGCCCAGCCGGTGGGCGGCATCCATATGCTGCGGGGAAATAATCCGGTGTTTCTGGCAGTGATGCAGGGAGCAGACAGCGGGCTGGAGGATATTGAATGGCAGGATTTGTGATTGCGTCCCCCAAAAGCGGAAGCGGAAAGACCATGGTTGTCTGCGGCCTTTTGGAGGCCGCCCGGCGCAGGGGGCTCTCCCCCTGCGCGTTTAAATGCGGGCCGGATTATATTGACGGCCTGTTTCACCGCCAGGTGCTGGGGGTGGACGGGGGAAATCTGGACAGCTTTTTTGAGGGGGAAGAGGCTCTGCGGGCAAAGATGCAGCGCGTCAAACAGGAGCATTTTGTCATTGCGGAGGGGGCAATGGGCTATTTCGACGGCCTGGGAGGCACCACGGCGCGGGCCAGCGCCTGGGAAATAGCGCATATACTCGGAATGCCGGCCGTCCTGGTGGTGGATGCGCAGGGAGCCAGTCTGTCCCTCATGGCGCTCATCAGAGGGTTTCTCGCATTTGAGAAGGAGCTGGGGGACTGCCGGATCCGGGCCGTTATTTTTAACCGCATGTCCCCGGGAATGTATCCCCGGATGAAAAAAATGACGGAAGAAAGGCTGGGAATCCGGGCGGCGGGGTATGTGCCGCCTTTGGATTTTCTTGCGGTGGGAAGCCGCCATCTGGGACTGATCCTGCCGGGGGAAATTCCCGGCATTAAGGAGCAGATGGAGCGGCTGGCGGACTGCCTGGAAGAGACGCTGGACTGGGATGTGCTGCTTGAGACAGCGAAAGAACAGCCGGATCCGGCTCCGACATCCGTTCCGCAGCGCTGTATGTCCCGCCGCTTCCGCCTGGGCGTGGCCTGGGATGAGGCGTTCTGCTTTTATTATAGGGACAATCTGGAACTTCTGGAGAAGCTGGGCGCGGAGCTTGTGTACTTCAGCCCTCTGCACGACCGGGAGCTTCCGCAGGGGATTGGCGGCCTGCTTTTAGGCGGGGGATATCCGGAAAAATATGCAGAAGAGCTGGGAGCGAACCGGGATATGGCCCGGTGTGTCCGTCAGGCGGCTGAGGCAGGGATGCCTGTGCTTGCGGAGTGCGGCGGTTATCTCTATCTTCTGGATGAACTGGAGGGGGAGGACGGAGCTGTTTATCCCATGGCCGGCGTATTTTCCGGCAGGGGATGGAGAAAGGGAAAGAACAGCCATTTTGGATATATTTCTCTCACCAGCCCCTGTGCGACTCCCTACCTGATTCCCGGGGAAGAGATTCGAGGCCATGAATTTCATTATTGGGAATGCCGGGGCGGCGAGGATGCGCTCTGCATGAAGGCGGCAAAGCCGGTGGGCGAGAGAGACTGGCCGGCCATCCGCATCCAAAAGCAGGTAATGGCCGGATTCCCCCATCTGTATTATCCTTCCTGCCCGGCATTTGCAGAACGGTTTGCCGGAGCATGCCGCAGATATTGGGAAAGGAGCGGAAAACATGACATTATATGAGGCAGCGGAGTTGGTGCGCCCGGCGGACCGGGAGGCCATGAGGCGGGCACAGCAGCGGTGGAGCCAGGTGGCGAAGCCCCTGGACAGCCTGGGAGTTTTGGAGGCTGACCTGGTGCGCATTGCGGGGGTCCAGAGAACACCGGACATTTCCCTGGAGGAAAAATGGATTGCCGTCATGTGCGCGGACAATGGGATTGTGGCGGAGGGGGTAACCCAGACGGGCCAGGAGGTAACGGCTGCGGTGGCAGAGCGCATGGGCCGCAGGGCTTCCTGCGTATGCCTGATGGCCGCCCGGGCTGGAGCCAGGATTTTTCCTGTGGATGTGGGGATTGCTTCCAGGGAGAGGATTGAAGGGCTTCTGGAGAGAAAAGTTCGCCGGGGAACAGAGGATTTCCTGAAAGGGCCTGCCATGAGCCGCGCGGAAGCCGTCCGGGCCGCAGAATGCGGTGTGGAGACAGCCGGAATTCTGGCGGATCAGGGCTGCCGGCTGGCAGGAGCCGGGGAGATGGGAATTGGAAATACCACCACATCCAGCGCTCTGATCAGCGTATTTTTGGGAATCACGCCCCGGGAGGCAGCGGGCCGGGGAGCAGGGCTCTCCGATGCGGGCTACCGGCGGAAGGTGCAGGTGATTGAAGAGGGAATCCGAAAAAACCGCCCGGATCCGTCGGACCCTCTGGACGTGCTGGCAAAGGTAGGGGGATTGGATCTGGCCGCCCTGGCCGGGTTTTACATAGGCTGTGCCGCCAGAGGGATTCCCGTGGTTCTGGACGGGCTGATCACAGGTGCTGCCGCCCTGGCTACGGTGTGCCTCTGCCCGGCAGCAGGGGAATATCTTCTGGCCTCCCATGTGTCGGCAGAGCCGGCGGGAAAGCTGGTTTTGGAGGCATTGGGCCTTCGGGCGGCCATCGATGCCGGGATGTGCCTTGGGGAGGGATGCGGGGCGGCGGTCCTGTTCCCTCTTCTGGATATGGCGGCTGAGGTTTATGGAAAGATGGAGACATTTGACCAGATGCAGGTAGAGCAGTACGAGCGGTTTGAGACAGAGGACGGGGAGGGAAAGAGCCGATGATCCATCTGGTGACCGGGGGGAGCGGAAGCGGAAAGTCGGAATACGGGGAAGGCCTGATCCTGGACATTCCGGACGGGGAGCGCTTTTATATTGCCACGATGGAGTCCTCCGGGAGGGAGGCAGAGCGGCGGATTGCACGGCATCGGAAGCTCCGGGAAGGAAAAGGATTTTTTACCATTGAGAGGCCGCGGGATCTGGGCGGACTGATTCTTCCGGGAGAGGGGAGAAAAAACGTGCTTCTGGAATGCGTCTCCAATCTGGCGGCCAATGAGATGTTCGGCGGCGGGGCGTGCGGGCCCGCGGAACTGGCGGGAGAGACTGGGCTGGACAGGCTCGCGGAGCTGGCCCGGCGGATCGTGTCGGATATCAGGAGCCTGGCCCGCCAGGCAGACCATCTGGTGATTGTCACCAATCAGGTGGGGGAGGACGGCTGCTGCTATGACAGGGAGACGAGGGCGTACATTGCCCTTGTGGGCCGCGTCAATCAGGAGCTGGCAAAGCTGGCGGATCAGGTGACGGAGGTGGTCTTTGGGATTCCGGTGGTTGTGAAGGGGGAGGGAAAATGAAGCTTGTTTACGGGTGCGTGATTGCCCTTTCCATGTACTCCCGGATTCCCATGCCGCAGGTAGAATGGACAAAGGAGCGCATGGAGCATGTGCTCTGCTTTTTTCCGCTGGTGGGAATTGCGGAGGGGCTGATCCTCGGCGGATGGCTTCTGGTCAGCCGCTGGCTGGGCCTGTCGGAGTTTATGACAGCTCTGTGGGGAACGGCTATTCCCATTCTCGTCACAGGGGGAATCCATATGGACGGGTTTCTGGACACCATGGATGCCATCCACTCCTATGGAAATCGGGAAAAACGGCTGGAGATTATGAAAGATCCGCATACCGGGGCTTTTGCGATCATTTCCGCAATGGCCTATATCTGTCTGTATGCGGGGGCGATGGGCGAATATGTACGCCTGACGCGGCAGGAGGGCGGCGGATTTTTCTTTTTGCTGCCCGTGTTTTATCTGGCTATGGAACGGGCATTTTCCGGGCTGGGCGTTCTGGCTCTGCCCAAGGCCAAGAAAGAGGGGCTGGCAGCTTCCTTTTCTGAGGCCAGCAAGGGGAGAACGGACAGGAAAATTCTTATTTTATGGATCGTTTTAATGGAAATCGGGGTGCTCGCAGCCGCATGGTGTTTTGCCGGGGAGACCGGGCTTTCATGGAATGCGGCCGAAATGCCGGGCGGGTGGGAACAAATTTCCGCTGCCTGGGGACGGGGGATCTTGCGGGCCCTGCTTCCAGGGCTTCCCGGCGCGGTGCAGCTGGGCGTTTTCCTCTGGTTTGGACGGATGGCAAAGAGAGAGTTCGGGGGAATTACCGGGGATCTGGCGGGCTGGTTTCTGCAGGTCTGCGAGCTGGCGAGCCTGGCGGCTTTTGTGGTTTTAGCGCGTGTTTAAAAAGGCATTTTAAGAAACAGGAAGGAGCAATGTCTGTGATACTGATCGTGGGAGGAATGGCCCAGGGAAAGAAAAAATTTGCGGAGGATATGTTTGCCGGGGCGGAGGCTGTGCGCTGGGCGGACGGGGCATCCGCAGCGCTGGAAGATTTTGCCCAGGCTCCGTTTGGCTGCCATTTTCACCTTCTTATCCGCCGGCTCATGGAGGGGGATCCTGCGCTTCGTGCCGGGAAAATGTGGCTTTCCATGGCGGCGAAGGAGAAACTTGCGCAGGCATTGACCCGGTTTCTTCTGGAGCGGTGCAGGAGCCGTGTGCTGGTGACGGAGGAAATCGGAAGCGGAATTATTCCCCTGGATCCGCTGGAGCGGCTTTACCGGGAACAGGCCGGCCGGGTCTGCTGCTGTCTGGCCGCTGAGGCGGATCAGGTATGGCGGGTTGTGTGCGGCGTGGGGGGAAGGATTAAATGAGCGGGTGGCTGACAGTGTGGGAATTCCATGCCTGGGCGCTCCTTGCCGGCTGCCTGATTGACTGGCTCATTGGGGATCCGCGCCGCCTTCCTCACCCGGTGCGGCTGATGGGCCGGATGATCGCGGGGCTGGAGAGAGGGATCCGAAGGAGGCTGGACGGCCGAAGGGAGTTTTTGGGAGGGGTTCTTCTGGTTTTTTGTATGTGCTGTGCCTGGATCATCCTTCCCGGCGCTGTATTTTGGCTGATCGGCCGTTTTTGGGGGCGTCCGCTTCTGTTTGCGGCGGAGGCCTTTTTCTGCGGCCAGCTTCTGGCGGCAAGGGATCTGGCAAAGGAGAGCCTGGCGGTAAAGGAGCGGATGGATGCAGATGACACGGAGGGGGCAAGGCAGGCGGTTTCCATGATTGTGGGGCGTGACACGCGGGTTTTAGACCGGCCGGGCATTATCCGGGCGGCAGTGGAGACCGTGGCGGAGAATGCCTCGGATGGGGTGACGGCTCCCTTCCTCTTTATGGCTGTTTTCGGCCCTGTGGGAGGGGCGCTCTACAAGGCGGTGAACACCATGGACTCCATGGTCGGCTATACGGACAGCCGGTATCTGTACTTTGGGCGGGCGGCTGCCCGGCTGGACGATGTGCTGAATTTTATCCCCGCCCGGCTGAACGGCCTGCTCATGGTGGCCGCGTCCTGGCTGCTGCCCGGATTTGACGGAAAAAATGCCTGGCGCATTTTTCTGCGGGACCGGAGACGCCACGCCAGCCCAAACGCGGCCCACGGGGAAGCGGCCTGCGCCGGCGCTCTCCACCTGCGGCTGGCCGGGGATGCATGGTATTTCGGGGAGCTGCACAAAAAGCCTTTCCTGGGGGATGACGACCGTCCGGTGGAGGCGGAGGACATTCGCCGGGCATGCCGGCTGATGTTCTGTACGGAGGGGATCTTGATGGCGGTGCTGGCAGGGATTCTTGTGTGGGCGGGGATATAAAATGACAGACAGGAGGAGACCGAGAAGTGAAGCTGGAATACGAGCACGGAGGGGATATTTACAGCCGGCCTGTGGCGCTGGATTATTCCGCCAATATTAACCCTTTGGGACTCCCGGAAGGGGTAAAAAAGGCTCTTTTGCAGGGCCTGGAGGAAGGCGTGTTTTCCGTCTATCCGGACAGCCGATGCAGCGGGCTGCGAGGTGCGCTGGGGGCGTATTACCAGGTTCCGGCGGACTGGATTCTCTGCGGAAATGGGGCGGCGGACCTGATTTTCGGCCTGGCGGAAGCGCTTCGCCCCGGACGGGCTCTCCTGCCGGCCCCCACCTTTTTAGAGTACGGGAAGGCCCTGGAACGTGTGGGGTGCCGCACCGATTCCATGTTTTTGAAGGAGGAGGAGGGATTCGTGCCCAATATGGGAGAATTCTGCCGGAGGATCGAGAGCGGTGCCTATGACTTGGTGTTTTTCTGCAATCCGAACAATCCCACGGGGATTTCCGTGAGCAGGGAGGAGCTTTTGAGGGCGGCCCGGGCCTGTGAGCGGGCGGGAACATTTCTGGCGGTGGACGAGTGTTTTCTGGAGTTTTTGGAGGACGGGAAGGAGCGCTCCCTTATTCCCTCGCTGGGAGATCTGCCGGGCGTGATGGTCTTCGGCGCATTTACAAAAATGTATGCCATGGCGGGACTGCGTCTGGGGTATTGCCTGTGCAGCGAGGAGGCGCTTCTGGAAAAAATGTTTCGGCAGCGGCAGCCGTGGGCGGTGTCCGGCCCTGCCCAGGCCGCGGGAACGGCAGCTTTGCAGGAAAAGGAATACCGCAGGAAGAGCCGCAGGCTCATTGGGCGGGAGCGGGAGTATCTGGCCGGCGCGCTGAAAGGGCTGGGATTTCGAGTCTACCCTTCCCAGGCCAATTACCTGTTTTTTAAAGACGAGGGCAAACGGCCAGAGCGGTGGCTCTATGAGGCGCTTTTATCCCGAGGGATACTGATACGCAGCTGCGGCAACTATCCGGGGCTTGACGGCTCCTTTTACAGGATCTGCGTGAAGGGCAGGGAAGAAAATGAGCGGCTGATTCGGGAGATCGGGCGGTTGGGCGCGGAATAGCCAGGCAGAGAGGAGAACAGGAAAATGGCAAAGTCAATTATGATACAGGGAACCATGTCAAATGCAGGCAAAAGCCTGCTGGCAGCCGGGCTGTGCCGGATTTTTCATCAGGCGGGCTACCGGACGGCCCCCTTTAAGTCCCAGAACATGGCCTTGAATTCCTTTATCACGGAAGAAGGGCTGGAGATGGGGCGGGCCCAGGTGGTGCAGGCCGAGGCCGCGGGGACAAAGCCCCGGGTGGATATGAATCCCATTCTTTTAAAGCCCACCACGGAGGTGGGGAGCCAGGTGATTGTGGGGGGAATCCACCGGGGAAATATGAAGGCGGGGGAATATTTTGCCTATAAAAAAAGTCTTGTTCCGGAAATTTTGGCGGCCTACCGGCGGCTGGAGGCGGAGTATGACGTGATTGTCATCGAGGGGGCGGGGAGCCCGGCGGAGATCAATCTGAAAGAGGGGGACATTGTAAATATGGGACTGGCGGCCATGGTGGACGCGCCGGTTCTCCTGGCTGGGGACATTGACCGGGGCGGGGTATTTGCCCAGCTTTACGGCACCGCGGCGCTCCTCGCGCCTGAGGAGCGGGCCAGAATCAAGGGCCTCATTATCAACAAATTCCGGGGGGACAAGGCTCTTTTGGAGCCGGGAATCCGCCAGATTGAGGATCTATGCCGCATTCCGGTTCTGGGGGTGGTTCCCTACCTGGATGTGGACTTGGAAGACGAGGACAGTCTGAGCGGAAAGCTCTGCAGCGGGCTGGCAGGAAATGGACTGCTTTCAGAGGGGCGATCCGCAGGCAGCTTATCCGCAGACTGTACCAAGCGGTGCATGGTGGATATCGCGGTCATCCGATTTCCGCGGATTTCGAATTTTACGGATTTTGACGTATTTTCCCGCCTGGCGGGGGTGACGGTGCGCTATGTATCTGCTCCTCGGGAGCTGGGAAATCCGGACATGGTGATACTCCCGGGGACGAAAAATACCATTGACGATCTTTTGTGGATGCGCCAGTCGGGTCTGGAGGCCATGGTGCTGAAGCTGGCGGACCAGCAGGTGCCGGTGTGGGGAATCTGCGGCGGCTATCAGATGCTGGGGGAGGAGATTTACGACGAGGAGGGGGTGGAGAGCGGCGCCTGCCGGAGGGTGCGGGGTATGGGCCTTCTGCCTCTTATCACGGAGTTTTCTGAGGAAAAGGTGCGCACGCAGGCAGAGGGGGCCTTTGGAGAGCTGGACGGCTGCCTTGGCGCGCTTTCCGGAATGAGGCTCTCCGGGTATGAGATTCATATGGGCCGCACAAGGATTTCCGGCAGCGGACGGGCAGCGGACACCGCCAGGCTGCGGCCGGACAGACAGGAGCCGGAGATATGCCGTCCCATGGCCTACACGGCTCCCCTGGGGGAGAAGCAGTTTTTGGCGGAGGGATGGAATAGGGGCAATGTGTACGGCGCCTATGTCCACGGGATATTTGACGGGCCGGGAATCGGGGAGGCCCTGGCAGGGGCCCTCGCGGCGAGAAAGGGGTTGGATTGGGAGCCCGAGGCGCGCGTGGACTATAAGGCGTACCGGGAGCAGCAGTATGACCGGCTGGCCCAGGCGCTGAGGGAGAGTTTGGATATGGAGAGGATATGGAGGATTATGGGGCTGGGATTTTAGGAAGTGCGGCTGCTGTTATTGGTACAGCTTTTATAGTAAAAATATAAATGGCTTACAAGTTGTAAGCCAAATTTCTGCTGTGGAAGAGATGGTAAAAAGTATACCAACTGAAAACAGAGAAATTTAAACCGGAATTTGCCGGAAAGCTGAATTTTTATGTTACAGCCGTAAATAAAAATATGAAAACATCAGAGGATAACCCGACAATTGGAATAGAAAGCGAATTATCCGAATAGGAATCAGTTCAGACGGCGGATAAACAGGGGCAAAAGCAGGTGTCGAGCTTGCTTGTAAGCATAATTCTGCCTCTGTTTACATATCGGATGGGAGATCGCCATCCTTGCAGAGCTGTGCGCGGCATGGTAAAATGGAGACATAACCGTATTCAGAAAGGGCGGGGGATAGAAGATGGATTTTACAAAAAAGATGCTGCCGGTTTGGCATTGAAGATTTCAGGGAAATCCGAACAGAAGGCTTTTATTATGTGGATAAGACAGCGATGATTCGCGCCCTGCTTGCCAGATGGGGAAAAGTGAATCTGTTTACCCGGCCCAGAAGGTTTGGAAAGACTCTGAATATGAGTATGTTAAAAGAGTTTTTCGCAATTGACGGGGACGCGCGGCTGTTTGAGGGACTGGAAATATCCAAAGAACGGGAACTGTGTGAAAAATATATGGGCCGGTTTCCTGTGATCTCCATCACGCTTAAAAATGTAGCCGGTTTGACTTACCAGGAAGCCTGCGCCGCCTTGCGGAGAGTGATAGGAAATGAAGTGCGCCGTTTCGGCTGCCTGTTGAAGAGCGAACTGCTTGACGCAGGCGACAAGGATATGTACCGGGCGCTGACAGACATAAAAGACGGCAGATTTACTATGGCCGATGAAATTCTCGTGGACAGCCTCCGCACGCTGTCGCAGCTTTTGGCAAAGCACTATGGCAAAAAAGTGATTTTGCTGCTTGATGAGTACGATGTCCCTTTGGATAAGGCGTTCCAGGGCGGATATTACGCGGAAATGGTTTCCCTGCTGCGCAATATGCTGGGAGGCGCGCTGAAAACCAACCCCAATTTATATTTTGCGGTTCTAACCGGCTGTCTGCGGGTCGCAAAAGAAAGCATTTTTACTGGCTTGAATAACATGAAAGTTTTCTCTATCACAGACAGCGACTGTGATTCGTATTTCGGCTTTACGGATGGTGAGGTCAGAGAACTGCTTTCTTATTATGGACTGGATGACAAATATGAAGTGATAAAAAACTGGTATGACGGATATCAATTCGGAGATGCGGATGTTTACTGCCCCTGGGATGTTATCAACTACGTGGACCGTCTGCGGGGAAAAAAACGCTGGCTCCGCAAAATTATTGGATTAACACCAGCGGGAACGATGCGGTTCGCTATCTCATCCATAAAATGGGAGACGGGGTGCTCAAAAGCGAGATAGAGACTTTGGTTGCGGGAGATGCGGTAGAAAAGGAAATTCATGAGGATCTGACCTACAATGAAATTTATTCTTCCGTGAACAATGTCTGGAGCCTGCTTTTTATGACGGGCTATCTGACACAGCGAGGGACATTGGACAGAAGCAGACTGCGGCTGGCAATCCCTAATATGGAAATACGGAGTATATTCACGGACCAGATTTTGTCTATGTTTACGGAAAATGTGGCCGGCGACGGAGAGATGCTGAAGAAATTCTGGGATACAAAGACGGCTGGCTTTTAAAATCCAATAAAGAGTCCGGAAATGGATACAGCGATATTTTCATTCGGATTGAGGATAAGAAGATTGGCATAATCATCGAAGTGAAATATGCGGAGGAAGGGCAGCTTGAGGCTGTCGCCGAGCTCGTAAAAATTGCACAGCTTCAGCCAGTCCGCAGAGTCGCAGGCAGCGACCAGAAAATCGTATTTATCCCCCAGGGCGGACAGCTCGGTCAGAATGCTCTGGTGATTGTCGTCAAATGGGACAATGTGCAGCGTATAGCCGGGAAATTCCCGGTTTACCTGATACCAGAGATCCATAAAGGGTTTGCAGGGATTTAAGAGAGAGCTTCCGAGCCGGAAGGTGGTTCTGGCAGCCAGCTATGACATTAAATAATGGCGTTAAGATGCCGAAACTGGGATACGGCGTCTATCAGGTGGATGCCGCTGAGACGGAACGCTGCGTGGCGGACGCGATTCGTGTGGGATACCGCTCCATTGACACGGCCCAGGCCTACAACAACGAGGAGGGCGTGGGGGAGGCCGTTGCCAAGAGCGGTGTACCCAGGGAAGAGCTGTTCATCACTACCAAGGTATGGATATCCAATGCGGGCCAGGAGAAGGCCGCGGCATCCATTGATGCGTCCCTGCGCAAGCTGAAAACGGACTATATCGATCTGCTGCTGATTCATCAGCCGTTCAATGATTATTACGGCACATACCGGGCGATGGAGGAGGCCTATAAGGCCGGCAAGGTGCGGGCCATCGGCGTCTCCAACTTTTACCCGGACCGGCTCATTGACCTGTGCAAATTCGTGGAGGTGGTTCCGGCGGTCAACCAGGTGGAGACCCATGTGTTCCAGCAGCAGGCCAAGGCCCATGAAATCATGGAAAAATACGGCGTCCGGCATGAGTCCTGGGGCCCGTTTGCCGAGGGGCGAAAGGATTTCTTCAACAATCCCGTGCTGAACGCAGTCGGAGCGAAATATGGCAAGACAGCGGCACAGACAGCCCTGCGCTTCCTTCTCCAGTCGGACGTAATTGTCATCCCCAAATCCGTCCATAAGGAGCGCATGGCCCAGAACTTTGACGTGTTTGATTTTACCTTATCGGAAGAGGATATGGCGGCCATCCGCGGGCTGGACGAGGGGGAGAGCCTGTTCTTTTCCCATTATGATCCGGAAACCGTAGAATTTTTGACGGGGCTGGTGAAATAATATGGCAGAGCTGATTGCGTATTTTTCCAGAGCCGGTGAAAACTATTTCAGCGGCGCACTGCGGACCGTTTCCGTGGAAAACACGGAAATTGCGGCGAAAATGATGCAGGAGGCCACAGGGGCGGACCTGTTTAAAATTGAACCGCTCCAGCCCTATGCCGAGGACTACAACACGTGCATTGCCCAGGCCCAGGACGACCAGCGCAGAAACGCGCGCCCGGAGCTTGCGGGATATCTGGACAGCTTAGAAGGGTACGATACGATTTATCTGGGGTATCCCAACTACTGGGGAACCATGCCGATGCCGGTCTTCACCTTCCTGGAGCATTTTGATTTTGCGGGAAAGACCATACGTCCCTTCTGCACCCATGAAGGCAGCGGCCTCGGGCGAAGCGAGGACGATATCCGCCGCCTCTGCCCCGGGGCAAAGGTGGAAAAAGGGCTGGCGCTTCACGGCAGCAGTGTGAAAGAAGCGCAGGAAGATGTTGAGAGGTGGATTCGGCGTTTTGGTGATAAGAAAACTGCTGTAAAATAACCAATTTCTTTTGAGGGCAGACCCTGATACCGGGGTTCTGCCTTTATTTTTGGAAAATTTTTTCAACCCCGTCTCCGTATAAATCCCCCCAAAAAGGTTCATCATTCCCTTATAAACGAATCCATTCAGGGAGGTAGAATGTATGCCTGTTTATAAGGTGGAGATATGCGGAGTGAACACGTCAAAACTTCCCCTCTTGAGCGCGGAGGAAAAGGAGGAACTGTTTAAACGGATCCTGGAAGGCGATTCGGAGGCCAGGGAGCAGTACATCAAGGGAAATCTCCGTCTGGTACTAAGCGTAATCCAGCGTTTT
This sequence comes from Candidatus Enterocloster excrementipullorum, assembly GCA_019119575.1. Classification (GTDB taxonomy): domain Bacteria; phylum Bacillota; class Clostridia; order Lachnospirales; family Lachnospiraceae; genus Enterocloster; species Enterocloster excrementipullorum. The sequence continues at coordinate 76,574 of DWWT01000065.1, forward strand.
TCCAGCAGCCAGGAAAATATAGACGACCTGTTTCAGATCGGATGCATCGGCCTGATCAAGGCCATAGACAATTTTGATGTCACGCAGAATGTGAAGTTTTCCACCTATGCAGTGCCGATGATCCTGGGGGAGGTGCGGCGCTATCTGCGGGACAATAACTCCATCCGAGTAAGCCGGTCCCTGCGGGACACGGCTTACAAGGCGCTCTATGCGAGGGAACAGCTGACACGGCGCAACGCAAAGGAACCTACTCTCATGGAGATATCCCAGGAGATCGGCGTGCCGGGCGAGGACATCACCTATGCCTTGGATGCCATACAGACCCCTATGAGTCTGTACGAGCCGGTCTATACGGACGGCGGAGATCCTCTCTATGTTATGGATCAGATCAGCGATAAGAAAAACCTGGAAGAAAATTGGGTGGAGGATTTATCGCTGGTGGAAGCTATGCAGCGCCTTCCCGAGCGCGAGAGGCACATCATTGATATGCGGTTCTTTGAAGGGAAAACCCAGACAGAGGTGGCGGAGGAAATCCACATCAGCCAGGCCCAGGTTTCCCGCCTGGAAAAGAATGCGCTGAAGGCGATGAAAAATTATTTGAGTTAATGTTATTTAAAAATCGCTGCAGCGCATGTCCGGACAGCAGATAGTTGACGGACGCTGCAGCGATTTTTTGGAGAAATCCTTCCCGTAATGCCCGTGATGTACCAACAGACATTTATTGACATTTTTTATCAATAAGCATACAATAAATGTGGCCGCCGGACAGAGGCGGTGGAATGGAGAACATCATGGAAAAACACTTGAATGAATGTAAAATAGGCGGGCGCTATCTGGTGACCCGGGTCCAGGTGGATGAGAGCATCACCCGGAGACTGGAGGCTCTTGGGGTGAATGAGGGCACGCCGGTGGATGTACTGAATAAAAAAGGAGCGGGAAGCGTGATTATCAAGATCCGGGGGACCAGACTGGCTCTTGGAAAGCGGCTTTCCAGCGGAATCACGGTGGAGGAGGCGGACCAATGAGCGAGCGGGTGCGGGCCCAAGGAAGCCAGGCCTACGGAACCGTCCGCCTGGGAAAGGCGGAAGAAAAAAATACCCAGCCGGCAAGGGAAAATGCGGACAGGCCCATCACCGTCGGCTTTGTGGGAAATCCGAATTGCGGAAAGACGACCCTGTTCAACGCGTTTACAGGCGCAAAGCTCAAGGTGGCCAACTGGCCCGGCGTCACGGTGGAGCGCGTGGAAGGGGAGACAAATTACAAAGGAAGGCCGATCAAAGTCATAGACCTTCCAGGCATTTACAGCCTGACCTCCTATACCATTGAGGAAAAGGTCACCCGCAAATGCATCGAGGACGGAGAGGTGGATGTGATTATCAACGTGGTGGACGCATCCTCCCTGGAGCGCAACCTCTATCTGACCATGCAGCTCATTGAGCTCAAGCGCCCGGTCATTCTGGCGCTCAACATGATGGATATCGTGGAGGAGAGGGGCATGGAGATTGACATGCACCGTCTGCCGGAGATGCTGGGAAATATCCCGGTGGTTCCGGTGTCCGCCAGGAAGCGGACCGGGCTTGACGTGCTGATGCACGCGGTGGTGCACCACTATGAAGAGGGCCCACAGGGCGTGGTGATTCATTACACCCCGGATGTGGAGGAGACCATCCGGTGGGTGGAGAAGGCTCTGTATGACGCGTACGGGGAGATGGACAATATGCGCTGGCATGCCATCAAGTTTATGGAGCATGACCAGGTGGTGATGATGGACCATCCGCTGAAAAATATGGACACCCTGATTCCGCGCAGCTTTGAGAAGCAGATTATCAATGAGAAATACGACTACATAGAGGAAATCATCCGGGAGTGTCTGTTCAACAAAGAGGAAAAGTCCGCGGCCACAGACCGGGCCGATCAACTGCTCACGCATCCGGTGTGGGGGATTCCCATGTTTTTGGGAATTATGGCTCTGGTATTCTTCCTCACCTTTACGGTGGGAGATTTCCTTAAAGGGTATTTCCAGGCAGTTCTGGATATCCTGTCCCAGGGCGTTTTAAACGGTATGACGGCGGCCCATGTGTCCCCGTGGCTGATTTCCCTGGTGGTGGACGGAATCATCGCGGGAGTGGGCGGAATCCTGACGTTCCTGCCGAATATTTTCATCCTTTTTCTGGCGCTGGCCTTTTTGGAGGACAGCGGCTATATGGCCCGCGTGGCCTATGTGATGAATGAGACCATGGGCATGGTCGGACTCTCGGGAAAAGCCTTCCTTCCCATGCTTTTGGGCTTTGGCTGTACGGTTCCCGCGGTTATGGCGACCAGGGCGCTGGAGAGCGTGCGGGATCGGCGACGGACGATTTCCATCATTCCCTTTATGTCCTGCTCGGCCAGGCTTCCGATTTATGTGCTCTTTGCGGAGATGTTTTTTCCTAAAAATGCCCTGTTGGCAGCCTATTCCCTCTATCTTCTGGGGCTTGTGGCGGGGATTGCCATGGCGTATATTGTCCACAAGGGCGGCAAGGATGAGGGAGACGGGGACGCGCTGCTCATCGAGCTCCCGGAGTACAAGACGCCCAATGCCCGAACCGTGGCAATTTATGTGTGGGACAAGGTGAAGGATTATCTGAGCAAGGCGGGAACCACGATTTTTACCGCTTCCGTGATTTTATGGTTTGTGATGAACCTGGGACCGGGCGGCTTTGTCCAGGATGTGTCCACAAGCTTCGGGGCACTGATCGGGCGGATGATTGCGCCTCTTCTGGCGCCTGCGGGCCTGGGGCTGTGGCAGGTGGCTGTGGCCCTGATTTCCGGCTTGTCCGCCAAGGAGGTGGTGGTGTCCAGCTTCAGCGTGCTCTACGGCATCACAAATATCAATTCCCCGGCCGGAATGGGGGAGCTGTCCGCGAGCCTGGGCGCCGTGGGATTTGGGGCGGTGAATGCCTATGCCCTTATGGTGTTCTGCCTGCTCTATTCTCCCTGTATCGCGGCGGTTGCCACCATCAAGAAGGAGACGGGCTCCTGGCGGTGGACGCTGGGACTGGTTCTCTTCCAGATTGCGGTGGCCTGGGCAGCAGCCGTGGTGGTCTACCAGGTGGGAAGCCGGATTTTTTAGGGTGAGTTTGCGAAACTTGAGATGCGGAAGATGTAAATACAAGAGCCGGGAACATTCAAAGGGTTCCCGGCTCTTGTCACACCAGACAGGAGGATGCGAAGACTATTCTTCTATGCCCTCGCTTTCAAAAAATTGTGCGACAGTCATGCATTTAAGATGGGCTGGTCTTTTGCATCGCGTATCAGTTTTTCCGCATGATCTACCGCGGGAATTAGCTCGTAAGACATTTCTGCAAGCAGAACTTCTGCGTCTGGAAGATACTTTGGCGCTTTCCGTCTGAGAATATCCCGCAGCTCCGCAATGTTGCGGTCACACAAGACGATTTCGTGATTATCTGCGATGTAGAGCAAAGCCTGAGACGGTTTGGAACGGGGAAAAATCAGTGCGGAAAACAGAATGTTTGTATCTACCAATATTCGCATGCTACTGCCCCTTTCCGTAACGCACTTCGTCTACAAGTGCCTGAATATCCTCTTCGCTGGATACCCCCATCGCTTCGGCGGCTCCTGAAAAGGCTGTCTGCGCCTTTCGGATGGCCACAGCAGAGGCGTTGCTGACAACGATCTCCCCATTCTGCTTTTGAAGGAACAAGATTTTGTCACCGGATTTTAGACCAAGCAGCCGTCTGATTTCCACCGGTACCGTGATCTGACCGTTTGCAGAGATTTTCGCCAAGTTCATATAAGTCACCCTTTCTATTCTTTAGAATTCAAGTTTTCTTTATCTCTGCTTTTATTATATCCCATGTACCGAAGAAAGTAAACGCATGCAGCCAAAACATCGCCCATTTGTGTGGGGGAGAAATCAGCATAGAGGCGTTTCATTGGAGGAGCCTAAAAGAATGGCGTCCTTTTCCCGGGAATACAGATAGACCTGATTGGAAAGACGGTCCTGACTGGGGACCTCGGTTTGATTGACACACTCCACGAGACGGCTCATCTCCTGACAGGAGATGTCCTTCTCTGTGGGGAGCAGAAGAACTTCGTGGATGCTGGAGGGGAGAATCATCAGATCCCTCTCCACGCCCTCCGCGAAGTTTTTTAATACCTGGGGATAGAGGATGCATGCGGCGCCGTGGATGCCGCTGGAATTGGTGAGGACATAGAGGGGAGAGGAGAGAAGCGCATCGTCCTGCTTTCGCATGGGGCCGGGGCCGTCAGGCTCTATGCCGCCTAAGATGCAGGACATGTGGGTGATGACGGGCGGAAAGTGCCGGGGCGTGTTTTCCATGGCGAGAAGCCAGAGATCGTTTTGAGAAATCCCCCAGGCGTCCAGATGGTCGTTGTAGATGGAGGCCGTCATAAGGCCGCTGTCGTCCTCCTTTAAGCAGAGGCAGAACACGATGGCGAGGTCCAGCCAGGGGATGTGGGGCATATTCTGTAGAAGGGACGCATTTGACTCCCGGTTGATAAGGCGGAGGAGGATGCGGGGCTTCATGGCCTCAAAGTCCAGCAGGTTCGTGCAGTCAAGCCCCGGGGCGGTCTCGTGATTGCGGTAGAGCTCCAAAATTTCTCCCAGAATGCGCTCCATGGGCCGGCCCCGCAGATACTGCTCATAGCAGGTATTCAGATAGATGGCCGGGGCCACCGGGGAACCGGTTTTGGAAATGCAGAGGCCGTCCAGCACAAGGCCGTTGTTTTTGGGGATTCTCCGCAGGCTCAGCTCGTAGCCGTCTCCCAGCGCCTGGGCCGCCCCCTCTTTTATCGTATTGAGAAATGTTTCGTATACCAAATGATATACCTCCTTTTGTAAATTTATGTAAACTGCATGGGCAGCTCCATAGCAAAGCACGTGTTTCGTTTTTAGGTTCTTGGTATCAGGGGAAATATCGGAACGCGAATCTCCTCAAGAAAGCATGAACGATAAATATAGACGTATTAAATAGATAGTTTTAGAGTAATCCATGGGAAGGGATTTGTCAAGCGAAAAAACGTCCCGCCCAAAAGTAAAAAACAGCGTGAAAAACAGCGCCCCGCCAAAAAGCGGAGGCGCTGTCTGCAGATCGGGCGGGCAAACTGCCGGAACGCCGGAACGGTTCTGGCTCCGGCATCAGCCTTTTACAGGCTGTCCCTCATAATACAGAACCTTTGTCTCGGGATCTTTGGAAAATTTTGTAAAATATTTCTCCCAAACCAGCATGCACTCGCTGGGCCAGGTGGCGTGGGCTTTGGTGTCGGTTTCCGTCAGATGCAGCAGGGGCACGCCCTCGGGGGTCTCAAATACGTAGTGGGTAATGAGCCCTTCTTTATAGCTGCAGCTTGTTCCGTTGTCCATGTAGGAGTAGTCGGCCCATTTTTTTGTGAGCCCATAGCGGCCGCACCAGTAGTCCACAAGCTCGCGGGCCTGGGTGAATCCGCCCTTAAAGGCCGAATCGCAGCAGCCCAGATTGGCCATGATGGGCACCAGGGATTCCTCCACTGGCGGACGCTGGGCCTCGCCCCGCTCCGCGGCCTCGATATCGATGTGCCTTGCGGAGAAGGGAGCCGCGGCGGCAAAATAATCCGGGCGGTAGGCGGCGCAGGCCCAGCTCATCATGCCGCCGGAGGACTGGCCGCTGGCGTAGATGCGGCTCGGGTCAGCCGGATAGCGGGAGAGGAGCCAGTCATACAGGAAATCAATAAAGCGCATATCCTCGGGCCGTTCCGGCTGGGGATAGCCGGTGTTCCACATGGCCCGGAAAATATTGTTGGTCTCCATGTCGCTGATGGCCCGGACTTCGTTGGGCTCGGAAGCCGTGGGCATGATGAGCATAAAACCGTGGACATCCGCCGCATGGCTCCAGCCGATGCGGTCCGCGATCTCGTCTCCGCTGCCTCCCGCTCCGTGGAATACAAATACGGCGGGAATTTTCTGATCCTTGGGCGCGGATTCCGGCACATATACGTACCACTCCCGGCGATACATATCCCGGCGGTCCGCGTAGTAGCCGCCCCATACGTCCGCGGAAAATTTTTGAAAGCCCCGGTCGTAGATATTTCCCGCACGGCGGAGCGCTCCGTTGTTGGTTCCGGGATAGCGGTAAATTCCGTCAAAGAGCTCCGTGAGAATGGCTTCGCTGTAGCAGCGGTTTACGCAGTCTGTCCAGGGAGCGCAGTCTGCGATGACCTTGGCGCACCAGTGCTCATCGATTGTCCCGCCCTCTTTGGGGAGCCATATGCGGCGGGAGCCGTCTGCCGTCTCCTCCGCCTGGCTGTGGTTCGCCCGGCGGTAGTAGTCGATTTCCCGAAGGGCATTCTCGGTATCCGCGGCGCGGCACAGCCAGACCGGCCACTGAACCTGGCTGTAAGTGACGCCCTCGGTGCGGGTGTATTCCGTCTCAAGAGCCTCCTGCTCCTCGCGGGACATTCCGGTTGTCCCCAGAAGGGCTATGGCCGCGTAGGCCCTGGGGCTTTTCCGGCTGTGACGGCCGGCAGCGTCCGCGGCGTCCCCGTAGGCGGCGCAGTAAAAATTGGCCTGGAAGGAGCAGAACATGGGCCGCAGGGCCAGGTCATTATTCAAGGCATCCAGGTAATCCATGTCCGCCTGGTCATTTCTCCAGCCCTTTTCATCCCTCGCCTCCATCAGGACCAGATAGAGGCCGTACTGGTCGGAGAGGGCTTTCCAGCCGCTCTCCACCATAAAGCTCCAGGGATTCGTTCCGCCGGGCACGCCGACAAATACGGTGGGCTGGTTGTAAATAGAGCCCTCGGGAATATAAAATTTGGCGGAGCGGACCGTATCCTTGTCCACAACACAGTCAAACTGATAATATCCGTGGAGAAACTGTCCGTAGTAATGCTTCCGGTTGATAAACGCCTCCCGGGCGGCGGGAAGCCTGCGGGCTTCCGGTTCCTGCAGATAGGATTTCATAAATAAATACCTCTTTTCTTTCAATAATTGAACAAGCCGCGCTGCAAACACGCTCTAGGCCGGATATACCGGGAAGAAAATCTGCGCGGAGATTACAAGCGTCACAGTGGCAATGAGAAGATAGGGCAGCGTATATTTCAGCAGCTTTCCGGGGGAATGCTGTCCGATGGCAAAGGCCAGGGCGCATTCTGCGGAACCGCTGGGGAACGCGATCGCCATGATGGAGGCAATGTTGATGACCGCGACGATGCCCCGCGGGTCCATCCCCGAAACAGAGGCCAGGACGCCGGCGATCATCCATACCATGTCCCCGGTCAGAGAGTTGACGGTTTCCTTGACCGTGAGGGCTTTTGTATAAATCAGAACCAGCACGCCCACGGCGGGAATTACGTACATCAGGTTTCCGAGACGGCTGCCGAAGATGAATCCCAGGATTACAACGATGAATACGATGTTGATAATGGTTTCATCCCGTTTGGAAATCGCGTCGGCCACCTTTACTTCCTTTACATTGGAGGTATTGATGGCGTTTTTGGGTATCAGTTTCCAGGCAAACAGGGCATAGATGGTGAGCGCTGCCGCAGGGATGAAAGAAACCTTGATAAAGTCGCCGGGAAGGAGCATCAGGTCGGGATTGTTGATGATTCCCTCATAGTAGGCATTGGCCGTGGCGGACATGGTGGCGCCCAGCCCTACGGGGAATTTCAGGCTCCAGGCCGCCATGACGGAAAATGCGGCGAAAATCATCCGGGAGGCGCAGATCTCGTCATTGTCATCCAGAGAGACCAGGAACAGGGCGAGAATGGAGATGATGGCGGTGCGCCCCATGAGCTGTGCCAGGACGATGGTTACAAGGAAAAGAAAAACAATGAATGCAAGTCCGCTTTTCCCCTTGATGCGCTCCATGCTGCGGCGGATGGTGCCGATCAGGCTGGTCTTTCCAAAGGCATAAGCGATAGTGAACATACAGGCGATCAGAATGGTCGTCCGGTTGGCTAGGCCGGAAAAGGCCTGGGGAATGTCAAAGATTCCCGTCAGGGCCAAAACGACGCAGCACGTCATAGTGGTCACGCCATAGGGAACCTTTTGGGTGAAAAACATGAGGATCATAAAGGCTAAAAGACCCAATACAATGTACATCTGCATACGGCAATCCCTCAACTTTCTTTTGTTTGATAGTTTTAAGTATAATGTATGGAGATACCGTTGACAAACATAGAATAATTATGTTATTTTTAAGAAAAAGTTATGGGGTGATGCAATGGATTTGCGGGAAGAGCGATATATGGCGGCCCTGGCGGAGGAGGGCTCGATTACAAGGGCGGCAAAGTTTTTGGGACTTTCCCAGCCGGCGCTCTCCAAGTGGTTAAGCCAGCTGGAGGAAGCTGTGGGGCAGACCCTGGTAATCCGCTCTCCCCAAGGGCTTGTCTTCACGCAGGCCGGACAGATTTATCTGGGGGGATGCAGAAAAAGCCTGGACGCGGCCCTTAAAATGCAGGAATCCTTAAAGGCATTGTCCTCGGACCGCGGCAGGACCATTATCCTGGGGGGAAGCCCAATCCGGGGAGCCCAGGCGTTTGCCAGGATTTACAGCCCGTTTCACATCAGGTATCCGCGGATCGATCTTCAATTTTTTAGTGCGGAGAATGTAAACTTAAAAAAGCGGCTTCTGGATGGGCAGATTACCATGTCGCTTTTGGGGGCCATGGAGACGAATCTTCCGGATTTGGAATATATGAAGTTCATGGACGAGGAACTTCTTCTGCTGCTCCCCAAAGGCCATCCCCTTTCCTATGCGTATGAGAGCCTTCCGCCCAATGAACCCTACCCGGTTATTGATTTGAGAAGCCTGAAGGACACCCCGATTTTGGTGAACAAGACCGAGACATCCTATGGGGGCATGCTTCTTGCCATGTACCGGGAGATGGGGCTTGAGGCGAACATTGTCTTTCGCTCCAATATTATCCCGCTGCTGTATGAGATGGTCTTAAACGGCGTGGGAGCGGCCCTTATTCCGGACTCGTATTACAATCCCAAGGACGGCATTTCCGCGTATTCTCTTTCGCCGCGGATCATCGTGTATCAGGGGATTGGGCTTCGCCGGGGATACGCCCTGCGGGAAGAGGAGGAGTATCTGATTCATTTGGTGATGAACAACTGGGGCTCCCCCTATTATATGCATGAATATGTAGACTACTATATGGAGAAGAGAAAGCGGAGAATCGAGATGTATGAACACAGCGAAGTTTGAATACCTTCTGGCAATTGAGAAGATGGGGACCATTACGGCAGCTGCAGAGAAGTGTTTTGTATCTGCTTCGGCGGTGAGTCAGTGCCTGCAGAAGGAAGAGCAGGAGGCTGGTCACCGGCTCTTTGAACGAAAGGAGGGCCGGATGGTTCCCACGCGGGCGGGGCTTATTTATCTGCAGACGGTCAAGGAGATGCTGGAAATTCACAGGGAGACCATGGACAAACTGCATGTGCTGGACCAGGGGCATGGCGCGGTACGCCTGTCCGTGGCGCCGATGCTCTACGAGGCGGTCTCCCAGCATATTCTGCCGAAGTTAAACGCAAAGATTCCGGACAGAAGCTTTGTGATGCTGCGGGCGGATTCCAGGACGAGCACGGCCTATCTGCTCAATGACCTGGCAGACGCGGCGATCCTCGCGTCTCCGCCGGTAAACCACGCGCTGCTGGCCGAAGAGATACTGGGGGAGGACCGGCTGCTCCTGGCGGTTCCAAAGGCGTACCTGCGGGGAAAGGTCCAGGGGGAGCCGCGCATCAGCGACTGCAGCCACATCCCGTTTATCCTCCTGCGAAGGGGCGCCTATACCCGCAGCATTGAAAACCAGATACTGGCCGCCAATCAGATCTCCCTTGACCGGATTTATGAGGTGGACGACCGGGTTATGGTGAAAAAATTCCTGGAGGAGGGGAGAGGGGCGGCATTTCTCCCGCATTTTATGCTGCCGGATGAGGCGGAGCAGCATTTCTTTATACTTTCCCCGGAGCCGCCGGTGAAATTCAATATGATACTCGCTTACCCGGCGCACAGAAAAAAAGATAAGGATATTCAGCGGATGGAAAGGGTTGTGCGGGAGACGTGGAAATTTTTGAAAATAGGACTTGCAGTTTTTGGAAAAGTGTAGTAATATAATGGAGATGCGTCTGTAGCTCAGTGGATAGAGCAGTGGCCTCCGGAGCCGCGTGCGTAGGTTCGATTCCTATCAGACGCATTTTTTGATACCTTATTTGCATTACACCTTAGAGCCGGGGGAAACCCTGGCTCTTTGGTGTCTGTGGTGATTTTAATGCATGTCCCGGGGCGTATAAGCATTGCATTTTGAGGGGCATTTTGCTAAAATATATCGAGATAGCTTTGCCAGACGGCGAGGCAGAAGAGAACGGAGGGCTTATGGCGGCAAAGAGGCGCAGAACCAAGAGACAGGAAGAAGCGGAGAAAGCGGAGAACAGGATAAAATACATACGGATCGGCGTGGTTTTGGGAATTCTTGCGGCCGTGCTTGTTCTCATTTTTGTTTTGACGAGGATGGGAAACGGCGGGGAGGAGACGCAGGCAGCCCAGACAGAAGCCGCGGGGCAGACCGTGTCATCGGACAGCGGAGAGCAGACCGAGACGCTTCCGGAGGGCGGAGCGTCCGACAGCTCTGTGGAGCCGGATAACAATCAGTATATTACGGATTTTTCCCAGTATGAGCTTCAGAAGGATGCGGTTCCCCAGGTGAACCAGCTGATCAGCGACTATTTTCAGGCGAAGGTGGACCAGGACGCGGCGCGCCTGTACACCCTCTTTGGAAAGGCGGAGGATGACCGGCTTTCCGAGCGGCAGGAGGAGCTGGAAAATGAGGCGGTGTGGGTGGAGGATTACCAGGATATTACCTGTTATACAAAGCCCGGGCTGACCGAGGACTCCTACGTGGTCTATGTCACTTACGAGGTGAAATTCCGGCGGGTGGACACCCCGGCGCCGGGACTGATGTGGTGCTACGTGGTGAAGCAGGATGACGGAACGTATATTATACGCGAGAACGTAGTGGGGGACGAGGCGGACTATGTGGCGGCTCAGAACCAGACGGAGGATGTGCTTCTGCTCTCCAAACAGGTGAATGAACGGCTGCGCCAGGCGATCGAGTCCGATTCTCTGCTGGCCGGACGCTACAGCGAGCTGCGAAACGGCGCCGTGGTCACGGAGAGCACGGCGGAGGGCGGCCAGGACAGCGATATCCAGCTTCTGGATGAAAACGGCGAGGTGGTCTCCGGCGGAGCGGGTTCCGCAGAGGACACGGCCGCAGAGACAGAGGCGGGTGCCGGCGCAGATGCCTCCGGTGCTGCGACTTCCGCAGGGGATACCTCCCAGGATGCTTCCCAGGCGGGGGACGCCGCAGCAGCGGAGAGTACGGCTGCGGCGGAAAGCCCGGCGGCCGGCGCAGAAGAGACCACTTTGGCGCCCGGCAGCGCGGGCAGCGGAGACTCCGTCATCGAGCTGGAATAGAGAGGACAATATAGGTATGGATGTAAAGGATTTTTATTTTGAACTGCCCCAGGAGCTGATTGCCCAGGATCCCCTGGAGGACCGGTCAGCGTCCCGTCTGCTTGTGCTGGATAAAGAGACAGGCGCCATCACCCACCGCGGATTTCGGGATATTCTGGAATATCTGAATCCGGGAGACTGCCTGGTGATCAATGACACCAAGGTGATTCCTGCCCGCCTTTTCGGCGTGAAGAAGAACACGGGGGCGAAGATAGAGATTCTTCTTCTCAAACGGAGGGAGAAGGATGTGTGGGAAACCCTGGTGAAGCCAGGGAAAAAGGCAAAGCCGGGGACGGAGATCGACTTCGGCGAGGGGATTTTGTCGGGAACGGTTTTGGAGACCGTGGATGAGGGAAACCGGCTGATCCGATTCTCCTATGAGGGGATTTTTGAAGAAATTTTGGATCGATTGGGCCAGATGCCCCTGCCGCCTTATATCACCCATCAGCTGAAGGATAAAAACCGGTATCAGACGGTGTATGCCCGCCACGACGGCTCCGCGGCGGCCCCCACGGCAGGGCTACATTTCACAAAGGAGCTTCTGCAGGAAATACGGGATAAGGGAGTAGAGATTGCCACCGTCACCCTCCACGTGGGTCTGGGAACCTTCCGGCCGGTGAAGGTGGAGAACGTGCAGGATCACCATATGCACTCGGAATTTTATATTGTGGAGGAGCAGGAGGCGGAGAAAATCAACCGGACAAAGAAAAACGGCGGCCGGGTGATCTGCGTGGGCACCACGAGCTGCCGTACGGTGGAGTCCGCCGCGGGGGAGGATGGAATGGTGAAGCCCGGCTCCGGCTGGACGGATATCTTCATCTATCCCGGCTACCGCTTTAAGGTGCTGGACTGCCTGATTACCAACTTCCATCTGCCGGAGTCCACCCTAGTGATGCTGGTGAGCGCCCTGGCGGGGCGGGAGCATATCCTTCACGCCTATGAGGAGGCTATCAAGGAACGGTACAGATTTTTTTCGTTCGGGGATGCCATGTTGATAATTTGACACAAAATATTACGTTTGTGAAGTAAATTAGTTCCGGGAGTCTATGATGCTTCTTGTCCGGCCTTTGGCCGGGCAAGAAGATGCCCGTCGTCTAAACTGTTACGGTTCCCGGGAAATTCCATAGATTTTGACAGTAAATCTATTGACAAAGCATCACGAATAGCATATACTGAGCTTGCAGGTAGAGATACGCTGTATACCCATGTAACCGAGTTGACGTTTAAGTGTTATGTGATAGCACCGGTCGTGGGGAACCGCCGGGAGGCGGCTTTTTTTGTATAATGCGATATGTAATTGAAGGAGGTGCAGTTGTGGAAAGGGTTATTGACGTTGCTCAGTATATATACGATGAATACAAACGGCAGTCAGGTGAAGTGATTGATGAAATGAAACTGCACAAGTTGCTTTATCTTTCCCAGCGGGAGAGTCTTGCAATTACTAATGAGCCACTGTTCCCGGAAGCATTAGAAGGCTGGAAATATGGTCCTGTATCAAAAGAAGTGCGTACTCTATATACAGAAGACGGTATGTATTACGAGGACAAGAGACCTCTGTCAGCTGCAGCAACGTATATTGTTAAAAACGTAATTCTGCAATATGGCGGTCTGGCATCGTGGAAACTGAGCGAAATTTCACATAAGGAAATTTCATGGCAAAATGCAAGAAAAAACTTAGCACCCGGAGAAAATGGAAACAAACCATTGTCCATTGATGACATAAGAAAAGATGCTGAAAAAGTAAGACCGTATGATTCAATGTACGATATGTACTATGATGAATTTGAAGATGCGGAGGTGGCTCAATGATAGGCAAAGCATATTGGGCCATTTTTAAATACTACGATAGTTCTGCTCACATGATGGCGTTTAAAAAGCGTCCTGTGCTTATTATTGGACAAGCTGATGAAAGCGATTATGTGGTTCTTCCAATATCACGGGTAACTCGCAGGGAGCATATCGACCAGAAGTATGATTTTAAAATGCAGGCTGCTGATTATCCGAAACTCTCGTTAAAAGCCACATCCTATATTCGGACTCATAAACAGCCCGTTGCGAACATAGGGGAACTTGCAGACCCAATCGCCGATTTTAAAAATGAATACCCGGATGCTTATGTTGAGGTGATCGCATTAGTAGAAGAGTTTCAGAAGAAATTGGTTGAAGATGCGCTTTAAACAAACAAATAACCCCGGTGCCGGAACTCAGGGTTTTTGTTTTGGGTGATTACATGTTTGATACATATTACATCCCTTTGCCTGCTGGCATTATAGCAGATGTCATAACCACTGCATTGGAGGAAGCTATAGAGAAGGAAACAATGACAATCGGCAAAACAATGGAAAATCACAGAACGCAGGGTGGCGGCGCTCTGCCGGGACGGGCGGATTCCGGGCGCCTGCAAGCAGGGACGCAGCTGGAGGATTCCTTCCTGCGCGGAGAAGCCTTCTGACAGCCGCGTAAAAAAAACAACGGGACCGCGCCTTCCGCTGCCGATTGGAATTTCCGATTATCGTCTGGCCTCTTCGCGGTATTATTATATTGATAAAACCATGATGATCAAGGAATTTCTGGATGAGCGTCCTATGGTCTCTTTATTTACCCGGCCGCGCCGCTTTGGGAAGACCTTGAATATGGATATGCTGCGCACTTTTTTTGTCTTGCTGTCAATTCGATTTTAGACAGCCGGTACAGCGAATATTTTGGGTTTACACCGGAGGAAGTAAAAGAAATTGCCCGCTATT
>DWWT01000066.1 GCA_019119575.1 Candidatus Enterocloster excrementipullorum
AGGGGGATTCGGTATCACCTATGTGGCCTGGGATGAGAAGTTAGCCGCCCGTGTGGCGGTGAAAGAGTACATGCCCGGAGAGCTGGCCGCCCGCATGGACGGAAGAACGCTTACGATGATGACCGCCGCAAAAAGGGATGATTTCGCTTATGGAAAGGAACGCTTTCAAGAAGAAGCCCGGATTCTGGCCAAATTCATGGGGCAGCCAAATATCGCCGGGGTGACGGACTACTTTGACGAGAACGGAACTTCCTATTTCGTCATGGACTACATCGAGGGAATCTCCTTTAAAACCTACATCGCCAACGCTGGCGGGAAGGTGAGCGTGCAGGAGGCTTTGGATGTGATGATTCCCGTGCTGAGGGCTCTCACCGCCGTCCACGCCGAAGGCTTCATTCACCGGGATGTGACCCCGGATAACATCTACATTACAAAGGACGGAAATGTAAAGCTTCTGGACTTCGGTTCCGCCCGGTACAGCATCGGGGATAAATCCAAGAGCCTGGACGTGATTCTCAAAGTGGGCTACGCCCCCAAGGAGCAGTACATCCGCAGAGGACGCCAGGGGCCTTACACCGACGTATACTCCTGCGCCGCCTGTCTCTATGCAGCTATCACCGGGTATTTGCCTCCGGAATCCCTGGAGCGATTGGATCACGATAACCTGGTGCCGCCTTCCCAGGCAGGGGTAGAGATCCCTTTGTATCTGGAGCGGGCCATCTTAAAGGGCCTGGCGGTGCAGCCGGAGGGCCGGTTCCAGACGGCTGGGGAGTTTCTGGAGGCCTTGGAGCGCCAGGAGGTGGTGGAGCTGCCCCCAGGGCAGAAGGTCGGAAGGAGCGAGGGCCAGGCAGGGGATGGCCAGACAACGGGTCAGCCGGCGAGCCAGGGAGCTGCTCTGGCGAAGAAGAAAAAGCCCCTTCCTTTGATCCTGGCTGGGGCTGCGGCTGTGGCGCTGGTGTTCGCCGCAGGAACCTTCCTGGGCGGCAGAGGAGCGGGCCCGGCCTCCCAGCTCTCCGGCGGCGGGCCGGCTCAGGCGGATGGAGGAGGGGCAGCCGGAGACAGGGCAGTAGAAGAAGCTCCCAAGGTGACCATCGCCGGGGAGGAGTACAGCACGGCGGAAACAGAGCTGGATTTGTCCGGGAAGGGATTAACCGACGGGGATTTGGTAAATCTGGCCCAGATGACGAATTTAAAGAGCCTGGATTTGGAGGGGAATGAGGAAATTTCCGATTTGTCCCCCCTGTCCGGCCTGACTTCCTTAGAAAAACTGAGCCTGCCCCTTCCTTCCAGGATTCGCGACTTGTCCCCTTTGGCGGGGCTGACGAATATGAAAGAACTTTCCATCTCCGGAGATTGGAGAGAAAATCCGCCTGTGAATGAGATCAAAGATTTCAGCTCCCTGGCAAGCCTTTCCCAGATGGAAAACCTGGTGCTGGTGGTGACGGATTTGGAGGACTTGTCCTTTCTTTCCGGTATGACGGGGCTGACCCGGCTGAAGCTCTCCGGAACCGTTCTGACGGCGGACTTGACGGCATTAAAGGGCCTGACCCATTTAAAAGAGCTGAATCTTGATACCTACGGCCTTCAGAGCCTGTCGGGCCTGGAAGGGATGGCCGGTCTGGAAATGTTGGAGATCGCCGACGACGCGGGCAGTACCTTTGTCCGGGATTTATCCAGCCTAAAGGATCTGACCAATTTGCGGGTGCTGCGGTTTCGCATTTCAGGGTATAGTTCCTACAATACGGATTTGGCCTCCCTGTCCGGCCTGACGAACCTGGAGGAACTGATCGTCCCCGGCGGGGACGGCACGGTGGAGCTGGATTTGACGCCTCTGGCCAACCTGAAACATTTAAAGGTCCTGAATACCGGCTGCAACGCCGTAGACTTAGGGCCCCTGGCCGGTCTGAAAGAACTGACCCAACTGGACTTAGAAAACGGCGGATTCGGCCCCACTTCCGGCAATGTGGAGTACACCTCCCTGGCCCCTTTGGCTGGCCTGGAAAACCTGACGGCCCTGACCATCCGCAACTCCCATGTAAGCGACTTGACGCCCCTGTCCGGCTTAAAAAACCTGCGGTCTTTGACCATTCACAACGCCGGTTCCATTACGGATCTGACGCCCTTAAGCGCCCTGCCGGAATTAACGGATCTGAGTATCTCAGCAACCCGGCAGCAGCTTGATACTTCTTCCTTGACCCAGGTGGAACGTATCCGGATCGATTAGGGACGGGAAGGCCGCAATAGGATGAGAGAACCATCAGAAGATGTTAAAGATAGAAGAAATGACAAGGAGGAATTATTATGGCACAAATTGAATGCGGGCGGGGACATTTGTACGATCCGGACAAATATCCCGCATGCCCTTACTGCAATGGAAATCAAAAAATCACGGTAACCGCCGCCAGGCATACCACCCCCATTCGGGCCATTGACCCGTTTCGGACGGCCCCCGTATCCGGGCGGCCGGTTATAGGAGAGAACCGGACGGCTCCTCTGTCCGGTCAGCCGGTAACCGGGGAGAACCGGACAGCGCCTTTAAGCCGCCCGGTGACGGCTCCGGCGAAAACGGCTCCCTTATCCGGCATGTCCGTTACCGCACCCCAGAAAACCATGCCCCCGAGGGGCTATGGAAACGGCGGATTTGCCCCGTCCCATGGCGTAACAGTGGCGGAAGGCGGAAAAACCGTAGGCATGATGCAGGCCAAGATGGGATTTGACCCGGTGGTGGGCTGGCTGGCCTGTGTGGAGGGCCCAAGCAAAGGAAAAAGCTACACCATCCGGGGCGGCATCAATTCCATCGGCAGAGGCGACCGGATGGACATTGTGATTACCGGGGATTTGAAAATTTCTTCGGAAAATCACGCCAAAATCAGCTACAGTGAAAAGAACAATCGTTTCAATCTTCTCCCGGGGGAAGGGCGCAATATCATCTATTTAAACGATGAAGAGGTATTCTCCCCCATGCCTCTAAAGGCGTATGACATCATCGACTTTGGGGAGACAAAGCTGATTTTTGTTCCTCTGTGCGGAGAGTATTTTACATGGAAGGAGGATGATCAGAACTGATGGGACTATTGGAAAGGCTGTTCGGCCGCTCTAAGACATCGGGTTCCCGGCCGGCGGACGGAGGACAGCAAAAGGAATCCGGGGCCGGAGCAGAACGAGAGCAGGCCAGGGAGAAAGAGGAACCGTTAAAGGAAGCGGAGA
Source organism: Candidatus Enterocloster excrementipullorum (assembly GCA_019119575.1). GTDB lineage: Bacteria > Bacillota > Clostridia > Lachnospirales > Lachnospiraceae > Enterocloster > Enterocloster excrementipullorum. The sequence continues at coordinate 3,208 of DWWT01000066.1, forward strand.
GAGAAATTTCTCTTCAGGTGGGAAATATTCAGGGCGTGGGAGACAGGGAGGATCAGGAAGACTCCTTTGCCGTGCTGAATTCGGCGGATCCTGGGCGGCTGCGCAGCCAGGGCCTGTTTGCCATGGTGGCGGATGGAATGGGGGGCATGGCGGACGGGAAGGCGGCCAGCCAGCTGACCGTGGATGTGTTCCGCAGCCGCTTTTCCCAATGGGAGGAAGATCCATTCCCGCCGGAATGGCTTTATCAGGGGGCCTGCACCGCAAGCGATCAGGTATTTGGGCAGCTGGGCGGCGCAAGCGGCACAACCCTGGTGGCCGTGCATATCCTTGAAAACCGGCTGCACTGGGTCAGCGTGGGGGACAGCGCGATTTTTATCAAGCGTGGGGACGGCGTGTTCCAGTTAAACCGGGAGCACACCTACTTAAACCAGCTGTACGCCAGGGAGCTGGAAGAGGAAACCATTGACAAAACCAGGGCGCAGCAGGATGCGGATGCCAGAAGGCTGACCTCCTTTGTGGGAATTGATCATTTAAAAGAGGTGGATCTGAATCTCAGGCCGTGGATTCTGCGGCCGGGAGACGTGATCCTCCTGTGCTCGGACGGTATCAGCGGGGTTTTAAGCCCGCCGGAGCTTTCGGAGGCCATGTCCCTGAAGCCGGATCAGGGCTGCGCGCTTCTGGAGACCATGGTTTTGGAAAAACAGATTCCGGGGCAGGACAATTATACCGGCGTTATGATCGCCTGCTGATAAGGAAAATAAAAAGCTTGAGAGAAAGGAAATTGTTATGAAAAGGTTTTGTAAAATGGCCGCAGCGCTTAAACTTACGCTGCTGGCGGCGATAATGACTTTGATGATGGCCGCACCGGCTTTCGCGGCGTTTAACCAGAGTGTTTTGGACGGCGTGATTCTCATTTATTCAGGGGCGCCGGACAGCAGCGGCAATATGCAGTATTGGCGCGGGACCGGCTTCTTCGTGGGCGAGGAAGGGCAGAATCCGCAGTATATTGTCACAAACTGCCATGTGGTGGAGGAATACATACTGGCCGGAGAGGCCCTGGGCGGCGGCGTGCTGTATGTGATGTTTGACGCGGATGACCAGCAGGAAGCGTATCTGGTGGCGTATGATTACGCGAAGGATGTAGCGATTTTGAAGCTGGCGCAGCCTACGGATAAGCGGGTTCCCCTTCTGCTTCGGGAAGCCGGGGAGGAAGAGCTTGGCAGTGAGGTCTATGCAGTTGGGTACCCCCTGGCAGCGGATGTGACGGTTCAGGCGGTAACCTCCGCAAGCAAGGGCGACGCCACGGTTACTACCGGGAGCATCGGACGTTTTCTGACAGAGAGCGGCACGGGCCGTGCGCTGATTCAGACCGACGCGGCTTTAAGCGGAGGAAACTCCGGCGGGCCGCTGGTTGACGGAAACGGCGCGGTGATCGGCATCAGCACAGCGGGCTCCAAGCTGGATCAGAACCTGTTTTATGCGGTGAGCAGCAGCGAGGTGCAATTCCTCTTGGATCGGAACAATATTCCTTACGGCCTTTACGCGGAGAGCGGAACGCCGGCGGCGCTGTATGCGGGAATCGGAGCAGGCGCAGTGGTGGTTCTCGTGATTATCGTTCTGGTTATCGGGAAAAAGAAGAAGGCGTCGGCAGCCGCAAAAGCGCCGGAAGCCGCGGCGGCGCCGGCGTCCGCTGCCGATGAAGAAAAGAAGGCATCTCAAAAAACAGCTCTGCTGCGCTCCATGGCGCCGCAGCACGGCGGCATGATCGTGCAGCTTCACCATCAGCCGGTTCAGATTGGCCGGGATCCGGCTACCTGCCGTCTGGTCTATCAGGACGGCACGCCCGGCGTCAGCTCCAGGCACTGCCAGGTATATTTTGACGAGCAGGAGCAGATGTTCGTTGTCACGGATTTAAATTCCACCTACGGCACATTTCTGATGAACGGCCAGAGAATTGCGCCCAATACCCCGGTGAAGCTGCCGCCTCATAGCTCGATTTATCTGGGCGAGGCGGACAACACAATTTATTTGGAGATAGAATGATGGCGAAACTTTCTTTTTATTCGTATACGAACAAAGGCGGACGTCCGAACAATGAGGACAGCATCCGCGGCGGCATGGAAAATGGACGCGGCGTTTTTGTGCTGGCGGACGGCCTGGGGGGACACAGCCTGGGGGAGGTAGCTTCTTCCATCGCGGCGGAAACCGTGCTTGACGGCTGTTTTGCCGCCTCGCAGCTGGATGGCCGGACGATGGAAGAGCAGCTGAAAGAAGCCAACCGTCAGGTGCTTAAGGGCCAGGAGCTTCCCGGCCAGGAGGACATGAAGACGACGGCGGTGGCGCTGGCCATTGAGGGAGACACGGCTTATTGGGCCCATGTGGGGGACTCGCGGCTTTATCATTTTTCCGGCGGGGAACTGGCCGGCGTTACCCGCGACCACTCCGTCACATATATGAAATACCTGGGCGGAGAGATTTCCTATATGGATGTTTATCACGATGACGACCGGGCGAGCCTGCTGCGCGTGCTGGGCAGGGCTTCCTGCCAGCCGGAGGCCGGGGAGGCAGAGGTGATTCCCGGGGACGCATTTCTTTTGTGTTCCGATGGATTCTGGGAGTTCGTCTATAATGAAGAGATGCAGGCAGATCTTCTGAAGGCGGAGACCCCTGTCCAGTGGGTGCGCCTGATGCTGCTGCGGCATATCCGGCGCACGCCGCCGGGAAATGATAATTTTTCCGCCATTGCAGTTTTTGTAGAGGAGGAGCATGTATGAGAGGAATTTTGTCACGCGTTTGGGAGCGGGTGCGGGAAAAGAACTGCCGGAGCGCAGCAGGGCGAAGGCGTCCTGCTGCGCGGGTGTTCGCGGCGTCAGCTGCCATGGCAGCGGCGCTTATCCTGCCCTGCGGACAGGCCCTGGCAGCGGCAAGCGCCCGGCCGATACGGACGTTTGTCTATGAAAATACGCTGTATACGTATGTGGAACTGGAGGGAGTGGAAAGCCCCGTCACCCAGGTAGAGGCAAAAATCGGAAGCAAGTCATTTTCTGCTTCCGGGCGACTGGAAACGGTGCGGCAGGCGGGATTTCCCATCACGTATCTGCTTTTGGTGGATAATTCTACTTCCATGCCGCCGTACAGAAAGCAGCTGGCGGACTTCTGCAGCCAGCTTGCGAAGGACAGCGGCGAAAAGACCCGCTTTATTCTCGCCACGCTGGGGGACAGCTTTCAGGTGCTGAATGAAAATGTGCCTGCCGAGAGCATGGAAGAACAGCTGGCCGCCATCTCCTTTGACGAGGATGTGACCCGCCTGCACAGCTGCATCAACAGTGCCCTGGATTATTTTGAGACGCTGCCCCGTCAGGGAAATGAACTGCGCAGTATGATCGTGATCACGGATGCGGTGCAGTACGACCCGCAGGGAGGGGTTCCCTACGAGCAGCTTCTGGAACGGACAACGCAGTCGGATGTGATGCTCCATTCTCTTGGGATGGGGAGCGACGCAGCGGCCCTTGACAGTCTGGGAAAACTCATCCAGGCATCCGGCGGCATGCACCAGGTGCTGGGGGACGGTCTCACTCCGGGAGCGGCTGCGGATGCGCTCTCTGAGTCCGGAGGGGCCCTGATGGTCACCGGGTTTGACCTGACAGGCAACACGGTCTTTGGAGAAAATCAGGAGGTATCCTTCACCTTTGCTTCCGGCGGCAGCCTGCTGTGCCGGGGAGAAGCTGTGGCGGATATTCCGGAACCCGCAGGCGCAGGTGCGGCGTCATCTGACGGGGAGAGCGCATCCGCAGAAGGGGAGACATCTCCGTCTGCCGGGGATGAGACAGAAGCGCCTGCAGAGAGCGGGGCAGAATCATCTGCGGAAGAAGGGACAGCGGACGCATCCACAGAAGAGACCACAGCGCCCAAAGAGGCTTCCCCCTCCACGGCAAATCCCGGTTCCGGGCCGTCGGGTGCCCAGGGCATGCAGGGAGGGCAGGGGAGCTCTGTCCCGGAGGAAAAGGGAAAAGGCGTCCTTTGGATCGCCGGGGGAATTGCGGGGGCAGCCGCTGTTGCCGCTGCCGTCCTGTTCCTCGTAAGGGGAAAAAATAAAAAGCCAGGTCAACAGCAGAAGGCAGGTCAGCAGAAAATGGCAGATGAGCCGCAGCCCGACAAAGAACCGGAAGGCGCTGCAGGTATTTACATGCGGATCGACGCGCCGGAGGGCGTGCTGGATTCCGGGAGGAAGGAATTTACACTGCGCAGGGAGCTGACCATTGGACGGGATTTTGCGTGTGATATTGTTCTCCGGGGGGAAGCAGTGCCGGCACAGGCAGCCCGTATATTTTTGGAAAACGGCCGTATCTGCATGGAAGCGCTGTCCTCCCAGACCGCGGTTCTGGTGAATGATCAGCCGGTCAAGGGAAGCTGCCCGCTGCGCAGCGGCGATCGCATCTCCATAGCCGGGTGCGTGATTCGGCCTCTGTTTTAATGCAACGGTTCAGATGATGGCTATCTTCTTGTCCGGCATTTGGCCGGACAGGAAGCATTGGAGGTTCTTCCGATGTGCAGGGAGGAGAGAAATTATGCGTATAAATGAGCGCAACACCTAATTTTTCCCTCCCTGCCCGCCCCTCCGGATGATTGCGGTTTCCTGTTTCGCGTTAATGTTGGATAAAAAACACTATGCAGCTTGAATATTGTTTCCTCTTAAAAAATTTCGTAAAATAGTATTAAATTGTGACTTTTCAGGACAGCAGACACACTTTAGGGCTGCCCTGGACAGTTGCGCTGAATTACAGAAGAGGGTGAGTATTACGGATAGAAAAAGTACGGATGATTTGAGTCAGGAGTTGATGGCAGAGGCCGACATCGACTCCTATATTAAAGAGAACGAGGCATATTTTGTTGACAGAAGCGTTACAGAATTGCTCTCTGAACTTTATGAACACCAGAATATCTCAAAAGCGGAGCTGGCACGCCGGGCCGGTATGAGCGAGGTATATCTGCACCAGCTGTTTTCCGGAAGGCGCAAACCATCGCGGGACAAGCTTTTGTGCCTGTGCATCGGCATGGAGCTGACATTGGATGAGACGCAGAGGCTTTTGAAAGAGGCAGCGTACGTGCAGCTGTATCCGCGCATTAAGCGGGAAGCAATTATCTGCCATGGCATTGTTCACCATACGCCGCTGAACGAGATTAATGATAAGCTGTTCGAAGAGGGCGAGAAGGCTCTGTGCTGACAGAGGGGAGATTTCAGGTTGAATAATTATACACAGAAAGAAAGGGGCGCTCAGGTGTGCTCCTTTTTATACTGCCCTCCGGAGCGTGCAGATGGCGGGAATGAATTTTCAAACACGCTCCAGCCCAAAAGAACGGCTCTACGGCACCACCAGCTCCGGCTTAAAATCCAGATAATCCCCTGAAACCAGCAGATAGCGGATGCCGTGATATGTCCCGCGGATGCTGTCGCCGAACCGCCACGCTCCGTGGCAGTGGGAGTATACCACGGCAGAGACCCCATATTCTTCTGCAATCTCTGTGAACGGTGAGGTTTCTTCCAGGATATTTGTGGGCGGATAGTGGAGGAACATGATAAATTTGCGAAATCCCGCTGCCGACGCCTGGTCAAAGGAATCCCTGAGACGGGCCATTTCCCTCTCCACAAGCTTTTTCGCCTGGGTCTCCCGGTCCTTGTCCCAGCCGGTCAGATTTCCCCAGGGATCCAGGTAGAAAGGGCCTTCGAAGGTGTAGCCCTTTGTCCCCACAAGGGCATAGTCCTGGTATACTGCGAAATTATTCTGCAGAAAGAACAGGCGCCCGGCATATTCCTCATTGAGACGGCTTGTCTTTTTTGCGTCCCAGAACATATCGTGATTTCCGCGAAGGAGAATCTTGCGTCCGGGCAGGTCTTCGATGAAGGCCAGATCCTCCCGGCATTCCGCCAGCTTCCGGCCCCAGGAGTGATCGCCGGTGAGAACCAGGGTGTCCTGGGGCTTTACAATCTGGTGCGTGTATTTTCTGATTTTTTTCTCGTGATTTTTCCAAACTCTTCCAAATGCATCCATGGGTTTGTTGGCCTGGAAGCTTAAATGCAGGTCGCCTAAGGCGTAGAGGGCCATGGCGTTCACCTCCTTGCAATGATATTATAACCCTGCGGGCGAAAAACTGCAATTTTAAAAGACGGGCATACTCCAGGGGGATTCCGTGTGCTGGCACAATGGAATACGACCGTTTAAGGAGGTCTTCTACGAGCTTAGCAGATATGGTATACTATGAGCAAAGAGAGAAGGGGATCACCGGAGAAGCAGCAGGAAAGACAGAGGGATGGAAGATGGACACAAAGATTTTAAAATGTTTTCAGATTGTCTGCGAGGAAAAGAGCTTGAGCAGGGCGGCAAAGCGCCTTTATATTACGCCCCAGGGCTTAAGCAAAAACATCCGTCAGCTGGAGCAGAGGCGGGAAAGGCTGCGGATTGGCTGCGCCAACGGCGTTTTGAATCTGCTGCCGCTGTCCTTAATCCTGGCTTTTGGCGTGGAGCATACGGGACTGCGGCTGGAATGGAGGGAGTATCCCAACAGGCAGGTGAAGGAAAAACTGCTGTCCTCGGAGATTGAATATGGTTTTGTGATCGGCGGCCGGGAAGAGGCAGGGGTGGAGTGCCGGAAAATTACCGGATGCCGGCTTTGTCTGATGGTTTACGAGGGGCATCCCCTTTTTGAAGAAGAGCAGGCGTCTATGGAACAGCTTTCCGGGGAGCCCCTTCTTTTGATGAACGAATCTTTCCGCCTGTATCATGATTTTACCGCATGCTGTGCCCTGCGGGGGATTGAGCCCAACATTGTCGCCAAGACGGCTGACGGGGCAGGGCTCTACCGGCTTTGCAGCCAGAAGGTAGGGCTGGCGGTGGCCCCGGAATTTTTCAGGGAGGAATTCCAGATGCGGGGGATGAAGCTTCTGCCCTTTGCGGAGAACCTTTGGTGGGAAATCTACGGGGCGCACCGCAGGGAGACGGCGGAGTATGAGAACATTCGCCTTTTTGTGCAGTATCTGAAGAGGCATCTGCCGCGATAAAATGTGTTTGAAAATGTATTTTCGGCAGATGCCGAAACAAATGATTGCCGCCCATCAATGAATGGTTGATAGAGGACGGCATTTTTTTATGCTACACTATTGTTAAAATAATAACAATAACGGACACCGCGGGCGGTATGCGGGCCGCGGCTGCAGGGGAAAGGAGAAGCGATGAAGTACAAAAATCTATTTACACCGGTAACGATTGGTTCCGTTACCATCAAGAACCGCTTTGCCATGGCGCCGATGGGGCCTTTGGGGCTGGCGGATGCCCAAGGGGGATTTAACCAGAGGGGAATTGATTATTACACAGAGCGGGCCAAGGGGGGAACCGGGCTGATTATCACCGGGGTTACTTTTTCCGACTGCAAGGTGGAGACCCAGAGCATGCCCAACTGTCCGAATTCCACCTTTAATCCGGTTCATTTTATCCGCACAGGGCGGGAGATGACAGAGAGGGTGCACGCCTACGGCAGCAAGATTTTCCTGATGATGTCCGCGGGATTCGGCCGGGTGACGATTCCAACTAATTTGGGAGAGTTTCCGCCGGTGGCGCCCTCCGCCATTCCGCACCGCTGGCTGGACAAAATATGCCGTCCGCTGACTGTGGAGGAAATTCACAGCATTGTGAAGTCCTTTGGGGACGGGGCTTACAATGCCATGCGGGCCGGATTTGACGGGGTGGAGATTCATGCGGTTCACGAGGGCTATCTGCTGGATCAGTTTGCGATCTCCATGTTCAACCAGAGAACGGACGAGTACGGAGGTTCTCTGGAAAACCGCCTGCGCTTTGCGAGGGAGGTTGTGGAAGAAATTAAATCCCGCTGCGGAAAAGATTTCCCCGTGGCCCTTCGCTTCAGCGTGAAGAGCATGATTAAGGACTGGAGAGAAGGGGCTCTTCCCGGAGAGGAATTTGAAGAGAAGGGACGGGACGTGGAGGAAGGGCTTGCGGCAGCCAGGCTCCTTGTGGAATACGGATATGACGCCCTGGATACGGATGTGGGCACCTACGATGCCTGGTGGTGGAACCACCCGCCGATGTATCAGAAGAAGGGACTCTACCGCCCCTACTGCAGGATGGTGAAGGAGGCGGTAGACGTGCCGGTGCTCTGCGCGGGGCGCATGGACAACCCGGACATGGCGCTTGAGGCCCTGGAAAAGGGGGAGTGTGACATTATCAGCCTGAGCGGCAACCTGATTCCCGGCGGCGTCCCGGACTTTAAGGAAGATGATATCGCTCTGGCGGACTGGTATGTGCAGACCTTAAAGGATCTGCGGGTTCCCGTGTATTTGAACCATGAGGTGACAAAGGATGAGATTTTGGCCGGGGATTACGATGCGGTGATTTTGGCTACAGGCTCCGTGCCCAAGCGCTTCTCTCTGGGAGATGATGCCCGTGTTTACACGGCTTCCCAGGTGCTTTTAAAAGAGAAGGACTGCGGGGACAGCGCCGTGATTGTGGGCGGCGGTCTGGTGGGCTGTGAGACAGCGCTCTGGCTGCGCCAGCAGGGCAAAAAGGTCACCATCGTGGAGGCCCTGGACAAAATTCTGGCGGTAAACGGCCCTCTGTGCCATGCCAATAAGGACATGCTGGAGCGGCTGGTTCCCTACCGGGGCATCCAGGTAGTGGCCGGCGCCCGCGTGAAGGAGTACAGAAACGGCATCCTGACGGCGGATACGGCAGACGGAGAGAAAGCCATCCCCTGCGACAGCGTGATTCTGGCCGTAGGCTACAGGGAAGAGGACAGCCTTTACCGTCAGATCGAGTTTGATGTGCCGGAGCTTTATCTTCTGGGAGACGCCAAAAAGGTGTCCAATATTATGTACGGAATCTGGGACGCCTTTGAGGTGGCCAACCACATTTGATGAAAATGACATTGCGCGGACTGCTTCGGCGTGCTATGCTATCCATAGCGTACAGAGCGCCGCGGCACCCGGTGCCGGTATCTTTTATGCGCGCTCGCATACGCAGGGCAGATAGAAATCGAATGCAGAACAGAAAGAAGTGGTGGAATCAATGAAAAAGCGCAACCAAGTGCATCTCCATGCAAAGCCGGCAGACTGCGGCGCCTGCATGGAGTAAGAACCGCCGCAGATTTGATGCTGGCTTTGCCGCCTGGCAAGTATCGCAAGGAGGGAGCCCGCATGAAATATATTAATGCAGAGGTACTTCTTCCCGACTGGCTGGTGAGAGAGCTGCAGACGTATATCCAGGGGGGATATATTTATGTCCCCTCGGATCCGGCGCAGCCAAAGCGGTGGGGAGAAGTATCCGGCTACCGGCAGGAGCTGCAGATGAGAAACCGCCAAATCGTGGAAGAGTACCGGAAAGGCGTTTCCATGGAACATCTGGCTGAAAAATTTTGCCTGTCCGTGTATGCCATTCGTAAAATTATTTATCAGAAATAGACGGCAGGGGCTGCGCGCGATGCAACCTCTGTTTTTGTATACATTGTTGCGCGAAGCGCACCCGCCCCGCTAGGGGCATGCATTACGGGGTGCCCTTTAGGGTATACATTGTTGCGTAAAGTGCACCTGCTCCGCTGGGGGCGTGCAGATGGCAGGAATGAATTTTCAAACACGCTCCAGGGTATACAGATTGGTTCGGTACCATCCGGTGGATAGAGGGAGGGCGGAGGCAGCGGTATACTGGGGATACACAGCGAAGAAAAGGAGGAAAGAAAAATGTGTACCCGATTTGTTTACCGCGGTGATACCGTCATCACCGGATTTAATTTTGACATAGACCTGGCAGTGTGGAACCATCGGATTGTAAAGGAGAGCGACTGCTTTTATATCGGCATCCTGCGCCCGGACGGTATGCGGCATGCCTATCACGGGGTGAACCGAAACGGGAATGCGGGAACATTGCTCTATGTCCACGGAAACCCGGAGGGGATGTACCGGGACGGGGAGGACTGCGTGACCATTGCGGCTTTGACGGAGAAATTCATCCGGGCAGAAATCAGCTTTGACGAAGCGCTGGATATTGTGCAAAGCAAACGAATTGTCTATGCGCCGGATGTCACCATGCAGGCCATGCTGTCTGACCGGCGGGGCCGCACCCTGGCAGTGGAGCCGGGCATTGGCTTTCGGGAAGATGCGGGGAGGTATTCGCTGATTACCAATTATTCTTTGCTTGCCCCGGAGAGTACCCGCCCATTTCTTGTTCCGGGGGATGACCGCTATGAGAGAGCTGCGCGGATGCTGGACGGATACGGCGATTGCTTTACTGTTTCCGATGCGTGTTCCATCCTCCGGGCGGTGCGCCAGGAGGGGGACTGGGCCACCCGGGTTTCTTTTGTCTATGCGCCGGATGAACAGGCCGTGTATTATACAGAGAACTGCCGGTTTGAAAACATGGAAAAATATGTATTTCACAGTTTCGAAGGAGGACAAATGGTATGAACTCGGAGAACATATATCCCCGCGAAATGGACCGAGAGACGGTTTATCTGAAAAATGTTGTCACCAATCCCAATATTATTGCTGGGGAGTTCACCATGTACAATGACTTTGTCAATGATCCAAGGCAGTTTGAGACAAACAATGTGCTGTACCATTACCCGGTTAACCACGATAAGCTGGTAATCGGCAAATTCTGCTCCATTGCCTGCGGGGCCAAGTTTTTGTTCAACAGCGCCAACCACACACTTCAATCTCTGTCAACCTATCCGTTTCCCATTTTTTTCGGGGAATGGGGACTGCGCGTGGAAGATATAGCGGCGGCATGGGACAATAAAGGAGATATCGTTATTGGAAATGATGTGTGGATTGGGTATGAGGCGGTTATCATGGCAGGGGTTACGGTGGGAGACGGGGCGGTCATCGGCGCCCGGGCGGTGGTGACAAAAGACGTGCCGCCCTATACCATTATGGGAGGTGTCCCCGCAAGGCCAATCCGCAGGCGTTTTCCCGATGATGTGACCGAACGGCTGCTGGCGGTGAGATGGTGGGACTGGCCGGAAGAAAAAATCAGGCGGCATATTTCCGATATTCAATCGGGGAGGGTGGAGAAGCTGGGGTGAGCGCTTGATGCGGGGGCCCGCCGGATCGCTTCTGCCGATTGTTTTCTGCCGGGAATTTTGCTGGAACCTGCAAGCATTCCGTGCTATGATGGGTACAGATAAAACGGATGGACTGCAGCCAGAAGGAATGTTCAAACACGCTCTGGCGGCATCCGGATTTTTGGAGGCTGGGGAGGAAAGATAAGCGATGAAATACACCGCAGTGATCAACGGAATTAACGTGCAGGCAGTCTACACAGAGGAAAATGTGCGGGAAATTTTCCTGCCGCTGCTTGGCAGGCTCTCTGCTATGCAGAGGGAGAAGAAACGGCGCCTCCTTGTCATGCTGGCGGCGCCTCCGGGAGCGGGAAAGAGCACCCTGGCGGATTTTCTGCAGGCCTTGTCCCGGAAAAAGGCGGGGCTGGCCGAAACCGGGGAGCTGTGTTCCGCTGAAAAGGAGATTCTGGCCCAGGACACGGACATCACACCCATTACGGTCATCGGAATGGACGGCTTCCACCGCCGCCAGGAAGATCTGCTCTCCCACACCATTATCCGGGATGGGGAGGAAATTCCCTTGGTTCGGATCAAGGGAGCGCCTGTTACCTTTGACCTGGTTCGTCTGACGGAGCGCATCCGGCGCGTCCGGGCCGGGGAGGAATGCGGCTGGCCGGAGTACAGCCGCCTGCTCCATAACCCGGTGGAGGACGCCCTGATTGTAAAGGGAGATATTGTGCTTTTGGAGGGAAATTATCTTTTGCTGGACAGAGAGGGCTGGCGGGAGCTGGCTGATTTTGCCGATTACACCATTCGGATTACGGCGGATGAGGCGATGCTAAAGGAGCGCCTGGTGGAGCGGAAGATAAAGAGCGGGACAGAGGACGAGGCAGCCCGCCGCTTTGTGGAGTTCAGCGACATGGCAAATGTGCGGGAATGCCTGGAGTACACGAAAGAGGCGGATCTATGCCTCGCTTTGGGGCAGGACGGGGGATACCGGGTGGCGGGACGATAACAAAAAGACAGCGGGATGATAAAAAATATATCCTCTTGTTTTTGAACTATTCCTATGCTACGATAGGAGTGAGCAAAGTTTCTTGCATATTCTACAAATTATCTTTTATTCTACGCCGGCTACAGGCGCTCTTATGGACTCTTTGCTTAATACCCGAATAAAATTAAGCAGGGAGGCAGGACATCCTTCCTGCGTATACAGAAAGGATGGGACGATGATAAAAGAAGAGGGACAAGAATTTGGGCGGAATTTTGATGTAGGAAAAGACATGCTCCGGATGGAAAGGGCCTGGGAAGCAATTCGTATATCCAATGATTTTCTTTTTGGAAAAATTATGCGCAGGTATCCGGGACTGTGCAGGAAGCTTCTGCAGAGAATCCTGCCGGAACTGCCGATCGGACGTATTGAGATTCTGGAGACACAAAAGAGCATTCGGGAAGATGCAGATGGCAGATACAAAAGAGCTTCCCAAGAGAAGCCGGTATTATTCTGCGATGATTGATATGCAGCTTCTGGACAAGTCGGTAGCATATCGCCATCTGAATGATACATACATTATTTTTATCTGCCCCTTTGATCTTTACGGGCTGGGCCGGCACATTTATACATTTGATGGACGATGCCGGGAGGATCCGGCGATAAAGATTAACGATGGGGCCACCCGGATTTTTCTAAATGCAAAGGGGACAATGGATGACGTGAGCGCGGGCCTGCGGGCATTTCTGGATTATGTGGCGGGACAGTGGCGGGACGACCCCTTTGTCCGGGAACTGGAAAATGCAGTTTCAGAGGCAAAGGAAGACCGCAGATGGAGGCATGAGTTTATGACGTTGTTTATGAGAGATTTGGAAAATATGGAAAAAGGCATGGAACAAGGCATGGGATTGGCCAAGGAGGCCCTGCGCCTGTCGGGGCAGGGGGTCCCGCCGGAGAAGATTGCCGAAAAGCTGGATATTCCGTTAGAAAAGGTAAAATGGATTTTAGAGTAAAAACAGGGAGGTTATGATGCGCTACAGAGAGTTAGGAAAAACGGGTTTGAAAGTCAGTGAGATCGGCCTGGGGGCCGAGTGGCTGGAGCGGCACAATGAAGCGGAGGTAAAGGAGGTCATTGACTGCTGCGGGGAGCTGGGGATCAATATCCTGGACTGTTGGATGGCGGAGCCGGGGGTGCGCTCCAACATCGGGAAGGCGATTGCAGGAAAACGGGAGAAATGGATCATCCAGGGGCATTTTGGTTCCACCTGGCAGGGCGGGCAGTACGTCCGGACCCGGCAGATGGACAAGGTGAAGGAAGCATTTGAGGATCTGCTGGCCCGTCTGGGGACGGATTATATTGACCTGGGCATGATTCATTTTGTGGACGAGGAAGCGGAGTTTCACCGTGTCATGGAAGGGGAATTTCTCGCCTATGTGAAGGAGCAGAAGGAAAAGGGGGTTGTCCGCCACATCGGCATGAGCACCCACAATCCCAGAGTGGGTCAGCTTGCGGCGCAGAGCGGGGAGATCGAGATGATTCTATTCAGCGTCAACCCGGCCTTTGACCTGCTTCCGCCCACGGAGGATATCAATACGTATTTTGCGGAATCCTATGCGGAAGGGCTGGGCGGCATTCACCCGGAAAGGGAAAAGCTGTACCAAATCTGCGAGCAGCGGGGCGTGGGAATTACGGTGATGAAAGGGTATGCGGGCGGACGGCTGTTTGACGCGAGAACCTCGCCCTTCGGTGCAGCCCTGACTCCGGTCCAGTGTATTCACTATGCCCTGACCAGGCCGGCGGTCGCCAGCATTCTGGCCGGCTATGACACGCCGGAGCATGTGCGCCAGGCCGTGGCATATGAGACAGCCACGGAGGAAGAAAAGGACTATGCCAGCGTTCTGGCCCACGCGCCCCGCCATGCGTATATGGGCCAATGCACCTACTGCGGACACTGCGCTCCCTGTCCGGCGGGAATCGACATTGCCATGGTGAATAAGCTGTACGACCTGGCCCTGATGCAGGAAAAGATTCCGGATTCGCTGAAGGCTCACTACCAGGGGCTCTCGGCAAATGCCGCGGACTGCGTAGCCTGCGGCGGCTGTGAGAGCCGATGTCCCTTCGGCGTTCCCGTAGTCCGGAGGATGCATGAGATGGCGGAGTTGTTTGGGGACTGACATTTCCGATCTGTGGGATGTGAAAAATAGTGAAAAAGGCGGCTTTGCCCCAACAGGGGCGGGC
>DWWT01000011.1 GCA_019119575.1 Candidatus Enterocloster excrementipullorum
TTGATTTGCTGCAGGAGGCGGGGGTGGATACCCATCTGGTAAAGCGTTTGGAATCCGTGCGCACAGGGAATGCCATTATCCAGCGCGACCCCGAGGGAAACAACTGTATTCTTCTCTATGGAGGGGCCAATCAGGCCATAACCCGGGAACAGGTGAAGGAGAGTCTGGAGGGATTCGGGGCAGGGGATTACATTGTACTTCAGAATGAGATTAACCAGATGCCGTTTCTTATGGAGCAGGCGCACGCCAAGGAGATGCACATTGTGCTGAATCCTTCTCCGATGAACGGCCGGATCTTTGAGATGCCGCTTGGCTGTGTGGATTACCTGATATTGAATGAGGTGGAGGCTGCCCAGATTTTAGAGGCGGATACGCCGGCGCTGGGAGATGAGAAGGCGGCGCTGGGAGATGAGAAGACGGCTCTGGGAGGCGAGAAGGCGGGCGAGGCAATGGCTGAGCTGCTTAAAAAGAAATTCCCCAGGAGCAGGATTGTCCTGACCCTGGGGGAGAAGGGCGCTGTGTACTGCGGTGAAGAGACGCGGATCCGTCAGCCTGCATATGCAGTCCGGGCCATGGATACTACGGCGGCAGGCGATACATTTACAGGCTATTTTATCGCGGGAATCAGTCGGGGAATGTCTGCGGAAGAGGCCCTGGACACAGCATCACGGGCCGCAGCCATAGCCGTGACAAAACCCGGAGCCGCTCCGTCCATCCCCGCGTGGGAACAGGTGCAGGATTGGAATCCTACGCCTGCTGCTGCACCAGCCATTCATTAAAATAGGGCTTTATTACCCGGAAGGGGGCAGGGCCGATATCTAACAGGAACCGGTTGAACTCCAAAGCGGAAAAATCATTTCCTAGGGTTTCCTCGGCCTGCTCCCTCATATCCATGATTTCCATGTATCCCACATAGTATTCCAGATAATTGACCGGATTATCTACGATCTGGTAATAGACTTCGGAGGTAACTTCCGGATCGGAGATGCCAAGGATTGTCTCCAGATAATCACCGATTTGCTCCATGCTCCATCCGTCATAGTGGATGTAAATATCCATGGCGGCATAAAGAGCCAAGGTGAAAGAAGAATTGTACCGCAGCACCTGGGCAAGATCCGCATCCAGGCCATTGTTCAGGCCGTAAGAATAATACTCCACATAGGTAGCCCAGCCTTCCGTGTAGCTGGTAAAGCTTAGGAGTTTGCGAAGATTGCACGTGTTGTGGCTGTTGAAATACAGGGTTTGGTACATGTGGCCCGGATATCCCTCGTGAGCCATGGTGGTGTAAAGCTGCTGGAACGCATCTGTGCTTCCATTGTTGATATAAATAGAGTTATCCTCCGGGCGGTCGATGGGAACCGTCAGATAGAAGGCCGGACTCAAGATTCCTTCCAGTGCTTTGGGTACATCCTTGATATGACATTCGTATTCTCCGATGGGCGGAAAATCCTGCTGGCACTGAGCGGCCAGATCCTCCAGTATGGCTTCCGGCTCGGTGAGAGAAAACTGATAATCAGAAGCTTGGTCTGCCAGGGTTGGGTCCTCATTCAGATAGCGGCCCGCTTCCATTAAATCCTTGGCCATTCTTGCGTGGATGGCCTGCTTCAGAGACTGAACATCATTATAGGAGGTTCCGGTATATAGGTTTACCAGATATTCATAATACGCCTTCCCCTGGGAAAAGTGGGAGAGTCCCATATCATTTTTCCCCGTGCCTTTTAGCTGCGTGAGACCATCGATCATGCTTTGGTAAGCAGGGACAAAGCATTCGTTGATGGCTTGGCGGTTTCTTTCTTTGTAGGCGGCTTTTTCCTCCTCGGTCAGTCCCGCAAGCCCTTCCAGGCGTTCGTCAAAAGTTTCCGCCATGAAGCTGTGGTCCGCATCCAAAAGATATGCGTTGCAGGATTCGATCACACGGTCAATCGCTCCGTCGCTCATTCCCAGGCCGGCCTCAGCCCGCTCATTTTCAAAGGAGAGGATGCTCTCGTAGTATGGGCCGATGGACGAGAGGAGCGTGAGATAATCCTCCACATCCTGAGGCGTATAGAACGCGTATTCTGCCAGAAGAAGGGGGAGCTGGGCCTGGATTCCCAGGGAGGACGAGAGGGGCTTTTCATACAGTTCCAGACCCTCTCCGGCCAGGAGATAATTCAGATAAGAAGACAGTATGGTATATGTAAGGCGCTGGTCCTCACGGAGCGATCGGCTGTCAATGCCGTCCAGCTTTTCGAGCAGTTCTTTGGCTTCCGTAACGGTTTCCTGGCTGTCCTCCAGGGATACCGTGCCCAGGGTACGGTCGTAATCCGTGATTCCGTAGGCTGCCGGATCTGCCAGGGTATAGTGCAGGGTCAGCGCAGAGGCAGCTGCCTCCTCGCGGAAGAGATCATCCGTCAGCTGATCAAAATCTGACTGAACGGAAAGCGCGTCCTGAGAATATTCTTCATAGCCCTGGGCAGATTCTTCATCTGCTTGGGAAAGGCCAGACGCGGCATTCTCTGGTCCGCTGGGGCCGGCTTGAGAGCCGTCTGCCGCCTGGGCTGTCTGTTCTGCGGTTTGGGGGAGGGACGCAGCTGTGCCCTGTCCCAGGCAGCCGGTAAGCAGGCAGAGGGACAAAAGCAGGCATGCGATAAGCCGTAAATAAGCGGATTTAAAAGTTTTCATTAGGTTATCATTCCTCCGTAGCTGTTACTCACGTTTCCACCGACATTATATATTATATGCGGAGAAAATACAACTTACTACTGATCAGCCGTGCGCCGTATGAGGCGGGATACAGGCCGGTTTTGCCGGGAGAGCCGCGCCCGCGGATTAGAAGGAGATGTGCCGCTGTCTTGACGAACCATCCGGAAACGCTTATACTTAAAACATAACGCTACAAGCAAAGAGGGGTATGATCACATGTGTCAGAACTGTAAGAAACCATACTATATTACTACGGCTATTGCCTACACCTCCGGCAAGCCCCATATCGGAAACACCTACGAGATCGTATTGGCGGACAGTATTGCCCGGTATAAGAGGGCGCAGGGCTATGATGTATTTTTCCAGACGGGGACGGACGAGCACGGCCAGAAGATTGAGGAGAAGGCCGATGCTGCCGGCATGACGCCCCAGGCCTTTGTGGATCAGGTGGCCGGGGAGATCAGGCGCATCTGGGATTTGATGAACACTTCTTACGACAAGTTTATTCGTACTACGGACAAGGATCACGAGGCCCAGGTTCAGAAGATCTTTAAAAAGCTTTATGACCAGGGGGATATTTATAAAGGATATTATGAGGGGCTTTACTGCACCCCCTGCGAGTCCTTTTTCACGGAGTCCCAGCTGGTGGACGGAAAATGCCCGGACTGCGGGCGGGAGGTAAAACCGGCCAAGGAAGAGGCGTACTTTTTCCGCATGAGCAAGTACGCTCCCAAGCTCATCGAGTACATCAATGAGCATCCGGAGTTTATTCAGCCTGTGTCCCGAAAAAATGAGATGATGAACAACTTCCTTCTTCCCGGACTTCAGGATCTGTGCGTGTCCCGTACATCCTTTACCTGGGGGATTCCGGTGACATTTGATCCCAAGCACGTAACCTACGTGTGGCTGGATGCCCTGACCAACTATATTACGGGGATCGGCTACGACTGTGATGGGAACAGCACGGAGCAGTTTGAAAAATTCTGGCCTGCGGACCTTCATCTGATCGGCAAGGATATCATTCGGTTCCACACCATTTACTGGCCGATCTTCCTGATGGCCCTGGGCCTGCCCCTTCCCAAGCAGGTGTTCGGGCATCCGTGGCTTCTCCAAGGAGACGGGAAGATGAGCAAGTCCAAGGGAAATGTGCTCTATGCGGATACCTTGGTGGATTTCTTCGGCGTGGACGCGGTGCGCTACTTTGTGCTTCATGAGATGCCCTTTGAGAATGACGGGGTCATTTCCTGGGAGCTGATGGTGGAGCGCATGAATTCCGATCTGGCCAATATCCTGGGGAATCTGGTAAACCGCACCATTTCCATGACGAACAAATATTTTGGCGGCGTGGTGGAGGACAAGGGCGCGGCAGAGGCTGTGGATGAGGAGCTGAAGGCGCTGGTTCTCGAGGAAGTGAAGAAGACGGACGCTAAGATGGAGCAGCTTCGGGTGGCAGACGCCATATCCGAGATTTTCAACATCTTCCGCCGCTGCAACAAGTACATCGATGAGACTGCGCCCTGGACGCTGGCTAAAGATGAGGCAAAGAAGGACAGGCTCTCCACGGTGCTCTACAATCTGACGGAGGCAATCACCATCGGAGCTTCCCTGCTGGAGGCCTTTATGCCGGAGACGTCCGAGAAGATTCTGGCCCAGCTTAATACGCAGAAGCGCGCGCTGTCTGAGATGGACGTATTTGGCCGCTATCCTTCCGGGAACAAGGTGACGGAGAAGCCGGAAATCCTTTTTGCACGTATGGATAGCAAGGAGGTTATGGAGAAAGTGGAGGCCATGCACGCGGCGGAGTCTGCTGCAGCAGGGCAGGAGGGAGCCGGAGAGAGCGGAGCTTCGGGGGAAAGCGCTGGAGACGGCAGCGGAGAGCCTGTCATCGACATAGAGTCCAAGGCGGAAATTACCTATGATGATTTCGCGAAGCTTCAGTTTCAGGTGGGAGTCATTGTGAAATGCGAGGCTGTGCCCAAGTCGAAAAAGCTTTTGTGCTCCCAGGTGAAGATCGGAAGCCAGACGCGCCAGATCGTCAGCGGGATCAAGGCCCACTATACGCCTGAGGAAATGGTGGGCAAGAGGGTCATGGTAGTGACCAATTTAAAGCCGGCTAAGCTGGCCGGCGTTCTGTCCGAGGGAATGCTTCTGTGCGCGGAGGATGCGGATGGAAATTTATCCCTGATGGTGCCGGAGAAGAAAATGCCTGCGGGGGCAGAAATCTGCTAGAGCGTGTTTGAAAATTCACTGGCTTTCCACCTGCAGGAGGAGAGGCGCACCCTGAATTCCCCAAATCGGGGCGGTGGGTGCGCCGCTCCTATTTTTTTACGTTTTTTGGAAAAAATAAAGCTGAAATGGGGATAAGAGGCCGGATTTTTGAGAAAAATGGGGATAAAGTGGGAGAAAACTTGCTTTTTGGAGGAAAATACGGTATGATGGAAGAAAATGGCAGCTCTCCCTGGCCAATAAAAGGGAGGCGCGTGATACAGGATGAGGAAGGGATATGGACGCGAGAAAGCACAGTATGTACATATACGGGACCAGAAGCAGCGGTCTTACGGGGAACCAGCTGAAGCTGATCGGGATTGCGGCGGTGCTTATTGATAATTTGGGCGCAGTGGTGATTCAGGGCGTGATTCTCCAGGGGGGGAGTCCGGAGCTTTATCAGACGGCGGCTGCCGGGGATGGCCATATGTGGATGATTGCAGGGCAGGTGTGCCGCTATGTGGGTCGTCTCGGTTTTCCGATTTTGGGATTTCTTACAGCGGAGGAATTTGTCCGCGCGAGGGACCGGCAGGGATACGGGGTCCGTATGCTGGCGGCCGCTCTGATTTCCGAGGTGCCCTTTGATCTGGCTGTGTACGGAAGGGCGGTCTACCCCCAGTACCAGAATATGCTCTTTACCCTGTTTATCGGCATTTTGATTATGGCGGTGATGGAGGAGACAAGAAATCTGCCGGTTCGTATCGGTGCGGTTGCCGCCGGGTGTGCGGTTTCATGGCTGGGCCAGTGTGATTACAATGTGCTCGGCGTACTGTTTATCACAGCTATGTACATATTCCGGCGCAATGACCTGGCCCGCGTAGGGAGCGGGATCGGTCTGTGCGCTGCGGAGAGCGTCAGCTGTTACTGCATATCTGCTTTGGCCTTTGTGCCTATTGTGATGTACAATGGGCGAAGAGGCGCGATTCAGCTGAAGTACCTGTTAAGCATATTTTATCCCCTGCATCTCATGGCTCTTTATGGAATCCGGATCGCTGCAGGCTGAAACATATCGGGAACGGAACATGGTCTCAATGTAAGCTAAAATCAAAGGGGCTACTCCTTTGGCGTCGTTTTTTACAATGGGTTCCCGCATATAGTAATCAAAGGTTCCTTCACGCATATCTTTATTTCCAAGACCTGCCACAAGGCAAATTCCGTCCAGCTGCAGTTCGCCATCTTTCTCGGACAGATAGGTGCGGCAGATTCCCTCAAAGGCTTTTTCTCCGAAAGAAAAATATGAGTCATCCAGGTAGCCCAAACGGACGCTTTTCATGATGGCATAGGCAAAAATGGCGGATCCGGAGGATTCCAGATAGTTGGGCTTAATGCCGCCGTGGTTTACTACCTGATACCACATACCGGAGGCATCATCCTGATAGGGGAGCATGGCGTCGATCAATTCCTTATAAATGCGCCCAAGTTCCTTTTTTTGGGAAGACATGGAAGATGGCATGACTTCCATAGTATCAATCAGGGCCATGGCATACCATCCCATTGCCCGGAGCCAGAAATTGTCCGACAGCCCCGTTACCTTGTCGCACCAGAACATCTCCCTCGAATCGTCATAGGCATGATAGTAAAGGCCGTTTCTCAAATCGCGCATAAGGTTATACACGTTGATAAACTGCTGGTAAGAATCGGCGCACCCGCGGCAGCTGTTGTAGGTCACTTCATACTGCATATAAAAGGGCTGGGCCATATACAGGCCATCCAGCCAGATCTGATTGGGGTAAATCTTTTTGTGCCAGAAATTTCCTGTTGAGGTTCGGGGCTGTTCGGCGAGCTGGCTGTAGACAGTGTCAATGGCTTTGCGGTATTTTTCCTTTCCGGTTAGTTTGTAGAGATCAAAAAGGGTTTTTCCGGCATTGACATTATCCAGATTGTACTCTTTAGGGTCGTAGGAGGCGATGGAGCCGTCCTCTCGGACAAAATAATCAATAAAATCATCGGCAAAGGCCAGATATCTCTTATCCTTGGTGATCTGATACAATTCAATGACGGCTTTAATCATACAGCCGTCGATGTAGTTCCAGGTAGATTCCTTTCCTTCCTTAATCTTTTCAATATTCCATACAGGAGCCCGAGGGGTGCTCTTTTCTAAAAGTTCATTGATATAGCGGTTAAGAATCTCCATGATAATACGGTCCTCCTTCAATGCTAAATAAGGAACGCTGGATTATACAAACGTTTGCATCCAAAAATACAAAAAATACTCTGGATCAATCGCGGAATTTTGCGGAAAATACGTACAAAATGCCTTAAATTAATGCGTCCCTTCTCTAAATCCGCTCTAAAAGTATCTTATCATAAAATGAGATTAAAGGAAATTGGGCAATTTTCATAAAAATATAGTAAAAATATAGGCAAAATACACAGTTGACATATAATTGAATTGATGGTACCATGAGAACATCAGAAAAAACGGTGCAGGTTTACTTATTAATAAACAAAACTTAGCGGCTATAAATAGTAAATCTGCATAATTTTTTAAATATACTTGCAAACCTTTGCAAACGACAGAGATTCCGGATCAACGTGCAGAGGAAGGCAAGGAAGAAAAAGAAAGGGAGAGGAAAAATGAAGAAAACATTGAAAAAGGCATTGGCTTTGACACTGGCATCGGTTATGGCATTGTCCTTGACGGCCTGCGGTTCCGGCTCGGGCTCCGGCTCCTCCGACAACGGCGGAAGCGGAGACTCCGGTGACGGCAACGTAACGCTCAAGTTCAGCTGGTGGGGCGGCGACGCGAGACATGAGGCCACGGAGGCGGCGATCGCGGCATTTATGCAGAAGTATCCCAACATCACCGTAGAGCCGGAGTACGGCGCGTGGACCGGCTGGGAGGAGAAGCAGGCTCTGGCTATCCAGGGAGGAAACGCAGCCGATGTGATGCAGATCAACTGGAACTGGATTACCTCCTACAGCGGCAACGGAAAGAATTTCGTAGACCTGAATCAGTACAGCGATGTGCTGGATCTGACGCAGTTTGACGAATCGGTTCTGGAGCAGTGCAAGGTTGGGGACGCTCTGATGGCTGTGCCTATCGCTTTGACCGGCCGCGTGTTCTACTGGAATAAGACCACATTCGATGAGATTGGCTGCCCCATTCCCACGGACAAGGATTCTCTTCTGGCAGCGGGCGCTGCGTTCCAGGCTTACGGCGAGGACTACTATCCTCTGGCTATGAACGAGCTGGATCGGACCATCTTCCTGGTATATTATCTGGAGAGCGTATATGGAAAGCCCTGGGTCGAGAACGGAGAGCTGCAGTACAGCGCAGAGGAGATCCAGGAAGGCCTTGACTTCATCACCGAGCTTGAGAACGCACATGTGATTCCCACCATGTCCGTACTGCAGGGCGATATGGCGGACTCTCTTGACAAGAACGCGAAGTGGATTGACGGAAAGTATGCCGGCATCTACGAGTGGGATTCCTCCGCGGGCAAGTTCCAGCAGGCGATTGTAGAGAGCACCACAAAACCGAATCAGGAGTTCGTGGTAGGCGACTTTATCGACTTCGGCGACTATGACGGAGGATTTACCAAGATTTCCATGGCATTTGCCGTGTCTGCCAACAGTGAGCACCCCAAGGAAGCGGCTATGCTTATCAACTTC
Source organism: Candidatus Enterocloster excrementipullorum (assembly GCA_019119575.1). Lineage (GTDB taxonomy): Bacteria > Bacillota > Clostridia > Lachnospirales > Lachnospiraceae > Enterocloster > Enterocloster excrementipullorum. The sequence continues at coordinate 8,563 of DWWT01000011.1, forward strand.
CTGTTAAATGAGGATGAGGGCATTGAGATTCTCGGAACCGAGCGCGGTATTCCCTGTTCAGCGGCAGCATCCGCTCTTCTGGAGGAGAAGGAAATCGGCGATGCGCTTGTAAAAGAGGCAAATGCAAAGGTGATTGAGCACTGCAAGTTCCCGCTGGATCCCTACTTCGAGCACAATGACCTGAAGGCAAATCCCGACGGCGTGTACTATAAGGTTATGGGCAAGCTGAGTGCCGGTGACGAGACCTCCGCAGAGGCAGCGGCAGAGCTGATCGAGGGCATCGAGGAGTGCTACAGCAATTATCAGTAATTAAAGAAGGCGGTCGCCGGAGATAATCCGGCGGCGCTCTTGTTGAGGACAAGGGGAGTTTTAGATGCGGGAGATGACAGATATGGATATAAGGGAAGCAGTAAAAAATAAGGAGAAGTACGGAGAGATTGCAGAATATTTTAAGGCAAAGAATTCCTTTTCCACGGAAGATCTCGTTCTCCTGATTGACGCCATAGAGCAGATGTCTCCGCAGATTTATGAGCACTACAGAGCCCTGCAGGACATCTTCCGCAGAGAAATAAAGGCGGTGCTCGGACAGGAAGGGGCGGACATGAATGCAGCTCTTAAACTTGCGGTTTCAAAGGGCTGTGCCACAGGAACGCTCCTGGCTGAGAAGTACGCACAGCAGTAACTGTTCGGTTTATGTAATCCGCTGAGTTCAGGCAACATTTTGGAGGTAATTTGTATGAAAAATAAAAAGGGCTTCTGGGCACTGAATATTGGCCTGCTCTATATCGTGCCCTGGCTGATTGGATTTATCCTTTTTAAGGTGTATCCGTTCGCATCTTCGCTGGTCTACAGCTTTACCAATTACGACTTGTTTAACGGCATCACAAAGACGGGCTTGATGAACTATGTGGATATTTTTACGGATGAAGATATCGTCCGCTCCTTCGTGGTAACTTTTAAATACGCCATCTTTGACGTGCCTTTAAAGCTGGCATTTGCCCTTTTTATTGCATACATCCTTAATTTCAAATTAAAGGGCGTCAACTTTTTCCGTACCGCATATTACATTCCCTCCATCCTGGGCGGCTCCATTGCCATCGCAATCCTGTGGAGGGCCGTGTTCAATACGGACGGTCTGATCAACACGGTTTTGGGATTCTTTGGAGTTGAGCCGCTTAACTGGATGGCCGGGGACATGAGCGCTCTGATGGTGATCGTGCTCCTTAGAGTCTGGCAGTTCGGTTCCGCCATGGTTATCTTCCTCGCGGCCTTAAAGGGCGTGTCGGAGGATCTCTATGAAGCGGCATCCATCGACGGCGCGGGCAAATGGACCCAGTTTTTCAAGATTACGGTGCCGTTAATCACGCCGGTTATCTTCTACAACCTGGTAACCCAGTTATGCCAGGCATTCCAGGAGTTCAACGCGCCCTTCCTTGTCACCAAGGGCGGCCCCAACGGAGCAACTACGCTGATCTCCATGCTGATCTACAACAACGCATTTCTTCGTCACAAGATGGGTATGGCCAGCGCTCAGGCATGGGTACTGTTTATCATCGTTATGACCCTTACGGTTGTTGCATTCGTGAGCCAGAAGAAGTGGGTATACTACTCTGACGAGGATGGGAGGTAAAATCGAATGACAAGAGAGCAAAAAAGAAAAGTCAGCACGGTCATCCGCTATACGCTGCTGATTCTTGTAGGTTTTATTATGGTATATCCTCTGATCTGGATGGTAGGAGCCACATTCAAGACCAACTCGGAGATTTTTACAAGCGCATGGTTCATCCCTAAGAATCCGGTATTTGACGGATACGCAAACGCGTTCAAGAGCTACGGCGGAAAAATCGACCTGTTTAAGTCCCTGCTGAATACATATAAGATTGTGGTTCCCAAGGTGATTTTTACGGTTGTATCCGCGACCATCGCAGCCTACGGCTTCGGGCGGTTTGAATTTAAGGGAAAGAAGATTTTCTTCGCCCTTCTCATGTCCACCCTGTTCCTGCCCCAGGTTGTGCTGAATGCGCCGCAGTATATCATGTTCAACAATTGGGGCTGGATCAATACCTACCTTCCGCTGGTAATTCCTTCCCTGTTTGCGGCAGATACCTATTTTGTATTTATGCTGATTCAGTTTTTGCGGGGAGTTCCCAAGGAGCTGGAGGAGGCGGCCAAGATTGACGGCTGCAATTCATTAAAAACATTGTGGTACGTGATTGTGCCTATGTTGAAGCCCTCCCTGGTTTCCTGCGCCCTGTTCCAGTTCATGTGGACCAACAATGATTTCCAGGGCCCGTTGATCTACATTGCAGATATGGAGAAGTACACCAACTCCGTATACCTGCGGATGTCCATGGACGGCGACGTAGGCTTCCAGTGGAACCGTATCCTTGCCATGTCCCTGATTTCCATTATTCCGTCCCTGATTGTATTCTTCTGTGCGCAGGACGCTTTCATTGACGGAATCGCGGCAGGCGGCGTCAAAGGATAATTGCAAAATGTATGGGGATTCTCTTGAGGGGGAGTCCCCATTTTGACTTTTATAAGACGATAGGAGCGAGAAGATGATGGAGTTAAAAGTAATTTATAAGAATGCGAGATGTGCGGTCATCGAGGTAAATGACGGGGGAATCTACAGCACGCGGGAGCCCTGGCGCATATTTTTAAATCAGGAAGAGATTTTGACAACGGATAAGGTAATCACCAGCTTATATGAGCTGAAGCCGGATACCCAGTACCATCTGATGGTGGAGAACGCTGCGGGGGAGCGGTTCATGGCCTATTTCTCCACGTCTAAGGAGTATGTGACCCTCAATGTGCGGGATTTCGGAGCTAAGGGGGACGGGATGGCGGACGACACCCATTTTATCCAGGCAGCCATTATGGCCTGCCCTAAAAACAGCCGGGTGCTGATTCCGGAGGGGGTCTACCGGGTGACTTCCCTGTTTTTAAAAGATAATGTAAATATTGAGCTGGCGAAGGGGGCGGTGCTCTCCGCATTTACAGATCGGAGCCGTTTTCCTGTATTTCCCGGGATGATTCAGAGCTATGATGAAGGGGGGGAGTACAATCTCGGAACCTGGGAGGGCAACCCGCTTCCCATGTACACGGCGATTCTCACCGGTGTGGGCGTGAAGGATGCGGCGGTCTACGGACAGGGCATCATTGACGGAAACGGCGGGCGTGAGGAAGGGAACTGGTGGTATAAACCCAAGGAGATAGAGGGCGTTTTCCGCCCCCGGATGATTTTCCTGGAGCGCTGTGAGCGCGTGGTCGTACAGGGAATCCAGGTGCAGAACAGCCCGAGCTGGAATATTCACCCCTATTTTTCACAGGATCTCCGCTTCCTGGATTTGAAGGTATTAAATCCCAAGGATTCTCCCAACACGGACGGCCTGGACCCCGAGTCCTGCAGAAATGTGGAGATTGCCGGCGTGTATTTCTCCCTGGGAGATGACTGTATTGCAGTGAAATCAGGGAAAATTTATATGGGCTCCACGTACCGGCAGCCGGCCGAGGATACGGTGATTCGCCAGTGCTGCATGCGGGACGGCCATGGCTCCGTCACCATCGGCAGCGAGATGGCTGGAGGAGTGAAAAATCTGGCGGTGCGCGACTGCCTGTTTATCAACACGGACCGCGGCCTCAGAATCAAGACGCGCCGGGGCCGCGGAAAGGATGCGGTGGTGGAGGGAATTCTTTTTGAGAATATCCGCATGGACCAGGTTCTGACCCCCTTTGTAATCAATTGCTTTTATTTCTGTGACCCGGACGGGCACAGCGAGTACGTGAGGACCAAGGAGGCTTTGCCGGCGGATGCGAGGACCCCCGAGATACGCACGCTCACCTTCCGCAATATAGAGGCGAAGAACTGCCATGTGGCTGCGGCCTATATGTATGGCCTGCCGGAGAAGAAGATCGGCCTGGTGGAGATGGAAAATGTACGTGTATCTTTTGCGGAGCACCCGCAGAGCGGCCAGCCGGCCATGATGGAGGGATGCAACGAGCACACCAGCCGCCAGGGAATTTACGCCAACAACATTGACACGCTCATCCTGCGGAACGTGCGGGTGGAGGGGCAGGCCGGGGAGCCCGCGGAGACGGAAAATATTGGACATTTAATTCAGGAATAGCTATAATAGAGAACAGGGAGGGGAGGCAGATGGCGGTAACGATCAAGGATATAGCAAAACGGGCGGGAGTGTCCTACTCTACGGTGTCGCGGGCGCTGAACGGAATCGGGGACACGAATACGGAGAGCAGGAAGCGGATTCTGCGAATAGCCGAGGAACTGGGTTATGTCCCGAATCAGGCGGCTATCAGCCTCAAGAAATCCAGGTCTTATGTGATTGGCCTGTATTTCTCCACGATCAGCAAGATGACATCCCCCTTCGTGCTGCACGATGTGCTTACAGGGGTTTACAGCGTGACCGGCAGCAAGTATAATGTAGTGGTAAAAGGTATCGATATGCATGAGCCGGGAACCTTAAACCCTACGTATTTTGACGGGATCATTGTGCTGTCCCAGCGCAATGAGGACGCGGATTTTATGCGGGAGGTCCAGGACAAGGAAATCCCCATGGTTGTGATCTGCCGTACGGTGGATGTGGACGCGCCCAATGTCACCACGGACGAGGCGCTTGCCATGGAGCGGGCGATGGATTATCTTCTGGAAAACGGCCATCGGAGAATCGCCGTGATTGAAGGAACGCCGGGCCTGGATTCCAGCCGCCTGCGCCACCGGGGATGGCGGACTTCTATGATCCGGCACGGCCTGGATCCGGAGGAGCTCCCGGTTATGAGCGGCAACTACCGGTATGCCAGCGGCTACACTGCGGCAAAGCGGCTTTTGGACAGCCGACCCACGGCCATGCTGTGTTTTAATGACGAGATGGCCTTCGGCGCCCGCGCGGCTATCGTGGAGGCAGGCCTTTCGGTTCCGGACGATGTGTCTTTGATCGGCTTCGACAATTGGGATATGTCGGGCTACTCGGATATGCACCTGACCACAGTGGAGCGCAATATGGGAGAGATTGCCAGGACGGGCACCAAGGTGCTGCTGCGCCGTCTTGACGAGGGAATCATAGATAACCGAAGAATTTATCTGAACAATAAACTGATTATCCGTGATACGGTAAAGCGGCTGGAACCGGCCGGAGAGAGGACGAGTGAATGATGAAGAGACTGGAAGATTATGTGAGAAGCATACCGGATTTTCCGGAGCCCGGGATCATATTCCGGGACGTGACGACAATCCTGCAGGATGCGGACGGCCTGGGGATGGCAATTGACAGCCTGCGGGCTATGGTGAAGGATCTGGATTATGATCTGATTGTGGGGCCGGAATCGAGAGGCTTTATCTT
>DWWT01000067.1 GCA_019119575.1 Candidatus Enterocloster excrementipullorum
ATATACCGGCTGCCGTCCTTATTTTCCTTTACGCCAAGGATAATGACGCCTCCATAACAGTTGGCAAAAGCAGAGTACGTTTCCCACAGCGAAGCCGGAAGGCCGCCCTGCGCCTTTTTAACTTCCCGCCAAGTATCTTCCCGGATGAGTCAAATTGGGACATATCAAAATCCACAGATTTCACATCTCTTCACATGCAATTGTCAAATCACATCTCTGTCTGTTTTCCTGCTCGCCCAAAAGGAAGTATCTCCTCGCAAAACATACTGGTATTTAGTATATCACAACCGCAGGGGTTCGTCGAGCTTCCCTCTCTCAATCGAGCAAATCCCCCTTTCCGCTTCACCGGAAAGAGGGATTTTTTAATGGATTCACAGATCCTGTTTTATTCTCCTTTTGGCAGGCTGCCGGAGACCTCCGGCTCCGCCGCACCGGCCGGATCCGTTCCATTTGCCGCCGGCCTTTGGGTCTTGGTGATCGTAAGCGGCATATTCACTCCCAGAGGATTAAAGACGATTCCCTTGGCCTCCGGGGGCAGAAGCTGCGGCACCTTGTCCGCCTTGATTACCATGGGCTTCATGGAATTTTCCTTGTTAAACTTCTGGAACTCCAGCACATCCGTAAATAAAGGCCAGAAGAGCTGTTCCTCGCCCAGCTTTACCAGCGGCACGCCTTTGCCTTCCTTCTGAAGAGCCACAATGTAGGTTCCTTTTGTAAAATTGCTGGCAATCTCCTCCTGCATCTCCTTCATGGCCGGCTCCGTCTCGCAGCCGGGCCTTCTTCTCTGCTCCTGCATATAGTACAGGGCGGTGAGGTGCAGAGAGGGATTCTCCACCCACACCTTGCCGTCCGGCTGCTTGCCCGGATTGGCCCGCTTTACAAAATCCGCCAGCTGGATCAGGTGCTCTCCCGACTCATCCTTTATGGAAAACGCATTCACGCCCATGGTATACAGGCTGGTATAAAACATAAGAAGCTGCTTGTTCTCCAGCTTGGCCACGGTCACCGGTATCTTCTCACCCAAAAGGCGCACCGCTTCCTTTTTCGCGTCCTCCATATCAAAAAACAGGAATACCTTATCGTCAAAGGTCTCCTGGTCGCAGACCACGTAGGGCTCTCTGGTGCAGACCGACAAAATTACGTACAGCTCTCCCGCTGTTCTGAGTCTGCCCAGAAGTTTCTGCTTCTCCTGCTGCTTGTCCATATCATTGCTCATAGATCATTCTCCTTTTTAACGCCGCGCTCTCCGGGGCACAAGCAATGTTCAAGCACGCGCTGGAGCCGGCCGGAGAAACGTGTGCAAACTCTTTCACGATTGTATCATACTTCCGGTCAGAAAGCAATTTTTAAACACGCTCCAGAAGAAAGGCCGACTTTACGTCGCAATTTCCCATATTTTTGCGCACGCGCTCCCGGCTTCCATTGGCATAGCAGTACCTGCATCCTGTGGGGCAGGTGTGGTATGCCCCGATGTCCACGCTCTGGGCGCAGCCGCAGGCCTCCCTCTGGTTCCTGTCCTTTCCGGCCTTTATGGGGCGGCCTCCCAGACGCTCCAGGAGATTCTTATCCACGCAGCAGCCGCGGCCAATGCCCAGGGCGCTCAAATCCGCTGCCTCCGAACAGGTCTCTATCACAAGCCCCCGCTTTTTGGCCTCAGAGGCCAGATCACCGGCCAGGTCATAGAGCTCGGCCGCCACGCCCTGTCTGGCCTGTGACGGCCCTTCCTCCTGCCGGATCCCGAGGCCCTCCAGCGCTTTTTTATTTCTCCCATACCAGTCCACAAAGCTGATTACCACCTTTTTGGTGCACCCCAGCGTGCGGTCCGCGATCGCGCAGAATGCCTTCCGGTGGTACTCCGGCGTGTACCGGGCATTTACCAGAATCGGATCGTAACGCCAGATCACCCGGTCCGCCCTGGCCTGCCGCGCCAGTTCCCGGAAGGCGGGAATCAGGGCCTCCTTTTTGTCCGGAAGGAACGGCTCCACATCCCGCCCGTACCCGGTGAGGGTAAATTGGAAATAGTAGGCGAAATCCGCCAGGCGATCCAGGCGTCCCAGCATTCCCGCCGGATTCTTGGTCCAGAACACAATGCCGTCCACATCCTCCAGGGCCAGCGAGACCCGCCTCACCTGCCGGGGATTCATCGGATTCTGCACGCAGGCAAATCCCGCCTCCAGCCGATTGAAAAACCAGTCGCCGAAATAATTGGGGATGTCCGTCCGCCTGCTCGCGCTTACGATTGTCATACCTCCGCCTCCTTTTTCATATATTTTCAGTAATTTCATTGACCCGGAGCCCTCATGAAACCACTTTCCCTGCTCTCACCCCTGACAGGCACCGGCCTGACGCCGGGGAAAAAAGCCTTTCTGACGGGAACCCTTCTTCTGACGTCCACAGGGCTCATCTGCCGCGTCCTGGGCTTTTTTTACCGCATTTTCATGTCCCGGACCATCGGAGCCGAGGGACTTGGACTCTACAACATGGTCCATCCCCTTTTTTCCATCTGCTTTGCCCTCTGCGCCGGTTCCATACAGACCGCGCTCTCCCAGTACATAGCTGCCCACCCGTCAAAGGGCAGGGCCGCTTTCAAGACCGGGCTCGCCATTGCCCTGGCCCTCTCCTTTGTGCTGGCCTGGGCTATCTCCGCCAACGCATCCTTCCTGTCCGGGCATGTGCTCATGGAACTTCGCTGCGCGCCATTTCTCCCCATTATGGCATTTTCCGTGCCCTTTGCCGCCCTGCACGCCTGCATCAACGGCTATTATTACGGAGCACAGAAATCCCGGATTCCCGCCTTCTCTCAGGTGGCGGAGCAGGTTATCCGCATGGGCGCTGTCTTTCTCATCGCCGGCATATGGATAGAGGAAGGACGCCCCATCACGGTCTCCCTGGCAGTCTACGGACATCTGATCGGGGAAATGGCCTCCGCGGGCTTCACCCTCTTCTGCCTGGGCTTCTTCCCTCCGGACGGATGTACCCGCCCGGATGCCAAAGGCGCCAAAAAGGACGGCCGCCTCCCCTTTGCTGAGACAGCCGCTCCCCTCATGTCCCTGTCCCTTCCCCTTATGGGAAACCGCCTGCTCCTAAACATCCTTGGAAGCGCCGAAGCCATATGGATCCCCAACAAGCTGGAAGCCTTCGGCCTCACCAACTCCCAGGCCCTGTCCATCTACGGCGTGTTTACCAGCATGGCTCTGCCCTTTGTGCTCTTCCCGTCGGCCATCACCAACTCCATGGCGGTTCTCCTGCTCCCCTATGCGGCCCAGGCCAGGGCCCAGGGCAATGAGCGGCGGATCGGCGCCATGGTTTCCATGTCCCTGCGCTACAGCTGCTATATGGGCATCCTGTGCATCGGGCTTTTCACCATGTTCGGGGAGCAGCTTGGCCAGGGGGTGTTTCACGACCAGAACGCCGGCTTTTTCATCGCCGCCCTCTCCTGGCTGTGTCCCTTCATGTACCTGGCATCCACCATGGGCAGCATCTTAAACGGGCTGGGAAAGACCTCCGTCACCTTCTTCCTGAATGTAACCGCCATGATGATACGCCTGGCGTTTGTTCTCTTTGCCATTCCCTCCTTCGGCATCCTGGGATACCTCTGGGGAATGCTGGCAAGCGAGCTGATCCTGGCTCTCATGTGCTGCCTGTCCATCCGGCGCCTGGCGTACTTCCCCTGGGATGGGGCAAATATGATCGCAAAGCCCGCTCTGTTCATGCTTATCTCCATCGGCATCTACCTGGCGTCTCCGGGCGCCGCCGGGCTGTTTCGCCGCATTCCCTCCTTCATCGCCGCAGTGCTGGACATGGGCTTCATCAGCCTCTGCTACGGAGGGCTGCTCCTGCTCTTTCACAGGAGGCGGGAATAAATTGGGGGATGCCCCTATCTATACTCTGCGCAGGCGCGCCATCCGCGTCTGCCCTCTCATGCCATCCACAGCGCCTCATTGGTAGTGGAAATCGCGTCCGCCCCGGCGGAAAGCGCAGCCATGATATCCTTTTTATCGGAAATCAGCCCGCCTGCAATCAGGGGGATATCCGTATATCCCCGGATCTCCTTTAATATCTTGGGCATAATGCCCGGCATGACCTCCACCAGATCCGGATGGAACGCGTCGATCTGTTTTCTGGTGGTGGCGAGGGCCATGGAATCAATGATAAACGCCCTCTGGATTCCCAAAAGCCCCAGTTCCATGGCGTGTTTTACCATCTGGGGTTTGGTGCTTATAATCCCGTCCGCCTTTGTGTGCTGCCGGATGAAGTCAACCGCCACTTCCTTTGACCCAAGACCCGCAGTCAGATCCACATGGACAATGGCCAATTTCCCTCTCTCCTTAATCCGTTTCACAATATCCGATACATTGCAGATACTTCCATATAAGATAAACACCACCTGACATTCTGATTTCAGGCACTGTTCCAAGCCTCCGTCATTTTTTACCGCCGCAATCACGGGAGAATCCTCTAGTACATCCATTATCCGCATTTTCTTTCCTTCCCTTTCCCCGCAGTCGTATTTCACACTTTACTGGCCTGCTCTCCATTGTACCACAATCCCAACTTCATGGAAACAGCAGATTTTTCTGCCCATCCCCCTCCCCTGAGGCGTATCTGAACACGCTCCGGAACTGCTGCCCAACGCCGCAAAAGTAAAGGAGGGCCCGAGCGCCTATTTATAAATCGCTCCATAGCCCTCCTGCCGCGCATAAGATTATCCCGCAAACACGCCGCAAAACCATCCCGCAGACGCGCACAAACTCATCCCGCAAGCGCGCCTTGCTGCCCGTCCGCACCTTATCTCTGGCCTGTGCCGGGTACGCGCGCCACATCCTTTGTCGCCACCACAGCAACCCCCGTGCCGGCGCAGTCCGCTATAATCACATCCCCGATGGATACCGGGGCCTCGGCCTCTGCCCCATGTATGGCGTCCATCACCTCAAATATCTTGTCCTTGGGAATATCCGTCTTTGTCTTCACGGACACCATTTCCAGCGCGCCTCCCCGCACGCGCACGCTGGACGTCACGGTCCGGGCGGGATGGAGCACCTCCTTTTTCGCATAGTCCTCCCCGCGCTTGCATGTATTGCCGCTCACCTCGATCTGTTCCCCTTCCATGCGCACCGTCAGGGGGCATCCCAGGGGACAGCCGATGCAGATCAATTCTCTCACTTCCATCTCACTCTACCTCCGTGCGAATTACAATCTTCTTCAGATCCGGATAGTCCCTGAAGCTGTCCTTCTTCAATATCACCTGCTCCATCTCCCCGGGAGCCAGAACCTTTTTCCTGCGCTTTGACACCTGGACGCCGTCATAGTACACGGCAATAAACCGGTCTTTATACACATCCGCCACCCGGAAGCGCACCGTCACGGTCTCCCGCATATTGTCCACATCCAAAGTCTGGGGCACGGTGTAGCGGACGCCGTTTTCTGCCCGCAGCTCCACCATGCGGCGAACGCTGCGCTCTGCTTTTCCCTTCTGTACGTAGGCAGCCGCATTGGCCCCTGCCAGAGCTGCCTCTTCGGACACATAGTCCACCAGATCGTGGACGTGGAGCACATTGCCGCAGGCGAACACGCCCTCCGCGCTGGTCTCCAGCCGGTCGCTGACCTCCGGCCCGGAGGTGACGGGGCTCATGGCAATGCCCATGCCCCGTGAGAGTTCATTTTCCGGTATCAGTCCCACGGAGAGCAGAAGCGTATCGCAGGAATAGTGCTCTTCCGTGCCGGGAATGGGCTTTCGGTCCGGCCCCACCTTGGCCAGCGTGATGCCGGTCACCCGCTTCTTTCCCTGGATATCCACCACCGTGTGGCTGAGTTTCAGCGGAATGCCGTAGTCGTCCAGGCACTGGACAATGTTCCGCTTCAGTCCGCCGGAATAGGGCATAAGTTCCGCCACTACCTTGACTTTCGCGCCCTCCAGGGTCATGCGCCGGGCCATGATAAGGCCGATGTCCCCGCTTCCGAGTATAACGACCTCCCGTCCCACGCTGTATCCCTCGATATTCATAAGCCGCTGGGCCGTTCCCGCAGAATAAATCCCCGCCGGCCGGTATCCCGGAATGTTGAGCGCGCCTCTTGGCCTCTCCCGACAGCCCATTGCCAGAATTACAGCCCCTGCCTTTACCTGAAACAGCCCCTCTTCCCGGTTAATGGCTGTCACCACTTTCTCTTTGCTTATATCGATCACCATGGTATTCAGCTTGTAGGGAATCCCCTCTTCCTTTGCCATGGCAATATAACGCGCCGCATACTCCGGCCCTGTCAGCTCTTCCTTAAAGGTGTGAAGGCCAAAGCCATTGTGGATGCACTGATTTAAAATTCCTCCCAGACAGCTGTCCCGCTCCAGAATCAATATGTCCGGCTCCCCGGCCTTCTTTGCCGCCACGGCTGCTGCCAGCCCTGCAGGGCCGCCCCCGATAATTACAATTGCATGCTCTTTCATGTCCGTAAGCCCTCCTATTTCTCACCGGCCAGCATATTGGAGCCGGATGCATTTTTACAAATATCCTCCATCCGCATCCCCCTCTCCCGGGCCAGGATTTCCATGGTCCTGGGGGTGCAGAAGCCGGCCTGGCAGCGGCCCATCCCCTGGCGTACCCGGCGTTTGATGCCGTCCAGGGACACAGCTCCCAGCGTGCGGTTGATGGCGTCCATGATCTCCCCCTCGCTGACGCCCTCGCACCGGCAGATAATCGTTCCGTACTCCGGCCGTTTCGCGATGAGGGCCGCCCGCTCTTCCAGGCTCAAAGAGGACACGCGCACCAGTCCCTTCCTGCAGCCGTTCCACGCCTCCTTGCGGGAAGCATGGGCCTTTTCGGCGATCTGCTCCGCCAGATACGCTCCGATGGCGGGAGCGCTGGTAAGTCCCGGGGACTCAATGCCCGCTGCGTCAAAGAAACCGGCCGCATCCTCCGCCTCGCCAATAATAAAGTCGTCCGAATCCTCATGGGCACGCAGGCCGCTGAAGGAGGTGATTACCTGGCGGAAGGGGATATCTTTCACACTCAGGCAGGCTTTTTGGGTGATCTCCGCCAGCTCCGCAGCCGTGGTGGCCGTGGCTTCCTTGTCCTCTATATCCTTTGCCGTGGGGCCGGTGAGCAGGTTCCCGTGAACCGTGGGCGTCACCAGGATTCCCTTTCCCATAATGGTGGGAAGCTGGAAAATGGTGTGGGATACATGCCCTCCCGCCTCCTTGTCCAGAAGACAGTAGTCGCCCTTGCGGGGCGTGATATGGATCTTCTTTCCGCTCACCATGTTGTGGAATACATCCGCATACACGCCGGCGGCATTTACAACCATATCCGCCCTAAGCACACAATCCGGTGCTTCCAGGACATATCCGCCGTCCTCCCTCCGTACCGCGCGGATCTCTGTGTTGAAGAGGAAGTCCACCCCATTGTCACAGGCATTCTCCGCCAGGGCAATGGTCAGCCCAAAGGGACACACAATCCCGCCTGTGGGCGCATACAGGGCATCCGCCACCGCGTCCGTCAGATTGGGCTCCATCTGCCTTGCCTCGTCCCCGCTGATTATTTTGAGATCCGGCACCCCATTGGCGCACCCTTTCTCATAGAGCGCTTCCAGGGCCGGGCGGTCCGCCGGGGCAAAAGAGAGCACCAGGGATCCGTTCCTCTTAAATTCAAAATCCAGATCCCGGGAAAGTTCCTCCATCATCCGGTTGCCCTCCACATTAAACCGGGCCTTCAGGGAGCCCGGAGCCGCGTCAAATCCCGCGTGGACAATGGCGCTGTTGGCTTTGGATGTGCCGGAGCAAACATCCTCCTCCCGCTCTGTTACGCAGACCCGCAGGTTCCAGCGGGAAAGCTCCCTGGCCACAGCGCAGCCCGTAACCCCTGCGCCAATAATCACCACATCATACCTTAATTCCTTCATGTCTTCTCCTCCATTTTCAAACACACTCTGAAACGGCATGCTTTGAGAACGAATTTTCGTGCGAAACAAAAAAGAGTAAGGAAACAAGGCAGCTTCCGCTGCCGAAATTCCCTTACTCTCGCATCTCAAAGGTTCCTTATTTATTTATGTTTATGCTACCACAAAATTGTCGAAATTGTCAAGAGTGTGTTTTTCGCATAATGTCCTCTCAATAATTGAACTGTTACCTGCACTTCGCAATCGCGGGACCAGGGAACAATCGAAAACCATGGTTACCCAAATTTCACCCGCCGCACTTTCACCCTGCACTGCTTTTTAAAAAAGGCGATTCCGTAATCCAGCACTTCCGAATACCCTTCTTCCGGCAGCCAGTCATTATAGTGCCTGTCGCTGATTTGTTTCAGGGCCTCCCTGCAGGCATCCTCCATTCCCCGATAGGTGTCCGATACTTTCAGCTCCAAAATTACAGGCGTACGCGACACATCCGGGTGGCGGACCGCAATATCATATCGTCCTGCCCCGGCCTCGCGGTTTGAAGTGACCAGATACTCTTTTAAATTTCCCAGTACCCCCAAAACAAATCCGTGATAAAACGCTTCCCGGCTGTCCATATAGCTGATAGATTCCATCAAAAGCCGGCCAAGCTCTCGTTCTGTCCTCTCCGCATCTCCCGTAAAAAGGCTTTGGTACAGTTCACTCAAATCTCTGGTTTTTATGGCATCCTGAAACCAGCTCCGGATGGTGTGGGTATAAATATAGCGCACCTCCCGGTTGGGAATAGCCATTTTTATATAACGGCTGTCATCTGACATGCGCATGGATACCTTCTTCAGGTACCCTGTGAAAAACAGGAAATTCCAGAGATTATCCTCCGACGCATAAATATCCTCATAGGTGATATCCTCATGCACAGGCTTCTCTATCGTCTTTCCCTCCAGGAGCTCCTCAATCTCCCTTTTCACCCCCGCATCTGCCCGCTCAATCAGATCCTTTACAATGGCATTCGAGCTTGTATTATTCCAATAAGGCGCCGGAAACGCCTCAGGATTCACGGCCGCCGCATCCACACAGTTAATCACGCTCCACGGATTGTACACCCGCGCATTCCCGAACAGATAGCCGTCATACCACTCTCTCAGCCGCCCGCCCCACTGCTCCAGCCCATAGAAGGCCAGCATGGTCTCCAATTCCTCCTCTAGGAACCCGAAATGTTCCCCGTAAGCATCGGACAGAATCGAAATCACCTTGAGATTGTTTAACCTGGTAAAGATGGATTCCCGGGAAATCCGCAGGCATCCTGTCAAAACAGCAAACTCCAGGCTCCCATTGGATTTTAAAGCGGATTCAAACAGAGAGCGCAGAAAATCCACCATCTCTCCGTAAAATCCCCGCATCCAGGCATTTTCCAAAGGCACATCATACTCGTCGATCAAAATGATCGCCTTTTTTCCATACCACTTGTTGAGGCAGGAAGACAAAAATTCAAGAGAGGTTCTGTATTGAGCCTCATCTGCAGTTCCTTCCTGAATTGCCCGGTAGCGCTGCTTCTCATTTTCCAGCAGCCTGTCTCCGGATTTCACCCCGTCATGCCGGTTGTATTCCTTGCGTATCTCCCCAATCAGACTCTCCCTGGCCGTCTTAAAATCCGGCTGTTTTCCGGATTTTAAAGAAAGGCTGATCACCGGCCGGCTTCCCATCCATTCCCTGTAGACCTGGCCGGCCTCCAGAATTTTCAATCCGGAAAAAAGTTTTCCCCTCTCTCTGTTCCCCGGCTGGTCACTCGTATCCTCAAAGAAATAGTGCAGCATACTCATGGTCAGCGTCTTGCCAAACCGTCTGGGACGTGTAAATAAATTTACTTCTCCCCGCATATCCAGCAGTTCTTTTATAAAAAGGGTTTTATCTACATAGTAATACCCTTCCTCAATTAGTTTTCCGAAATCATCAACCCCGATAGGAAGAGGCTTAAATGCCATAAAATCCCTCCTCTCCGTTAGGGAACACGTCCTGCCGCCCCCTCATCCCGAACAGTTCCAGTATACCAGAAAAAGAAGGGGTTTCCTAGAGTGTGTTTGAAAATTCATTCCCCCGACCAATACAGAGCGCACTTCACCGCGCGCTTCCATCCCTTGACCAGACGGGCGCGCTCGTCCTCATCCATGGCGCTGGAAAAGATCCGGGACGCCTTCCAGTTTTGGCAGATTTCCTCCCTGTCCTTCCAGTATCCCACAGCCAGTCCGGCCAGGTAGGCTGCGCCCAGGGCTGTGGTCTCAATGCACTCGGGCCGCACAATGTCCGCGCCCAGGATATCCGCCTGGAACTGCATGAGGAAGTTGTTTGCGCTGGCTCCCCCGTCCACTTTGAGCTGCTTTAACGGGATGCCCGAATCCTGCTGCATGGCCTCAATCAAATCCTGCACCTGGTAGGCCATGGACTCCACGGTGGCACGGATGAACTGCTCTTTGCTGGTTCCCCTGGTGACGCCCACAATCGTCCCTCTGGCATACTGATCCCAGTAAGGTGCTCCAAGACCTGCAAAAGCAGGCACCACGTACACGCCGCCCGTATCCTCCACCGCGGTGCAGTATTCCTCGGTCTGGGCCGCCGTGCGGACCATGCGCATCTCGTCTCTGAGCCATTGAACCGCAGCCCCGGCCACGAACACGCTGCCCTCCAGGGCATACTGCATTTTCCCCTGACTGCTGGCCGCAATGGTGGTGAGAAGGCCGTTTGTGGAATGCACCGCCTGCTCTCCCGTGTTCATGAGAAGGAAGCAGCCTGTGCCGTATGTATTTTTTACTTCCCCGGGCTCAAAGCAGCACTGGCCGAAGAGAGCTGCCTGCTGATCTCCCGCAGCCCCGGCGATGGGGATTTTTCCTCCCATCACGTCCGAGGAAGTGTAGCCGTATACACAGCTGGAGGGCTTTACATCCGGGAGCATGCACCTGGGCACATGGAAATACTCCAGAATTTCCTCATCCCAGCACTTTTTGTGAATATCAAAGAGCATGGTCCGGGCCGCGTTGGTGTAGTCCGTCACATGGATGCAGCCCTTTGTCAGATTCCAGATCAGCCAGGTGTCCACGGTTCCGAAGAGAAGCTCCCCCCGCTCTGCCCGTTCCCTGGCGCCTTCCACATGATCCAATATCCATTCGATCTTGCTCCCGGAGAAATATGCGTCGGGAATAAGGCCGGTCCGCTCCCGGATTTTTTCCTCCCATCCCTCCGCCTTCAGCCGCTCAATCCGGTCCGCCGTCCTGCGGCACTGCCAGACAATGGCATTGTACACCGGCTCTCCCGTGTCCTTGTCCCAGATAATGGTCGTCTCCCTCTGGTTTGTAATGCCGATGGCCGCAATGTCGCTGTAGTGGGCGCCGATCTTTCCCATAGCCTCCATAGCAACCGCCAGCTGAGAGGACCAGATTTCCATCGGGTCATGCTCCACCCAGCCCGGCTGGGGATAAATCTGGGTAAACTCCTTCTGCGCCACGCTGCATATATTTCCCTCTTTGTCAAACAAAATACAGCGGGAGCTGGTTGTCCCCTGGTCCAGTGCAATCACGTATTTTCCCATATTCTCTCCTCCTGAAACCCCGCAGATACACACCGAAATAATTGTTAATTATTTCCCAAACATAAAGAGCGGGGGCTGTGTCACTGCACAGCACCGCCCGCTCTTCTCTCTCTACGGCACTTTATTTTGTATAATTTTACCATATATTTTCAAGCGATGTCAAGCTATTTTCTGCTATTTCTTGACTTTCCCTTTCATTGGGGATATAGTTTTAAAAGACGCCCTTCTTGCAGAAAGAACAGGCGGAAGAAAGGACTGACAGTATGAATGCAAAACAGCAGACAGCGGGCGAGATTGATCTTGGCCAGGGAAGCGTGGGAAAGCTTCTCTTTAAACTGGCCGTCCCTGCCATTACCGCCCAGATCATCAACGTTCTTTATAATATGGTGGACCGAATGTATATCGGCCACCTTCCTGACATCGGCGCAAGCGCTCTCACCGGCGTGGGCGTCACATTTCCGGTAATCACCGCCATCTCCGCTTTCGCCTCTCTGGTGAGCATGGGCGGAGCCCCCAGAGCCTCCATCATGCTGGGAAGAGGAAAAAAGAGGAAGCGGAACGCATCCTCGGCAACTGTACCACGGCCCTCATCCTGGTAGCCCTTGTCCTGACGCTGTTCTTCCATATCTGGGGCCGCCAGATTCTTCTCATGTTCGGGGCCAGCGGCAATACCATTGAATATGCCTGGGCCTACATGAACATTTATGCCCTGGGCACGATCTTCGTACAGCTCTCCCTGGGGCTTAATGCCTTTATCAACGCCCAGGGATATGCCCGGATCGGAATGCTCACTGTGCTGATCGGCGCTGTCTGCAACATTATCCTGGATCCTATTCTCATGTTCGGTTTTGACATGGGCGTGGAGGGCGCCGCACTGGCTACCATCATTTCCCAGGGCATATCCGCTGCCTGGGTGGTTCAATTTCTGACCTCCAAAAAGAGCTGGCTGCGAATCCGCCTCCCCTACATGCGGCCCTGCGCAAAAGTGCTGGCCCCCTGTATTGCCCTTGGGCTGTCCCCCTTTGTCATGCAGTTTACGGAGAGCATTTTGAACATCTGCTTCAATACCTCCCTGCAAAAATACGGCGGGGACATAGCTGTAGGAGCCATGACCATCTTGAGCAGCGCCATGCAGTTTTCCATGCTCCCCCTTCAGGGCCTGACGCAGGGCTCCCAGCCCATCGTCAGCTTCAACTATGGCGCGGGCAAACTGAATCGGGTAGGAAAAACCTTCCGCCTTCTTCTGATCTCCTGCCTGTGCTATGCCGCCCTGCTGTGGGCCGTCTGCGTGTTCGCTCCCAGGGCTTTCATCATGATTTTTACACAAGATGCGCAGCTTACAAGCTACAGCATGTGGGCCCTGCGGATTTACATGGGCTGCTCTGCCCTGATCGGAGCCCAGGTAGCCTGCCAGCAGACCTTTATCGCCCTGGGGGACAGCCGGACTTCCCTCTTTCTGGCCTTGCTGCGGAAGGTGTTCCTTCTCATTCCCCTGATCTACATCCTGCCCAATTTTTTTGCTGATAAGACCTTCGCGGTGTTTCTGGCCGAGCCCGTTGCGGACTTTATCGCAGTCTGCACCACGGTCACCCTGTTTACCAGGTCTCTGCGCAGGCTCATGAAAAAAGGCGCCCGAACGGGCACCTCATAAATATGTATCTGCGGGGTATAGGTTTTTGCCTATACCCTGTCGAAAATCTCCTGAAGAAATGCTGCGTCCCCCTGGAACCTGTCCCGGCTGGAATTTTCCAGCAGCATGGCGATATGGGGCTTTTTTTCTTTTATATGGCGCATGAGAGGCTCATAGCAGAACAGCCCGTCTCCTACATGCCGGAAAATCTGTTCCTCCCCCTCAAATACAAAATCCTTCACATGGAGCACACTGATCTTGTCCCCATAATAGGCAAATGCCTGGTCAATCACCCGTCTCTGCGCCTCGGGACTCACCTGATCCGGGTGAATCAGGTTCACCGCATCCAAAATCACCTCCACGTTGGGGGAATGGATGTCCTCCAAAAACCGCTTCATCCGGGCCGGGCTGTACAGCGTGTGGTTGAATACGCCCTCCACGCCCACAATCACTCCCAGCTTTTCCGCCGCGTCCACAATCTCCCGCATGCTCTTTAAAAGAAGCTGGTATCCCTCTTCGGTGTAGGACTCCTTCGTCACCTGGAAATCCGCATCCAGCCGGCCTGTCTCCGTGCCGACCATATCGGCTCCCAGGATCCTGGCATATTTCATGTGCTCAATAAACCGGTCCACGGCTTCCCGCCGCTTGGCCTCAATGGGATTGGTCGGATTGATATAGCAGCCCAGCACCGCTACATGAATCTCGTTTTTCGCCAGCTCGTCCCGTATGTATCTGGCAAAGCCAGGGCTGTAATGTCCGGTGGAAAAATCGTAATTGCTCACGGATTTTCCAAAAGCCAGCTGGATCTGATGAATCCCGTTCGCCTTTACTTCTTTGAAAAGGGCCTCCATCTCCATCTTGGGACAGAGATCATGGCAGCGCATGCCTATGTTCAGCTTCATCACTTGCATCCTCCTTATGCCGACGCCCGGTTTCCCCTGAGCGCCCGAAATACTCCCGCCATATCCAGTGCCTTTGCCACATGGTAAAAAATAATGGAATCAATAGGCCACATAATCAGATTCTTTACCAATCTGGGAGGCAGAAGGACAGCCATCCCCTTCCCATACAGAAAGGACAGGCAGGCGGTATTTAAAAACACATTGCACACCAGGGACACCGTCAGGTGCGCGGCCAGAACCCGCCCAAAGCTGAGAGTCCGTTTATAGAAAAAACAGCCGTAAATCAGCCCCGCGGCCATGGTGACCAGAGTAAAGCCTGGAAAAAACGGCCCCGACGGCTTTACCAGATACTTCAGTACGTCCATGGTTCCCGCAAACAGGCTTCCCGTCACAGGCCCGAATAGGTAGTGCACAATTTTATTGGGAATCCCGGAAAATCCGATCCGGATGGTATCCGTCACATAGATGCTGAGCGACCCAAGGACAATGGCCGCCGCCCCCATCAGGGCACAGACCGTCACCGTCCTGGCGTGCTTCAGCTCCCTGTAGGAGCTGGTAAACCGTTCGTTCCATTTTCTCATAAAAAATTACCTCCTTTTGCAGACCTCTCAAACTACAATCGGAGATAATCGTTCTCTCTCTGATGCAGCGGGATGCGGCCTACGCACCGCAGAGGGATTCACCCTCTTTCGTCCCGCTGACAACTCCCTGTTCAGCAGGCACTTAACGCGCGTACGCCTACTCTGCGAATCTTTGATTTTACTCTATACTATACATGATTTTTAAAAATATGCAAGTGCTGTTTTACAGCTCCGCGGACTGCCAGTAAAAAGTCCCCTCCCGCTCCGACCGGATCACCAGGTCACGGTCCCGGAGATATTCCAGGCAGGAAAACGTCTTGCTCATGACCATCTTTAACTTTACAAATTCTTTCGTATCCTCCGGGACTTCCCGCATGCCATAGGCAATGCAGGCCACCTGCCGCACCGTCATCTCCCGGCGGCTTCTGTAGAGGATCTGGCGCATCAGGTCCACCTTTTCCCGGTACGCATAGAGAATCCGGTTTACCACGCGCTTCACATCCCATATGGGCTCATTGTGGGCCGGCAGGAGCATACAGTTCTTGTACCGGCGCAGGAATTGGTCCAGAGACTGGAAATACCCCTCCAGGAGATGCTCATCCGGAAAGGTGGTCCCCACAATGGGCACAATCCCGTCGATCACCTGGTCCGCGCTGAACAGCAGATGCTGCCGCTCCTCAAAAAGCCCCATCTGCCCGTATGTATGGCCTTTCAGAGGAACCGCCTCAAACTCATAATTCCCATAGGAGAGCTTCTTGCCTGCCCGCACCGGAAGGTAGGGAAATGCGGTGACCTCGAACTCCCAGCCCCGGTTTTCCTTTACCCTGCGCCGGATTTCCATAAACATCTCCCATATCTCCGGCGTCTTCTCCGGGGTGACGCCCACGCTGCGCAGAACCTGGTACTGCTCATCCTCAGGGCCTTTATCATTGTTATAATACAGGCAGTCATAATGGTGCCGGTTCTCTTCCGGGTTCATCAGGATCCTGGCCCCCAGCTCCGCGTATTCGCTGGCCAGCCCTGAGTGGTCATGATGCTTATGCGTCAGGAAAATGTCCAGCTTGTCATACGTGATATCCAGGCAGGAAAGGGCCCGCTCCATCTGGGCCAGGCAGCTCCGATCCTTAAAGCCCGCGTCGATCATCAGGCTCCGCTCTCCCCGCTTTCCCGGTATGAGAAATATATTGATCTCTGTTTCGCCGTCCCGCGACCGCGAAAGCCGCTCCTCGTAAATCCCCGGCAGCCGCATAATCATGGCATTCCCCCGCCTTTCCTGCATAAAATTCAGCCGTACAACCCTTTGCTGCTCAGCGCGTAGCGGAAACGTTCCCGCCTTCGGTCCCGCCTCTTCTCTGCGCTCTGGCCCTGGCCCATCCGGTCACCCAGAGCGCCAGCGCGGTTCCTATAACCGCGCCTGCCAGCACATCCGTCGGAAAATGCACAAAGAGATACAGGCGGGAAAATCCGATCAGTCCCGCAAGAAGCAGAGCCGCCCATCCCCACCTGGGATGCATGCGCCAGATGCTCACCGCTCCCGCAAATGAGCTGAGCGTATGCCCCGAAGGGAAGGAATAGTCTCTCGGAACCTGCACCAGAACGGGAATGGTCTCGTCCAGCCAGCAGGGGCGCGAACGGGCAATTACGTTCTTTAAGCCTACATTCCCAATCAAAAACCCCAGGGCCAGGGAGACGAGAACGCACGCGCCGGTCCGTCTTGTCCTGGGAAAAAAGAGGAGCAGGAAGCCTGCCGCTGTCCATATCCATCCGCCATTTCCCAAAAAAGTAATGCCTGTCATCAGCCGATCCAAAAATGGCCCGTGAAGCTCCTGGAGAAAATATAATATCTGAAACTCGATTCCAATCACCCCATATCCTGCTTACCGCGCTGCTTCGAACAGCTGCATCTATTATTATAGCCCAGGCCCATCCGGTTGTAAATATGTTAATTTTTTAACAATAACTTGCGTTTTCAAGAAAAAATGGTATTATTTTCAGAAAAAGTCAAATTTCGGCAGGCGGCGGACAGAATCTCTGCATCTTTTGCCCGGGGCCTGCCCCCGGAGGACACGTATTATGGAAAAAGCAAAAGAATTTCTGAAACGAAAAAATGTCAATATCACCCTGCACGCGTATCTCATCGACGCGCTGGGAGCCATGGCCTTCGGCCTCTTCGCCTCCCTCCTCATCGGAACCATTTTTGAGACGCTTGGAAATCAGACCGGCATCCAGGTTTTTCTCACTGTCGCGGGATATGCCAAGGCAGCCACCGGAGCCGCTCTGGGCATCGCTATCGCCCACGCATTAAATGCCCCGCAACTCGTCCTTTTCTCTGCCGCCACCGTAGGCCTTGCGGGAAATGACCTGGGCGGCCCCGTAGGCGCCCTGGTCTCCACCATCATCGCTGCAGAACTTGGCAAAATCGTCTCCAAAGAAACGCGCCTGGACATCCTCGTCACTCCGGGTACCACCATCATCTCCGGCGTGCTCGCTGCCCAGTTCATTGGTCCCGGCGTATCGGGCTTCATGGCCTGGTTTGGGGATCTGGTAAAAACTGCCACGCAGATGCAGCCCTTCCTCATGGGCGTGCTGGTCTCCGCCCTTATCGGCATCGCCCTCACCCTCCCCATCAGCAGCGCGGCCATCTGCATTGCCCTGTCCCTGGACGGACTGGCAGGAGGTGCCGCCACAGCGGGCTGCTGCGCTCAGATGATCGGCTTCGCCTTCATGAGCTGGCAGGAAAATAAGGTGGGCGGCCTCCTGGCCCAGGGGCTGGGAACCAGCATGCTCCAGATGGGAAATATCGTGCATAACCCCCGCATCTGGATACCGCCCACGGTAGTTTCCATGATCACCGGCCCCCTGGCTACCATGGTCTTCCGCCTGGAAAATATCCCTGCAGGCTCCGGCATGGGAACCTGCGGCCTGGTAGGCCCCATCGGCGTATTCACCGCCATGGGCGGCGGAGTCCGGATGTGGCTCGGCATCCTCTTCGTATGTTTCCTGATTCCCGCCGTCCTGACACCCATCCTGGGAAATTTTCTTCGGAAGATCGGCTGGATCAAGGACGGGGATCTGAAGCTGGATCTGTAGGGAGCGGGGCTGCAGGTTTGGGCCCGCAAGTACGGGTTCGGGGCTGTCGGTTCGCGCTTCGTCAAATTCCCTCCCGTTCAAACTGCTCCCGCAGCTTCAGGGCTTCCTCCAGGGTATTCTTCCACCCAAATCGCTGCATGTCCACCCGCATATCTTCGGATACCCGCACCCCTTCGGATTCCAGCAGCATGCGCTGCATATCCGGATGTTCGAAAGCGGCCGCCCCGGTGAGGCGGCCCTGACCGTTCACCACCCGATAGGCCGGAACCTCCCCGGCTCGGCCCCGGTTCAGACAATATCCCACCTGTCTGGCATTTCTGGGTTTTCCGCACAAGAGGGCAATCTGCCCGTAAGACGCCACCCTTCCCTCAGGAATGGAATTGCAGACAATCCCCACGCGCCTGTAAAAATCCACGATTTTTCCACTTCCCTTCTCTGCGGCAAGACTGCGCTCAAAAGCATCCGGAATCTTGCCCGCCAGAAAAATTTTCGGATACAGCAAAAAAGTGCTGAACCCTAGAAAATCCAGGTAATTCAGCACTTTCCAGTGCGGGAGATGGGACTTGAACCCACACGAGCATACACCCACAAGATCCTTAGTCTTGCCTGTCTGCCAGTTCCAGCACTCCCGCAGCACGAGTAATAATATAGCACAAAAATCCGAACTTGGCAACTACTTTTTTAATTTTTTTCCAATTGTTTTTAATCTTGCCATGATATAATCGTAAAACACCGTTAAAAGGAATTTTGCGATTTTTTTCTCAAAAAATAGTTGACAAACGGACCATCCTCCTTTATAATTACCTACGTTGCTTACAGATGCAGCAGACAATCAGACGCAGAAGTGGCGGAATTGGCAGACGCGCACGGTTCAGGTCCGTGTGGTAGAAATACCTTGTGGGTTCGACTCCCATCTTCTGCATAGAAGAAAACGCATGAATTTAAGATTCATGCGTTTTCTTTGTTTTGCGCGCACAGCTCCCGCCTTTCCGACTCAGGCTCTGCGCGCAATCCATACCGCGTACCCGGCGAGGCATCTCCGAGCCCGGAACGTGTTTGGAAAATTCAATTTCACTCCGCTCCGGCCCTTCATTCATTCTCGCCCTACGCAAAAAACTGCAGATAATAATAGGGCAGGAACAGTCTTCCCACCGCGTCTACCCCCTCCACGTATCTTCCCCCGTCAATAAACACCGGGCAGAACACCAGGCTTCCGATGACAAAAAAAGGAATCGTACACAGGAGGATCTGGGGCTGCCGCAGAATCCATTTGAGAATCCAGGAAACCGCCCCTACAGTTCCCGCATATACCGCCATAGCGCCGATTTCCCTGGCCGCTGACTCCCATAGTCCTCCTGCCGCCAGAGCCAGCAAGCCGCTGGCGGCAGCCAGAACCAGAGGAGCCGCAAGAACCGCCGCACGGCAGGCCAGGCGGCTTTGCGGAGCCAGCGGATAAAAAAGTCCTTTTCTCTCGTCCTCTCCCAGGGATACGGCGCTGTAAAGTCCCGCAATGAACACATAAACAGCCACAAGCCCCCGAAGAGGAAACAAGGTTCCGGAGGATGCCATCTCCGCAGAGCCGGCATCCCTGTCCGGATGCGGCCGGCTTCCTGAATCCGCTTCATAGCCGGCTTGTTCCTCTCCCGCCTCTTCATATACAAACCGAAAGGTTCCTCCATTGGAACTCCACTTGTTATAGAGTTCCCCCGCCAGCAGGGCGGCCTCTTTCCGGGCGGCATTTCCCGTCTCTCCCAGCCCGTCAAAGGCCTGGCCGTCCATTACATAATCCTGCAGAAGATCCTTGTCATAATTTCGTATCAGAGCCGCAAACACTGTCTCGGACGCCAGAGATGCCGTCACTGTAGAGGGCGCTGTGTACACGCCGATGGCCCTGCGATACTCCCCGGCATCCAGCTTCTCCTCCAGCCCCTCATAAAATACATAGCCGCACTCCGCCCGCCGGGAGGCGACCTCCTCCCTGACCGCTTCCTCATCGGAGCAGGCATAAAATACAAACATCTTTCCCCTCGCTTCTGACGGACCAGTCAGTTCCTCCATTGTCCGAGCCGCCAGCCCTTCCGTATCCTCTGCACAGAGGGCAATCCGAATCCGATCGTCCTCCTCTCCCCCCATCCAGGAAACTGCGAACGCTCCAAGGGGAAGCGCGAAAAAGAGAAACACAAACGGAAGACGTTTCAAATAGCGCTTGCAGGACAAAAGAAACCATAAAGCTCCCTTCATCTTCTCCTCACCTCCTCCAAAATGGCAGTTCCCGTAAAACCAGCGGCCGCCAAAAGCCCCAGACGCGCAAACACTCCGGGATCCCAGTGAGCGGTCACAATCATCTTTACTCCTTCCATCAAAATGAAGGACGGATTCACCGCCGACATACCGGCAAATATCTTTGGAAGAAAAACCAGAGGAAGAAATCCTCCCGCCATAAAATGCATAGCCGAGGACGCCAGAAACAGGAGCATCACCCCGCCAAAGAAGCCTCCCGCCGCCTGATAGAGAAATACTGCCGTTCCCGAGCAGCCCAGACACACAAGAACCAGCGCAGCCGCTCCCGCTTCCTGCCACTCCACATATCCGGCTGCTCCTGCCAAAGCGCCCAGAATCAAGGCCAAAAAGGCGAGGAGTGAGGCAAGTCCCAGAATCCTGGCCCCCGCGCAAGTACAGGAGCCAATCCCTTCCAGCGCCAGCTTTCTTCTCATACTCGGCTTCCAGGGAGCCAGAAACCCCGATACGGGCACCGCACACAGGAAAAGAAAAAACACCGACATACTGATCCCGTAAAATGTAAGAGTATCCACATCCCCGGCAGCGCTCACCTGTACCCGGCGGAAATATTCAAGACGCGGAAGGCTGTAGCGCAGATACATTCGATTCAAATCCTCCTCAAGGCGAGAAATGGAATCCGTCATGTCATACAGAGCAAGAAGCTCTTCCCCCGCATAAATCCCGGCCTGTCCCGCCCCCAGGGTGGCTGCGCCCGCTTGGGTCAGCTCCCTAAAAATGCGGCTTTCCAGCACATTTCCCTCAGGAAGCAGCACTGTAATCGGCGTGTTTTCGCCATTCATAATTCCGCTCACCAGGTCGTCCGGCACCAGAAGGGCAGCTGCCAATTCCCCTTCTGCCAGGCTTTCCCTGCACGCCTCCTCATCCATATAAATAAAGTCGCAGAGACTCTTTACGCTCTCCATGGACGAGAGCATGGATGCCGCCTGCCGGGCTGTCCGATCCCCCTCAGGGAGCACTACCCCCACAGAGATTCTTCCCGTGACCGCATCCCCATACAAAGCCCTTCCTGCCAAAAGAGCGGCCGCACCCATGAGGAATAGGAGTGCGGCCGCCCCAGCGGCCAAAAAGGGAAACCGTTTCCAAGCCCGCTTGATTTCCAAGCCGATATAACACAATCGAGCGCTCATAATTTCCCTGCCTTCGCAATAATTTCATATGTATTTGCCCGGGTATCCGGTTGGGCCGCCTTCCGGCAGCCCGAATATGCATCCCGGATGCTCCCGTTTATTCCGCAGGAGCCCCGATCTGACCGGTAAGCCCAATCGCCCCAAACATAATCTCCATGAGAACCGTGCTCCAGTCTTCCTCCGTGGCTGCCAGCGCATCCATAGTCTCGCCTTCCGGAGGCGTAATTTCGCCCTCCAGCGGCCCGTAGGAGTAATCACCGCTCAGAGTCACGCTGCCCATATTGTCCATGACAGAGAACTCCATCGCATCAATGTCCATATGAATCGAGCTTCCTTTTTCCAGTTGATCCACAATGCCGTTTACAGAGAACGCAAACATCTGTGAGCCGTCTGCGCCCACATCCAGAGCCGCATGGTATGCACCATCCGCAAGAGAATACGTTCCCGTATACGTAAATGTGCCTGTGGTACCCGCCGCGGTTACATCCACCGATACATCACAGGTAAGCTGACTTTCGTCGTACACGCCCTGCTTGGTCAGATCAAACGCCACAGTCTCCCCCGCGCTTGTAATGGAAATATTCCCCGTCATGTTCTGGGTGGTATACGCGCCGCCCATAAGCTGGAAAGCAAATTGGATATCCGCCTGCTCCCCACTGGATTCTGCGGCTTCTTCAGAAGCTTCCTGGCTCTCCTCCGAAGTGTCTCCTGCCGCCTGGGTCTCCGCTCCGGCCTCTTCCATAAGGGCCTCACCTTCCGCGGTGAGTTCTCCTGCCATCTCATCCAGACCTGCCGTACTGAGGGAGGTGGTTCCCTCAAAAGCCGCCAGACGGCCGTCTCCGTCCACATAAACCACCATCTGCACATCATTCAGGGCCTGATCCAGATAATCAATCATCTGGGCCACACTGTCCTCGAGCTCATCATACGTCTGCTGCTGCATTTCTGCCGCCGTCTGATCGTCCAGTCCGGCAGCCGCGCCCATGAGCTCGCTCATCCGCACGCTCATCTCCAGCTGCTGCAGATAGTCCTCCTTCAGCGTCTCATCCTGAAGGAAGAAATCCGATGAAGTGCGCAGGAAATCAATCATGGCATCCTTGCTGACCGTCACGGAATATCCCTGGCAGGAAACCTCTGCTCCATCCACCGTATAGGTGCCTTTCTCCGCCTTCTCAACGGTCAGCGCAGCCTTAAAGTTGTCATAAGCCGCACATCCCTCCTGGTAACGATCCAGAAGAGCCGCCACATCAAAGGGCGTGTTGCCTTCCTCCACAGCAGTCTGAGCCCAATCAAAGTATTCCGTCACATAGGATGCCAGGCCGTCCACATCAATTCCGCTCTCCTCCAGCGCCGGGCCCAGCGTGGGAGAAGCCTTCAGCCGCTCTGCCAGTCCCTCTCCTAAGTCTACTGTAATCACCTTGCCGGTCAGCTCCGGCATGGAAAGCATCAGCGTATCGTCCCCGTAATAAAAATTAATATTGGCCAGATCCATGCCGTTGTAAACCAGGGCGATATTGGCATCGGACTTAAAATTCTCCACATCGGACCGGCCTGCAAGACGCATTCCCAGGCCCGCGTAGGCATTCGCCTCTTCCACCGAACAGCTGTCCATGCCAAGGGTCAGGCTGCCCTCCGTGTTAGCCGTGTTGGACGCCGCCAGCATGTCGGACAGACCAAAAATCTCCTCAAACGGCATCACCTGCCCTTCGGGGTACACATTTTCAAAGGCCTGAATCACCACCTCCTTGGGATCCTTGGCCGTCAGCTGCATCGCCGCAAAGACTCCCACGGCGATAACCGCCACCGCCGCCACAGCGATAACCGGCGCTTTTGCACCCTTTTTCGGAGCAGGCGCAGCAGCAGCCGGGGCCTCCGGAGTCTCCTCCGTTCCGGCAGCCGTCTCCGCCTTCTCCTCCTGCCTCTCCATGTTAACCGGAGACTGGCATTCCGGGCACTTCTCTGCTCCTTCCGGAATCTCCGCACCGCAGTTCAAACATTTCATACACATTTCCTCCCTATTTTTTCTGTTGCAGTAAAACTTCTGAGCCGCTGCGGCAGCCGCAGCATCCCCAAATCTATCGGAACAGCCCGATCAGCTCCCTGGCCGACAGGCCATTTTCGATCTCCATAAGACCTCGGTCTTTCACTATGTACATACGGGTGCACAGGGACAGCTCCTCCAGCTCATGGGAGGTGAGCACCACAGTGCCGCCCTTTTTTATATATTCCGAGAGGTATTCCCGGATTGCCTCCTTGCATTCTAAATCCAAGGCTGCTCCCGGCTCATCCATGATGAGAAGGGGCGCCCTATTGGAAAGAGCACAGGCAATGCTCAGCCGCTTCTTCATGCCGCCGGAGAGGGTTCCCACCCGCCGCTTCAGTATGGCGCTCACGCCCAGCATAGCCGCAGGCCCGTTCTCCAAATCCTGTTCCATCTCTCTCCTGCTCCCCCGGTACCACAGCAGCAGATTATCCCGCACAGAGAGCTCCTCCATCAGCGGATTTTCCTGGGGAACGTAAGCGGCTTCCCGAGCAAAAACGCCCGGCTGTCCCGCCGTATCCCGGCCGCCAAGAATAATCCTTCCGCTGTCCGGCTTCTGCGCTCCGGCCAGTATGGACAGCAGCGTGGTTTTTCCGCAGCCGTTTCCTCCCACAACGCCGATGCATTCCCCCGGTTCTGCTTTTAAATTCAGATTTTCAAGGATTCTGCGCCTCCCGTAGGACTTGCAGATGCCCGCCGCCTCCAGAATCACCTTTTTGTTCCCGCCTTTTTATTTCCAATTCTTGTATGTACTTGTTAAGTGTATCACACATATATATTGATTGCAAAATAATTATTTATTAAGCCTTTCTTACGGAACACCGGAGAGCCGGGAGGAACCTTCGCAGTCCCGCCCATGATAAGCAGAAAAAAAGAGCATCCTCCTGCCGCATTTTCGCGGAAGAGAATACTCTTATTACCATTCGTATTTAAGCAGATTTAGGCAATCTTGCTCTTTGCCAGCTCGGCCAGCTTCGCAAATCCCTCGGCGTCGTTGATCGCCATATCGGAAAGAACCTTGCGGTTCAGATCTACGCCGGCCTGCTTTAAGCCGTACATAAACTTGCTGTAGGACAGACCATTGATGCGGGCAGCTGCGTTGATACGGGCAATCCACAGCTGACGGAACTGACGCTTTCTCTCCTTGCGGCCTGCGTAGGAGTTTGCCAGCGCGCGCATAACGGACTGCTTGGCAATTCTATACTGCTTGGAACGGGCGCCTCTGTAGCCCTTTGCCATCTTTAAGATTCTATTGTGCTTCTTCTTTGCGTTTAAACCGCCTTTAACTCTTGCCATCGGTAATTCCTCCTTCTACAATCTAAACTTACAGGTATGGTAAAATCTTCTTCATTACCTTCGAATTGGTGATATCGGTAACGATGTCTTTTCTCAGGTTTCTCTTTCTCTTGGTGGACTTCTTGGTCAAGATATGAGACTTGTAAGCTTTATTGCGGACTAACTTACCGGTTCCTGTCTTTTTAAAGCGCTTTGCAGCAGCTCTGCTGGTTTTTAACTTTGGCATCGTGAAATTCCTCCTTAAGACTTTCTATATTGCAGACAGCGGGAAGCGTATTCCCGACTGGACGCTGTTATTTCTTTGCGGTTAAAAACATAACCATGGTTCTTCCCTCTACCTTGGAGGGCTTGTCAACGACCGCAATATCGGCCAGACTCTGAGCAAAATCATCCAGAATATATTTTGACTTGGACATATGGGCCATCTCACGTCCCCGGAAGCGGAGCGTAACCTTTACCTTATCTCCCTTCTCCAGGAACTTCCTGGCCGCACCCACCTTGGTATTCAAATCATTGGTGTCGATATTAGGCGACAAACGAACTTCCTTAATATCGATTACCTTCTGCTTTTTCCTGGCTTCTTTTTCTTTCCGGGCCATCTCATAGCGGTATTTTCCGTAATCGATAATCTTACACACCGGCGGCTTGGCAGTGGGAGCAATCTTCACCAGATCCAGCTCCGCCTCCTGGGCCAGCTTATAGGCTTCCCTGGCGGACATAATCCCCAGCTGCTGTCCATCCACACCGATCAGACGCACTTCTCTGTCCCTGATCTGTTCGTTAATCATTAACTCGCTGATACTCGTACACCTCCATAACTTTAAATGATATAATTAAACAAAGCGGACAGTCACAGACCATCCGCTCGCACTCATGCTGAAATAACTTCCCCTGCCTCTCCCGCAGCCGCATACACATGCCGCAGAAGCCCTCAGGGCAAAACTTTCATCTATGAACCCGGGTCACTTGCTCGTGCCAGGGTGAGGCGGATACCTGCTTTCCTGTCAGTTGTTCCCACAACTTTTATTACTTTACTACAGAACGCGGGTGTTGTCAACTGTTTTTTTGGATTTTTCAAGCGGGACATTCCTCCTATTCAACGCCAAGTTCCAGAGAGTGACCGTGCTGCGGTTGCCATCCACTATGTACTCTCTTCAAACAAAAAAATCTGCCCCCAGCTCAGGATTCTCACTCCTGAACCGGGGGCAGTGATCCGCGCTTCCAGTTACCGCGCTTTAAACGTACTGCACCGCGTCTCCGCGCATTGTCCGGCGCCGTCTCCGTTGATGGAGATTTTGTCCGCCACGCAGCGGCAGTCCTCATTGTATACGCATTTCTGGGCGTCGCAGCTTACCTCCAGACGCGTCTCCGGGGTCTTAAACAGGTTGGTAAACAAACCGCCCTTGTTTTCATCAAAGCTCGCGCAGCACGTGTCCTCCGCAGAAGCCGCCTTGTGTCCATCCACCAGAATGGAACTCTTGCAGCAGCACTGGTCGGAATTATGCACACAGTTTGTCACACTACATTCCAGCTTTGTCATTTTATCTGCCTCCTATCTCTTGTTGCGGGTTCCGGAGCAGGCATCCATACCCGGACGCGCTCCATCCCTTTTGCCGGATCCGGTATACCGAAGATAAAGGAATCGGCACACGAACGATCCGTTTCAGAGATAGTATCGGCTTCTTTGGGCAGTTTCATTCGCCCTTTGCCGTTTGAACCGTTATGTTTTTTCTCCTTTTTTTAGCTCCGGCCATACGGTGACGAGCATGGTTCCGAAACAGGCGGCACCACCAATAAAATTAGAGATGGGCTCCGCCATAAGAATTCCTGTGGTTCCCAGCCCGAACACCACGGGCAGCATGATAATCAGAGGGGTCACGATTACAATTTTCCGGAAAATGGAAAAAAATACAGCCCGCTTGGCTTTCCCCAGCCCCACAAACACAGCCTGCCCGGCAAACTGCAGAGACATCATAAAAAATCCGAAAAAATACACGCGCATGGCAGGGATTCCGGCCTCTATCAAATCTCCCTCCCGGTTGAACATGCGGATAAAAAATTCCGGAAATCCGTGAACTACACCCCACACAAGAGTTGTATAGAGAATGCTCACAATGGACATAAACACAATCCCGGTCTTCACCCGATTGTATTCCTTTGCCCCGTAATTATACCCCAAAATCGGCTGGGCGCTCTGAGTCACGCCGTTTACCGGCATGGAAATCACCTCCCGAACCGAGTTGATCACCGTCATGATTCCCACGTACAAATCACCGCCGAAGCGCTGCAGCATGGCATTGTACATGACCTGCACCGTGCTGTTGGTGATGGACATGGTGAATCCTGACATTCCCAAACCGATGATATCCTTCACCCGCTTTTTTGTCAGGCGCATAGCCGACGGCTTCAGGCGCAGAAGCGCCTTCTTTCCCGTAAGGAACACGAGAATCCAGACAGCCGACAGAAATTGGGAAATAATGGTGGCCAGAGCCGCTCCCCTGACACCCATATGAAATACAAAAATAAAAATAGGATCCAGAATAATATTGGCTACGGCCCCCAGAAGAACCGTCATCATCCCGATTGTGCCGAACCCCTGGGAATTGATGAAGCTGTTCATTCCCAGCCCTGTCATTACAAAAATATTCCCCAGCAGGTAGATGGTTATATAGGCGTCCGCATACCCAATCGTCGCGTCGCTTGCGCCGAACAGATAAAGCATGGGACGTTTAAACGCCAGCCCCAGAATCGTGAGCACAATTCCCGTGATCACCATGAGGACAAAGGAATTGCCCATGATCGCTTCCGCCTCCCGGACATTTCCCCTTCCCCGCTCGATAGAGCACAGAGGCGCGCCTCCCATGCCGAACAGATTGGCAAAGGCCGTCACCATGGAGATGATGGGCAGGCACAGGCCCAGCCCTGTGAGGGACAATGTGGCGTTCTCCGGTATCATGCCGATATAGATCCGATCCACGATATTGTAAAGCACATTGATCAGCTGAGCCAGCGTCATGGGCAGAGCCAGCTTAAGAATATTTACCACCACGCTCCCCTGGGAAAAATCATTTTTCTGCTTTTCCATACGCGCATCCCCCTCTTCTCTCTGCCGGCTCAATTTTTGCAGCGTCCCGGCAGGCCATACAGTTTGTATCACCCATGCGTCCATCCGCCAGGGGCTCGAGATCCTCCCGCCGGTCAATATCAAAAAGCTCCCGCGTCTCTGTCTCCATGAACCATATGTCCTCCGGAAATGCCTCCATAATCTGCCGTCCTCCCCTGTCCCCGCGTAAGGCCAGGAGATTCTCCCTGTATTTTCCGGAAAATATCACCGGATTCCCCCGAACCTTCCCGCAGGTCACACAGCCGATCCCCTTCCCGCTCTCCGCGAATCCCCGGACAAAGGCGCAGATGGTCTCCGCCCGCATAAAGGGCTGATCCGCCACAAAATATAGGTACGCGTCCCGCTCCCCGGCCGCCCGGGTTCCCAGCTTGAGCGATGCGGTTATCCCCTCCCGGCTCTCATGGTTTGGGACAGCACAGAACCCCTGCTCTCCCGCCGCATCCAGAATTTCCCGGTATTGGCTGACCACAGCCAGGAAGGGCCGTTTTCCCTCTCCATCCGCCAAAAGCCCCGCAGCCTCCTGCAGATGCTCCAGCCCATGGCAATACAGGGGCTTTCCGCGAAAGGGAAACAAAAGCTTATTTTCGCCGAAGCGGCTGGCAAAGCCCGACGCCATGTAAATCATCGCCAAATTCATCGGCTCTTCCTCTCTTCCTCCGCAAGATTCTCCGAAGCATCGTCTGAAACAGCGCGTTAGAACAGCGCGTTAGAGCTGCGCGTCAGAACAGTGTATTAAAACAGCGCCGCGGACGGCTCCTCCAAAAAGCCTCCGGAAACAAGGCCCTCCCATTCTCCCATGTGTTCCAGCATGCGGATTCCCGCTGCCTGTGCCTCCCCCTCGTCGGCCTGGTGAAAGACCGGCACCACCCTGGCCCGGGGCCATGCTTTCCGCAGCGGCTCCAGATACCCGTGAACCATCAAACACTCCAAAACCGCCTCGTCCACTGTCTCTCCCAATTCTGTCTCTAGCCATTTCTCCCCCAAAGGCCCTCCCGGATGGGAATGCATTTTCAGACACATCCTGGCCTGCTCAAGGCGAAAGCACACATCCTCCAGGGGCTTTCCCAGGGCAGACAGTCCCAGAATGCATAAAATGAGGGCGGTATCGGGCGGAATCACCGGCTCTCCCGGCCCCGGCGTCTTTATGGGAAGCCGGCGGGAGCCATCCGCCTCCGCCAGTATCAGACGGGTGCGGGCACACAATCCCCCGTACCACTCCCAGCCCATGAAGGAAATCTTTCCGCTCTCCTCCAGATGGCCTGCCACTGCCATTCCCTGCTCCCGAATCATCTGCTCCACAGCCTCCGGACCGCAGTCCAGGGCCGCGAAAGATGACGGGCGGTATATGTGGGTGGTGGTAATGACCGCCGGGCCCAGACCCGCCGCCTTTCCCTCCCAGGCCAGCTGCTTCAGATAGGAGGTCTTGCCGCCGGCTCCGGCCAGGCAGAGGACGAAGGGGCCTCCCTCCGGACGAGGCTCGAAAGGGGTGTCTTCCGGACGGAGTCCCGCGCGATGCGTGTGAGAAAGAGCTTCCCGAAGTGTTTCGGCCTGAGTCCAGCCTGAATTTTTATTAAAATAGAAGGCTTTCATCTCTTTATCCCTCCATATGGAGTTTATTATAGTTCATTTTGGGAGGGTTGTAAACAATGCTTATCCCGCGTTCCACGGCATTTTCCGTGCATACATCTGCTTTCCGGGCTTCTGAACCGCCTCCTGCAGAACCAGCCACATATACGCATCCTGCAGGGCATCCCGCAGCGGATAAATTTCTTTTCCGGACGCAATGTAATCTCCCATATCATACAGCATACAGGCAATGGCGTACTCATCCTCAATCTCGTCGAGGGAGAGTTCCGGCTTCCACATGCGCACATAATCCCTGATCCTTTTTGTCTCCAAAACCCGATACCGCGGTTCAAGCTCCGGCAGCAAAATCTTAGTCCGCGGATAATGTCTGTCATCCAGCCGGTAAAGCACCTGGTCCGAGAGCTCTCCGTCCCGCCCGCGCACGATGATATGCCGGCTTCGGATAAACGAATGATACTGTTCTCCCGAAAAATCATACAGCCCGATTTTCCCAGAAACAAATTCAAACAGCGCGATATCCCTCTCCCGCAGCGTTGTCCGCCCGTCCGTCACAGCGCCCTCCCGCGAGTCCGTCTCAGTCAGCGGAAAGCGGAATCGTTTTGCGGCAACCGCAAACGCTTCCTGGCCCACGGACAGATATTTTCTCATAATACTTGCCCCATGATAGTCGTGGGCAGCGGAAATGTATAAGGAAAATGGCTCGCCAATGTCTCCCCGTTCTATATACTTCATCCCCACCGACAGGCTGGGATAATGGAAATACTGTTCCGCCACCTGAATCCTGCAGCCGCAGCGCTCCCTAAGCTCCCAAATCCGTTCCAGCTGCTCCAGGCTCGCCCCTGCCGGCGTCTCCGTCAGCACCGCGTGGCCGCGCAGCGCCCATTCCTCCGCCACATCCGCGATATTCGCCTTATTCACCGCCACAACAACGAAATCCGGACGGCAGGCCTCGCAGGCCTCTTTGGATGTTGTGACCGAAAATCCGGTTTGTGTCCGAATTCTATCCGCCTTTTCCTGCGAACGGCAGAGCATATATTTCATCTCAAACAGCTCCGGATAGGTCCGGGCAATCCTTCCGTAAAACATCGCCCGAAAGCCGGAACCCACAACGACAAATGATAATTTTTTCACGTTCTTTCCTCCTGAATCCGCTTCTGCAGTTCTTTTTCATACAGCTTTTCATATTTCTCCATACGGATGATTATAGCAAAATGTAAGCGATTCCGCCCAATATTTTTCTTGGATTTTTATCAGCTTTTATCAGACGGTGCTTAGGGGGCGCTTTTTGCACACTGACGGCATAAAAGGAGAGCGCTGCCTCCGGCAGATTTCTCTGTCGGGACAGCGCCCTTTTTACGCCTTAGTTCTCTTGTTTACCGCTGTATCTGCGGTGCATTTACTGCCGCCAGCTTCCATCCTCATTTACCGTGTAGCCATCCGGCGTAGTCTCGCCGGAGTACATGGAGCCGTAAGGCTTCTGTGAAGAGCCATTGTACTTCCAGTTCTCCGTAGCCGTATCGTACTCCCAAGTGTATTCGGGTGTATACTCATTGAAGTAATACCATGTTCCTCCAATGTTCTGCCAGCCGGTCAGCATTCTTCCGTCTGACGGATTGAGATAGTACCATTTTCCATCCTGGTCGTCCTGATACCAGCCAGTCAGCATGGTTCCCAGCATTCCGTCGGATGTATCATGGAGAACATACCAGTTTCCATCTGGGCCAAGATACCAGCCGTGCTGCATCCATCCGTCATTGTCAAAGAAGAACCATCCCTCGGAGGGCTGTCCGTCCTGAGCGTATGGATTCTTGATAAATGCCCATCTTCCGGTTATGGCCGTGTTGTCATTGCGGATAAATTTCCACAGATGGTATTCCGGATGAGACTGAGGCGTCGCATATTCGGGCACATCTATGGTAATGGGAATTGTGGGATCCTGCGGGTCCATATGCACCCATCTTCCGTCCGTTCCCACGGTGTAGGTACTGCTGCCGTCGCTGTCGCTGCTGCTACTGCCGCCGCTGCTTCCGTCACTGCCGTCACTATTGCCGCTCGGCGGTACATATCCTTCATCCGTATCAGGTACATTGTTATGGTTCCAATCGACAGCCCATTTTGCGGTGTAAGCCGCATCCGTTCCGGGTACAATGGTCACTTCCTGACCATTTGCATCCACCCAGCCGTCAAAGGCCCAGCTGTCTCCGGATACATCTGTGAATCCATCCGGCTGCAGGCTGGTTCCCGGCAGCATTTCCACTGTGGCGGTCTGCTGGCGGTCGCCGAAGTAGCCCTTTGCGGTATCCGTGGTGTCAAATGTAATAGCTACCATCTGCGCATCGTCCGGCCGGTTGTCATGATTCATGTCAGCAGCCCAAACTGCCGTATAAGTAATTCCTTCTTCCGGCACAAGTGTATCTTCCGTGACAGCAGGATTCCATCCGGCAAAAGCCCAATCATCGCCTTCCGCGTCATTTACCATGGGAGCTGTCAGCTTCTCACCTGTGATCTGGCTGTCCGTATACGTATAGATGCCTCCCTCGAAGGTTCCCTTTGTCTGGTCTTCAGGGGCGATTTGGAAGGTGAGGGTTACGGTTTGTTCTGTGTCCGGTCTGTTATCATTATTGTGGTCTTCTTCATACACAGCACGATACGTTTTATCCTGTCCCGGCACTGTGAAATCCAAGTCAGGGTTCCAGCCTGTGAAGACTACACCGTCGCTGTCTGTATCCAGGGGGTTGGGAGCTGTGAAGCTCATTCCCGGCACCTGGTCTGCCAGCGTTACTGTCGTTGTTCCTTCTTCCTGACCCTTAAAGCCGTACTCAGAGGTGAAGGTTAATGTCACCAGCTGATCCTTATCCGGTGTGTTGTCATTGTTAATATCTTCCACATACATCGCCGTGTAGGTTACCGTGCTTCCCGCTTCTCCTTCCACGGTCTCGGGCAAACTCGG
>DWWT01000068.1 GCA_019119575.1 Candidatus Enterocloster excrementipullorum
TTAATAAGGCTGATGAAATTGTTCACCGTGTTGGGCGCAATCTCCGGATACAGCTCCGCCTTGATCACATCTCCGTTTTCCATTGTAATTGTAACGATTGGGTTTGCCATCTGTATATCTCCTTTTTGTACGTTATTGGCGGCAGCTCCGGATAACCGGCGCATATCTTTTTCCCGCCATTCCGAACAGCCGCCCGCCGCTTCTCTCATTCTACCCTTTTTTGGGCGGAGCGTCAATGGGAGAACGCGCGGGAGAGGGCAGCCGGGAGATAGCGGCGCTCCCGGCTGCTAAAACAATATGTCCGTATACTGCTCCGGATGTTCTCTGTCATCCCGAATACAGCCGTGTTTCTTCCCATGCACATTTCAATCAAACCGTTCCATACGCTCTCCGCACAATCTCTTCCATATGCCTCTGCGCTTCAAAGCGAATCTTCTCTTCGTCCAGCGTAAGAACCTCCCTTTTTTTCATCACAATTTTTCCATCAATGATGGAATCTGTTACATCGTGCCCGTTTGCTGCCTCCACAATCGTGTTGAGCAGATTCTGGCTGGGCTGCAGGTGCGGCTGATCTATATTCAGCAGGATCACATCCGCTTTTTTCCCCTCTTCAATCGTCCCAAGAATATCCCCCTTTCCAATGGCGCAGGCTCCGCCCTGCGTGGCCATTTTCAGCACGGTCGCACAGGTCAGCACAACCGGATTAAAGGACGGAAGCCCCCAGTAGGCAATCATTCCGTAGCGCAACACCTTCATTTCATCAAATAAATCCAGGCTGGACGGGGCAGCGCCGTCACACCCCAGCCCCACATTTAAGCCTGCCTGGAGGATCTGTGGCGTTTTGGGAAACCCGTGGCTGGACAGATTTGCCCTGGGGCAGTGAACAACCTTCACTTCCCGCTCTGCCATGACCGCAATATCCTGGTCAGAGAGCATCACATTGTGCGCGGTCAAAAGATTTGGGCCCAGAACTCCCATGGAATCCAAAAACTGTGCCGGCCGCTGCTTATAATTCTGCAGGCAGAAGCTGACCTCGTCCTTGTGTTCGCACAGATGGGCGTGAATCCCTGTGTGAAACTCTGCCGCCGCATCCCGAACCATCGCAATCAGTTCCTGCGAACAGGTCATCACCTGACGGATCGCAAACCATATGTCAATCCGTCCGCCGCCGGCCCCCTGGTACGCCCGATAGAGTTCTTTCGTGCGGTCCACCGCCTCTCGGGCCGTCTCCTTCATGGCCCCGGTGATAGCTGCCCCCATGTCCATCGTGGATTTTGCAATAGCAGCCCGCATCCCGGACTCCAGTACCGCCTCCGCCACCTGCTCCATATGGACGCCGCCGGAATCAGCAAACGCCGTGGTTCCGTTCTTAATCATCTCCAGGCAGGCCAGCTGCCCGCTTATATGAGAATCCTCCGGACGGAGATTGCTCTCAAACGGGACCAGAAAGCGGGTCCATATCATCGGGTATTCATCCGATACCCGCCCCCGAAGAAGCTGCTGACATGTGTGTGTATGGCCGTCCACCAAGCCGGGCATCAGAAGCTTTCCTTTTCCGTCCAAAAACTCCGCCGCCTCATATTCTGCTGCCATCTCATCCACTGTCCCAATTTTATGGATCAAAGAACCGTCAATCGCCACACTGCATTCTCCGGATATTGTCATGTCCGGCCGCAATACCCGGCATCCCCGAATCAGGATATCACATTTTGTCATATCTTGCACACTCCTTCCCAGATCAAATTGCTCCCGTAATTCTGAGCACCACATCGGCTACCAGGGCGGAAAATATAAAGGTTCCTGTGATGACTAACAGGGTTATAATGACCATCTTCCATCCCAACTTTGCAAAATCCTTTAAATCCTTACCCAATGAAATTCCCGCAAAAGCGCCAAGCGCAGTAGCCGGAGCCATAAACTGTATCTGCGAGGTAATTTGAATCACCGCATCCTTCACCGGCGAAATGGGACATGCCAAAAGCAATCCGGTCATGGATACGTACAGCATGGAAGGCAGCTGTACAAACCGGCTCATTGCATGGCTTACCGTCAGGCCAAAGAGAGCGATCGCGGAGAGCAGAAGAATTCCCGCAATAGAATCTTTTAACGGCATCTGATAGCCAATCATATTTGTCAATATCATAATCAGGGACACAAGACATAAAAGTCCTGCCTGCCGGATACAGTATTTTCGAATCATTTGTATTTCCTCCTATCCTCTTTTCGCTCTTCTTCCCAAACGCGGCTCCAGGTATGCATACAGCTTCCTGGTCAGGGGAAGGCCTACAAAGGTTCCCATATAAATCCCTGTAACCCCGGTCAGCATATCGCTGGCGCCGCCCATGACAATAATGTCCTCCGCGTACTCCGGATAAATCTGTCCAAGCGTACCGGCCGCGGCGGTCATCATAGAACCGCTTCCCACCCCGCTGGCCATGCCCAGAGCCAGCGGATGAAAGATACCCAGTGAGGCCACTGCTCCCACCAGGAGACTGACAAAAACAGTTCCAATCACGGAGCCCACAATATAAACCGCAAACGTTCCCCTTGTCTCCGCTGCGTCCGTCCCATATATATCCGTAGTCAGACCCAAGTTCGTATCCCGGTTAATGGAATAGCAGGCGCCGATGGCCTCCTTCTTCAATCCCAGAAGAAGGGCTACCGGCAGGGAAATAAGGATGGTTCCCAGGTTCCCAAACTCCTGCAAAATAAGCGCCGGTCCCACTTCCACCAGCTTTGCCAGATTAGCCCCTGCAGAGACCCCCATTTTTGCCATGAAGGGCGCAAGCGCCACAAGAACCAGTTCTCCACCGATTTTTGCTTCCTTTTTGTTAAAAAGCCGCAGGGCATCCGGCCCCAGGCATCCTCCGAGAATTACGGCAAAAACCATGGGAAACATAGTCAAGGTACCGATTCCAATGTTAATGCTCACCGTGCCTATCAGGTCACAGATTACAGCCAGGATAACCGCTCCCAGATAGACCTTCCCGTACTTTCCTACCATCGCCCTTATCCGTTCCATAAAGCATCCCCCTTCCCCGCCGGCGTTTGACCGCCGAATGGATCGTATGTAATAAAAAAATCATACCATAGCCCGTGGAGAATCTGTAGATGGAAAAAAGCGATGGAAATCCACCGCTTTTTCTGATATCCCTTAGATTATATTTTGACGTATCTCCAGTTCTTCCATCATCCCAATGAAGCGCTCCGCAGCCTCAGGCAGCACATAGCTGCTCCGCAGGATCCACCCTATTTCCAGGGACACGCCGTTCTCAATGGGAATCGCCCGTATATCTTTGTAAGCCGGATCCAGAGAACGGCAGCCGCTCCCCACCGCAAATCCCTGGCTGCACCGCATGATCGAATAAGCGGCTGCTCTGTCTGACACAGAGATCGTCTTGTGGATCATATAGTAGGGAACAACCAGTTCCGTGTAGGCCGGATTTGCATTGACCACCCGGTCATAGGTGATAAATGGATAATCCACAAGGGATTCCAGGCATATCTCCTTCTGGCTAGCCAGAGGATGTCCCTCCCAGAGATACACATGAGCCCTTTGGTACGCCATGTGGTTAAAAATCATCCCCTTGGATCGGAGTTCCTGCACCATCTGGCTCTTACTGGGTTCCGCAAAGAAGATCAGCCCCAGATCCGCCAGTCCTTTTTCCACCTGTTCCATAACCTCAGATGTCCTGCACTCGTGAAAGCTCATATGGTATTCCTCCGCTTTCATCTCATCCAAGAGGGCCATAAAAGAGTCCAAACCGCATATGTGATGCTGCGCTGCAATGGACAGACTTGCCTCCTGTTTTTTATGCGGCCCATACTTTTCATCCAGATAATACAGGCGGTTCAGGATTCCTTTAAACTCAATCAGGAGTTCTTTTCCCTCACTGGTCAGCGTCACCCCCCGCGAAGTCCTCACAAAAGCTTTTACCCCATAATATTTCTCCACGGCGCTCACCGCCTCGGACACACCGGACTGAGCGGCATACAGTTCCTTGGCCGCCTCGCTGATTGAACCTGCGGCCGCTACCGCAACGAAATACCGCATCTGCTGAAGCGTCATTCTTCCCTCTCCTTTCACCCGACCGCAGTCTTTATTTCCCATAATATGGTCATTGTTCTTACTATACTCTCTCCATGTAGCATGCGTCAATACAACAACCGTCCATTCATAATTCGTTTACAATTCATTCAAAAACCTTTTACACAAACAACATTTTTTCTTCATCTTTACCAAATATACTTTAACCATAGAAGTTAAACAACTTCTAAGCCGATAACGCTTACAAGATTTTTTTCATAATACTCGAGCTGATAAGAGATTATCAGCTCTCCTCCCTTTTAATAATACTTTTTTTCCAAAAAAACGTATCGCCATCCCGCGATACGTTTTTTTGTGGTTAATTTTCCTTTTTCCTTTTCCAGTCCGGCAATTCGATTTCCCCGCAGAGGAACAAAAGGGCCGTCAGGTTAGGAAATGCCATCAGACCGTTCCAGATATCGGATAAAAGCCATACCAGATTAAGCTGTGCCTGGCTCCCCGCAAACACCGCTCCCAGAAACAAAACCGGGTAGATTCTTTGCTCAAAAATGCCCCTTCTGAATCCGCCTGCCAGATAGCAGGCGGCCTGTTTTCCCATATAATACCAAGCCATAGCCGTAGCAAACGCAAACACTACCACGGAAGCGCTGGCCAAATGCTCCCCTGCCGCCCCCAGACGCCTTTGGAAACACCACGCTGCCAAAGCCGCCCCCTGGTACGGATTCGCGCCCGGTTCTGTTCCCGCCACACACAGAATCACCAGACCTGTCAGGGTGCAGAGAATCACTGTGTCAAAAAACACTTCGAACATAGCCCACATTCCCTGCTGCTTCGGATCCGCCCGGTCTGCAGCTCCGTGGAGAATCGCCAGTGTTCCCAGGCCTGCCTCATTGGAAAACACACCTCGGGAAATCCCATACCGCATGCCCCGGCTGATCATATAGCCTCCAACGCCTCCTGCTGCGGACCCGGGCTCAAAAGCCGCGGAAAATACAGCCCGCAGCACTGCGGGAATCCGGTCGGCTGAAGAAAGAATCACAAGAAGGCAGAACAGGATATAAATCCCGGACACAGCCGGCATCATCTTTTCCGCCACTTTCCCAATCCGCCGGATTCCTCCCACAATCACCAGGCCCAAAAGGGCCGTAAACAGGATTCCCCCGGGAAGAATCGGCACATTCCACGCATAGGCCATGGTTCCCAGCGCCGCATTTGCCTGCACCATGCTGCCCATGCCAAAGGAGCACATCAAGCACAAAAAACCATAGAGAAGCCCCATCCCGCGCATCCCCAGTCCCTGTTCTATATAGACAAACGGGCCGCACAAGAAGCCTCCGCGCCCATCTCCGCGCCGGTAGCGTATCCCCAGGGCCGTTTCTCCATAAGCGGTAATCATGCCGATGAATGCGGAAATCCACATCCAAAAAAGCGCTCCCGGCCCCCCTGCCGCCAGTGCCGTGGCCACGCCCGCAATATTTCCTGTCCCTACCGTAGCTGCCAGAGCCGTGCACACGGACTGGAGCTGGCTCACCGCCCCTGCTCTCTCTCCTTCGGAATCTCTTCTCCCTCCCTGCCGCGTGTCTGCCCTGTTATTTTCCCCCTTAAACAGGCTGCCGGCCGTGGCCGACCACCAGAAGCAAAACCCCCTCACCTGAAAAAAGCCAAACCGGATGCTGAAATATATTCCCACCCCGAGAAAAACCGCAAGCGTCCATGGCCCCCATACCATCCTGTGTATATGTTCAAGCATTCCCGCCAAATCCATAACTCCCACTCCAAAAAATCCCTTTTATTATCTGTCTTATTCCCCTTCTTCCCCATCTATGACTTTTGTTGCTGCTCAGCCTTTTGCTGCTGCTCAGCCGCCTGCAGCCTGCCTGCAGATAACTTTCCGTCTTTTTTCCGTCTTTTTGGCGACTTCTTAGGGGGGACAATAGCAATTCGAGCAGAATTATGGTATACTTTCTATTGGGTGTATTTGTCACATCTATATCAACAGAAAAGAGGTCTGCCGATGCCCGGCTTTACCACACATTATATATTAGGCATGAAGGCGTACAATGACATGCCGCAGAACAACTTAAAATTCATCATCGCCAAGTACCGGTGGCTCTACCAGCTTGGCCTCCAGGGTCCGGATATGTTCTTCTACAACCTGCCCATCCTGCGCCACAGGGATCACCGGAACGTGGGATCCTACATGCATGAGCACCATGTAAACGATTTTTTCCGCTGCTGCTTTCACCAGCTTGCCAGGATTGATTCCCGCCAGCAGAGGGAGCAGGGGCTTGCTTTTATGTGCGGTTTTCTCTGCCACTACATTGGGGA
This sequence comes from Candidatus Enterocloster excrementipullorum, assembly GCA_019119575.1. Lineage (GTDB taxonomy): Bacteria > Bacillota > Clostridia > Lachnospirales > Lachnospiraceae > Enterocloster > Enterocloster excrementipullorum. Next base: position 6,377 of record DWWT01000068.1, read on the forward strand.
TTCCATTTGCCATCCCTATGTGTACGGACGGATAGAATATGATATTCACCATCCCGGAGCCTACTATCACGGTCTCCACGCCAAGCTGGAGAATGATATCGATGCCCTTCTGCTGATGAAATACAAAAAAAAGAAGCCCTCCCAGTTCAACCAGGCGGCTACTATCTGTCTCAACGGGATGGAGACACAGTTTATCTCCCGCTTTCTATCCTCCTGCATCAATGAGGCATTCTATCCTCTGAGCTATAAAAATCGATACCAGGTCACGGCAGGGATGGTTCACCGCTCCATTCTGGCCCTTCGGTTTGGCTGCCGGACTCTGGCCGACCCAAACAGCCGCAAGAAAGACAAGGTGGAGTTTTTTGAATCCCTGTTTTTCAAAAATCCCGTAGCTTCCAGCAAGCTGGTCACAGACACAGTGGAGGATCCCGTCTGGAGCCTGAATCTGCACCACGAGACCTGGTGCAATCCCTGGGATAAGCGCATTGCTTCCCAGGCATCTTTCCCCAACCTGTTTAAGCAGTGCCTGAAAAAATTGAGCACGGACTTTTACCTAATCAATTCCATGCTGGATTCCGGGCACACCCTGCAGATTTCTCTGCTGGAGGCTTTGCTTTCTGAGCTTGGAAATTACTCCTACCACAGCGGACTTCCCTGCGCGGACGAGCCAGTAAAGTCTATGGCTCGCCGCAGACCCACATAAAATATCTGCCGGCCCTGTCCCGACAGGCTCCTCAAAGGGGCGCTGCGGTTTTAGGGCCGGCAGTCTTTTATGTCCGCGGTGCCGGAAGGCTCCGCCGTATTCTATTCAATTACCTGGTCTCCGTCCTTCACGCAATAACTTGTCTTCACGCCCAGTCGAACCATCCAGTTTTTCGTCTCCAACGTAGCCCAAGGCCCGCTGCCTGCTCCGCCGCCGTTGTCATTGTCCCAGAGCCACTGGGGCGTAGGCCAAAGGGCAATACTTGGCCGCAGCGCCTTATACACTTCAAAATCCACGCCATTCTGACCGTGGTGGGCCAGCTGAACAATATCGCAGTCCAGAGCTCCCAGATCGTGGTCTGCCATAAGCTGCGCCCCGCCTGCCTTTGCAAGATCTCCCAGGAAAACTACATTCGTACCATTCAGAGAGACCAGGTAGGCCACGCTGCTGTTGTTGGTCACATCACTTGTCATCTTATAAGCCTGATTGAGGACCTGGATTTTCGCGGGCCCGGCCTCGATCACTTGGCCGGATACAATGTCTCCGTGGAGAACCTCCGGGGCGACGTTTGCAAAAGCTCCCTTTGTATAGGCCACCATGCTGGCTACATTCGCATCGTGTTCCGCATACCAGCTGTCTTCATGGAACGAGTAATAGATTCCATCAATAGTGATCTCCGTACTGTGATTGTACAGGATATCTGCCAGAGCGCCGATATGATCCGTATCCGGATGCGTGAGCAGCCATGCCTGCACGTGACCGCCTTTCTGCTTAATCTGATTCAGCAGAAACTCCGCGTTTGCCCGCCAGCCGCCGTCCACCACAATCAGCCCGCCCTGTCCTGTCTCAATGATCACGGAAAGGCTCTGGGCATTCGTATCATGGTTTGCATACATGGTCAGGCGGCCTGCCCCAAAAAGGGAGGAGGAATCCGTTACCGGCGTAGAGACCGCCCCAAAGGCCATCACCTGGGCTGTCCCGCCGGAAGCCGCACCCTGTCCTGTCTGGGCGGCTGCCTGGGCCTGTCCGGCGTCTGTCCCGATCTGAACTGGCGTCAAAATGTCCTGAGATGCCTGTACGGCAGCTTGTCCATCATTGATCACAAGAGTTCCGGGAGACTGAAGCGCCGCCTCTTCCATAAAAGGTGTCTTGGAAGTCATGGCAAAGCTTTCAAAGTTCATCCCCCGGCCTCCCGCCATAAGCATAAGCGCAGCGAGTAGTCCGGCGGCTGAGCGTTTCCAGTATTTGTCAATTCTTGTCATGGCAAATCTCTCCTAATCTACAAGAGCCGTCAGTGCCCTCTGCTCTCCTGCCTTCATCGTGTCATTCATAAGATACGCGCTCTCATCGCCTTCATCATCATAATAGAAAACCTGGACGCACACGTCATGATTGTCAAAGAAGCTTCCATAATAGGTATCATCCTGGCCGTCCTCAGAATCCGGGGCCTCATAATAAAAATTCTGGGTAGCCACAGAGGAACCGATCACCTTGAGCACATCCTGGGCGTAGGGGATCGCATCCGCTCCCGTAGTCTTGTGTGTAACGGGGATCAGCACGGTCAGCAAATCTGTCTCCTCATCATATCTGGCATCCAGATCCAGAACAAAATCCGCGTACGTTCCATAGGGATCCAGGAACGTATCCCGCAGATCCTCCCGCACCTCCAGCCAGTCAATAGGAATATTCTCATCCACCTCCACATCCGGGACTCCGTCTCCTTCCACAGTGCCGCTGGTGGGAGATACAATATTACTCTGCGTACAGCCGCTGAGCAAAACGGTCGAAGCAGCCAAAGCCACTGCCAATTTCTTCCAATTTATCATTGCAAAAAACCTCCTTTTTTAACGGTAATATTATAACGAAGTTTCCGCGAATTTAACAGTCCTTTTTTCTTACGAAATTATGTTATTTTTCTAATTCCTCTTGATTTTTCTAAAATACGATGCTATTATGTTCAATATATTTAATATTTCATCTTTTTTGAACAATCCAAGGAGGTACCCATTATGAAAAGTGAACGCCGGCCCGAAAGGCCTGCCCTGCTGCGGCAAATGGACTGGGTTACAACTCTGATTCCCTTTGTGTCCATCCTGATTCTATGCTTCCTATTTATAGTGTATCCCGCAGCCTCCTCCTCCATCCTGGAATCCATCCGTTTTTTCCTGGGAGACCAGCTGGGGAGCTATTACCTGATCCTCGGCCTGGCTGCTGTCATCTGTTCCTTATATATGGCCTTCTCCCCCTATGGAAACATACGCCTGGGAAATATCCCCAAGCCGCAGTATTCTTCCTTTCAATGGGGCTCCATGATGTTCACCGCCGGCCTGGCTGCCGACATCCTGTTTTACTCCCTCTGCGAATGGATGCTTTACGCTAATGAACCCCATATCGCGGAGATGGGAGCCATTCAGGATTGGGCGGGTACCTATCCTCTGTTCCACTGGGGACCGATTCCCTGGAGCTTTTACATCATTCTGGCTGTATCCTTCGGCTTTATGATCCATGTACGGAAAAGAAGCAAGCAGAAATATTCGGAAGCCTGCCGGGCGCTTCTCGGCCGCCGGGTAGACGGCATCTGGGGAAAGCTCATCGACCTGACAGCCGTTTTCGCCTTGCTGGCCGGTACAGCCACCACATTTGCCCTGGCCACTCCCCTTCTCTCCATGGCCTTAAGCCGTGTTTTCGGCATAGCGGAGACAAACTTCCTGACCATCGCCATCCTGGCCGTAATCTGTGTCGTCTACACCCTGGCTGTGTACTTCGGCATGCAGGGCGTGGCAAAGCTGGCAGCATCCTGCGTATATCTGTTTTTCGGCCTACTGGCCTACTTTTTCTTCTGCGGAGGGCAGACCCGCTTTATTGTAGAGACCGGTCTTACCTCTCTGGGGAACCTGGCACAGAATTTCATCAGCATGGCCACGTGGACGGACTCTTTGCGCACCACTTCCTTCCCCCAGACCTGGACGATCTTTTACTGGGCCTACTGGATGGTATGGTGTGTGGCTACTCCTTTCTTTATCGGAACCATAAGCAAAGGGAGAACCATCCGTCAGACCGTATTCGGAGGATACTTCTTCGGCCTGGCCGGAACCTTTACCTCCTTTATCATTCTCGGAAATCAAGGACTGGGCCTGCAGCTCTCCGGGAAACTGGATCTGCTGGGACTCTATGCGCAAACCCAGGATCTGTATCAGGCCATCATCGCAATTTTTGAAACCATGCCTCTGGCAAAAGCAGGGCTGGTTCTCCTGGCGCTGACCATGATCGCCTTTTATGCTACCTCCTTCGATGCCCTTGCCATTGTAGCCAGTTCCTACTCCTATAAATCCCTGGACGCAGATCAGGAACCGGATAAGCGGGTAAAGCTCTTCTGGGCTATCCTGCTTATGCTCCTTCCCATTGCGCTGATCTTTTCTGAAAATTCCATGGCAAACCTGCAGACCGTGTCCATCATCGCTGCTTTTCCCATTGGCTTCATTATCTTCCTCATCGTCTGGAGCTTTTTCAAGGATGCAAAGCAGTATCTGGAGTCCGGCGGGAGCTGTGTTCCGGAAAAAGAAAAAGAGCCGGCAAAAGGAACCGACTCGGAGAATACCGCTGTGAATATAGAAAAATAGAGCTGCACGCCTCTATGGCTTTTACAAAAAGCGAGGGCCGTATCCTTTCCGCGCCCTCGCTTACTGCTGCTCGTGCATGAGTATGTACACTTCCTTTATCTTTTAGTTGTCCTGCCACAAAATCCTGTGAATTCGATCCTCCGCCTCTGTCTCGTCACTTCCCTTAAAGTAAAAAGTCAGAAAGCCACCCATTTTCAAATTCTTCATCTCATCATACTGCTTCAGATTTGCTCGATCCTTTTCATTGCTCACATAGATATCGCACGCAAACTGGTTGGCCGTCTGAATCAAATAAGAAATGGGGATAGGATTTAACGTCTTTTCTCTGCTGTCTATTCGTCTGGTCAACATACGATCACCTCGTTTCCATACTACGTTGCCGACGGGTTACCACTCTCCTTTGAATCAATATACACTCCCTTTATAAAAAAAGAATAACATTTTCCTTACGAAAAATCAAGACGTCCGGCTCTATTATTTTCTTAATTTTCAATTAATTTCCGAGAAAAAATCCCATTTTACCGTCAATATTCGACTTTTCCTCCTGCTTCCGGAAGAAGGCGCTTCGGTAAAATGGGATTTGTTATCATTCGGTGCTGACTGTGACTCCCTTTACTGCCCAGTCATAATTCTGCATGGCCTGCTGGAGAGCCAAATCCGCGCAGTCAAACGCTGACTGTGCCTGGAGATAGGCTAGCTCCTGCTGCAGATATCCAATCTGGCTTAGGCTTCCGTTCTGACGCTGAATCTGTGCCGCATCCCAGGTAATCTGCGCGCTCTGCAGGGCTGTCGCCGCGGAATCATAAGCCGCTTTCTGCTCCAGAATCGTATCGTAAAGCGTCTGGATGTTTGAGCGGAGGGTATCCTCGCTGTACTCCACATTCCGCAGCTTATTCTTGGTTTGCGTGGTCGTTTTCGTGGTACGTACCTGAAGGTCCGTCATACCGCCGCCCGTGGAGGTACGCATGGAAATCAGCTCATAGTTATTTCCCACAGCCTTCTCTTTATCCGCATTCACATCGATCGCCGCGATCGCTGCCACATCCGCTGAGGGAACCGGGCCGATCACCGGATTGCCGTCATTTCCATAACCAGTAAAATAGCACAGGTTCTTGTGAAGCTGACCGAGAACACCGTCCAGGTTGCTCAGCGTGCTCTTTGCGGATGCCAGCTGTGCTGCGGCGGAGAGTACATCCCCGCTCACCGCCATGCCCTGGGCCTCCATGGTCTGCTGAATCTGCTTGGCCGTCTCGGCAACCTCCAGAGATTTGGCAGCCACCGTCCGCTGGGAGACGAGCTGCTCGTACTGGTTCATGAGAGACTGGACATTGTACACGAGACT
>DWWT01000069.1 GCA_019119575.1 Candidatus Enterocloster excrementipullorum
AGCCCGATCTGTTCTTCCCGGGACATCTTTGTGGCGTTTACCATGTCCTGCCAGCCGGTGAGAGAGCAGCCGAGGAGCTTGTCCCGCTGCTGCACGGCGTTCCAGCTGTGCATCTCCAGCTCCCGGCAGGTCATGCGGTAGCCGGCCCGGGCGGAGAGGCGCTGGGCTTCCAGAAGCGCCTTGCGGTCAAGCACGCCATCCTTTACAAAACCCAGGACATTCAGGGTTGTCAGGTTGCAGAGGCCGTGGCTGTCCAGGAGGATTTCTCCGCAGGGATTGCACCCGTTGAAATTGGGGCGTCTCTTAGCTCCGGCCTCCTCGTTGATCCACCCGGGCTCCCCGGAATACCGCATCTGCTGGAGATGCCAGTGGAGCTTTTCGCGGGTGGGCTTTTTTCTGTAATAGATGGAGTTATTGCTCATCTGCCGGTGAGCAATGGACTTGTCGATCTCCCAGCGACCTCCCACCTGGCGGTACAGGTGACTCTTAGCTTGGATACAGGTCTCATCGTCCGCATCGATCAGGCCGATCTCCGAGGTGCGGCGTACGCCGCCGGACACCACATTTTCCCCAATGATATTGGCGATGTCCAGCAGGTCAATGGGCTTTAAGGGAACCCAGACAGCGCCTTCCCGGGTACCTGTGGCGGCAATGACCTTGTGGATCTTGTCAATCATGGTCATCATGGAACCGTAGCCGCTGGCTGTGCCGCCAAAAGTCTTGAGCCGCTCCCCCTTGGGACGGATGGAGTCATAGACAACCACCAGGCGGTGGATGCCCCGGTATTCCCGATTTGTGATAATATCAAAATAATGGGTCAGCGCCTGGGCCCAGCCTTCCTTGGAGTCACCGATGGAGAGGGTGGCCGTATCGCGGGAAAAGGTCAGGTCCGTGTATTCCAGCCGCTCCTCCGGGGAAAGGGGAGCATAGGACTTGTGCAGAATTTCCAGGTCTGTGCGCACAGGGGGCAGCTTTTCGGCGTCGGATTTCAGCACCCGCACGCCTACGCCGCTTCCCACCATCAGCAGGTAAAACAGGTCGTGGTAAGCAGAGAAACTGTCAATTACGGTAAAGGCACAGTTGTAATTTGCCATGGGGTACTGCTCGGCCACCGGGGTTCCGCCCACCCAAAGGGTGCGTCCGGAGAGGAACTGGCGCATATGGTAAATGTTGTCATAGAGCTTTTCTGCTTCCTCCCGCGAGGTGGGGGCCAGAGAGCAGTTGTATTCCACGGCACGGGCCACAGTTTCCCACCAGAACTCCCTGCGGCCGAGCTTGGGCAGATACCGGGAATAGGTGCGGGTATAGACAAATGCGCCAAGCTGCTCCATGGGGCTGGGAGCATGCTTGTAGGGGCTTAAAAATTCCTGGGTCAGGAGCCCCTCTTTCGAACCTGCGTTGGCCCGCTCCTTTTCCTTCTCCAGACGATAGCGGATGTAGGCCTTGGCAGTCTGGTAATGCCTCGTCTCAAACAAGGTTTCCTCCACGGTGTCCTGAATGGTCTCAATGTCCCAGATTTCCCCTCCCTGGGCTTTCAGCTTGTCTGTGACAGCCTGGGTAATATTGGCAATTTCTTCCTCGTCATGCTCCCCTGCCGCCGCAGAAGCCAGGGAGATGGCCCGTGAAATAAACTCCGCGTCAAAGGGGACCACTTTGCCGCTGCGCTTACGTACATTCATGTAAAAACCCTCCAAAATAGAATAATCGCAGCTATCCAAAACCGCTGCGGATAATCGAAAATATGCACTACATATAGTACAACTTTTGCCGGATGCTGTCAACATATGGAGATATAGGCAGATGTAAAGGTATAAAAACGGAGATGTCTCTGCCGGAGCACTTGCACAGAAAATCCACCGGTGGTAAAATAAGGGCAGCACAGTTCTATATGCAAAAAACTGTAGCTGTTCTTATTTTGTACAAGGAGGGGATTTACCATGAATAAAGAAGTAAAGGATTTTGCAGTACAGAAGACAAAGGAACTGATGGAGGCAGGCTCCTGCAGCAGAGAGGCAAAGGCGGCAGCCCAGGCCTGGCTGGATGCTTTGGGCACAGAGCATGAGGCTCAGGAGACGGAAAAATACATCAAGGAGCTGGAAGGTGATATTATGCCGATCGACCTGCTGATTGCATTTGCCGAGTCAGAGGGCGGCGTGCAGGTCTTCGGCGCGGAGAAAGCACCCCAGGTTGCAGCCCACGGCAAAGAAATCAAGGCGGCGGGAGCCAAATACTGCGACTGCCCGGCCTGCGCGGCCGTGGAGGCGATTTTGGAGAAGAAAGAGGAGCTGCTGAAATAGACGCGAAAAGCGGTATGGCCGCTGCGCGGCCTGTGATATCAAAATGCAGGATAAAAAAAGCCGGTGCACGGCGGGAACATGATTTCCCGGTGCGCCGGCTTTTTTACGGGTAGGTCCGTGCGTTCATCCGGAACCATCCGTGAGGCACTTAAACGGTCAATGATCAGACTTAAGCCCCGCCCCGCACATGGTAATCAGGCAGTCGTCCGCTTCCCCGAAGCATTCGCAGTAGTGCAGATACGCCGCATAATTGGCCGCTGTGGTGTGCTCGCAGTACACACCTTTTTCCGCGAGGAATTCCCGGGCCTGAAGAATCCGGTTCTCCGGCGCGTGGACAAAGCGCGCGCCGTATTTCTTTGCCAGAGATAAGATTTCCTTTCCCCGCATGGGCTCCCCGATGGCGATTCCTTCCGCCATAGTGGGGCCGGGGGAGACGGCGGCGGGCACATCCAGCCCCTGCTCTGCGCCCTTAAGCAGCGGATCGCAGGCCTCGCTCTGAACCGCGATGATCTGTGGCATCCGGTCGAGAAGTCCGCTTTCCTGCAGATGGGAAAGGGCCTTCATCACGCCGAGAAACAGCGTCCCATTTCCTACAGGAATTACCAGATGGCGGGGAATGCGGCCCAGCTGCTCAAAAACCTCATATACATAGGTCTTGGTTCCCTCATAGAAAAATGGATTGTACACATGGCTGGCATAGAAAATTCCCTCTTTTTCCATCTTTTCCCGGCATACCTGGGCGCAGTGATCCCGGCTGCCCGGCACAATCGTGCAGACAGCCCCGTGGGCGCGAATCATAGATATCTTCTTGGGAGAAGTGCCCTCGGGAACAAAAATTTCGCAGGCAATCCCGGCTCTGGCCGCATAGGCAGCGATGCTGTTTCCTGCATTTCCGCTGCTGTCCTGAACGACGCGGTCTATGCCCAGGGACTTGCAGTGCGCCATGAGCACGGCGGCGCCTCGGTCTTTGTAAGAAAGCGTGGGCATGAGATAATCCATTTTGAGGAGCACATGTTCGTCTAAGCGGATCACGGGAGTCATGCCTTCTCCCAGAGTGATGCCGCGCCAGGATTCATCCTCCAGTGCCATAAAGCGCCGGTAGCGGAACATGTTCCATTCATTTTTGTCGACTGCGTCAAGAGAAAATGCGGGCGGATCAAATTCCAGCTCCCACAGGCCTCCGCAGGCGCATTTGGAACCTGCGCCGGAGACGGAAACCTGTCTGCCGCAGGCGGTACATACATAATTCATTTCAAATCCTCCTTGGCCGTTTTGTCTTTTAAAGTAAAATGGTTTCTGTGAAAATCAATCGTTCCCTCTTTTTTGAGTTTTCCCAGCTCGGCGGACATGGCGCTGCGCTCCACGCCCAGATAGTCGGCCAGCTCCTGCCGGTTGTAGGGAATAGAGAAAATGCGGCTGTCTGCAGCCTTGGCCTGGGCAGTCAGGTAGGCCATGAGCTTTTCACGGGTGGTGCGTCGGGAGATGAAGTCAATTTTCTGGTTCAGCATAAGATTCTTCCGGGCGACAATTTTCAGCAGGTTGTGGATCAGCTGGCTGTGAAATATGCAGGACTGGCTGCATGTTTCGATAATCCGCCGGCAGGCCAGCTGCAGGATCCGGCTGTCCGCGCTGGCAATCACAGTCACCGGCAGGCGGTTCAACTGGGCGCAGGCAAACACCTCGCCGAAAAGCTGGCCCGGTCCGGCGGCGGCCAGGATGCTGCGGTTTCCATCCAGGTCCTCCCGCAGAATCTGCACTTCCCCGGTGAGGACAACGCCCACCCACAGGGCGGGATCCCCCTCCAGAAAGACCGTTCGGCCCTTTTCATAGGAGACGGACCGGGCCCCCAGGCACTGCAGCATGCCCGAAAGATCCTCCCTGCTGATTCCGGAAAAAAGGGGGCATTGGGACAATATTTCAAAAATTTCCTCCATTTTCCCCTCCGTTTGTTGGAATTCCAACGTACTTTTTTGCCACAGTATACTATGATAGGTGCAGAAAGTCAAGGAGGTATGGATATGATCAGAAGAATCATTCGGATTGATGAAGAGAAATGCAATGGCTGCGGCGCATGCGCGGATGCCTGCCATGAAGGCGCCATAGAGATGATAGACGGAAAGGCCCGGCTGATGCGGGAGGATTACTGCGATGGATTGGGCGATTGCCTGCCCGCCTGCCCTGCCGGGGCGATATCCTTTGAGGAGCGGGAGGCCCCTGCCTATAATGAAGCAGCGGTTCTGGCGGCTCGGACCATTGCGCGGCAGAGGGAGGAGAAGCCCCAGGCAGTCTTCCGGGGGACGGCCCCGGCAAGCCGGCTCTCCCAGTGGCCTGTGCAGATCAAGCTGGCTCCGGTGCAGGCCCCCTATTTTGCAGGCGCGCACCTTCTGGTGGCTGCGGACTGTACGGCCTATGCCTATGGGGATTTTCACAATCAGTTTATCAAAAACAAGATTACCCTCATCGGCTGCCCCAAGCTGGATGCGGTTGATTACAGCGAAAAGCTGACGCGGATTCTGGCGGCCAACGATATTAAGAGCGTGACGGTCGTGCGGATGGAGGTTCCCTGCTGCGGCGGAATGGAGCACGCGGTGAAGGAGGCCTTAAAAGCCAGCGGGAAATTCATTCCCTGGCAGGTGGTGACCATCTCTACGGACGGCCGGATTCTGGAAGATTAACCGAGCATAAGAACAGGAGGACAGATAATATGGAGAGGCAGATGTTTTGCTATCAGTGTGAGCAGACTGCTGGATGCAGCGGATGTACGGGAAACGCGGGCGTGTGCGGGAAGAAGGCGGACACAGCCGCCCTTCAGGACGAGCTGACCGGAGCCCTGATTGGCCTGGCCCGCACCGTGGACGGCCGGGAGACCGGTCAGGAAACGGATGACCTGGTGCTGGAGGGATTATTTACCACGGTGACCAATGTAAATTTCAGCAATGAGACCATAACGGATCTGATTCAACGGGTTCGTAGGGAAAAGGAGCGCCTGTCGCCGGGATGCGCGGGCTGCGGCTCGCCCTGCGGGAAGGCGGAGGAATATCCCATGGAGCGCCTCTGGAACGCGGATGCGGATATCCGCTCCCTAAAGTCCCTGATTCTCTTCGGCATCCGGGGAATGGCTGCCTATGCCTACCACGCCGCGGTTTTGGGATACCGGGACGCCAGGATCAACGCGTTTTTCTATAAGGCACTCTTTGCCATCGGTGAGGACTGGGGGATGGAGGAACTTCTGCCCATTGTTTTGGAGGTGGGAGAGGTGAACCTGGACTGCATGGCCCTTTTGGATCGGGCCAACACGGAGACCTTCGGCAATCCCCGGCCGGTCCAAGTGTCTCTCACGGTAGAGAAAGGCCCGTTTATCGTGATTTCCGGCCATGACCTCTATGACCTGAAACTTCTTCTGGAGCAGACTGCGGGAAAGGGGATCAATATCTACACCCACGGGGAAATGCTTCCGGCCCACGGCTATCCGGAGCTCAAAAAGTATTCCCATTTAAAGGGTCATTTCGGCACGGCCTGGCAGAATCAGCAGAAAGAATTTGCAGATATTCCCGGGCCGGTTCTTTTCACCACCAACTGCCTGATGCCCCCGAAGGACAGCTATAAGGACAGAGTATTTACCACGGAGGTGGTGTCTTATCCGGAGATTTGCCACATCGGCGCAGACAAAGATTTCAGCCCGGTAATTGAGAAGGCTTTGGAGTTGGGAGGATATCCGGAGAATAGGGCATTTGCCGGCATCAACGGCGGCCGCCAGATTACCACGGGATTTGGCCGGGCCGCTGTGCTGGAGGCAGCGGGTCAGATTGTGGAAGCAGTGAAATCCGGCGCCATCCGCCATTTCTTCCTGGTGGGAGGCTGCGACGGGGCCCGGGCAGGGCGGAACTACTACACGGAATTTGTGAAAATGGCTCCGGAGGACACGGTGATCCTCACCCTGGCCTGCGGCAAGTTCCGGTTCAATGACCTGGATTTGGGGAGCATCGGAGGACTTCCCAGGCTTCTCGACATGGGCCAGTGCAACGACGCCTACGGCGCCATCCAGGTGGCAGCCGCCCTGGCAGAAGCCTTTGACTGCCAGGTGAATGACCTGCCCCTCTCCATGGTGCTCTCCTGGTATGAGCAGAAGGCAGTGTGCATCCTCTTAACCCTCCTTCATCTGGGCATCAAGAATATCCTGTTGGGACCGACCCTGCCCGCCTTCCTGTCGCCGGGGGTGCTGGGATACCTGGTGGAGCACTATAATATTGCGCCTACATCTGAGCCGGCGGCGGATAGGAAGATGCTTTTGGGAGAGTAGGCAGAACGCATTTTTCGGCAGGCATCCCGCTGCTTTAACTGCGGCTGTCTGGCTGTAAACCCCAGCGACATGGCGAATATGCTCTATGCCTACGGGGCAAGGGTGAGGACTAATCTCAGGAAACTCGCGGGCGAGGCCTTTTTCGGCACCTCTACCCGGGTGAAGGACATTTTAAAGCCCGGTGAATTTGTGACGGAGATTATAGTGCCAAAGCCTCAGGATGGCACGACGGCAGTCTATGACAAATACCGCATCCGCAAGTCCATTGACTTCGCGGTTCTGGCCGTGGCAGGCACCTATCGGATAAAGGACGGCATTGTGGAAGACATAAGCCTGGTGCTGGGCGCTGTGGCTCCGGTTCCCATGAAGGTAACGGAGGCCGAGGACTTCCTTAAAGGAAAAGTCCTCACGGAGGAGACAGCCCGGGAAGCGGCGGAGATTGCCCTGCGGCACGCCATCCCCCTGGAGATGAACGGATATAAAATTGATATGGCAAAGGTAATGATCCGGCGCTTTTTGGGATTTTAAAAAGTGAGACCGGGGCAGCGCGGCCTGACGCTGCCCTGTGGGTCAAAAAAGAAGAGGAGGACAGGAAGATGGAACGGGAGAAAATTCTTTATATACAGCGAGGATAAGGAAAATAGGGGAGAGCCGGAGCGCTTTCTCGGAATGGGGCAGATGCGCGAGCCCGGATGCGGCTGTTTTTGGGAGCCCGGAGGGATATGCAATTCCCTTCTTGCAATTTCTATAATAGTCTGCTAAAGTGTAGGCAGGGGCATACGGCGGATGGATACTCAGTCGGCCGCGTGTCAAAAACATTGAATATGAAAGGAAGTACCCAATGGCAGACAAGAAATTTCAAAACGAAGAGGATCAGGAGATGACAGTAACCCTCACCCTGGATGACGACACCGAGGTGGAGTGCGTGGTGCTCACTATCTTTAATGCCGGGGAAGGCGAATACATTGCCCTTCTGCCCATGGAGGGAGCGGATTCCGAGGAGGGAGAGGTGTATCTGTACCGCTACAGCGAGACAGAGGACGGAACCCCGGTTTTGGATAATATTGAGAGTGACGAGGAGTATGAGATTGTGGCGGATGCTTTCGATGAGCTCCTCGACAGCCAGGAATATGATGAGCTTATAAGCGAAGAGGAGCTGGAAGAGTTCGAGACCGGAGATGACACGGAAGAATGAAACGTGTTCTGTACTGGGTGCTGGTGCTTGCCTGTCTGGGAGGCGTTCTCACAGGCGGGTATATGACGGGTTCCCAGCTTCTCGCGTATCGGGCCGCGGGCCAGGCCTATGAAGAACTATCCGGTTACATAAGCAGCACTGCCGCAGAAGATGCCTCCGAAACGCAGGGGACATCTTCCGGCAGTGAGAGGGTTCTGCCTGCGGGAGTCCGTGTGGACTTTGACGGCCTGTCCGAAGTGAATCCCCAAGTGGTGGGCTGGATCTTCGGCCCGGATACGGTGATCAGCTACCCGATTGTCCAGGGCGAGGACAACACCTATTATCTGCACCGGCTCTTTACAGGGGAGTCCAACGGATCCGGCTGCATCTTTCTGGACGCAGCCTGTGCCGGGGATTTTTCAGGGGATCATTCCATTATCTACGGCCACCACATGAAAAATGGGACGATGTTTGCCTCCCTCGGGGAATATGCGTCCCAGGATTACTATGAGAGCCACCCCTATTTTCAGCTCTCTACCCCGCAGGGCGACTGGCGGGTAGATGTGTTTTCCGCTTATGTGGCAGATGTGGGCCAGGAGGCCTGGCAGATCGAACTGGGGGAAGAGGAAGAGCGGCAGGAGTGGATTCGTCAGGTGTCCGCCCGGTCCGCTGTCCAATGCCATACGGCTCCGGAGGAGGGGGAGCGGATTCTTACCTTATCCACATGCAGTTATGAGTTTGCAGATGCCCGGTTTGTGGTTCACGGCGTGATGCGCCCGTGGAAATAAAACAATAGAGTATCGTTTATGTGCTTCCGGAGTCCGAAAGGACTTGCGGGAGCGCTTTTTGCATGCGCCGCGGCGGAGACTGTGAAACTTGTGTGAACCCATAGAAATATGCCGTTTTTTTTGTTAAAATAAGACCAGTTAGAGGGGCGGGGACCGAAAATCGCTTCCGCCTGTCGGATTTTAGAAGGAGGCAGATCCATGGATGGGTTAAAGATATTGGTAGTGGATGATGAGGCCAGGATGCGGAAGCTGGTCAAAGATTTTTTGGTAAATAAAGGATTTTCTGTCATTGAGGCGGCTAATGGTGAGGAAGCGGTAGATATTTTTTTCGCCCAAAAGGATATTGCGCTGATTCTGCTCGACGTGATGATGCCGAAGATGGACGGCTGGGAGGTTTTAAAGACCATCCGCAAATATTCTCAGGTGCCGGTAATGATGCTGACGGCCCGCAGCGAGGAGCGGGACGAGCTTCAGGGTTTTGCCCTGGGGGTGGATGAATACATTTCCAAGCCATTCAGTCCGAAGATCCTGGTGGCCCGTGTAGATGCCATCCTGCGCCGGAGCAATGCGGCGGCATCCGAAGTACTGGATGTAGGCGGTATCCGTATTGACAAGTCGGCGCACCAGGTGACCATTGACGGAAAAGAAATTGAACTGAGCTATAAGGAATTTGAGCTTCTGGCTTATTTTGTAGAAAATCAGGGAATCGCCCTTTCAAGGGAGAAGATTCTCAACAATGTGTGGAATTACGATTATTTTGGGGATGCCCGCACCATTGACACGCATGTGAAAAAGCTGCGCAGCAAGATGGGAGAAAAGGGAGAGTACATCAAGACCATCTGGGGGATGGGCTACAAATTCGAGGTGAATAATTAAATGAAACATTCCATACGCGCGAAAATTACAATGATTTTCATGGGTATCATGGCGGCCGCATTGGCCGCCATGTGGATCATAAACAGCTTTTTTCTTGAACCTTACTATACCCGGGAAAAAGTGGATCTTTTGGAGAGTGCCTACGAGGAGCTGAACCGGTATGTCCTGGCGCGGGAGGACAGCGGGCGGAGCATCATCCAGGACTTTGACAGCCTTTATTCCCAGGAGGGAGAGCAGAATGATGTAAGCCGCATGCTTCGCAGGATGAATGAGCAGTACAACACGACCATTGTTCTGATCGACAGCCGTACGGACAACATGGTTCCTGACTTCCCCAACAATGAATTTCTCGCTGACCGGCTCCGGTGGTATATTCTGGGCATGTCGGAAAAAGGCACGGAGACCCTGGTGCGGAAGGACAACTATATGATCCAGAAAACCTTTGACCGGCATTCCAACAGCTATTATCTGCAGAATTGGGGCTTCTTTGATGATAATCAGACCATTTTTATTATGTCAATGCCGATTGCCAGCATCCAGGAGAGCGTCCAGCTGTCCAACCAGTTTATGCTGTACGTGGGCCTTACCGTTTTGATCGCGGGCGGCATCCTGATTTACTTTGCTACCAAGCGGGTTACCTCCCCCATTATGTCGCTGGCCGCGCTTTCGGCCAGGATGTCGGAATTGGATTTTGACGCCCGTTATACCGGGACAGAAGAAAATGAAATCGGCGTTTTGGGACACAGTATGAATACCTTGTCGGAAAAGCTGAAAGAGACAATCGCGGAGCTGAAAACGGCCAACAATGAGCTGCAGAAGGATATTGAGGAAAAAATCCGGATCGATGAGACGAGAAAAGAATTTATCGCAAATGTTTCCCATGAGCTGAAAACGCCCATTGCCCTGATTCAGGGATATGCGGAGGGGCTTACCGAGGGGATGGCGGAAGATCCGGGAAGCCGGGATTACTACTGCGAAGTGATTATGGATGAGGCAGGGAAAATGAACCGCATGGTTAAGCAGCTCTTAACCCTTACTGCCCTGGAGTTTGGAAACGACAAGCCTGTGATGGAGCAGTTCGATATTGTGGGGCTGATTCAGGGCCTGCTTTCCTCTGCCGGAATTCTGATCCAGCAGAAAGAGGCAACCGTAATTTTTGATGAGAAGAAACCGGTTTATGTCTGGGCGGATGAGTTCAAGATAGAAGAAGTGGTTACAAACTACCTGAACAATGCTCTGAATCATCTGGCAGGAGAGCGGCGCGTTGAGATTCGGGTGGAAAAGGGCGAAAAAGAGGTAAAGGTTTCCGTGTTTAACACAGGTGAGCACATTCCGGAGGAAGATTTGGAGAAGCTCTGGGTGAAATTTTATAAAGTAGATAAAGCACGTACCCGGGAATACGGCGGAAGCGGGATCGGCCTGTCCATTGTGAAAGCAATCATGGACTCCCACCACAAGTCCTACGGAGTAGCAAATGTAAAAGACGGAGTGGAGTTCTGGTTCACTCTGGACTGCAGCGTCTGAATCGGCCGGGGGATATGGTCAATCCTCCAGATGTCCGCGGGCGGCTGGGCAGCAAAAAATTACTGCTCAGCCACCTGCAGCTCATTGTGTTTCCTTCATTTGGCACCTATCTCCCACAACGTGGAACGTACATTTGACAGAAAGCAATTTCAAAACACGCTCCAGCAGTGAAAAAAATAAAAAAATGGAAAAAAGTTGTTGACAAATGTTTTTTCGCGTGGTAGTATAAATGAGCTGTCTGAGAGAGACAACAGCAAAGCACCATGAAAACCAAACACTAAACAGTATGCGAAACCCTGAAGATTCCGAGAAAAGAACAGGCTCGGTCGAGCCTTGGATTTGAGGAAAATTCAGAATGTAGACCAAGTAAAGAAGGTTAAGAAAAGCCAAGCGCAATTCGAGACCAAAGATCAAAAGAAACGACCTTGTTTCTAGGTTCGTGGGAGACCTCACCAAGAAACAAGTCGTGTGCTTTGACTAGGTTCGTGGGAGACCTCACCAAGTCAAAAGCTACAACATGAGAGTTTGATCCTGGCTCAGGATGAACGCTGGCGGCGTGCCTAACACATGCAAGTCGAACGAAGCGGTTTTGGTGAAGTTTTCGGATGGAACCGGAACTGACTGAGTGGCGGACGGGTGAGTAAC
>DWWT01000070.1 GCA_019119575.1 Candidatus Enterocloster excrementipullorum
TACGTATACGGGTTACGGTTGCCTTTAGGACTTCGCTGTCTCTGGCCAGCTTATCCGCCATGTACGGCTTATATCAGGTTTCTATCCGTCAGGCTACGATTTCGCTATCCCTTCTTCTCGCCCACACCTCACGATGTAAACCTTGGGAGTCGCTATGGGGTTCGTCGGCAACTACGCCCCTTGTGGACTTTCACCACAGACTGACGGCATGCCCGTCATACCAGAAAAGGAGGCGGATTTCCGCCTCCTTATATCTTAGTAAAACCCAAAATACTCTTTCACATTATAATAGCAGATGTTCTGCACAACCTTCCCAAGCTCCTCTTCTCCGGAGAAATACTCGCCCCGTTCCACCAGTTCGCCCAGGAAATTGCACAATACCCGGCGGTAAAGCTCATGGCGCGGATAGGAGAGGAAGCTGCGGCTGTCCGTCAGCATGCCCACAGACAGGCTCAGCGGATACAGGTTGGACGCTGCCCGGAACTGCCGGTCAATCCCGTAGATCTGATCGTGGAACCACCAGGGAGCGCCCAGCTGCACCTTAGCCTTCACGCCCTTCTCGCAGAAGCCCGCGGCCAGAATCGCATAATTCTCCATGTTGGTGCCGTCCAGGCAGTAGAGGATGGTCTTCGGCAGGGCGTCCTCCAGGGTCAGGCGGTTTAAGAGCTCGCCCACGCTCTGCACCCGTGTGGTGTCGTCCGCGCAGTCAAAGCCCGTGCTCTGTCCCACCAGCTTCACATACTTGCGGTTGGCGTCCAGATAGGTGCCGATGTGAAGCTGCATCACATAGCCATTGCGGCTGTACATCTTGCCCATCTCATAGAGGAAGGCGCTGCGGTACTGATTGTCCTCTTCCTTGGAAATGGCCTCTCCCCTGCAGGCTTTTTGGAAAATAGCCTCGATTTCTTCCTCGGACGCATCCGCCCAGGTAAAATCCGGGATTCCGTCATCAGAAACCGTGGTTCCCGTAATCTCTTTGAAATATTTCAGCCTCTGCTCCAGAGCTGCCAGCATTTCCTTAAATGATCCCACCGGCATTCCCGCAGCTTTTCCCAAAGCCTCCATGTAGGAGCCAAATCCGGGTTTTGCCGCGAACATGGCCTTGTCCGGTCGAAATGCGGTAATCACCCTCGTCTTTAAGGTTTCATCCTTCTGCATGGCAATATGATAATGAAGGTCATCAACGGGATCCTCCGTGGTGCTCACCAGCTCCACATTGGAAATCTCCATGCACCACCGGGGCGTAATGCTTTTCTCCGCAATCATCTTCTTTGTCCGGTCATAGATCTCCTGGGCGTTGTCCGGGCCCAAAGGTTCGTCAATGCCGAAGAACCGCTTTAACTCCAGTGCGCACCAGATATAGATCGGGTTTCCGATCAGCTGGGGAAGAATTTTCGCGAATTCCATGTACTTCTCATAGTAGGAAGTCTCATTTCCCGTAATATACTTCTCATCAATGCCGAAGGTGCGCATAGCCCGCCATTTATAGTGGTCGCCGGAGAGCCACATCTCCCCGATATCCTCAAACTGCTTATTTTCGCAGATTTCTTTCGGCTGCAGGTGGCAGTGGTAGTCGATGATGGGCATGTGCTCCGCATATTTGTGGTACAGAAGCCGTCCTGTCTCGTTGGTCAGGCACAGCTCCTCGTCAAATTTTCGATTCATAAAATTCGCCTCCCGAACATCCAATCCGTTTAGAATCCAATCAGAGCACCGCCGTCCACGGGCACGCAGGTTCCGCTGATGTAGCGGGCCGCCTCGCTGCACAGAAACGCGGCGCACATGCCCACATCCATGGGATCTCCCACGCTCTTGGCGGGAATGCGGCCCATAATCTTGGCAAGCCTTGGCGGATCATTGTCCGTGGCCTTGTGGAACATAGGGGTGTCAATCCAGCCGGGAGCAATGGCGTTCACCGTAATGCCGTACTCTGCCAGCTCTGCGGTCAGCGTGTGGATCAATCCCAGATATCCGGCCTTTGCGGTGGAATACCCTGCCACCTGGGGCTGGCCGATGTAGCTGGTCATGCTGGCCTGGAACAGGATACGGCCATGCCCCAGTTCCTTCATCTGCGGCACCAGAGCCTTCGTCAGAGCGAACGCGCCCACCAGGTGAACATTGAGCACATTTACATACTCCTCCACGCTCATCTCCCAGATAAATTTCTTGCAGTGATTGCCCGCATTGTTGATGAGGATGCTCACGGGCCCCTGCTCTGCCAGAATTCTGTCCACCATAGCCTGTGTCTTATCCGTCTCCGTGATATTAAACGGATAATAAACAGCCTTATCGCCAAATTCTTTTAAAGCCTCTGCCGCCTGCTCCTCTGTCTCCATACTCAGGACTACCACCTTGGCTCCGGCGCTGATTAAGCATCGCGTAATAGCCAGCCCCAGCCCTGTGGAGCCGCCGGTAACCACCGCGGTCTGCCCTTCCAGAGAATAATACTTTGCCATAGAAAATTCCTTCATCTGCTGTTCTGTAAATGCAGCCATCTCTATACAACCTCCTAACTTTTTGAACGGCAAGGGGCTTATTCCCGCCCCTCCGCCTTTTCACAGGGCTTGAAACACACCTGTTTTTCCTGATATTTATAAGGTATAAAATACTCCCTGTGGCCCAAAGCCTCGCTCTTCGTCTCTTTTCCTCCGGCAGTCTCCGCCACCATGTCCGCCAGGCGCAGGGCCATCTCGTCCTGGCTGCACAGACCTGCAAGGACCGGGCTCGCATCAAAGTCCATGTCCTCCTCCATCCGCGCATACGTGTGATGGTTTCCCGTAATCTTAATACAGGGGCTCACCGCGCTCCCCACAACATTTCCCCTTCCCGTCACAAGGAATACAATGTGGGCTCCGCAGCTGATTAAATCCATCAGCCCTTCGTTGTCATTGGGATTGGTGATTCCAAACTGCATCCAGTAGGGATCCGGCGTGGAATCAAGGAGCCACAGCCCCTTCTTCGGCGCCGGACAGGAAACCTTGATAACCCCTTCAATGGGACGGCTTCCGCTTTTGATCACCGCCCCCATGCTCTTTTCCTCAATGGTGGAGAGGCCCCCGGCAAAATTGCCCGGGCTCACCGAATACTGGCGCACGGATTTGCAGTATTCCAGCGCCTTATCGTAGGTGTAGCGAAGTTCCTTTCTCGCCTGCTCATTCGCCGCCCGCTCCTCCAGAAGATCAACGAGGCCCACAGCCTCCACAATCTCCTCGAAAATAGCGGTTCCGCCCATATCCACCAGCTTATCGTAAAAGCGGCCCACAGCCACATTTCCCGCAAGGCCGCTGGTGTAATCGCTGCCGCCGCACTCCGCGCCGATCACCAGGTCGGAGAATCCCATCTCCACCCGCGGCGTGTTCTTCAGGCGTTCCCGCATGGCACGGACGCTGGCTAGTCCCTTCTCAATGGCCCTGCGCGTTCCGCCCACGTCCTGGATAAACATCCAGTCCGCCTCCTTGCCCTCTTTCTCGGCAATCTCCGCCAGCCATTTTGGCTGCACGTACTCACAGCCCAGCCCCACGGCCAGCACGCCGCCCACATTGGGATGGCGGATCAGGCTGATCAGCAGATTTACCGCGTACTGGTTGTCCGTACAGCCGTCAAAGCCCAGAACCTCCACATCCGTGTGGTTTGCCTCCTCACAAATGCGCCGGGCCACAAACTCACTGCATTTTACCGTATAGATGACCAGAATGCGGTTGCGTATCCCTTTTGTGCCGTTTTTTCTGGCATACCCCTGCCAGCGCATACATTTAAGCTCCATTATCCGGATTTCCTTCCTTCTTCCTTCATGTCCGGGCGCGGTCTCCTTCTAGCTGCGCCGCGCCTGCTCCCTACTCGTACCGCGTATCCTTGGGCGCTCCGGTCACCGCATCCAGATGGCTGGACCTCTCATCGTACACGCTGTGAATGTTGTGAAGATGCACCCAGCTTCCCTTGGAAATGGGCTTTACCGCCCGCCCAATGCGCACGCCGTACTTAATGATATCTTCCCCCTCAGCGATATCCCTAAGGGCAATTTTATGTCCCTCCGGAATCTTCTCCAGGGCCTCCACACAGGGCGCTTTGGCGTCGCCGCGAAGCGTTACCGTCCCCGGCGCAATCTCCTCCAGGGCTGTGGCCACATTATCTGAAAAGTCAATTTGAAAAGCCGTCATCGTGCTCTGTCTCCTTTTTTACAGCCCGACAGGCTGTCCTCCTTACAAAATCCCGTAGGTTGCGAATGCCTCCGTAGCGCTCATTCCGTTTTCAATGGCCTTGCGCACCGTCTTCTCGCCGGAAGCCTTGATAAGCGCCTTCTCCAGCACCTCCTCATGCACCTCTTTGGGGATAATGAGGACCCCATCCACATCTCCGAACACCAGATCGCCGTCGTGAATGGTCACCTGGCCGATCTCAATGGTGCAGCGGAAATCACACACATACGTGCGCACGCTGGAATCCTGCGCCCAGCAGGCCCTGGCAAATACCGGCCAGTTCAGTCCCAGAACCTGCGGCGTATCTCTGGTATAACCGTCCACAACGGCTCCCGCCGCTCCCCGCGTCTTTGCCGTGGTTGTGAGCAGTTCTCCCCATAGGGCGCTGTTGTGCGCTCCTGTAGCCACATAAATTTCATTGGGCTTTAACTGATCCAGCGCCTCCGTCAGGTAGCCGAAGGGCTTCTTGGGCGCCCCGAACACATCATTTTCCAGAACCGTGCAGGCATAGCCTGCCAGCTTCAGCCGGTTGTCCGGCTGGGTCGGATCCACAAAGGGAGCTGTGGGAACCATCGCGGCCAGAGGCCGAATCTCCGAGGGAAGGAACTGATGGGTATATCCCATCTGATCAAGAATATCCCCAACCACCGGGGTGTACAGTTTCTCCTTCATGAGCTGAAACATTTCTTCATCGTTTTTCCATGATGCCATGACTTAAAATCCTCCTAACACTCATCTATCTTCCGATATTTTACATCAAATCGGCGCTAAAATCCATAGGCCAGCGCGCCGCCGTCCACAGCAAAATCCTGTCCGGTCACGTAAAGAGCACCGTCCGATACCAAAAACAGAGCCATGGAACCGATATCCCTGGGATCTCCGAACTTGTGAACCGGCATGCGGGCCAGAATCTGCGCCCGTCTCTCCTCGTCCATCACTTTTTTGCTCATCTCTGACGGAAACCACCCCGGGGATATGGAATTTACCGTAACGTTGTCATTGGCCCATTCCACGGCAAGTCCCCGAGTCATAGCGGCTACGGCTCCCTTGCTGGTGCAGTAGGGAACCACCTGGTTGAAGCCCAGATGCGCCGACATAGACGCGATGTTGATAATCCGGCCCATATGGGGGGATTCCTTCAGATAGGGATAGCAGAGGCAGGAGAGCTTGAACACACTGCTGACATTCGTCTTCATAATGCGCTCAAAATCATCATCCGCAAACTGCTCGGCCCGGCACTTGACCGTGGCTCCCGCATTGTTGATCAAAAAGTCCAGTCCATCCGCCCCGATCTCTTTAACCATTTCTTCCAATGCCTCATAATCGCACACATCGATCTTCCGGTGAATTACATTTGCAGGAGTGGGGGCCTCCCCGGCCTTTACTCCGCCGGTCCGGCTCAAAGCGTAGACCGTTGCCCCGGCCTCCGCCAGCACATTTGCCATAGCCAGCCCCAGGCCGCTGGAGGCACCGGTAATGATCCCCCTCCGCCCTTTCAAATCAAACATGCTCATGATCATTCTCCTTTCCACTCCAGCACCTTATGGGAAACACAGCTGCGCTCGATCAGCTCCCAGTCCAGCTCCGCTCCCACACCGGGCGCATTGGGAACATGGATGATTCCATTCCCGTCGATGGGAAGATCCCCCTTCATGGGAAGACGGTAGTTATCCTCCGGCACGAAATATTCAAAATACTGGCAGTTTTTGATCGCGCAGCTCACATGCAGATTGACCATATCCATATAGTTCATGGTTGTAGTGTGGATCTCACAGTTCAGTCCGAATGCCTCCGCCATATGAGCAATCTTCAGCGTGCCGGTAATGCCGTCCTTCCAGCTCACATCCGCCCGCACAATGTCCGCAGCCCTCTGGGCGATAACCTGCGCCACGCCCCAGTGGCAGCCCCGGGTCGTCTCCGTGGCCGCAATGGGAATATCCAGTGTCCGGCACAGCTCCGAATATTTATAGAGCTCAAAGTCACGGAAGGGTTCCTCAAACCAAAGGTAATTCAGCTTCTCCAGATGGCGTCCCACCCGGATTGCCTCGTCCAGCGTATAATCTCCTACCGGATCCGTCATCAGGACAAAGTCATCTCCCACAGCCTTCCGCACGGCCTCGTGAACCTTCATGTCAAATTCCGCAGGGCCCGCGGGATGCGCCTTGTATCCCTTGATTCCCTTGCTCTTATAATAGAGAGCCTCCTCTACGTAGGCGTCCACTGAGGGAAGGAAATTGCTGCTGGCATAAACCGGCAGACTGTCCCGATAGGCTCCAATATACTTATAGAGGGGAAGCCCCGCCTCTTTGGCGCAGATATCCCACAGGGCCACGTCCACCGGGCCCGGGAGAAATACCGGGAAGAACGCCTCATGCCGGTCAATCACCCACAATTCCTGGAAGATCGCCTCCCGGTCGTGGGGATCCCTCCCAAGCACCACCGGGCCGATACTCTCCTGAAGATACGACTCGCTCACTGCTCCGCTTCTGGCCGCCATGCATGTGGCAATCCCTTCAATTCCCGTGTCCGTTGTCAATTTAATCACGATCACGTCCCATCCCATTTTCGCGCCTCCCTGGCGCTTTTCATCAAACAGACACTTTGCCCTCTCGACCCACCAGGTTTCAAATTTAATGATTTTCATTTTTCTTCTCCTTTTCCTGCGAAGCAATTCTCCATCCACTGAATGCACGCATCAAACCAGCCTGCCACATGCTCATCCGCCCACCGGTCCTTGTCCGGCTCCGCCACCTCCGGTGTGGCGAGGGACAGACCGTGAACGCCATAAGGATACACCAAAAGCTCAAAAGGTACTTTATTTTCTGAGAGACGCCCCGCGAACAGCAGGCTGTTTTCTACGGGTACCGTCCCGTCCTCGGCCGTATGCCATATAAAGGCAGGGGGAGTATTCCTGCTGACATACTGTTCCAGGCCAAAATACGTCCAGTCTCCCTCTCCCGCCAGGCGCCGTATGCTTTCCCGATGCGCCTTGGGCCCCGCTGTAATCACGGGATAGCAAAGAATCAATCCGTCCGGGCGATGGCTTTCCTTCCATTCCTCCGGGGCAAACAGTGCCTGGTCATCCCAATGAACCCCAAGGCTGGCCGCCAAATGGCCGCCTGCGGAAAAACCGCAGATGAACACGGGACTGCCCGGCTGCAGCTCTCTCGCATGCTTTACTGCCCAGGCCGCCTGCTCCATCGGCCTGGTTCCCAAAACAGGTGATTCCACATCATAATATAGGATAAGAGGCATGTAGCCCTTCTCCCGAAATGCCTCGGCAACCGGCTCCGCTTCTCTCGGAGAAAGGTATCCATAACCTCCTCCCGGACAAATGACCACCGCGCCTTTTCGGGTTTCTTGGTCGGCCGGTTCATAGGCCAGCTTCGCTCCATATATTCCCCGGATCTCCATCTTCTTCCTCTCCTTTTCCGCCCTTTGACAAAGAGAATGCCCCAAAACGAATTCTCTCCCCAAGATATGCGTTCACATCTCATTGAAATTATTCATTTTGCGGCATTCTCGCTTTTGGCAATTATGCTTTATTTCGCAAGGATCTGCTCGTAATAATCCTCATATCCCGCTGCATATTTGGCAACCACATCCGCAGTAGCCTCGATAAAGGAAGACTTATCCTCAATCTCAATTACGTTTGCTCCCTCTGCTTTGATCTGCTCCAGAAGCTCGGCATCCAGCTGCTCAATATTTGTCCGGTTCCACTCTTCGGTTTCCTTCGCTGCCTCCTCGATGATTGCCTTATCCTCGTCGCTCAGCTGGTTCCAAGCGGACTCCGCCATGATAACGATGGAGGGGCTGTAGGTATGTCCGGTCAGAGAATAGTTCGGCGCTACCTCGGAATATTTATTGGAGTAATAACCGGAGTGGGGCTGCTCAGCGCCGTCAACCGTTCCTGTCTGCAGAGCGGAATACAGCTCGGAGAAACTGATCGGAGTGGACTGCGCGCCCAGGGCTGCAACCGTATCGGACATCAAGTCTGTGGTGGGCACTCTCAGCTTCAGACCCTTAAGATCCTCTGCTGTGCGGATCTCAATGCCTTCCTTTGTAAAGAAGTTGCGTGATCCCTCATCCAGGTAGAACAAGCCAACCATTCCTGTTCCCTTCTCCTGAAGCTCTCCCTTAAACTCATCGCCGATCTCACTGTTTAATACGTTCCATAAGTGCTCTCTGTCGCGGAAGATAAAGGGCAGGCCGAACAGGGTCAGCTTCTCTGCACCGAAATCAACCAGAGAGTTGGTATTCGCGCGGCAGATGTCAATCGCGCCGCCGCCCATCTGAATGGTCTGGTACATGGTCTTCTCATCTCCCAGCTGTCCTGCCGGGAAAACCTGGATATTAATTCTTCCGCCGGATTTCTCATTCACAAGCTGGGCAAAATAATCGCCGCACTCGTCCATAATATGTCCGTCCGGATTCAGCTCCGCATACCGGAAGGTATAGGTAGCGCCTTCTGCCGCCGGAGCAGCCTCCTCTCCCTCTGCCGCTGCCTCTGTCTCACCGCCGGCCGCTGCCTCCGTCTCAGCACTTCCCGCCGCTGTTGTCTCCGTGCCGGAGCCGCCGCAGGCCGTCAAAGACGTTACCGCCATAGCTGCTGCCAAAATTGCTGCTGTCAATCTTTTTTTCATTTTTCTTTTCCTCCTGCTTTTTAATGATAGAATCGGGAGAAACAAATCGTCAGATCAAAAACCGCTCTGTTTCTCCTTGTTTATACATTGGCAGGCTGCTCTTAAATACAATCTCTGTCCCTACATATATTTCCCGTGTCCTCGGCCGCTCTTCCCTGGCCAGGCAGTTAACCATGGAATCCAAAGCGCCCCGCATCTGCATATAAGGGTTCTTGTTCAAAAGATTCGAAAACACGCCCTGTTCGAGGAAGCTGATATTCTCCTCAAACATATCGCTCCCGACCGCCAGGAGCTTTCCCGCCCGGCCCGAGGCCTCCAGGGCCTGTCCCAGAAGGATGCTCTCTCTGGCCGTTACCGCAAAGCATGCGGATATTTCCTCCTCTTTCGAAAGGATATCGAAAAGGCTGTTGTAATAATCCTGGGCATCATGGGAATAATGCTTTCTCACCAGCTGGTTTTCCAGCCCCTCTTCTCTCCAAAACTCCGCAAACCCCTCTACCACCCGGTAGTGGGATGCGATGCGCACATCGCCCGCGCAGATCAATATCCTGCCGCGGTCCTTCAGCTGCCTGGAAAGAAGCTCTCCCACCATTCTCCCTGCCATCACATAATCCGGCAGTACGCTGCACAAAGCAGTTCCATAGGAGTCCCTTTCGCCCACAAGCACAACTGTCTTTCCATCCGCCCCTATATCCCGCAGAAGCTCCTTAGCCTTCTGATCCATATAGCCGGAAAATCCAATCACCCCGGAGATCTCCTCATCCTCCTGAATCCTCTGCAGCTCCGACAGCAGAAGAGGATCGTTGATATAGTAGGGAATCTCCGTAAACAAAATATTCAGATCATTAATTGTATTCTTATAGTTATTCAGAGCCGCCCACAAACTGTTGAAATAATACCTATTTACGGACGCCACGGTTGGAATGACCACCGCAACTTTTTTGGGCTTCCGCTTCAGGGCCGCCGCCGTAGAATTAATCCTGTAATGATTCTCTCTGGCGATCCGCTGAACTTTTGCTCT
Organism: Candidatus Enterocloster excrementipullorum; assembly: GCA_019119575.1. GTDB lineage: Bacteria > Bacillota > Clostridia > Lachnospirales > Lachnospiraceae > Enterocloster > Enterocloster excrementipullorum. The sequence goes on from DWWT01000070.1 coordinate 9,861, forward strand.
TGTCTCTCTGCTGACCCCAGGCTTGTTATAAAGGGCGCCGTGAACCGTCCCTACGGATACACCGGCCAGCAGCGCAATTTCCTTAATTGTAATACGCTTATCGTCCATGCCGCATCCCTCTCCACTTGTTCCTTTTTATAATGGAATATTATACCCGATAAACAGCGGTTCCGCAATGCGGCAGGCTTAATTCTCCCCTTAAAGCAAATCCTTTCGGCTAGTTCAGAGGCATGATCAGATTTGGCAGGAACATAACGATTTCCGGAACATATGTAATCACCAGAAGTACGCCTACCATAACCAGGAGCTGATGCCACAGAGTCTTGCACAGACGCTCGATCGGAATGCCGGATACCGCAGAACCCACAAACAGCGTGCCTCCCACGGGAGGGGTAATCAGTCCGATTCCCAGATTCAGAATCATCACTACGCCGAAGTGCACCACATCCATGCCGGCAGACTGCGCGATAGGAAGAAGAATGGGAGTAGCCACCAGGATAATGGCGGACATATCCATGATCGTTCCCAGGAACAGCATGATCAGATTCAGGATCAGCATAATCGCATATTTATTGGAAGTCAGCCCCAGGATGGCATCCGCAATCATCTGCGGCATCTGCAGATAGGTGAGCAGCCATCCGAATACCTGGGAGGTGGAGATCAGGATCATAACGATCGCCAGGGTTCCCAGCGCACGCTCGAGTACATGCCATGCCTCAATGAGCGTCAGTTCCTTGTAAACAAAGAATCCTACCATCAAGGACCACACCACGGCCAGGGCCGCTGATTCCGTAGCGGTTACAATACCGGTAACCACGCCCACCACAACGATCAGCAGAGTAACCAGGCCCCAGAACGCGTCGACAATCGCTCTTACCGCGTTCTTCAGATTAAAGGGAGAGCCCATAGGATAATTGTGCTTCTTTGCCATAAAGTAGCAGTATACGGCCAGTGTAAGCCCCAAGGAAACACCCGGAATAATTCCTCCCAGGAACAGTCTTCCCACGGACACGCCGCCGGCCACCATCGCGTACATAACCATGTTGTGGCTCGGAGGGATCAAAAGGCCCTGTACGGAACTCGTCATCGTCAGGTTCGTGGCGAAGCACTCATCGTATCCCTGCTCCTTCATCATGGGAATAATGATGGAGCCGAGAGCTGCCGTATCTGCAGTAGAGGAACCGGAAATTCCGCCGAAGAACATGGAGTCCACGCAGTTTACCATCGCCAGGCCGCCGCGCAGCCACCCCACCAGAGCGTCCGCCAGCTTGATCAGCCGGTTGGAAATTCCGCCGGCGCCCATAATCTCACCGGCAACAATAAAGAAAGGAACCGCCATCAGGGTAAATACGTTTACGCCCTTTACCATCAACTGGGCGATCTGCATCAGAGGCAGCCCAAGGTAGGCAGTAGTCAATATACTGGAGATGCCGATCGCAAAAGCAATAGGCACCCGGCCAATCAGCATTACAAAAAAGGATACGACCAATATCAATACTGCTGTAGAATTCATCCCCCGTACGCCTCCTTTATCTTCTCGCTCTCCTCATCGTCCATCTTGGACTCTTCAACCAGTGCCTTCGCCTGGGCCGCAAGAGTATCCTCCTCCAGAGTAACGCCTCTGCGGATCCGGTCAATGCAGTTGATAAAGCGCTCAAGCTCCATCAGGCACATGGCCACTCCCGCGATCGGGCAGGCGATATACAGCCAGGAAGACTTGATTCCCACACCGGTAATCACATTCCTGCCGGCCAGCTCGGTAAACTGGGCTCCATAGATAATCATGAAAACGCCAAAACCGAAAATCAGCATCTGGGCAAATCCTCTCAGCACGCAGATCACTTTCTTCGGAACCAGAAAGTCAATCACCTGCATACGGATATGCGTGTCCTTGCGGATCGCCAGGGCTGCCGATACCAGAGACATGTAAACCATGCACAGAAGCACCACAGGCTCTCCCCAAGCCATAGGCGTCTTCAATACGTACCGGTTTACAACCACGGCAAAGCAGATAACAACCATGCCTACAAACATGATCTGACAAGTCACCATAAAGAACCGGTAGACAATGTCAAAAAATTTGGTTACACTTTTCACATTTACCCTCCTCTTCTTGCTCTGAAACGTTTTAGATCTTGTTGCCATCACATTAGCATATTATCCTATCTTTGTCAATGAACATCGCATTTAAATTATATTTTTGTCATTTTTGTCAAAAATTCTTTTCATTATTTGTGCTATATTTACTAACTATCTTTTTGTATTCTATATTTAGTTTTCAAAAACGTTTCATATAATACGCAGATCTGTTCTTGCCTTTTCCGTTCTCTTTTGTTATACTTTTTTAAAAGCCGTTTCACCCAAAGCTGCTTTTTCACAAATTCATGCCGCAATAGGAGAGAATACACATGAAAGTTCAATCTGTCACCATTCAGTCAACCATTGATGAGCAGACCTTCCGGGATTTCAGCTATTTCCACAATCTCACACTCGGAAGCCGCATGACAGGTTTTGTCGTGAGTTCCGCTCTTTTGGTCATCTTTGGTGCGGTCAACCTTTTGACCGGCAGCCTTCTCCTGTTCGTTTTATGCGTCGGATTCGCTGTTTTTATTCCCCTCCTTTATTATTTGTTTTACCAGAGAAGCCTGCGCAACCAAATCCGGGCCAATCAGCTGCATGAGCCCCGCACTGCTTATACCTTGACTCTGGATGATAAGGGGGTTACCGCCTCCACGGAAAAGGAACGCATGGACTATCCCTGGAAAAATATTTTCCGGGTCTACCGAACCCAAAAGTATATTTATGTCTACATCATCAAAAATCGGGCCTTTATTATCCCTCTGAAGGATGTCAAGGGCGCCACGCCGGATGCTTTGTGGGATTTGATTTGTTCCCACACAGACCGGACAAAAGTGTTTGCCAGAGCCAGATAGCTGCGTACCGTACGGTACACGCAAAATAAACCCCCGAAGGAGACGGCCTCATTGTGAGGCGCTCCCTCGGGGGTTCTGTTTTTACTTTTTACATTTAATGTCTGTGCATAGAAAACTGATCCATCGGATACTTTTTCAGATTCTCCAGCACTTTCCGGTCGTCCGCCTGGGCAATGAGCTGATCCCTGGCCTTCTTGGCCTCCATCTCTGTCTTGTGCTTGCTGGGGCCGCCCACACAGCCGCCCACACAGGCCATTCCTTCCACAAAGTCCTCAGGAAGACGGCCCACCTTCATGAGCAGAAGGGCCTTCTTGCACTCTGCGGCGCCATTGCACCGGGCCACCTTGATGTCCGTATTTTCATCCATCTCCTTTAAGCACTCCAGCACAGCAGCCGTCACGCCGCCTCCGTTTCCAAAGCGCTTCCCAAAGGTAGAGCTCTCCTGGTAGTCATTCTCCGCAGGCTGCAGCTCCACACCCTTGGCCCGCATCATGGCCCGCACTTCCCCGAAGGTCAGCGCGTAGTCCGCGTTGTCCTTAATATTCAGATCCAGGCTCTCGCTCTTCTTCGCCGTGCAGGGGCCGATGAACACCGTCACTATCTCCGGATCCTGGCTCTTCAGCATACGGGAGACCGCACACATGGGGGAGACTGTCGTGGACATATTGTCGAGCAGCATGGGGAAATGCTTTTTGATCATATTTACAAAGGCCGGGCAGCAGGACGTAGTCATCTTTTTGCCCTCCTTGTAGGCCTCCGCCCACTCTTCCGCCTCATAGGCTGCTGTCATATCTCCGCCCAGGCCAACCTCAACCATATCGGCAAAGCCAACCTGCTTCAGCGCGATCTTCCAGCTCGCCATGGTGATATCCGGGCCGAACTGACCTTCCGTAGCCGGAGCCACCATAGCCACTACCTTCTTTCCCGCATTGATTAAGCGGATCACATCCACCATAAAGGTCTTGGAACCGATGGCACCGAAAGGACAGCTGTGAATGCATGCCCCGCATTCAATACATTTCTTTTCATCTATCACGCAGATACCATACTCATCGTAGGTAATCGCGTCCACCGGGCAGGCTTTTTTGCAGGGACGCTCCAGATGAGCGATCGCATTGTAAGGACATGCCTGAGAGCACTTTCCGCACTCTTTGCATTTGCCGGGGTCAATATAGGCGTGCTCGCGGCCCATAGAAATAGCGCCAAAATTGCAGGAATTCTGGCACGCCTTTCCCATGCACTTGCGGCAGTTGTCCGTGACAATATAGGACGCGATGGGGCACTCCTCGCAGGCCGCGTTGATGACCTGCACCACATTGCTGCTGTCCATACCCGCCGGGCACTTGCCCTCTGCCAGCCGAACTCTCTGTTTAATAATCTCTCTTTCCTTATAGATGCAGCATCTCCAGGTTGCCTGGGGCCCCGGGATCATTCGAAACGGAATCTGGTCTCTCTCTTCCTCCAGGTTCCCTTCCCAGGCGGCCTTCGCGACCTCGTAGAGAACATCGTGCTTCAGACGCAGGATCGTTGCATCATTGGTTACCATATTCTTTTCCTCCTCAAACTTATCTATCCCCTGAAAATCCATTAACCAGAGCGTATTTAAAAATTGCGTTCTGCCAGATGAGCGTTCCGCTTTGCGGGACGCCGAAGACAAGAATGCTCTTTCAAACACCTCCGGAACGCTTCACCAACAAGAATCTACTATACCAGACGTGAAAATGCAAGTATAAAATGGGGTACATTCGCATGGGGCGTCCCCCCGATGCGAAAAAGCAGGCGCTCACGGGCTTTCAAGCAAGCTTGACGCCCGCAGGCTGCCCTTGGGGACCTTCGCTCCGCTTGTTTCTTCCGCACGGCTCTCTTCTGGAGCTGCACTGTGGCAGCTCCAGAAGCATCGGGGGCGTCCCCCCGATGGGAAAAAGCAGGCGCTCACGGGCTTTCAAGCAAGCTTGACGCCCGGGAGCGCCTGCTTTTTCCCGCCGTGCGGACTTGGTGTCCTCAATAGTACGTTACGGTTACTTGCTTGCCCATGTCTTCTATTGCGCGCTTCAGCTGTTCCACCAGATTTTGGCGGATTCCCAGATCGAAGGGGAGGCTGGGGTTCTGGTAAGCGCTGTTGATGGCTTTGCCCACGTACAGGTGTACTTCCGTACAGTCCTCGATGAGAATTTTCGCCACCATAGATGCGCCGTTGTTCTTGTCCAGCTCTTCAAAAAACTCTTCGGATACCGTCTCGTTCTTCACATACCGCCGCAGAAGCTGCACCACCCGGTTTAAGGTAAGCACGCCTTCCGTCACAAGATCCACCCCGTCCATGTACGCAATGGGAGGGATCTCCGGATCTACATAATCCAAAGACACGTCAAGCCGCTTTCCCAATACCCGTGACACGATACTCGCGCTGGTTCCCCCGCATACAATTGTTTTTGCGGACGGATCCGACATAAAATCCCGCACCATCCGCCCGTCGTCATCCGGGTTCTTGGCAGGCCCGGTCATCAGATGCACCGGCTTGCTGTCTATAATCCGCATACAGGCCACTGTGGTGTCATCTCCGGGGCGGAACTGATAGAGCTCGTCGCAGGCCCGGCTGATGGCTGCCGCCAGACGCATGGCGGATATCGTTACCTGGTACTGGCGCACCGCGTAATCCGCAATATCCTTCCAAAGCCATCCGAAATTCAGCAGATCACCCACTCCTGCGTGAATCGTCCCGTCGCTCATCAGGATCAGGGCGTCACCTTTCTGCACCTTAAAGCGATATTCATTGATGGACTTGCCCTGGATCACCCGGATGTTCTTGGGTATCTCCATAAGCATTCCGTTCCGTATAAAAATACAGCCCGGATTGTCATATTCCACCAGATATGCGTCTCCGTTGTGAAACACCTGAAGAATGCTGAACGTGGAATAAGCGACCTGCCGAACCTGGCAGATGGGAAGCGTCTCGCTGATGGTATCCACACATTCCTCCAGCGTTGCCCCGTTCAAAAACATAGTTCCCAGAATCTTGGAGGTCAGGGTGGAAAGAATGTTGGCCTTCACACCGCTGCCCATACCGTCCGCCAGGATCATGATATGGGAATCCTCCGTGTGAAGGATCTCCACTTTGTCCCCGCAGAGTATCTCCGTAAATTTGTTCAGGCTTTTGTAGGCCACATCAACCGTAATCCCCATGATCTACCTCCCGCCCCCGGGCTTTTTCAGATCCGCGCTGCTTATGTGGACATAGCCCGCAGGCTTCCCGGAGGGCGCAGCACTTCCCACATGGACATATCCGGTCTTTCTCTGCTCTTCCTGACTCTGCGCTGTCATGACACCCGTTAAGGGAACCGCGCCGCTTCCCAGATGGACATTAGCCGGCGCCTTCTCCTCCTCTGCCGTGTATCCCCCGTCGCTTCCGTCATCCAGCAGGGACTGGCAGAGCTTCGTCAGAGTTGTCTTTGTCTCCGCCGTGGTCTCACCCAAAAGACCCGCGATCTCCTGCGCCACCATCATCTGCTTATGGATTACCTTTTGGGCCAGATCAATGGTCTCCAGATTCTTCTCGTAATCCTCTCTGGCCTGCTCCTCCTCCTTGGTAATATCAATAAAGGTAGCGAGAACCGCATTCTCCTTCTCTATGTACACAATATTTTGAAGCGTAGACAGATGATACTCGGGGTAGTTCACCCGTTTACCATGGATATTCTGGTGGGTTTCAAATACCCATTGAAAATCTGCCGGATCAATGAATTCATACAGGTACATCTGCAGAGCTTCCGACCGGGTTTTGCCGAAATATTTCTCCCCCACATCGGAATACTCCAAAATACGCATGTCTTCTCCGACAATCAGCACGATGTTGGGCGAGGTTTCCATCACCAGGTTTGCCATGGATTCTGCCTTTTCATGCATAAAGGGGATACACATGCTCACCTCCGCCTTATGCTGGAACACAGCGATGGCTTTGTCCCGGCAGGTGGGATAACCGCAGGCGCCGCAGTTGAGTTCATCCTCAGGCCTAGTCTTGTTGGTCATCCGCAGGATTTCCCGAATCTGTTCCTCGGTGGGCATGGGATCCTTGGGCGACCGGTCCACAAACCGCTTCCGGAAGGACACCTTTTCCCACACCGGCTCCATATCCTTCCCGCTGGCAGGCTCCCGCGCAATGGCTTCCTCCATATCCAGCTTCACCTTAAACCGGGAAATGGACTCGTCATTCACCGTGGGGCCCTTAATGCAGCCGCCCGAGCACATATTCATCTCGATAAAGCAGCCCTTGATCTCTCCCCGCGCCATGCTCTTGCACAGATCAATACAGTTGGACACCCCGTGAACGTAAAATTTCCTGTATCCGTCCTTCTCCGGCTCTGTGGCCAGCACGGAACTCACCACCCCGTTTGTCACCGGATAAAGCCGGTTAACCTTGGGATCAAAACGGGTAAACGGCATATCCTCGCAGTCTTCAATGACAATATTCTCCTCATCCAGCCAGCGGTTGATATCGTTGAAATTCAGCACTGCATCAATAAATCCCTGATGGCGCACATCCAGAGATTCCTTTTTCTTCGCAATGCAGGGGCCCAAGAATACCACCCTGACATCTCTTCCCAGCTCTTCCTTCAGCAGCTTGCCGTGAGCAATCATCGGGGACACTACGGGAGCCAGATAGGGAACCAGCTCCGGATAATAAATCTCTACCAGATCATTCACACTGGGACAGCATGTGGTAATGATATTCTCCATGGCATGTTCTTCCAGCAGACGGGCGTACTCTGCCGTCACAAAGGCCGCCCCTTCCGATGTCTCCCGCACATCTTCAAATCCCAGACGGATCAGCGCGCTTCTCACCTGCCCGATGGTCTTGTATTTTAAAAGGCCCATATAGGCCGGGGCAATGGAGACCACCACCCGGTCTCCCCTGGCAATAAATCCCTTTACCAAATCCAGGTCGCTCTTTAAGGTCTTGGCGGACTGCGGACATATTTTCAGGCAGTGGCCGCAGAGAATGCACTTATCCGGCATGATCACCGCCCGCTCGTCCTTTACCTGGATGGCTTTCACCTCGCAGTAGCGGACGCACTTGTAACAATGCTTACACTTGGTGGCCTTAAAGTCTATGATCTCTATGCCCATACTCAAAGTCTCCCCTTAATCTCGTTCTCGAAAAACTCCTCCGTATCCTCAGGTTTTAATGAATAGAGCTCTCCCTCCACGGTCACACAGACGCCGTGGTCGCAGTTGCCGGAACAGAAGGCCCCGTTCAGATCGACCTTGTCCGTAAGCCCATTCTCCGCCACCAGCTTCTGCAGCTTCTCGATAATCTGCCTGGATCCCTTCAGATGACAGGCACTCCCAATACATATTGTTACTTTCATCCCTTTGTTCCTCCACTTTTCGTGTTTTTAGGAGCCATCCGGGATACACCCGGACAGACGCTATTTGCAGGGTTTTTGCTGCTGCCCAACCCCCAAAGCATAGATTCATTATCTCATATTGTGAACTTTATATCAATAATATTTCTCAAATTTATTATAGAAATAGGGCCCCTTCTGTGCTATAGTTTAGGGAGTACCTGCAGCGCATGCTGGGGTAGAGAGGAGAGACGTATTATGAAAAAACATATTTGTGTGCTGACGGCAGCCTTTCTCGGGCTTTCCGTCCTTTTAGGCGGCTGCGGCGGCCAGACCGGAGGGGCAGAATCCTCCCAGGCTCAGACATCCGCCCAGGCTCAGGAAGAGAGCCAACAGCAGGAAAGTGGAGTGAATGATTCCGGAGAATCCCAGGCTTCCGAAGCGGCCCAGACCGACGGCCAGTCCCAGGCAGACAGCGCCGGCGAGACCGAAGCCGCTGACCCAAACGCCATCCGGGTCGGCTCCTTAAACGGCCCTACTTCCATGGGGCTTGCGAAGCTCATGGACGAGCAGGCCGGCGGCGAAGCCTCCCAGTCATACGCTTTCACCATGGCCGGAAAAGCCGATGAGCTGGTTGGAAAAATTGCAAACGGCGATCTGGACATCGCCCTTCTGCCCGCCAATGTGGCCAGCGTCCTTTATTCCAAAACACAGGGCAATGTAAAAGTGATTGACATCAACACACTGGGCGTTCTCTATGTGGTCGCCTCCGATGACTCCATCAGCTCCATCAGTGATCTGAAAGGGAAAACCCTGTACATGACAGGAAAAGGCACCACGCCTGAATACGTGATGAACTATCTTCTGGAGGAAAACGGCCTCACTGCCTCCGATGTAACCCTGGAATTTAAATCCGAGGCCGCAGAGGTGGCTTCCGTTCTCAAGGAGGATCCCACAGCCATCGGAGTGCTTCCCCAGCCCTTCGCCACCGCTGCCTGCATCCAGAATGAAAACCTGAAAACCGTCCTGGATCTGACAGAGCAGTGGAATATCTTAAACGGCGACACCGGGAGCATGCTCGTCACAGGCGTCACCATTGTCCGCTCCGATTACCTGGCGGAAAATGAGGAGGCCGTAAAGCAGTTTATCGAAGATCATCAGGCTTCCGCCTCCTACACCCAGGAAAATCCCGCGGATGCGGCGGAGCTGGTGGCCGCTCAGGGAATCGTGGAAAAGGCAGCCATCGCCCAGAAGGCTCTGCCTTACTGCAATATCGTCTGCCTGACCGGCACAGAGATGAAGGATGCCCTGGAGGGCTATCTGGAGGTTCTGTTTGAGCAGGATCCCCAGTCCGTGGGCGGGAACCTGCCGGGCGAGGATTTTTACTACATTCCTTGACTTTGATATGTATACCCTCCGCGCACAAAAGGGACACCCGGTTCCCCTGTACGCGGAGAATAAAAACGGGCGCGGCCCAGAGTGCGTTTGAAGACAGCGGGAATACATATTCAAACGCACCCTAAGCCGCGCCCCATTTTGCATTGAGGGTACTGGTTATGAAGCAGCACTTTACTTTAAGAAAATGTCTTATATGGCTCTTTTGGCTCCTTCTGTGGCAGGGGGCCAGTTTGGCTGTCTCCAACAATGTCATTCTGGTAGGGCCTGCTGAGATGCTGCGTTCCCTTCTTTTCCAGGCAGGGAACCCGTCTTTCTGGATCACTATCCTTCACTCCTTCGGACGGATCAGCCTTGGATTTTTGGCTGCCTTTGCGGCGGGCATCGCTGCCGGCAGCCTGGCCTATGCCCTTCCCTTCATTCACGAGCTTCTGGATCCACTGCTTTCCGCTGTAAAGTCCATACCCGTTGCCTCCTTTGTGATCCTGGCTCTCATCTGGATCGGCTCGGAGAACCTCTCGGTGTTCATTGCCTTTTTGGTTGTAGTTCCCATGATTTATTCCAGCACTCTGGCTGGCCTGAAAAGTGCGGACCGCAGGCTCCTGGAAATGGCCCGGGTATTCTCCATGCCCTTTTGGAAGCGGCTCCGTTTTATCTACATCCCCGCTGTCCTTCCCTATCTGATGAGCGGCTGCCGCACAGCCCTTGGCATGAGCTGGAAATCCGGCATCGCAGCGGAGGTCATCGGCATCCCCGGTCAGTCCATCGGAGAACAGCTCTACTACGCCAAACTTTACCTGGACACCGCCGGCCTTTTTGCCTGGACCTTTGTGATCATTCTCGCAAGCTCCGCCTTTGAAGCCCTGTTTCTGTGGCTCCTGGGACGGATCCGCCGCTGATCCGGCGGCAGACTTTTATCGTAAGGAGGCAGATACCTGCTCATGGAAATTATTATTCGTGATCTCTCCAAATCCTATGGAGGCCGCCCTGTTTTAAGCGGCCTGAACATGACCTTCACTTCTCAGTCCCCCTGCTGTCTCATGAGCCCTTCCGGCAGCGGAAAGACCACCCTCTTCCGCATCCTCATGGGGCTTGAGACAGCGGACAGCGGTTCCATACATTTCACGGACGACACAGGACGCACGCTGCCCGGGCGCCCCGGATTTTCCGTCGTCTTTCAGGAGGACCGGCTCTGCGAGGCCTTCACTCCCCTTGAAAATGTGCGGATGACCGCCGGGCGTTCCCTCCCGCCGGAACAAATCCGCAAAGAAATGGCCCTCCTCCTTCCGGAAGAGAGCCTTGACCGTCCCGTATCCACTTTAAGCGGCGGCATGAAACGCCGCACAGCCCTCTGCCGGGCCATTCTCACACCGTCCTCCGTCCTGCTTATGGACGAACCCTTCACCGGGCTGGACGACGCCATGCGCCGCCAGGCAATCCGCTATCTCTTGGACCGCCTGGCTGGCCGCCTTCTTCTGCTGTCCACTCACTCCCAGGAGGATGTGAGCCTTCTCGGAGGGAAGTGCTTCCGCCTCTCTCATGGGTGAAGCTCGCTCGCGCAGCTTCCCTTCTCCTTCATCTCCACAATCCCCCGGATTCCGCATTCCACCATGCTGTCCGTGTTGGCATCCGTATAAAATGCCATGTGCTGGGTCAGCACCACATTGGGAAACTGGCGGATATAGGCCATCTTCCGGTTGCGGATAATGTCATTGATCCGGCTCTCATGGTAAATCCCGTTCTCGTCTTCAAATACATCCATGGCCAGAGCGCCGATCTTTTCCGTCTCAATTCCCTCGGTCAGAGCCTCGATGTCCGTCAGCTCCCCCCGTGAAGCATTGATGATTACCACGCCGGTTTTCATCTTCGCAATGGCCTCCCGGTTGATCATATGCCGTGTGGACTCCATCAGCGGAATATGAAGCGTAATAATGTCGCTGGTTCTCAGCAGCGTATCTCCATCCACATACTCCACCGTATTTTTAAGATCTTCGGCCGGATAGGGATCATACGCCAGAATCCGGCAGCCAAAGCCGCCCAGATCCTTGATTACAGCCCTTCCAATCTTTCCGGTTCCCATAACACCCACCGTCATATTTCTGATCTCGCGCCCCTGCAGCCCGGACAGAGAATAGTCGTTCACCCCTTGGCGCCACATGGCGGGCTTATACTTGCGCAGGGCCAGCAGCATGAGCATGATCGTAAACTCAGCAACCCCGTAGGGCGGATAATTGGCATTGCACAGGCGGATTCCAACCTCTGCCGCGTAGGCTACATCCATATGGTTGTAGCCCACTGTCCGTGTGGATACATATCCTACCCCGGCTTTTTTCAGGCCGTCCAGAAGCTCCTTATTCACCGTGGTCCGGCCCAGAATAGAAACACCGTCGATTCCGCGAAGGCTCTCCGCTTCCTGGGGAGTCAATATATTGCTGCTTATGGACACATCCGCTCCCAGCTCCTCCGCCACCCGCTCAATGGCCTTTTTTTCGTCCTCCCGGACCTCATACATCTTAATCTTCATGTGCGTCTCCTTCGGAATATTGTCGCAGAATTCTGCCGATTTCGTCAGATCCAATCAGCATATAAGCACGCCGCCCTTATCCGCGGAGGCAGCCAGCTTTGAATACCTTCTCAGATATCCGGACGCAGGCTTTGGCTCGTATGTCCACTCTCTGCGCCTCTGCTCCAGCTCCTCCTCACTCACGTGAAGGGTCAGTTCCTTCTTATACACATCGATCGTAATTTTGTCTCCGTCCCGCACAAGGGCGATGGGGCCGCCAGCTGCCGCTTCCGGCGACACGTGCCCCACAAAGCAGCCGTTGTTTGTTCCTGAGAAGCGCCCGTCAGTCACAACCGCCGTGGTCTTATTGAGTCCCTGGCCAAAGAGAAGCTTGAGAGGCTGGTACATCTCCCGCATGCCCGGACCTCCCTTGGGTCCCTCATACCGGATAACCACCACGTTTCCTTCCTTGATCTTTCTCTGGCTGATTGCCTCCGTACATTCTTCCTCAGAGTCAAAGCATACTGCCGTTCCGGTAAACACCCGGGCCTCCTCCGCGATAGCCGCAGGCTTTGCCACCCCGGTATCAGGGGCCAGATTTCCCCGCATAATGGCCAGGCCGCCCAGCGTGCTGTGGGGATTGTCCAGGGGCCGGATGATCTCGGGATTCGGCGCATACGGATTTTTGTAAGCCGCCAGATTTTCTCCCAGCGTCTTTCCCGTCACCGTCATCACGTCCAAATCCAGGCTGTCCTTTATCACCTTCATGACCTCCGGGATTCCTCCCGCCTTATAGAGGTCTTCGCTGTCATACACTGCGCTGGCCGGGCTGATCTTGGCAATGTGAGGAATCTGATCACTGATAATCTCAAACTCGTCCATAATCTTCGCCGGGTCAATCCCAAGCTCATAGGCCAGAGCGCAGGTGTGAATTACCGCATTGGTAGAACCGCCCACAGCCATGAGAATCCGGATGGCGTTGCGGATGGCGTCCATTGTCATAATCTTCCGGGATGTAATTCCCCGTTTTACCAGCTCCACGATCTTCTCGCCGCTCTTAAACGCGGAGCGGAGGCGCTCATTATAAAACGCCGGAATCAAAGCAGAGCCCGTCAGACTCATTCCCAGCGCTTCCGCCTCACAGCACATGGTATTTGCCGTTCCCATAAACTGGCAGGAGCCGCAGGTAGGACATGACACTGTAGTCAGGTTCTGAAGTTCCTCATAGGTAGCCTTTCCCGCCTGATACATGCCGGTCGCTTCGGTGATGGTGGTTGTGTTGGATTTTGCCTGATGGGCAAAAGGCGCGCCCCCGGCCATGCATCCTCCGGCCACAAAAATGGCGGGAATATCCAGCCGCGCCGCGGCCATAAGCATGCCCGGCACAATCTTGTCGCAGGAGCCAAGAAGCACCAGGCCGTCCAGCTTATGGGCCTTGGCTTCAATCTCGATGCTGTCCGCAATATTGTCCCGCGACGGCAGGGCATAGTTATTGCCGATGTGTCCGGTGGCAACGCCGTCGCAGCAGGCGATTACTCCAAACTCCGCAGGTGTGCCCCCTGCCCGGTAAATCCCGTGCTTTACCTGCTCCGCCAGCTGGCGCAGATTGGTGTGGCCCGGCACCATGTCGTTGAAGGAATTGGCGATGCCGATGATGGGACGATCCAGATCCTCATCGGAATAGCCGCAGCCCTTCCACAAAACTTTGTTGGTCAGCATCTCGTCCGTATTAAATTGTCCGTATGTTTTTTCTTCCATCTTGCCTTTCCCCCTGGTATACAAGTATGTTTCTCTCGCATATCAGAATATCATTTTTCCGCCCTCATTTCAATAGAAATCTGCCCATTGTCCCCCGCATCAGAATCGACGGAAAAGGCCGCATCTGATCCGCTCAGATGCAGCCTCTCTCCCTCTCAAATATATTTTCACAAATAGACTTACCGATAAATCGGATACTTCTCACAGAGCTTTGTCACTTCATCCCGTATGTAGTCCGCTTTTGCCTCAAAATCCGTGGCGGCCAGCCAGATGCACTCCGCAATCTTGGGCATATCCTCTTCTTTTAAGCCTCTCGCTGTGACAGCAGGGGTTCCGATGCGCACGCCGGAGGTCACAAAAGGCTTTCTTGGATCGTTGGGAACTGAATTTTTATTCAGAGTAATGTAAACCTCATCACAGCGGTTCTGCAGCTCCTTGCCCGAGATATCCATATCCCGCAGGTCAACCAGCATAAGATGATTGTCCGTACCGCCGGTGAGCAGCTTGAATCCTCTGTCCATCAGGGCATCCGCAAGGGCCTTCGCGTTCTTTACAATCTGATGCTGATATGCCTTGAACTCCGGCTTCAGGGCTTCTCCGAAGCACACGGCCTTGGATGCAATCACGTGCTCTAAGGGGCCTCCCTGGGTTCCCGGGAATATCGCCTTGTTGAAATTAAACTTGTCTGCCGCCTCCTGGTTGGCCAGGATCATGCCGCCTCTGGGGCCCCGCAGGGTCTTATGGGTGGTGGTGGTAACCACGTGGGCATAGGGAATGGGGCTCGGGTGCTCGCCTGCCGCCACCAGGCCTGCGATATGGGCCATATCCACCATCAGGTACGCGCCCACTTCATCGGCAATCTCCCGGAAGCGCTTAAAATCAATCGTACGGGCATAAGCGCTGGCTCCCGCGATGATCAGCTTCGGCTTGGCTTCTTTTGCAATCCGCTCCAGTTCATCATAATCAATGAAGCCCTCATCATTGACCCCATAGGGCACAATATTGTAATTCATGCCGGAGAAATTTACAGGGCTGCCGTGGGTCAGGTGTCCGCCATGGTTTAAGTTCATGCCAAGAACCGTATCGCCGGGCTGCAGCATCGCAATGAACACTGCCATGTTGGCCTGGGCGCCGGAATGGGGCTGTACGTTGGCGTAGTCGCAGCCAAACAGCTTTTTCGCGCGCTCAATGGCAAGGGTCTCCACCACATCCACGCACTGGCAGCCGCCGTAATAGCGCTTTCCTGCGTATCCCTCTGCATATTTATTCGTAAGTACCGTTCCCATAGCCAGCATCACCGGCTCTGACACGATGTTCTCCGAAGCAATCAGCTCCAGGTTCCGGCTCTGGCGCTGAAACTCGGCTTCAATGGCCTGGCCTACCTCCTGATCATAGCTGGTTATCAGATCCATCACTTCTTTAACCATTTCCCTGCCCTTCCTTTCTCATATGCCTTTTTCTGGTGATTATACCGTATCCTGATAGAAAATGCAAGGGCAGCCCGGAACCTGTATCCGCGCGCGGCTGATCAGCGACGAATTTTCCATCTTTTCTTAAGAATTTCATCAGAAATTGTCCACATTTTTAATTGTTTAGACACAATTTGGACACATTTTATCCGTATTATCGTACTTGTCGCATGACAAGACGGATGTCCCAACAGGGGACACCATGAGGAGAGGAGAATTATTATGAGAAAATCACTTGCAAAATCCATGACAGCTATTCTTGCTGCCGCTATGGTAGCTGCCGGCGTAACCGCATGCGGATCCGACGATACCGCTGAGACCACCACCGCAGCTGTTGAGACCACTGCCGAGGAGACCACCGCGGCTGAAGAGACCACGGAAGAGGCGTCCGAGGAGGAGACCGAGGCTGCTGACGCTGCGTCCGAGGAGGAGACCGAGGCCGCTGATGCTGCGTCCGAGGAGGAGACCGAGGCCGCTGACGCTGCATCCGAGGAGGAGACCGAGGCCGCTGACGCTGCGTCCGAGGAGGAGACCACTGAAGCTGCTGAATAATTTGCTGCGAAAGACAAACCCGGCTGAGCCGGGCCCGGACGGGCATCTCCCGCCCGGGCCGCTCTGCCGGGTCTTTTTATGCGCGGGCCTGCTGCGCGATCCTGCCCGCCGCCTTCTTATCAGGCGCAGCTCAGCCTGCTCTGTCTCACCGGAATTTCCAGGCTTTCACCACCACCTGCAGGCTTCTTTTCCCATTATATTCATTTACCGTGGGATAATAGACCACATCAATCGTTCTTCTGCTTCCCATCTCTTCCGCAAAACGATCCCCATCCGTAAACACAATCCCGTCCACTCCATAACCGCGCTCATTTATCAGGCTGAGCCGCACCGCGTTGCGATTCCGGCCCATGACCCGCACACTGCGCACCTCCAGGGACTTCTGGGCAAACTGAGGTTTTTCATTTCCCTGGCCAAAGGGTTCCAGCCGAGAGAGCTCCTCGATCAGACCGTCATTTATATATTCAAATGGCATAGCCGCGTCAATCCATATTTTAGGAATGAAGTCCTCCGGCTTCAGGCGCTTATCCCCATTTTCATTGAGCCGCCTGCGAAACTCCTCCACATTTTCCTCCGCCAGAGAAAATCCCGCAGCCATAGGATGGCCTCCGAATTTCAGGAGCAGATCCTTCACCTCCACAAGGGCTTCAAACATATGGTAGGCTTCAATCGACCGTCCCGATCCCTTCACACAGCCTTCGCTCCGCGTAAGGATAAATGTGGGCTTGTGATATCGTTCTCTGATACGCCCCGCCACAATTCCGGCCAGGGATTCGTGGCAGTCCGGCAGAAAGAGAACCAGCACCTTATCCGCACCGCAGGGCCCCTCTGCCAGGGCAGCGGCAGCGTCCACCCCCTCCTGGGTCATATCCTTTCTCTGGTCATTGAGATCCTTTAACGCCCCGGCAAGCCGATCTGCCTCCTCCCCATCCTGGCTGAGCAGCAGGGAAACCGCCATCTGCGCTGTCTGCAGCCGCCCGCTGGCATTCAGGCACGGTCCCAGGACAAATCCCACATGGTAGGCCGTAATGGCTGCCGGATCCAGGGCATTCTTCTCTATCAGTTTTCTCAATCCAAGATTTTTTGTAAAGGCCAGACGCTTCAGCCCCTCCTTCACCACAATCCGGTTTTCATCCTTTAAAGGCATCACATCTCCTACCGTTGCAAAGGCCGCCAGCTCCAGAAGCTTCAGCCACTCTTCTTTTTCAATCCCCTGATTTTCATACAGCACCTGAACCAGCTTAAAGGCCACCATGGCGCCGCAGATATTTGGGTACGGATACCGGCTCTCTTCCCGCTTTGGATTGACAATCGCCTGAGCCGGCGGAAGGATCTGCTCTCCCTCCGGCGTCTTCTGGATATCGTGGTGATCTGTCACAACCACCTTAATCCCCATCTCCTCCGCCAGAGCAATCTGCTCCACCGCCGCAATTCCATTGTCGCAGGTGAGAAGCACATCCACGCCATCCGCTGCTGCCTCACGGATGATGCGTTCATTGATTCCGTAGCCGTCCCGTATCCGCTCAGGAATCACATAGTCCGCGGCCGCTCCCAGCCGCCTGAGCGCCGTATGAAGGATACAGACGGAGCAGACGCCGTCTATGTCATAATCCCCCACAATCCGTATCCGGCTTCCCTTATGGATTTCCTCCTCCAAAATGCGGGCCGCCCGCTCCATATCCGGCAAAAGCCTGGGCTCGTAGAGATCGCCCAGGCCTCCTTCCAGATATCGTTTAAATTCCTCCGGGCTTTTCACATCCCGGTTGCGTATAATCCTGGCCGTAACAGGGCTTATGTGAAACATCTCCGCCAGCCCGTTAAAATCAGCCTTCTTCGCATACAGCATCCACACTGCTTCCGTATTTTCCGTCATAAATCCCTCTTTCCGTTCTGCATACTGTGTCCGAATACCATTCCCAGAAGGATTCCTGCCGCAGCCGGAAGAATCCATCCAAAACCGGCCTCATAGCCCGGAAGCCAGAGGGCCAGCCAGTTTCCCGGCAGGGCCAGGCCCGCTGTCTGAAGCCCGTAGATCACACTCACCACCCCGGTAAAAACCACAGACCACACATAAACTCCCCTGTACCTTTCAAACAGCCGGTCAAAAAACGAGAGCAGGATCAGCACAATGGCCACCGGATATACCGCAAGGAGAACTGGCTCTGACAGCCGCAGGATGATGTCCAGCCCTGCGCTGGATATGAAAAGACTGGCTGCGGCAAAAACTCCCATCCACTGTCTGTATCCCAGACGCGGAAAGCGGACGGAAAAGAACTGACTGCAGCAGCACAGCAGGCCCACACATGTATTCAGGCACGCGATAAAAAAGATAAAGCCCAGAATCGCCCTGCCCGCATCCCCAAACAGGCTGCCTGCCACATAGGAGAGGATTCTGGCGCCATTTGCCCCCTTCCCTGCGGCACTCCCCACCGGCGCGCCCACATAGGCCAGCGCACTGTACACCAGCGCCAGGAGCAGGCCTGCAATCAGCCCTGCTTTTATGGTCTCCCACACCACAAAGCCTTCCTGATTCACTCCTTTTTCCCGCACATTCATAGCAATGACGATCCCAAAATTGAGCGCCGCCAATGTATCCATCGTGCCGTATCCTTCCAAAAATCCCTTGAGCGCAGGAGCAGACCGATAGGAGGCCTCCGGCCCTGATGGAATCCCCACCGGCCATACCAGACAGCCGGTAAAAATAACAGCGATCAGAATGAGCAGAGTCGGGCACAGGACCTTTCCCAGCCTGTCCGTCAGCCGCTCCGGCTTAAGAGAAAGCAGAACCGCCACAATGAAAAACAAGACGGAATATCCCGCCTGGGCGGCAAATGCTCCCTGAACTCCCAGGAATCGTCCCTCCAGGTCAATTCCCAGAGCATTCGCTGCGGGAAGAACCGTCATCTCAAAAGATGTACTGGCCGTTCTGGGAATGGCAAGGCAAGGGCCTATAAAGAGATAGATAAGAACCGGAAATACGGCAGCAAAATGCGGCCCCACACGGCCTGCCAGCTTTTCCAGCCCCCCTGCAAGGGCCGCGGCCGCAACCCCCAAAACAGGAAGCCCTGCAGCGCTCACCAGAAAGCCCGCCATCGCTTTCCAGGATTCCTGCCCCGCCTGGGCCCCCAAAAAAGGCGGGAAAATAAGATTCCCCGCTCCAAAAAACATGGAAAACAGGGTAAAACCTACTAAGAAAAGATTCCTGATGGATAATTTCTGCCTATTCATGGGCATAAAGTCCCTTCTTTTGTACTTAATCCCTATCATACCATATTTGGGTTTTTCTTTCAATCGCGTTCCTGCCTCACTCCTGCTTTGGAATTAATTTGAGACGTCCTCGGGGGTAAAGGGCGCAGATATTTTCGTTTGCCCTACCTTTTCCGCACTTTTTTTAAAAAACTGTTGACAAGCGGAAACCAATTCGCTATAATAGTTTTTGCGTTGTTGAGGAAACAAGTTACAGCGCAAGGATGCGTCAGTAGCTCAGCTGGATAGAGCATACGGCTACGGACCGTAGTGTCGGGAGTTCGAATCTTCTCTGGCGCGCGAAGAAAACCCTGTAAGTGTAAGGCTTACAGGGTTTTTGTTTTTTATTTTTTGCGCGGCAGGTATTTACAATCGCCCTGCCGCGCAGATTCTTCCCACTACTTTTCCCCGCCGAGCAGCCACCTCTTAGCCACCCCAGGATAGTTCGTGATAATCCCCTCGCAGCCCCAGTCACGGAGCTGTTCCAGGCCTTCCATAGAATTCACCGTCCAGACATTCAGCCGAATTCCGTACTGTCTGCAGTTTTCCACCATCTCCCGGGTCAATCCCTCATAATCCGGATGGTAGCACGAAAATCCATTGACGCTGCAGTAATACCCCGCATTCCCAATTCCCATCTTTCCGATAAGCGCGCCGCAGACCGCCTCCGGCATCAGCTCCCGGATACGGATCAGGGATACATGGTTAAAGGAAGAAAACATCACTTTATCCTCCAGGCCATGCCTGCGGATGATATCCAGCGTCTTTTTCTCAATATCCTCATAATAGTAAATCCCGGTTTTAATTTCAATATTTGTCTCAATGCCCGCCTGCTTTGCCCAGGAGCAGTATTCGTCAAAGGTGGGAATATGCTGAAACTCGGTGATATGCGGAAAAAGCTTAGCCGCATTGAACCGCTGCAGCTCGCCTGCGGTATAGTCCTTCACAAAGCCCGTTCCATCCGTAGTACGATCGATCCGCTCATCATGGATTACCACAACCTCCCCATCCTTTGTGAGCTGCACATCCATCTCAATGGCGTCGCATCCCGCCTCCACGGCTTTTTCAAAAGCCAGCATGGTATTTTCCGGATATCTTCCGCTGTAGCCCCTGTGGGCAATTACCTTCATCTTTTCCTTCCTCCTTGTCACTTCATTGCCGCTTTAGAATAGCCGGTAAGCATATATTTCTGGAAAATAAAGAACAGAATCACTACCGGCAGAATCGCCATCACCGCTCCGGCCATAATCTCATGGTTATTCATGGTGGCCTGGCCGGCAAAGGTATTCTTAAGCTGGGCCAATCCCACTGTCAGCACCCGTCTCGTCTCATTCTTTGCAATAATCTTGGGCCAGAAATAGTTGTTCCATCCGCTGGTAAAAGTCACCAGCGTCACCGTAAACAGCGTGGACTTGCACATAGGCGCCAGAATCTTAGTGATAATCCCTATCCGTCCCAGGCCATCCACCCTTGCAGCCTCCACATAGCTGTCATCAATAGCCATAAAGGTCTGCCGAAGCATAAAAATATAATAAGGAGACACGCACTCCGGAAGAATCAGCCCCAGGAAGGTGTCTGCCAGCCCCCAGTTGGCACACATGATATAGATGGGGATAAAGGTCACCTGCAGAGGAATCATCAGCGCGCCCAGCACGATGAGAAAGCAGAGATTCTGCCCCTTAAATTTGCCCTTGGAAAATCCGTAAGCGGCAAAGATTCCCGTGATGATCTGGGAAATCAAAAGACCTGCCGTCATCACAATGGTATTATAATAGTATTTTCCAAAATTTGCACGCTGAAATACATTTATATAATTTTCAAAATGAAATTCCCTGGGCCAAAGCGTGGGCTCCAGAAGAAGGATCTCTTCCTGGGATTTTACAGAAGAGATTAACATCCAGTAAAGCGGAAACATCACAACCAGCATGACAATAATTGCCAGAACATATTGTATTACGGTTTTTATCTTCCGCACCCGCTTCGCCGTTCGGTCCTTATCCAGATAAGAAATATTTGCATTCGCTCCCATAGCTGCCTCCTTTATGCATCATAATGCACGCTGTTCTGGGAAACCTTAAAGGTCAGCGCAGTGACTGCCAGCAGCAGAACAAAAAATGCAATGGCAACCACCGACGCGCGATCCATGCGGAAGTCTTCCATAGCGTACAGATAAATCTTATAGACAAACACCTCCGTGGAGCGGTAGGGGCCGCCCTGGGTCAGGATATCCACGGACTGAAATACCTTCATAGAGGAGATGAATGTGGTGACAAACAAAAACAGGGTGGTGGGCGACAAGAGGGGCAAGGTAATTTTCCAGAATTTCTGAACCGAGGTTGCGCCGTCTAAGGAGGCCGCTTCATAATAATCCTTGGAAATGCCGATCATGGCAGACAGGTAAATCATCATGCCGTATCCCACCGCGCGCCATCCTGTGAGCATCAGCACAGAAATCAATGCCGTATTCCGGTTGCCCAGCCAGTCAACCGCCGGCAGCCCCACCTTTTCCAGAAGATAATTCAAAATACCCGTGTCCGTATTCAAAATCCACAAAAACACAACAGCCGCCGAGGACATGGCCACATATCTCGGAACAAACACCACCGCGCGCATAACAGAAAACGTCCGACTCATACGATTGAAAATCAGAGCAAACACCAGTCCTCCGATCAGCGTGACGGACAGCTCCCCTATAGAATACAATATGGTAACCCGCAGGGAGTTTAACAGATGCCTGGTGCCGGAACCGTTAAACAGCCATTCCCAGTTTTCCAGGCCCACATAATTCCACGTCGCGTTCAGCAGATTCCAGTCCGTGAAGCTGATCTGTATCAATTTTCCGATCGGATAATAGGTAAACACCGCCAGAAAGAGCAGCGCCGGCACCACACAGACAAAATCTTTAATACTCGATATGGTTCTCGGCTTTAAAAAAGATTTCTTTTCCATCTGTAATTCCTCCTAAAAGGGAGGCTCCGGATGTCTGCCGAAGCCTCCTTATCTGCCGCCGGAGCGCGTTTGAAAACCGTTTTTCCCAGATGCACGTCCCACTTGCGGGAGGCAAAGCGCGCAGACGGCCGGAATGAATTTTCAAACACGCTCTATTGCAGCCTATGAATCTGCCAGAACGTCATCGATTTCCTCAACCATCATCTCGATCATCTCCGGAATATCCACATCTTCGATCATCATCTCCGCCATATAGTTCATCCAGATCGTTGCCAGCTGGCTCCAGCCGGAATGCTGGATTCGGGGCTGAATCAGATCCAGATTATCAAAGATGCACTGGAAAGCCGGCTTTTCCTCCAGGAATTTCTGTCCCTCCTCTGTCTCGAGCACAGAGTTTCTGGTGGGAATATATCCGGTTTCCGTCGCCCACTTCATATTTACTTCCTTGCTGCACAGATAGGACAAAAACTGCCATGCCGCATTCTTGGTCGCCTGGTCATTCTTAGCCGGAATCAGAAGCACGCATCCCCCGATTTCCTGATCCCTGGTATCGCCTCCGGGCAGCCAGGACATGCCCACCTCGAAATCACACAGATCCACATATGTATTATAGAGAGAGCTTGTGTGAACTACGGAAAATGCTTTTCCATCAATAAAGTTCTGCCGCATAATAGAGGATGCATCCGCGCCGTTTGCCCAATAAATCCATCCCTTGCCGCACCACTCTTTGAATTTATTCACCAGTGCGACCGCGGCCTCGCTTCCCAGATCCGTGCTGGTCTGATCGTCATTGATGATCTTCACTCCATTGTTCAGGTAGAATGTCTCATAATACCACTGATCCCAGCCAGGAATAATGGTGCCGTAGCGCTCCGTGGTTCCGTCAGCCCCTACAACAGAGGCCTTCTCCAAAAACGCATCCATATCCGCAAAGTTTTCCGGTATAGTAATCCCCAGCTCATCCGCCATATCCTGGTTGTAATACATCACCTGCGTGGAAATCAAGAAGGGAAGAGCCACCTGCTTCCCATCATAGCTGGAAGCCTCCACAAGCCCCTTTCCAAAGTCATCAATCTCAAAGCCTGTAGCCTCAATATAAGGCGTCAGATCCTCGGTAAGGCCGCCGGCGCCGTATTCTGCCACATAGGGCGTATTTGCCACCGTCAGGGCCGGAAGTCCTGTGCCGGCCGCATGCGCCGCCACCAAAGCCTCATTTACCGCGGAGTAATCGCCCACATACACAGGCTCCACCGTAATCAGATCCTGAGAATTATTGAAATCATCCACCACTTCCTGAACCGTCTGTGAATATTGATCTTCCAGGGCATGCCACCACTGGATCGTAATAGGTTCCGTCACCTCAAAATTTGCCGGATCCGCTGTCAGCGCACTTCCGTCTTCCTGCGCGTCCGCCGTCTGGTCTCCTGCCGCTCCGCTTCCCTCTGCGGATGCCTGGGCACTCTGAATTGCTGCTCCGCCCGTGGAACCGCCGCCGCTGCATCCCGCCAGCATCCCGCAGCTCACTGCCACCGTCACTGCTGCCGCCAACATCTTTTTCATAGACTTTCCCTCCTGGTATAATGTTGAAATTTGTTGAATATTTGTTGAACATTTTTGTGGTGATCCATGCGCATTTTCACATCAGCTTTTCGATTTACATGTTTAACCTAGCATATCTTCGTGCATTCTGTCAATAAATTTCCCGAAATCCCAGAAGGTTTTACAGCTATTTTACACGCATTTTACCTTGCTATACATAAATTTAACAAAGATTATTGTTGATTTTTTAGTTGAACAATGTTAAACTTTTTATACCATTCAAATAAATCGAGGAGATGCCATGAAGAAACCCACAATACGAGATATTGCGAAACAGGCGGATGTATCCCCTTCCTGCGTTTCCATGATACTAAACGGAAAGAGCCTCTCCCGTTTTTCTCAGGAAACGGTCAGCCGCGTTTATGCAGCCAGCCGGGAGCTGGGATACCGAAACAGACGGAAGGAAAAAGAAGGGCAGCGGGAGATTATTCTGATTATCTGCCCATCCCTCACCAATCCCTACTACGCCACTTTAATTCAGGGTATGGAGCAGGAAGCCAAGGGTCAGGGGTATACAACCATCATTTACACCACCTACTGGGACAAAGAGGAGGAGCAGGCCGCCCTAGAGCTGTGCGCGGATCCACGAATCGCCGGCGTGGTATTTTCCATGATTCCCCAGCAGCCGGCCCTGGCCGAAAAAGCCGCTGCTTCCGTCCCTATGGTGGCCGTCGGAGACCGGAACACCAGCCTCGGCGTGGACACCATTGATGTCTGCAACTACCGCGCGGGCTGTATGGTTGCTTCCCATCTGATCGGGCTTGGCCACCGCCATGTGGCCTACATCTCCACCGGCCTGAACAGCGAGCACTCCTCCCGCGTGAACCGCTGCACCGGTCTTGCCGAAGAATATGGACGTTCCTGCCCCGAGGGCAGCGTGACCGTCTACTCCAGGGACGTATCCCCGGAGCGGGAATTAAATGTAGTGGAAATTGAGCACAGCGTGGGGTACGCCCTGGCACAGGAATGCCTGAAAAAATCCCCCGAGATAACCGCCATGGTGGCGATCAATGACATGGTGGCCTACGGCGTGCGGGATGCCCTTTTGGACGCCCGAAAGAAAATCCCGGAAGATATCAGCCTCTGCGGGTTTGACAATATCTATCCATCCGGTTTTCACGGCGTAGAGCTCACTACCGTGGAGCACTCCATTGTGGAGCGCGGGCGAAGCAGCATCCGCCTTTTGGCGGAAAAGCTGCGGGGACAGCCTGGCTTAGCCAAGGACGGCAGCGCCGTCACCCGCGTGGAGTACCAGAGCTGTCTGGTGGTACGGGGTTCTACTGGTCCTGCCAGTACCGGGAAAACACATAGCGGAACAGATAGGAGCTGACAAAAGCTCCCAAGGCCGCAAATACGGGAAATAAAAGGGGAATAAACCAAGTGAGGGCCGCTGCCGCGATGTAAACCACCAGCACCGTCACCGAGACATGAAGATTTCCCACCGCCATGATAAAACTGTGCTTTAAAATAATCGGCACCGGGCGGTCATAGCGGGATACCAGCGGAAATATGTAGAGAGATGTGAGCAGGAGAAGCGCGCCCAAACAGACCAGGACTCCAAAACAAAGCGTCCGCCACATCCCGGGCAATTCCATATGAAGACAGGCGTAGATGTCCGCCGCAAGGAAGGCCCACGCCGCCAAAAGAATCAGCCACAAAACCGTGGACTGGCGGAAATTTTTCACAAACGCCCGCCGGAAGCTCCTCCATACATACCCTTCCTCATCATCCGCCTGCTTCAAAGTGAATTGATAGAGGGCTGTAAGAGCCGCTCCCGCAGTGACTACCGGCAGAGAAAAAACAAACCACAGGATTCCGATAAAGAATACATCCATGATCTTATTCATGAACGACCAGAAACGGTTTTCCGGATCAAACAGATAATTCATAAAAACCATATTCCTTTCAAAGCAAACGCGCCTGCCCCAGGATCATAGCGGGAAATTCATTTTTATCACGGCAGGCATCCGGAGCCATTATAGCACAGCAGCAAAAGACAGGGAGACACTTTATGAATATTTTACATGAATTTTTCAAAAAAATAACGCGCGAACTGCTCCGGGACAGGGAAACCATGAAATCCCTCTCCCCTTCCCAGCGGCTGCGCTTTATCTTTGACTACTACCGCGGACGCATTTTTTTGCTCCTCTGCCTTTGCCTGGCCGGTTTTTATGTGTGGGATGCCGCCTGCCAGGCCAGCCGCCAGACCGTCCTGGAGGGCTTTTTCACCAACGATGATGCCGGCCTGTTCCCTGCCCAGGATATTGCCCGGGATTTCTCTGAAATTCTGGAACTGAATTCCCGCCAGCAGGTGATCTTTGATGACAGCCTCTACGTAGTTCCCGGCTCCTCCGCGGATTATCATACCGCCAGCCAGAGCAAGATCGTGGCCTATGTAGCTGCCAGGGAGCTGGACTTTCTTGTCACCACCCCGGAACTGACCGAATACTACGCCGCAAGCCTTCCCGTTTATGATTTGAAGGATCTGATGCCCCCGGAGCTCTTTGCGCGGCTGGAGGACCAGATCTACTATGCGACAGACGCCGCGGGCTCCCGGAAAGCCTGCGCTGTGAGCATGGCCAAATCCCGCTTTCAAAAAGGGACGGCCTCCGAAGACGCCGCCCCCCACTATCTCATGGCTTTTTCCTATACAGAACATCAGGATACTATCATTCGTTTTCTTGAATACGCTTTTCCTGCTCCATCTTGATGCCCTTTCTCTCATTGTAGGCTTCAAATTCCATTTCAATATCCTCCAGCACCTGGGCATAACGGCGAAATTCCCGCTCCAGCTCTTCCCGGTTGTCGGGATTCTTTTTGTAACAAACCCGATGCTCCATACTGGCCCAAAAATCCATAGCCATGGTTCTAAGCTGAACCTCCACCGGAAAATATTCCATGGTATCCAGGCAGTATACCGGTATTCCCAGGACAATATGATAGCTGCGGTATCCATTGGGCTTTGGATGCGAAATATAATCCCGTTCCTTTATGACCACCAGATCCGGCTGTCTCTTCAGAATTCCCGCCATATTATAGATGTCCTCCACAAAATAGCAGATCACCCGTATGCCGGCAATATCCTGAAGACTATCTTTTGCATTGAAAATGCTGTCCTTCAGCCCCATGCGCTTCAGCTTCTCCTCAATGCTCCGCTTCTCCTTAACTCTGCTCTGGGTATTGTGAACAGGGCCCAGCGTCCTCTTGTCCCGGTACAGGCTATGGTTTAAAATCTCTAATCGGGTATACAATATACGTCTGGCATCCTCATAGGGTTTAATTAAGTCATAATACTGTTCGTTAGTCATCTGAATCCGACGCCCGCTTTCTCATTTTGCTGATATACCGCACATTATTTACAAGCATAGCGGAAATTTGTGAGCATTCTGTGTTCCTTTTCTTCACAGATTATTAAAGTTCATAAATTTTTCTGCAGAAGCTTCTTGTATTAAAACCCACCTTAAATCTTCTTAAAATTTTCAGCAAAAAAGAAAAGCCCGCAAACCCTAAAATTTACAAGCTTCTCTCTCATTTACCCAAACTGGGCCGGCGGGATTCGAACCCTCGAGTGCAGGAGTCAAAGTCCTGTGCCTTACCGCTTGGCGACGGCCCACCGCAGAATATAGATAATTGCTATCTTTTTCCTGCTATTCACAGGATTCTTGCCAATATCTCTCGCAGGATTCCCTGTAAGTGCCTATTTATTCTACCACAAGGCAATCCTTCCCGTCAACGATTTTGTTCATCTCCATTTCGAGCCTGTCTCCCTTTACTGTCCCTCCCGCCCGTTGTATAATAAAAAGCAACAGCAAAGAAGAGGAGGAAGTGTCTACCATGAAAGTACTCATCATCGGGAACCCGGACCGATACGAGAAATTCCGCCCGGATCTGCCCGTCTATGACCAATGCGAAAAAACATTTTGTCCGCGCGGAACCTCTGACCCGGAACTTCTGGATGCAGCCGGGGATGCCCAGGTCATTCTCGCGGATGCCATAAGCCCTGTCTCCGCCTATGTGATTGACCATATGCCTAATTTAAAATTGATCCATTCCGAAGGAGTGGCCTTTGACAAACTCGACATCAAGGCAGCTGCGCGAAGAGGAATCTTTGTCTGCAACAATAAGGGACGCAACGCAGATGCAGTGGCGGAGCAGACCCTGATGCTCATGCTCGGCCTGCTGCGTTCTGTGGTCACCGGACATCAAGCGGTTTGTGCGGGTCATCAGATCCAGGTCAAGGAGCGTCTTATGGTGCAGGGCATTACCGACCTGGAAGACTGCCGGGTCGGCCTCATCGGGCTGGGCGATATCGGAAAAGCCACAGCAAAGCGGCTGTCTGCTTTTGGCTGTCAGTGCCACTATTACTCTCCACACAGAAAAAGCATCCCGGAGGAAGAAGAATACGGCATATCCTATCTGCCGCTTGATGAACTTCTCTCCTGCTGCGACATCATAAGCCTCCACATGGCGGTAAACGAGGAAACCATGCATTTTATAAACCGCAGCCGGATCGCCGGGATGAAAGACGGGGCCCTCCTCATCAACACCGGCCGGGGAGAGCTGGTTGACACCGAGGCCCTTTGCCAGGCCATTGAGAGCGGAAAACTGGGCGGCGCCGGGCTTGACACGCTTTTCCCGGAGCCCGTAGAAGCAGAGAATCCCCTGGTTCTTCTGGCGCAGAAGCTGCCCGGACGTATTCTCCTGTCTCCCCATATCGGCGGCATCACCACCGGCAGCTTCCGGCGCATGCACCTGCATATGTGGGAAAATGTCGCCCGGCTGTCCCGCGGCGAGAAGCCGGACTGCATTGTGAACGGCTTGTAAGCGTTCCGAATAGTATGGCTGACACCTTATTTACCATCGGTTACTCCGGTTTTTCTGTGAGAACTTTTATCAGCACGCTTCAAAAGAATAACATTACGCTTCTGGCTGACGTGCGGAGCCTGCCGTATTCCCGGCGCCACCCCGATTACAATCAGGATGTTCTGAGTGCCGTCCTAAAGGAGTATCAGATCCGTTACCAGAGCTATGCGGCAGAATTCGGCGCAAGGCAGGAGGACCGCCGGTACTATCCAAATGGCTATCTCGATTTTGAACAGTTCTCAAAATCAGATCCTTTTTTGTCCGGCGTCCGCACGCTGGCCGCATACACCAGGCAGGGCGGCAGGGCGGTTACCCAAAGGGAGCTGGAAGAGGAGCTGCTGAACAAATATTTTCCCAACCGGGGCCAGCTTAATCTTTTCGAAAAAGAGCTGTCTCTGCAGGAATACATTGACGCGGCTTACAAAAAGCAAAATGCCCTGATCGGCTTTCGCATATAGAAGGAAATCGCATGCGTTTATTTACCATTGGATTCACAAAAAAATCTGCGGCTGTCAGTATGTATACTGCCCGGAGTACGCGCCCACGAAAGAACTCATGGATGGCTACAAGAAAAAGCAGCTTCCATGGGACAGTTACACCCAGATATACCGCAGGCTCATGGAAGAGCGAGGCAGCGGCCAGGACTTCCTTTCCCGATTCTCCGGATTCCAGAACGTCTATTTGCTCTGCAGTGAGGCATCTGCCGAACGGTGTCACCGCAGTCTTGCCGCAGAGATCATCGCCCAGCGCTGCGGCCTTGCTCCTGCCTCCCACCTGTAAAGCCAGGCCGGCGGCCGGAGCGCCTTTCAGCTTCGCCACATATAAACGCCCCGGAATAACTTTCCAGGGCGTTTCATAAAGGGTGAGTAGTGGGATTCGAACCCACGGCCTCCAGAGCCACAATCTGGCGCGATAACCAACTTCGCTATACCCACCATATGAAGTTATAAGAGCTTTCGCTCAAATGAGCCTGAAGGGATTCGAACCCCCGACCCACGGCTTAGAAGGCCGTTGCTCTATCCAGCTGAGCTACAGACTCACACACCTGACAGCCCGTTCTTCCTGCCGCAGTTATAGTGTCATTTGCTGTCAACGTGCTATAGTTTACCATAGGTTTGTAAATAATGCAAGTACTTTTTTAGATTTATTTGCTGCCGCTCACCCGTCCAGCCGCTCATCCCACTGCCAGCCAAGGCGGCCGTACCTTCGGGTGATGGCGCGAATCTCTTTCTGCAGATCCTCGGTGAGTTCCCCGCTCTTTAGGCGCCACTTCCAATTGATTCCCACAGTGGACGGCTTGTTCATCCGGCAGGTGTTGTCATATCCCATATAGTCCTGAATCGGAATGACGCACAGGTTTGCGCGGCTTGCCATAATCAAACTGATAAATGAGGTGTGCAGGTACTGTCTGGGCGTGTATTTGTCGCAGATATAAGCCCGCGCCAGCCGGCGCTCATCCTCCCGGATGCTCTCAAACCAGCCCCGGATGGTTTCATTGTCATGGGTACCGGTATAGGCCACGCAGTTTTCCGTATAGTTATGGGGAAGATAGTCATTTGCACAGCCCGAGTCACGGGAGTCAAAGGCAAACTCCAAAACCTTCATGCCGGGAAAGCCCGTATCCCGCACAAGCTGGCGCACCGAATCCGTCACATACCCCAAATCCTCGGCAATGACCTCCTTCTCTCCCAGCACTTCCCGCATCCGGCGGAAGAGATCCATTCCCGGCCCTTTCTCCCAGTGACCGCCGATCGCAGATTTTGCCCCATAGGGGATGGAATAATACTCATCAAATCCGCGGAAATGGTCAATGCGCACCACATCATAGAGAGAAAAACAGTGCGCCAGACGTTTCATCCACCAGTCATATCCTGTCTGCCGGTGATAGTCCCAGCGGTACAGGGGATTTCCCCAGAGCTGACCCACAGCGGAAAATCCGTCCGGAGGGCATCCTGCCACCGCCAGCGGCACATTGTCCTGATCCAGCTGGAAAAGCTCGGGGTGCGCCCAGGCATCCGCGCTGTCCATGGCCACGTAGATGGGAATATCCCCGATAATGCGCACGCCCTGGCGATTGGCATAATCCTTCAAAGCCTGCCACTGCTTATAAAAGGTAAACTGCAGATACTGCTGGAACTCAATGTCAAAGTACAGCTCCCTGCGGTAGTAGTCCATGGCATAGCCCCAGCGCAGCCGGATATCCTGTGCCCACTCGGTCCAGGGCGCCCCGTCAAAACGGCCCTTGACTGCCATAAAGAGAGCGTAATCCGAAAGCCACCAGCCATTTTCCTCCATAAAGCGGATATAGTCAGGGTTTTGGCTGATGTTGCTGCGCTCATAAGCTTTCCGCAGAAGGGGATAGCGGCCCTCGTACATCTTCTTGTAGTCGATGGTGCCCTCCTCTTCCCCCATATCCGCTTTCTCGCACTCCTCACGGGTCAGAACGCCCTCCTCGATGAGCGCCTCCAGGTCAATGAAATAGGGATTGCCCGCATAGGTGGAAAAGGACTGATAGGGAGAATCCCCGTAGCTGGTGGGGCCCAGGGGCAGAATCTGCCAGCAGGTCTGTCCCGCCGCCTTCAGCCAATCCACAAAATCATAGGCACTCTTTGAGAAACAGCCGATGCCGTACTTAGACGGCAGGCTGGTAATGGACAATAAAATTCCCGCTCCTCGGTTCATCGCTTTTCCTCCTGGCTCTGCTGCATTGCATTTTCCCCGGCCCAAGCCGTTTTTCCTGTTGTCAAAATGATCCCGCAGTGGTCGGAAACCCTGGGATAATTCTTGCCGTCAAATATAATGCGTGAGGAATCTGCCTTTACGCCGCGGGAACACCAGATATAGTCAATCCGCATTCCGCTGTTCTCCCCGCGCTCTCTCCAGCCGTCAATAACTGTCTGCACGGTCAGCCCCTCGTCCCGTTTGCCGGCCGTCTCATAGGTATCCTTCCATCCATGGGATTTTACATAATCATATCCCTGTCCCCGCACATTGGCCGGGCTGTTAAAATCCCCTGCCGCCCACACGGAACCCCGGGTTCTTTTTTCTCTCACACCGGACTCCAGGCGGTCCCACTGCTCCTTAAAGGGTTCTTCCCCATCGTCCCACCAGCCCATATGAACCGTGTAAAACCAGGCGTCCTCCCTTTCGTCCGCTGCCCGGGCCCGTATTCCCAAAGCCTTCCTCGTCTTCCAGTTTCCGTAGTCCTGCGTGCGGCTCAAAGCGATCTGATCCGTCTCCTTGATGGGACTGCGGCTGAACAGTGCCAGTCCCTCGTCGTAAATCCCATATCCCAATTTCACCGGCAGCCAGGTCCAAAAATACGGGCATCCCTCTGCCTCAAGCAGAGCTGCCAGACGGGCCGCATGATTCCCGCGGCGCACAGTTCCCGCAAAACCCGTGCAGGGAACATAGCCCTTTAAAGCATCTTCCGCAAGAGGCGGCTGGCCTGTCTCCTGGTTTACCTCCTGAAAGGCCATGATATCCGGCCGCTCTTTGAGAAGGGCTCTGACCGTGCAGGCCAGGCCGTTCTCATAATCCTTTTCCGCCAAGCTGTGCGTATTCAACGTAAGAATCTTCATTTTTTCTCCCAGAACCTCATTTAATGGGCAGCGCGTCTTTCAAAGAGCGCCGCCCATCTGAATTATCACAGGATATCATTGATATCGGATTTGAGCACATCGGCCTTGGGTCCGTAGACCGCCTGGATTCCCCCGTCCTTCTTGATAAGTCCAAGGGCGCCCTCTGCCTTCCATGCAGCCAGGTCAGCCACTTTCTCCGGATCCTTCACTGTCACGCGGAGCCGGGTCATGCAGGCGTCCACCAGGACGATATTTTCCCGTCCTCCCAGGAGCCCGATGATTCTCTCCGCCTGGCTTCCGGCCGCTGAAGCGCTTCCGGATGTCCTGGCAGCGCCGGTTCCCGCGTCCTCATCGTCGGATGCGTTCTCATCCGTATAGTTTCCCAGACGTCCCGGCGTCGCATAGCGGAACTTTCCAATCATAAAGTATGCCACAAAGTATCCAATGATAAAGAATGCAATCACACAGATTACAAAGTTAATGATATCGCCTGTAAGTCCCGCCTGCACCGACATGGGGATCCGGGTGATGAACTCCAGATTTCCAAACGAGTGCAGCCGCAGATCAATAATGCCTGCCATGGCAAACGCGCATCCCTGCAGAATCGCATACACAATATAAAGAGGCAGCGCGCAGAACATGAACATGAACTCCAGGGGTTCGGTCACGCCGGTGAGGAACACAGCCAGCACCGTGGAGAGGAACATGGATTTATACTGCTTTCTCTTATCCGCATCTACCCTGCGGTACATAGCCAGAGCGATTCCTGTCAAAAGGCCCGTGGCGCCTATCATCTGCCCCACCTTAAACCGGGCCGGCGTTACGGTGGCGAGAAGATTGGCGTAAGATTCCATATCGCCCGCATTCTTAAAGTTAATCAAATCATTGGCCCAGGCCAGCCACAAAGGATCCTGGCCAAATACCTGGCTTCCCGCATTGACGCCTGTCTGGATCATATAGGTGCCTCCAAAGGAGGTGTAATTCATCGGTATGGTCAGCATATGATGCAGGCCGAAGGGAAGGAGAAGCCTCTCCAGCGTTCCGTAGATAAAGGGTGCAAGCACCGGGGATGTGGAAGACGAATTCGCAATCCACACGCCGAAAGCGTTAATTCCCGTCTGCACCACCGGCCACACCAGAGCCATGATAATAGAAATAATCACGGACCAGGCAATGACCACCATGGGCACGAACCGTTTTCCGTTGAAAAAGGAAAGGGCATCCGGAAGCTTTCTATAATTATAATATTTATTGTAAATTACTCCCCCTGCAAAACCGGATATAATGCCCACGAACACGCCCATGTTCAGAGCCGGAGCTCCCAGCACGGAAGTGAAATATCCATCTACCGGAATCTCCCGTCCAAACAGAGTGTGGGTTACGGCCTCCGGATCTGCCAGCATGTCTGCGGTAACTCCGAAAATCGCACCGGTGATGGAATTAATCAGTATAAAGGCAATGACTGCTGCAAACGCGCCGCCTGCCCTCTCCTTTGCCCAGGAGCCGCCGATCGCAGCCGCGAAAAGGATATGCAGATTATTGATAACCGCCCATCCGATGCTCTCCATGGTGCTCCCCACCATGTAAATCATATGTACATCGGCGCCGCCCATCTGCACCAGCTTGCCAAGGCTTATCATCAGTCCCGCAGCGGGCATAACCGCGATAACGGTCATCAGCACCTTGCCCAGCTTCTGGAGAAAATCAAAGTTGAACGACAGCTTCTTCTTTCCGGGCGCTTCTGCGGCGGACGGAGTTTTTTCCGGCTCCGCAGTCTTCGGCTTCTCCTCCTGCTCCTCCCCGCTTTTTTTCTCTTCCGGACTGTCTGCGGCCTGCTCCTGTGCGACGATCAAAACCGGATCCTTTCCCGCCTCGCAGGCGCCTTCACAAAGCTTTAAGCTTCTGCCGTCCATACCTCCGCACACCAAAACCGGCGTTATAGGATTCACATTTTTCTCTCCCAGGGCCTTTAAATCCACCTCTGCGATCAGATCCCCGGCTTTTACGTGATCCCCGGTCTTCACGTGGGCTGTGAAGCACTCACCTTTCAGGACCACTGTTTCCAAACCCACATGAATCAAAAGCTCCAGCCCATCCTCTGTGCGGAATCCATAGGCGTGAAGGGTATCTGCCACAGAAACCACCTCGCCGCTCACCGGGCTGACAATCTTTCCCTCTGTGGGGATCACTGCGATACCATCTCCGATTATCTTCTGGGAAAATACAGGATCCGGCACCTGCTCCAGCGGAACGGCCCGGCCTGTAAGGGGCGCCAGAATGGAAACACATCCGTTAGCGCTTTCATTGCTGCTCATCTCATTTAACCTCCCATTTATGTTGTCTGGCTTTCATTTGCATTTATAATGCAACCGATTGCATTAAATATATTTTGTTTGCGCAGGTTTTTCAAGCCTTTTTTACAAAATTCTGGTGTTTCTCCTTTTTTCACAAGAATTGCCTCCTGTTTTTGTGCAATATTCGCATCAGTTCTCCCGGATTATTTGCATTTATTTTGCGCAACAAATTGACTTTGTTTTTATTTTGGATTAAAATGGAAAAAACAGATTTCAGGAAGAAAGGAATGGCATATGGCAGTAACGATAAAAGATGTGGCGGCGCTTGCCGGCGTTTCCCCCTCCACCGTGTCAAGAACCTGCAAGGACAATCCCTCCATCAGCTGGGAAACAAAAGAAAAAGTGCGCCGGGCCATGGCGCAGCTGGGATATGAGCCAAATTTTCAGGCCAGCAATCTGGCCACGCAGAATTCCCGGGCCATCGGCATCATTCTGCCGCCCTCGGAGCGGGAAGCATTTGAAAATCCTTTTTATCTGGAGGCCATCCGCGGAATCAGCCAGTTCTGCAACAAGCGGCAGTACAGCAACACCGTGATTACCGGACGGGATGACCAGGAAATTCTGCAGGTCATCCGAACTATGACCCGGAGCGGCCAGGTGGACGGATTTATTCTGCTCTATTCCCGTCAGAAGGATCCCATTGCGGATTATCTCTACAGCGAAGGCCTGCTCTATGTCCTGATTGGAAAAGCCTATCAATTTGCCAACCAGACCATTTACATAGACAACGACAATCTTCTGGCCGGACGCGAGGCGGCGGAGTACCTTTACGGCCTGGGTCACCGGCGGATCGCCTACATCGGAAGCGACATCCGGCTGATGTTCTCGGCAGACCGGCGCTCCGGCTGCCAGCTTGCTCTGCTGGAAAAAGGCCTGTCCCTTCGGCCGGAATATTTTGCGGAGGTTCACTCCCTCTCCGAAGCGGGAGAAGCTCCTATCCGCCAGCTTCTGCAGCTTGCCGAGCGGCCCACCGCCGTCATCGTCAGCGACGATATTCTGGCCGTGGCCCTGGAGCGGGTGTGCCTGGAGATGGGCATCTCCATCCCAAAGGATCTGTCCATCCTTTCCTTCAACAATTCCCTCTTTGCCCGGCTCACTTCCCCGCAGCTCACCTCGGTGGATGTCAATTCTCTTCAGCTGGGAACGGAGGCTGCCTCACAGATGATCAACCATATTGAAAATCCCAATCTGCTGGCCACCAAAATCATCGTGCCCCATCATATTATAGAGAGAGACAGCTGCGCGCCCCCGCCTACTCCAGAGAAAGAAAATGAAAGTTAAAATGGGCTTCCCCCGCATCGTCCAGGGTCATAACCGCATAGGAGGGCGCATGGCCCTCCTGTCTGGGATAGGAGAGACTTCCCGGATTCAGCACGATCAGATCCTTGTCTCCCCTTCTCCTGTCCACATCGTAATAGGGCCTGTGCGTGTGGCCGAACATCACGATATCATATCCCCGCGCCCTTGCCTCCTGGCGCAGATATTCCGTACCCACCGACACATTGTAGTAATGCCCATGGGTGAGCAGCACCCGGTATCTGCCGATCTCCACATCCCGCTCCCGATCCAGTGAAGAGAAAAAGTCATTGTTCCCGGAGATCATCTGCATCTGGCAGGTCTCATTCACCCAGGACGCAATCGCATACTCGCTCCCCTCCGCGTCTCCCAGGTGGATAAGCATATCCAGCGGTTTCTCCTTCTCAATCACCTGCTTTAAATTCTCATCCTTCCGGTGGGTATCACTGACAATCAATATCTTTTTCATCCCTGCAACTTCAGCTCCCTCTTTAACAGCTCCTTCACCGCCCTGAGCGCCTTGCCCCTGTGGCTGATTTGATTTTTCTCATCCATGGTCAGCTCCGCAGATGTCTTTGCAAACTCCGGCAGGTATAAAATGGGATCATACCCAAATCCCCCGCTCCCCGCAGGCGCATAGGCAATCTCCCCTTCCATGGTTTCCTCCGCATGGAGCACCCGCCCGTCCGGAAGAACCGCCGCTATATTGCACACAAAGCGGGCGCTCCGCTCGCTCCCCTTCGCCTGGGAAAGCCGGTCGATAATCACCTGGTTCTTGACCGCATAGGAGGTATCCTCCCCCAGATAGCGGGCGGAATAAATGCCGGGCTCCCCTCCGATATAATCCACCACAAGGCCGGAGTCATCCGCCAGCACGATATCCCCGGTCAAATTCCACACAGCCCGGGCCTTTATCTCGGCATTCTCCCCAAAGGTCTTCCCATCTTCCACAATTTCCGGATTTACTCCGGCCTCCTTCATAGAGAGCACCGGGAGCTTGAGGTCTTCCAGTATAGCCCGGATCTCCCGCATCTTTCCCTCATTTCCTGTGGCAAATATAATTCTGTGTCCCATCACTCAATCTCCTGCTTCTGTGTACTTTTCCGCTGGGTATAAACTTTCAGGCAGACATTGCATCCCTGGGTTTCCTCCACATGTTCCCAGCGCTCTCCGTCATAGCTTAGATAGCCCTCACCGTCCGTCAAATCCACCTCGGCGATTCCGTCGCCCGAATCGTACTCAATCGCCACCGGATGTACCGTTCCCGGCGTCATTATTTTTATAATTATAGCAAACTTTTCCCCGTCATCCAAGAGTATTTTTTCCTCAAAAGGAATGGTATAAAATCCCGCATGGGAAAGTTTCCCCCGGGCCAGAAGGCTCCGGCTGTTAAGCCCGGCCGCTTCTTCCCCGAAGGGCAGGCGGCGGGCCAGATATATCTCGTACTCCGTGTCCTTATCCGTGGCGTAAAATCCGGCCGCAGCCAGAGTCTCGTCCTCTCCCGCCTCATACGCTGCCCCAAACCACGCTTCCTCACTTCCGTATCCGATCTGCCCAATCCATCCGCACAGGTCTCCCTGATAAATGCGGTCGTAATTGTCCGCCGGCTCGATTCCTGTGTATACAATATTATTTACCCCAATGTTTGTATCATAGTAGGAAACATAAAAATATCCCTGATCGCCGAATTCTTCCCCCCAGCTGTTAATACAGAGGAATGCGCCGTCCCCTTCGGGCTCTACGGAAAAATTCTCCTTGGGATAGGTATCATCCCATCCCACAATCACGGAATCGTGGTTGGGCTGCGCCTGCCCCGTATAGCAGTAGGCATTTGTCCGCGGGTTGTAGTGGATGGATTCATCCATACCGTTCTCCATGGAGGTATAGAGGGAACTCTGCACACCCCCTTCCCGATAAACCGCCTGCTTGATGGCCTCGTAATCTTTGGAAGGAAGAATCTGGATTTCCTGGACATGGCGGCAGGCCAAAAGCCCATCCGGGGAAATCCCGTCCCCATAAGGATCCTCCTCTGCCAGCACCGGCCCCTCCCAGGAGAGAAGATAGGCCATGGACATCGTATACTCCCCTCCCTCATCCTGATCCAGCTGAAAATGATTGTGCATGGTCATATGATCCACGGAAAATGTCAGATCTTCCTCCGGAAGGAGGGAGGAAGACAGCGCGGCGAGAGAGGCAAAGGCCCAGCAGGTTCCCAGATTGCCCTGATTGCCAATGCGGGGCGCACGTCCCTCCTGCCGGTAGTCGTAGACAGCAGGGAGATCGTCCGCATCCGCCTCTGGCATCGCCTCTGCGTCCGTCTCCGGCAGCGTCCCTGTCTCCGGCTCCGTCTCCTCCCTTGTCCCCGCCTGCTCTTCTGCCTTATGTCTCCCAGGACCGCCGCAGGCGGCCAGACAGAATACAACAGACAGAAGGAGCCCGAACCATGTCAGCCTCCTCCTCTTCTCTTTCGTTTTCCCCCTGCTCATACTGCAGGCCGGGGCTCCCGGTTCGCCGCTCCCTTTCTCGGCGGCTTGGGCCCCAGAAACTGATAAAAATACGTCTTCATCATTCCGTTATAGATCTTCCGGTTTTTGTCCGCCTTCCTGCCGATGTATTTCTCCGCATCCTGGTATGCGGTAATCAGATACATGGACCAGGAATCCAGATCCGCAAACCGCTCCCCGATCTCCCGG
Organism: Candidatus Enterocloster excrementipullorum; assembly: GCA_019119575.1. Taxonomy (GTDB): domain Bacteria; phylum Bacillota; class Clostridia; order Lachnospirales; family Lachnospiraceae; genus Enterocloster; species Enterocloster excrementipullorum. Next base: position 48,391 of record DWWT01000070.1, read on the forward strand.
TACAGCCCGGGCAGATTTTCTTTGTCCTCAATCCGCTCGCCGTACGGCGGGTTCGTGATGAGAAACCCATATTTTTTCGGGTGGCTCAAAGCGCTCACCGGCCTCTGCTGGAAATGGATCAGGTGCTCCACCCCCGCCGCCTTCGCATTGGCCCTGGCTGCCCGAATAATATCCCCGTCAATGTCATAGCCCTGGATATCCGTCTCTACATCAGGGTTTGCCAGGCTCTGCGCCTCATCCGCTGCCTCATACCAGTATTTGCGCTTTACCACATGCCGCCACTCTTCCGCCAGGAAATCCCGGTTCATCCCCGGAGCAATGCGGGCCGCCATCATGGCCGCTTCGATGGGAAAGGTACCGCTCCCGCAAAACGGGTCCACCAGAATCCGATCCTTATTCCACGGCGTCAGAAGAAGCAGGGCCGCCGCCAGGGTCTCCGTGATGGGCGCCTTGCTGGAGAGGGTGCGGTATCCCCGCTTGTGAAGGGAATCTCCGCTGGTGTCAATGCCCACGGTTACCATGTCTTTATATAAAAATACACGCAGGGGATAGCTGGCCCCATTTTCCGGGAACCAGCTCACCTTATAGCGGCTCTTCAGCCGCTCCACCATAGCCTTCTTCATGATGGACTGGATATCCGACGGGCTGAACAGTTTGCTCTTGATGGAGGACGCCTTTGCCACCCAGAATTTTCCATCCTCCGGGATAAACTCCTCCCAGGGAATTGCCTTTGTCCCCTGAAAAAGCTCCTCAAATGTCTCCGCCCGGAAGCTGCCCGCCTTGAGCAGAACCCGCTCCGCTGTGCGCAGAAACACATTGGCGCGGCAGATCGCGTCCTCCCCGCCTGTAAAGGTGACCCGGCCGTCCTCCACCAGGGTAATCGCATACCCCAGATCCATTATCTCTTTTTTCAGTACCGCCTCCAGCCCAAAATGGCAGGGCGCAATCAGTTCATACACTTTGCTCACTCGGTCTTGCCCTCCTTATTACAGAGCCATCTTCTTTACCACATCCCCGTCCAGGGTAATAATGGAAAACACTCCATCCTCCAGCATGCCGTATGTATTGGGATTTCCTCCCTTGGGAATGGACACGGAGCCAGGATTTAACACGGTGATCCGCCCGCAGCTCTCCGTCTCGGCCTGCTCCGCCTTCAGAAGATGGGTGTGTCCGTGAATCAGGATGTCGCCCTCCTGCATGGGCGGCAAATGATCCTGGTTATAGACATGTCCATGGGTCGCGTAGAACGTCTTTCCCTCGATGGAGAGAAGGGCATAGTCCGCCAGGATGGGGAACTCCAGCACCATCTGGTCCACCTCCGTATCGCAGTTGCCCCGAACCGCGTAAATCTGGTTTTTTAAGGGGTTCAGCATGGCGATCACCTCCTTGGGTGCATATTCCCAAGGCAGGTCGTTGCGGGGGCCATGGTATAAGATATCTCCCAGAATCACCAGGCGGGAGGCGCCGGAGGCCTCGTAGACCTCCAGCATCCTCCGGCAGTAATATGCAGAACCGTGTATATCAGATGCAAACATAATTTTCATCAGGTATTCCTCCTATATTTCCGGATAGCAGCCTGCCCGCACGCGGGACGGCTACGCTTTATTTTAGTTTGGGAGAGGGGCTTTTGTCAATGTATTTCCCCCGGTAATTCAGGATTCCTCCGGCCAGATCGGCCACATCCCATCCCAGGCGCCAGAGATCCCGGCAGACCACCATGCTTTTCGCTCCCCGGTCGCAGTAAAACACCAGAGTCCCATTTGGGTTAAGCTGGTCCGCCCGGCTTTCTATCTCATCATACGGTATATTGACGCTCCCCCATATCCTGGATTCCCGAAAGAGCCAGGGTTCCCTCAGATCAATCAGCTGGCCGATTTTTCCTTCCTCCAGCCACCGGTCAAATTCCCGGTACGAAAGCATGGGAAATGACGACATTTTTCTTCACCTGCCTTTTCCGGACAGCTTTCGTCAGCAGAAAACGTGTCCTATTACCACTATATGCATGTCTGGGGGACAGGGTGCGGCGCGCGAAATATGCTTTATCAGACGCTTCGATTAATATGTGTCACTTAGCAGGAAATCCGCCAAATGCACGATCTTCACGCCATTGATATTTCCTGCCGCCAGCGCATCCAGCGTTACCACATATTTCGGATAGTGGTCTTTGATTTCGAGGAGATTGGCGACCTCCCGGTCCGATTCCTCCGGCAGCCTGCGGCACACCTGAACGTAGATACGCTCGTCGCGCTGCACTGCCACAAAATCAATTTCCTTTGTTTCATTCTTTCCGATATAAACTTCATAGCCCCGCCGCCGCAGTTCGAAATACACAATATTTTCCAGCATAGCGGCTATGGACTTCGGATTAAAGCCCATGACGCAGTATTTCAGGGAAGGGTCCGCCAGATAGAATTTCTCTTGGGTTTTCAGCACAGATTTTCCCTGTAAATCATACCGCCTGCAGCGATAAATCACAAACGCCTTTTCCAGCCAGTTCAGATAGTTGTAAACCGCCTCCACGGATAGGGAACGCCCCTCGCTTTTGAGGAACTTCGCAATGGCGTTGGCGGAAAAGGTCTTGCCCACATTTTCCACGATATACTTGACAACACGGTTGAACAAATCGAAGTTCATGATGTTATGGCGCTTTGTAATATCGTTGGTAATTACAGAGTTATAGATTCCCTCCACAATCTGATAGGCGGAGCGTTCATCAAAGTTACCCAGCGCCACAATGGGGAATCCACCCAGCCGCAGGTATTCGTTTAACAGCTCCTTTGGGGAACGGGAATCTGATTTCTTAAACTCCAAATATTCAGCGAAAGACAGCGTATAAACCGGAATGGAGATATACCGTCCCGTCAAATAGGTGGAGATCTCGCTGGACATCAGCTTGGAATTGGAGCCGGTCACATAAATATCGGTATTGGCATTTTCAAGTAGGCTATTGACCGCTTTTTCCCAACCGTCGATTTCCTGCACTTCGTCCAGCAGCAGATAGTAGCGCCCATCGTCGGTCATCTGTTCTTTAATGCCCTGATACATAGCCTTGTCGGTCATTCCGTCGTCAAAATCCTCCGACGTATAGCGCATACTGAGTATGTGGTCTGCGGCAATCCCGCATTTCAGCAGATCGTCCCGCAGCATATCTAAAATTGTGGATTTACCACAGCGCCGGATTCCCGCAAGTATCTTAACAAGCGGAACATCCCGATAGGTTTTCAGCGTGTTCATATATTGTGGTCGGATAATCATATCGTTCGCCTCCTTATTCCTTGCTTATAGTATAGCCAAAAACTGAAAATATTTCAATAGTTTTTATTTGTAATCCGAAAAAACTTACTTTTATAAAAAGGTTTTTTCGGATAAAATAAAAGATTCGGATACGAATAAATATCCCCCGGCGAATGGGCGGGGGTCGTAAAAAGGTTATTTTGAAAAAGCAGAAAACTGCATAGTTTTCAAGGGACGGCGTGGCGTGAGCTACGCCGTTTTCCTTTGCTTTATTCGTGTTTCATCAGTTCTTCCAACGGGATAAAGCCGATTCCATCGTACTTGATGTGGATGTTCTGTCTGCGTTTACCGCTGGACTTGTCCGGTGCTTCCACATAGATGGCTTGAATCAGCTCTCTGAGCATATACGGGTCGATTTCCTCGATAGCATACTCAGTAGGCGTCTTTGCGCCGGCAAGCATCATCACTTCCGAAAGACCAGGGGTAACTTCTTTGGTGGCAGTACGGCTATCATCCGTGTATTCCGCAAAGGTCAGTGTGGTGGTTATCTGGGGATAGCACTGGAATAGGTAGAGCCTATCCTTCATGGTTTCCACGGTCACATTACTCTGGGTT
>DWWT01000071.1 GCA_019119575.1 Candidatus Enterocloster excrementipullorum
TGTAGTCAAATTAGGCCAAATTTTCTCAAACCCACCAGACGAAAATGACCTTCTGAGAGGGCGATAAAATCTCCATTTTAAGAGCAGAAAAACAGCCCTCGGTTATCCTATTTGGTAACCACTTGGCCCTCTTTTTGGCCTGATTTTTGCCGGTTATCCACTTGGTAACCACTATAAATTGGATGAAAATGGGTCAAGTTTCATCAAACCGTATCAAACCATATCAAAGGAAAAAGCCCGGAAAACCGCGATTTTCCGAGCTTTTTGACCGAGTTTGATAAAGTTTAGCGCTTGCTGAACTGCGGAGCACGACGGGCGGCCTTGAGGCCGTACTTCTTTCTCTCCTTCATTCTCGGGTCTCTGGTCAGGTATCCAGCCTTCTTCAAAACGGGACGATAATCAATGTCTGCCTTCAGAAGCGCTCTGGAAATACCGTGACGTATAGCGCCTGCCTGTCCGGTGGTACCGCCGCCGTGTACGTTAACCATGATGTCGAACTTGTCGGTCGTATCGGTAGCTACCAAGGGCTGACGCACAATGAGCTTTAATGTCTCAAGTCCCAGATAGTCATCAATGTCTCTCTTATTGATCGTGATCTTGCCGGTACCCGGTGTCATATATACTCTAGCAATGGATTTTTTCCTTCTGCCTGTTCCATAAAATTTCACGCTAGCCATGATACTTTCTTCCTCCAATCCTCATTAAAATGTTAAAACTTCCGGTTTCTGCGCTGCCTGCTCGTGATCCGGGCCTGCGTATACATGAAGCTTCTTGTACATGCTTCTTCCCAGAGGTCCTTTTGGAAGCATACCCTTAACCGCTAACTCAACTACCTTTTCGGGCTTATTGGCCATCATCTCCCGAAGAGTGGTTTCCTTCATACCGCCCACATAATCGGAATGACGATAGTAAATCTTCTGATCAAGCTTCTTGCCGGTTACCTTTACCTTGGAAGCGTTAACTACAATTACATAATCTCCGCAGTCCATATGAGGAGTGAAGATCGGCTTATTCTTGCCCCTCAAAACGCTGGCAACCTCAGAAGCCAGACGTCCTAATGTGCATCCCGCAGCATCCACTACGTACCATTTTCTCTCAATTGTCGCTGGACTAGCCATAAAACTTTTCATGGATTAACCTCCTGTTGATATCAACCTTCGTCTTACTATATATCCGGCATCCAACGGATGCCCCAAACCGCCTGATAAATATGGGAAGAATTTATCAGCTGGATGCTTATTCCGGGGCTTTGGATAAGCATTCTCTGGTAATGTCACAGTTTTATATTATATAATAGGGTTTTCCGGGTGTCAACCCCATTTTCCACGGTTTTTCAAGGTTTTTAAGCATTTTCGAGCATTTGCGCTGCCGCTCGGATACTCACAGATATTCAATCCCCACCAGAGTCAGCCCCCTGGCCGGTGCCGTGGGCCCCGCCGCCTGCCGGTCCCTGGCTTCCAGGGCTGTCCTGACCGCTTCGGGCTCCATCTGCCCCATGCCTGTCTTTAAAAGCGTCCCGGCAATGATCCGAACCATATTGTAGAGGAATCCGTTTCCCCGGATTCGGATGGTGATCACATCCCCCGCATCCCGCTCCACCTGGATGTCATACACCCGGCGCACCGTGCTCTCCGCCTGGGTTCTCACATTGCAGAAGCTCTTAAAATCATGCTCTCCCACAAGAAAGGCAGCCCCCCGGCGCATCCGCTCCACATCTGCCGGAAAACGGCAGAAAGCAGTGTACAGACGCTGCTGCGGCAGCTCCACACTGCGGTTTAAAATCCGGTACTCATATGTCTTGACACAGGGGCATCTCCTGGGATGCCATCCGTCCGGCACCTCGCAGGAGGACTGGATGCGTATATCCGCGGGAAGCCTCTGGTTCAGCGCAAAGCAAACCTTTTCTCCCGGCATCCGGTGCTCCGTATCAAAGACCGCCACATTTCCCAGGGCATGCACGCCGGAATCCGTACGGCTGGCGCCGATCACCGCAATCGGTTCCCCGAGAAGCTCTGTCAGGGTCTCATTGAGAACCTGCTCGATGGTCACTGCCCCCGGCTGGAGCTGCCATCCGTGATAATTGGTGCCGTCGTAGGCCACCACCAGCTTTACACGCTTCATTTTTCCGCCCTCACAGATAAATTCTGCACGCAGCCATAACCGCCAGATACACTGCCAACAGGGTATAGGCAGCCCGGTCACCCGTCTCATAGTGCAGCGGTTTCATCTTGGTTCGCCCCTCGCCTCCCCGGTAGCAGCGGGCCTCCATGGCCATAGCCAGGTCCGTCGCCCTGCGGAATGCGCTGACAAACAGAGGAACCAAAAGAGGAACCATAGCCTTTGCCCTCTGCATCAGGTTTCCCGACTCAAAATCTGCGCCGCGGGCCATCTGCGCCTTCATAATTTTGTCCGTTTCCTCCACCAGGATTGGGATAAAGCGCAGGGCAATGGACATCATCATCGCCACTTCATGAACAGGCACCTTCAACCGCTTTAAAAATCCCAGGCCCTTTTCCAGGCCGTCCGTCAGCTGATTGGGCGTGGTCGTCAGCGTCATAAGAGAAGAACCGACCACCAGATAAATAAGGCGGATCGCCATGAAGACGGCCAGGCGCACGCCTTCCTCCGTGATTTGAAAAATCCAGAACTTCACAATCACCCGCCCGCTGGTGAGAAACAGATTAAAGCTCACACTGATCAGCAGAAGGATCAGCACGGCCTTGAGCCCGCGGAGAATAAAACGGACCGGCACCCGGGTCATACGTATCACCAGTATAAGAGCTGCTGTGGCTATCCCATATCCCCACACATTGTCCGCAATAAAGAGGGAGATGATGAAAATCATGGTTCCAAACAGCTTTGTCCGCGGATCCAAACGGTGAATCTTTGAATCCGCCGGATAATATTGTCCCAATGTAATCTCTCTAAACATGTATATCCCCGCTGCTTTCTTTTCCCACAGTACCGGCCTTTGCCTGCCCGTCTGCCTCATGCTCCGGAGCGCCGGCGCCGTCCGCCCCTTCCCACAGTTCCAGGATGGCCTTCCGCGCTTCCTCTATGGTCGTAATATCCGGGTCAAGCTCCACACCCTGCTCCCGCAGGTCGTGAACCAGATACGTGATCTGAGGCGCCGCCAGTCCTATGGCCTCCAGCTCCTTATAATGCCGGAACACCTCCTTGGGCGTGCCGTCAAATACCTTTGATCCGCGGTTCATGACAATCAATCGTCCCGCATATCTCGCCACATCCTCCATGCTGTGAGATACAAGGATAATGGTCATCCCCCTCTGGTCGTGAAGCCCCTTAATCACATCAAGAATCTCATCCCTTCCTCTGGGATCCAATCCCGCTGTGGGCTCATCCAGGATCAAAACCTCCGGCTCCATGGCCAGAACCCCCGCAATCGCGACCCGCCGCTTCTGACCTCCGGAGAGCTCAAAGGGGGACTGTTTGTAATAACTCTCATCCAGCCCTACCAGAGCCAGCGCCTCCTTAGCCCGCTTTTCTGCCTCTTCCTGGGAAAGTTCCAGATTTTTCGGCCCAAAGCAGACGTCTGTCAGCACATCGATTTCAAACAGCTGGTGCTCCGGATACTGAAATACAAGTCCCACCTTACTCCGGAGCTTTTTCATATCATAGCCCGGCTCGTAGATATTTTCTCCATTAAAATAGAGCGCGCCCGAGCTTGCTTTGAGAAGTCCGTTCAAGTGCTGGGTCAGAGTGGATTTTCCCGAACCCGTATGGCCGATCAGGCCCACGAATTCCCCATCCTGAATTTCAAAATTTACATCAAACAGGGCATGCTGCTCAAAGGCTGTGCCGCCGCTGTAAACAAAGTTCAAATCTACCGCTTTTATTGACATGCCTGCTCCTTCCACCTACCTGCGGGCCAGGAGAGGCGCCAGCTCCCGAACCAGCTCTTCGCGGCTTAAAATTCCTTCCGGCAGAGGCATCCCCGCCTCTCTGAGCGCAAAAGCCAGCTCCGTCACCTGTGGGACATCCAGCCCATGGCTCTTCAGCTCCCGAACCCGGGAAAAAATCTCCCTCGGCTCTCCGTCCATAACAATCCGCCCGTCGTCCATGACGATCACACGGTCAGCATTCACTGCCTCTTCCATATAATGTGTGATCAAAAGCACCGTAATCCCCTCCGCCCGGTTCAGGGCGTGGACGGTTTTTATAACCTCCCTGCGGCCATTGGGATCCAGCATAGCCGTAGGCTCATCCAGAATAATGCACCGCGGCTTCATGGCCATCACTCCTGCGATCGCCACCCGCTGCTTCTGCCCTCCGGAAAGTTTGTTGGGAGACTGCAGGCGGTACGCCGTCATTCCCACAGCCTTCAGGCTCTCATCCACGCGTTTCCAGATCTCTTCCGTAGGCACGCCCAGATTCTCCGGGCCAAATCCTACGTCCTCTTCCACAATATTTCCGATAATCTGGTTGTCCGGATTCTGAAATACCATGCCAGCCATCTTTCGGATATCCCATATATGGGATTCATCTTTGGTGTCCATCTCACCCACCCATAGAGTTCCTTCCGTAGGCGCGAGAAGGGCGTTGACATGCTTGGCAAAGGTGGATTTTCCCGATCCATTGTGTCCCAAAACCGCCACAAAATCGCCGGCTTTTATATCCACATCCACTCCGTCCAAAGCCCGCTTTACTTCTTCGACTTTATCATCCTCATTCCGCCTGATATATTCGTGCACCAGACGAGCCGCCTTAATGATTCCCATTTAGTCCCTTTCTGCGTCCTGCCCTCTGTATACAGGGCTCCAATTCTTCTGAACATTTTAGCACACTTTATCTGCAAACTCAACCGTATGTTTCTTCCTGCTGTTTCCGCCCTGCCATCTCCGGCTGCCCTAGAATGTATTTGAACATTCATTCCCGCCATCTCTGCCCGCCCCAGCCAGACCGCGGCGGGCAGATAAAAAGAAGCCCGGCTGCCCGAGCTTCCTGAATCTTTTATCGGTTCCAAACTCCGTTTTCATCCAGCTGGAATCCGCTTATGTTTGTATTGACCGCCTTATTTCCCTGGCCGGGATAGAAATAATACCAGCTTCCCTCCACCTGATACCAGCCTTCCACCATGGCGCCGGAATCACTCATAAAATACGCCTTTCCGTCAATGATGAGCCAGCTGCTTTTCACCATAGCGCCTTCAGGCCCGTCGGTATTGGGATTCAGATAGTACCATACATCTCCAGACTTGAGCCAGCCGGTCTTCATGTCCCCGCTCTCTCCCAGATAGTACCAATTCCCATTGGTCTGCTGCCATCCGGTAAGCATCCGTCCGTTGCTGTCAAACAGATACCACTTGCCGTTCCACTTGAGCCATCCCGCCTGCTGATAGGTTCCGTCCGGATATTTGAAATACCATGTACTTCCATCCTGGATCCACCCAACCTCGGTAATTCCGCCTCCAGCTCCGGTTCCGCTTCCCGTGTCCTGCCCTGTACCGTCAGATACTTCATCCGCATCAATATAGAGATCGCCGGATTCCACCCATCCGCTCTTCTCACCATACCGTTTTTCATCGTCTGTGTGTGGAACAGTCCGAACCTTAAAAGTGTAATCCCCCTCTTTTGTCATATAGGGGTAGAAATTGTAGGAATTCCCCTGATATTCCTCCAATTTTTTTACTACGCTGGATCCTCGATACAAGTACACGTCATAATATCCTGAGCTGTCATCCCCTTCTTCCCAACGGGCTCTCCCCAGAGAGTCACTCCAGTACGCGTCCTCCGGCTCTGAGAAGGTTCCTTTTATGCCATTGACTCGCAGGACCACCTTGAGCTGGTCCCCTTTCCGGTCCGCCGATACAAAAGTACCTCCGCTGATGCTGACAGAACTTGAGCTGTAGCTGCTCCGAAACCGGTACTCTGTATCCCCGGAATATTCCGGATCCAGATACACCTCGATTTTCGGCGTGTCTCCTACTCCCACCGTCGTATCCGTAGCCCACTCAGCCGAGTCGATCGAATATTTGTTGGAACTGGTATAAACATACGTACCGTCTCCCCCGCCATTGCTGGTATCAATAGAATCACCATCATCGATCTCATCTCCGGGATCAAGTTCCACATGAACTTTAAGGGATATGCTGGAAATGTATTTGCGGTCGTCCGCCTCCGCCGTCAAAGGCACGGACGTCACAGCCATACCGCAGGCCAGTGCTATGGCTGCCAAACCTTTTATCCTCCACATAATCTTCCTCCTCCCGGAATGCAAATTTCCATTTTCAAACGGCCAGGGCACTATTCCCCCGAACTGTTAATTTCATTATAGCGATCCCCCGGCAGCACGTCAACTTACGATATTCTGTCAAACCTTAAGAAAAAACCGCCGGCAGGAAAATCCTGCCGGCAGCCGCCTGTCTTAACTATATTTGGATGTATAATGTCCGATTAGACCAGCTCAATTAATACTTCCATCGCAGCGTCGCCCTTGCGGGGTCCGATCTTTACGATTCTCGTGTAGCCGCCGTTGCGGTTCGCATACTTGGGGGCAATCTCATCGAACAGCTTTGCCGGCATATCAACAGTCTTTGTGTTTTTCTTTCTTCCTGCCGGAGCTGCGGGAACTTCCGTCACTCCGTAGAGCACGCGCAGCATCTGACGTCTTGCATGAAGTCTGGAAGGCTTATCCTTCTTGATTTCCTTCTCAACCTCGTCATAAACGGTAACTTTCTTGCCGTCCACAACCTCTTTCACACGCTTGCCGTCCTTATCCTTGCGGGCAACTTTTGCCTTTACGGTAACTGTCTCATAGTTGTCACGCTCACGCACAGCCATAGCAATCAGGCTCTCCGCAGCCTTGCGGATCTCCTTTGCTCTGGCCTCTGTGGTGCGGATCTTGCCGTGGTACAGCAGAGCTGTTACCTGGCTCCGGATCAGAGCCTTTCTCTGGTTAGAAGTTCTTCCTAATTTTCTATATCCTGCCATTGTATTCATCCTCCATCATTCTGTGGCGCACCTTTACCATGCTTCATCGGTCTTACTGGCCTAAGGCACTTATTTCCACTTTATTTAGGGCAGCCCGGATCCACGCTTCTTTTGGACTTACTGTATCCGGGGATCGGCGCCCCGGCCGCTGCATGCTGCAAAAGCCGGAAAGCCAGATTTCACTTATGATTCGTCGCTGGGATTCAGCTGCAGACCCAGCTCTTTCAGCTTGGCCAAAACCTCTTCGAGCGACTTGCGGCCAAGGTTGCGAACCTTCATCATATCCTCGGAGGTTCTGTTGCACAGTTCCTCCACAGTGTTGATGCCGGCTCTCTTCAGACAGTTGTAGGAGCGCACCGAGAGCTCCAGCTCGTCGATGTTCATCTCCAGAACCTTCTCTTTTTCATTGTCCTCTTTCTCCACCATGATCTCTGCGGTCTTGGCGTTCTCAGAAAGATCGATAAAGAGGTTCAGATGCTCGCTCAGCACCTTGGCCGCCAGGCTTACCGCCTCGTCAGGCGCAAGAGTGCCATTGGTATAAATCTCCAGGGTCAGCTTATCATAATCCGTCTGCTGTCCCACACGGGTATTCTCCACCGCCATATTAACACGCTCCACCGGAGTATAGATGGAATCCACCGCAATCACACCGATGGGGAGTTCGTCGTTCTTATTCTTGTCGGCACTGACATAGCCCCGGCCTTTGGTGATGGTAAGCTCCATATAGAACTTGCTGTCCGTACCGCCGCTCAGCGTGGCGATCACCTGATCCGGATTCATGATCTCAATGTCAGCATCCGCCTGGATGTCCGCTGCAGTGATAACTCCCTCGCCTTCGAATTCAATATAGGCCACCTTGGGCTCGTCGGTATCACTGTTATTCTTAATCGCTAAGCTCTTGATGTTCATGATGATTTCCGTCACATCTTCCTTGACTCCGGCGATGGAACTGAATTCATGCAGAACACCATCAATTTTTACCTGACTCACTGCGGCTCCGGGTAAAGAGGAGAGCATAATTCTCCTCAAGGAATTGCCCAGCGTCGTTCCGTAACCTCTCTCAAGTGGTTCAACTACAAACTTGCCGTATCTCTTGTCTTCCGAGATTTCTGCAATCTCAATGTTTGGTTTTTCAAAATCGAACACTAATAGCCCCTCCTTTTTGGGTTCCTATTATATCTCGAGGGAAAAGCCTGCCTGTCCAAAACAGGCAGGCAATCAGGCACCGGCTTATATGCCCGCGGCCTGAACTGTTACGTTTTATTACTTGGAGTACAACTCAACGATAAGCATTTCATTTACAGGAACATCAATCTCATCTCTGGTCGGCAGCTCCTTAACAGTGCCGCGCAGATTCTCCTGGTCAACCTCCAGCCATGCGGGAACCATACGGCCGCCGGTAACCTCCAGGATGTCTTTGTATCTCTGAGCGGATTTGTGCTTCTCCTTGATCTCAATCACGTCGCCTACCTTCACCTGGAAGGAGGGGATATTTACGCACTTGCCGTTCACCAGCACGTGCTTGTGATCTACAATCTGACGGGACTCCTTACGGGTACGGCCCAGCCCCATGCGGAACAGGACATTGTCCAGACGGCACTCTAACAGAATCATCAGGTTGGTACCCACCATGCCGTTCATGCGGGAAGCCTTTGCATAGTAGTTGCGGAAGGGCTTCTCCAGAACACCGTAGATGAATTTGGCTTTCTGCTTCTCACGAAGCTGCATGCCATATTCGCTTAACTTCTTGTTTGCTCTTTTGGACTCTCTGTTGGACTTTTTATCAATTCCTAAATAGATCGGATCCAGCCCTAAGGATCTGCATCTTTTAAGAACAGGAACTCTATCTACTGCCACTTTTTTTACCTCCTAATAAAATAAATCAGACTCTTCTGCGCTTGGGCGGACGGCATCCGTTGTGAGGAACGGGGGTCACGTCTCTGATGCTGGTTACCTCCAGGCCGCATGCCTGAAGAGCGCGGATTGCTGCCTCACGTCCTGAACCAGGTCCCTTGACCATAACGTCAACGGACTTCAAGCCATGTACGAGAGCTGCCTTTGTAGCAGTTTCTGCTGCCATCTGAGCTGCATAAGGAGTAGATTTCCTTGAACCTCTAAATCCCAGACCACCGGCACTAGCCCATGATAAAGCGTTACCCTGAGCATCCGTCAACGTAACAATCGTGTTATTAAAAGATGACTGGATATGTGCCTGTCCGCGTTCAACGTTTTTCTTTACACGCTTTTTTGTCACTTTCTTTGTAGTGGACACTTTTTTAGCCATTTTAAACTAACCTACTTTCTCATTTACTTGAATTCGCTCATCCTGCTTTTAAAACATACAAATCGAATTCGGGTTGCAAAGTTGATACATTGTTCCTAAGCTGCGATATGGAATGATCCCCATAACGGGAAGCTGAGGATGTTCTTCTCCTGTCGTCGAAGAACAAAGTTCGTACTAGGTTCGTGAAAGACCTCACCAAGTACTCACTTTTTCTTGTTTGCTACGGTCTTTCTCGGTCCCTTGCAGGTTCTTGCGTTGGTCTTTGTCTTCTGCCCGCGAACCGGAAGTCCCTTTCTGTGGCGGATTCCTCTGTAGCAGCCAATCTCCTGAAGCCGCTTGATGTTCATCGCGATCTCTCTGCGCAGATCACCTTCCACTACCTGGGTGTCAGCGATGATTGCGGCCAGCTTCTTTACCTCGTCATCTGTCAGATCCTTTACCCGGGTATCCGGATTTACGCCTGCCTCCGCAAGGATGCGGTTGGAGCTTGCTCTGCCGATTCCGTAGATGTAAGTGAGACCGATCTCAACGCGTTTTTCTCTTGGTAAGTCAACACCTGAAATACGAGCCATGTGTGTAGTACACCTCCTAAAATTAAATTAACCTTGTCTCTGTTTGTGTTTCGGATTTTCGCAAATTACTCTGATACTGCCTTTTCTCTTTATGATCTTGCATTTTTCGCAGATCGGTTTTACCGACGATCTAACCTTCACAGTAATTCTCCTTTCTATAGACCAACAAAGTTGCTGAAATATTATACCAAAGCTGTCCAGCAAATGCAAGCCCTTTTTTATTTATCTCTCCAGATGATTCTGCCCTTGGAGAGGTCATAGGGAGACATTTCTAGAGTCACCTTGTCACCCGGAAGGATTCGGATATAATTCATCCGGAGCTTCCCGCTGATGTGGGCCAGAACCTGGTGCCCGTTCTCCAGCTCAACCTGGAACATGGCGTTGGGCAGTTTCTCAACTACGGTTCCCTCAATCTCAATCACGTCTGCTTTAGACATTTTTCTTTCCTTCCTCCTGCTTATATGCACGGATAAAACCGGCGATCTCCTCATCCCGTACAGGACGTCCCTCTAAGAATTTCTTTTCCAGGTCCTCATTCCGTGCTTCCATTGCCTGCAGGTGTTTCTTATTCTTGCGCTTCTGCTTATTCAGGGGACGGCGGGTGCCGTCTGACAGATAAACATATTCCCCCTGGACACTGATTATGATATACAGTTCCTCTTTATCGTGGCCGGCCAGGCTTCTCGCCAGGCCAGCCGCCTTAAACTCTGCCATATGTTCACCTCGACTGCAGCGACAGTATCTCCGGCTCTCCCTCTGTAACCAATATGGTATTCTCGTAGTGGGATGCCAATGAGCCGTCCTCCGTCACCACAGTCCATCCATCATCCAGCCAGACCACATCATACCGTCCGGCAGTAATCATGGGTTCGATCGCCAGAGTCATCCCCGCCGCCAGGCGGATCCCCTTGCGATGCTGGGAGAAATTTGGTATCTCAGGTTCCTCGTGCATTTTCGTCCCTATGCCGTGTCCTACCAGATCCCGGACCACGCCAAAGCCAAAGCTCTCCGCATATGCCTGAATTGCCTTCGAAATATCATTGAGATGATTGCCTGCTTTGGCATACTTTATTCCCTCAAAAAAGCTTTGCTCCGTCACTTCCACCAGTTTTTTGGCTTCCGGGCTTACTTGGCCGATCATATGGGTTCTGGCCGCATCCGACTGATAGCCCTTCCAAATGACCCCTGTATCCAGGCTCACAATGTCTCCCTCCTGGAGATGGCGGTGCTTGCTCGGAATACCGTGAACAACCTCGTCATTAATGGAAATACACACAGAAGCCGGATAGCCTTCATAATTCAGAAAAGAAGGAACACATCCATAGCTCCGAATCATCTCTTCGCAGATTCGGTCAATTTCCTTCGTTGTCATGCCGGCCTTGAGCTCCTTACCCAATTCTTCATGAACCTTGGCAAGAATCCTCCCGGCCTCCCGCATTAATTCAATTTCCCGTTCCGATTTAATTGTTACCATCTTTTATGCTCCTAAAATATCGACAATCGCCTGAAATACCTCTTCCATATCGCGTGTCCCATCTACTTCCTTCAGGACGCCTTCCTTCTTATAATATTCAATCAAAGGCTGCGTCTGATCATGGTACACAGCCAGACGTTTTTTAACGGTTTCCGGCTTATCGTCGTCCCTGAGCACCAGGTTCTGGCCGCAGACATCACATACACCCTCCTTGGCAGGAGCATTGTATACAATATGGTAAGTAGCCCCGCACTGAAGGCAGGCACGGCGGCCCGACATGCGGCTGATGATATTCTCATCAGGAACGTCCACATTAATGGCATAGTCTATGGACTCTCCCATCTCCTTTAAAGCCGTCGTGAGGCTCTCCGCTTGGGGAATGGTTCTCGGAAATCCGTCAAGTACATAGCCGTTTGCGCAGTCAGCCTCATGGATCCGGTCCAGAAGCATCCCAATGGTAATCTCATCCGGCACAAGACCTCCCGCATCCATATAGGACTTTGCCTTCATTCCAAGCTCTGTCCCATTTTTTATGTTCGCTCTGAAAATATCTCCTGTGGAAATGTGTGGAATCTGATATTTTGCCGCAATCTTCTTGGCCTGGGTGCCTTTTCCCGCACCCGGAGCGCCCAGCATGATAATCTTCATGGAATCCCCCTCATTTAAAATACAACAAATCCGCCTTTGTGATATTTCCACAAAGGCAGATTATTGTAAAGCGCATTGTTAGTCGTTCAAAAATCCCTTGTAGTAGCGCACAAGCATCTGTGATTCAATTGCCTTTATGGTCTCTAACACCACGCCCACGATAATGATCAGGGACGTTCCCATAAACGAAATCTGGTTTACATCCAGAAGTCCGGATACGAGAATCGGGACAATGGCTACCACGATCAGGCCCATAGCGCCGATAAAAATAATATAATTTAAAATGCCGTTCAGATAGTCGCTGGTTGGCTTTCCGGGACGAATACCAGGTATGAACCCGCCCTGCTTCTTCATATTGTTCGCCACCTCCAAGGGATTAAAGGTGATGGACGTATAGAAGTATGCAAAAAGAATGAGCAGCACCAGGTAAATCACCAAGCCAATGGAATAAATCGGCTGATCCGGTCTGCACCAGGAACCGGAATTGAGCATGGTCAGGATATGACCGCCCACGCTGTTGTAATCCACTGGAAAGAACTGTGCGATCACCACCGGGAACGACATAATGGATGAAGCAAAGATAACCGGCATAACGCCCGCTGTATTAACCTTCAGGGGAATGCTGGAAGCCTGTCCCCCCACCATCTTGCGGCCAACCATCTTTTTGGAATACTGGACGGGAATTCTTCTCTCCGCATCATTGAGGACAATAACAAACACTACCATGGCCAAAATTACAGCAGCAATGATAACAGCAGCGATAACCATCGTCGGTATGGTCTGTCCAAAAATAAAGCGGTAATACAGGTTTCTCATATCATCGGGTACGCTGGAAAGAATATTAAACAGCAACACGATCGAGATACCGTTTCCCACACCCTTTTCCGTGATCTGCTCGCCGATCCACATGAGAAGGGCACTGCCCGTGGTCATGGTGACAACGGCTACGATGATGTTTCCCACATTATAGTCAAGGAGCAATCCCTGACGGCCAAATCCAATGGCCATAGCAGCGGACTCAAAGAGAGCCAGCCCTACTGTGGTGTATCGGGTGTATTCCTGAATCTTCTTCCTTCCGTCCTCTCCATCCTTCTGCAGCTCTTCCAGCCTCGGAATAGCGATGGTGAGCAGCTGGATGATGATAGAAGACGTGATGTATGGCGTAATGCTCAAGGCAAAAATGGACATCGAGGAGAAGGATCCGCCGGTCATGGCATTAAAAAAGCCAAAGGCGTTCGTTGTCTGCCTCGCAAACCAGTCCGCAAAGAATGATGTCTCAATCCCGGGAATGGGGAGCTGGGAGCCAAAACGTATGACTACCAGCATCATGAAAGTATAGAGTATCTTCCCTCGAAGCTCCTTTACCTTAAATGCATTCCTGATGGATTTAAACATTAGATCACCTCGCAGGTTCCACCTAAAGCTTCGATTTTAGATTTTGCGCCTTCGCTGAAGGCATTTACCTTAACAGTCAGCTTTTTGGTTAATTCTCCGTTTCCAAGGATTTTTACACCGTCTCTCGGGTTCTTGATTACACCGCTCTCCAGCAGTGTCTCAACCGTTACGACTGCCTCATTGTCGAAGCGCTCCAGAGCGCTCACGTTGATGCCCACAATGGTCTTCGAGTTGCGGTTGGTGAAACCGCGCTTGGGTATACGACGGTACAAAGGCATCTGGCCGCCTTCAAATCCAGGTCTGGGGGCGCCGGAACGTGCCTTCTGTCCCTTGTGGCCCTTGCCGGCCGTCTTTCCGTTGCCTGAACCGTGGCCACGGCCTCTTCTGAAATTATTGCTGTGCTTGGAGCCAGCTGCAGGCTTTAAATTTGACAATTCCATGACTTGCACCTCCTTACGCCTCAATCTCTTCTACTTTTACTAAATGCCGTACGGCCTGAACCATGCCCTTCACTGCGTCGTTGGCGGGCAGCTCAACCGTCTTGTGCATCTTGGTAAGGCCAAGCGCCTTAACCGTCGCTCTCTGCTTCGGGATCGCGCCGATGGGGGACTTGACCAGTGTGATTTTTAATTTCTCTGCCATGTCTCTCTCCTCCTATTAGGCCAGAATCTCTTCTACCGATTTGCCCCGAAGTCTTGCGTACTCCTCCGGAGTTTTAAGGGAAGTCAATCCTGCCAAGGTTGCCAGAACCACGTTGGTCTTGTTGTTGGACCCCAGGGACTTTGTACGGATATTGCGGATGCCGGCAAGCTCTACCACCGCACGGGCAGGACCGCCTGCGATAATACCGGTACCTTCGGGAGCTCTCTTGAGCAGAACGCTGGAGCTGCCGAACTTTCCAATGAAGTCATGGGGAATGCTCTTGTTCTCATCCACGGGAATCTCCACCAGATTCTTAACAGCGGCTTCCTTGCCCTTGCGGATTGCCTCCGGAACTTCCCCGGCTTTGCCCAGGCCAACGCCTACATGGCCGTTTCCATCACCAACTACTACCAGAGCGGAAAATCTCATGGTACGTCCACCTTTAACAGTCTTGGAGACTCTCTTGATGGCAACTACTCTATCATTCAGCTCCAACTGACTGGCATCAATAATTGTACGCTTCATGTTTTATTCTCCTCTCAATTAGAAATCCAGACCAGCCTCGCGGGCTGCATCTGCTAATGCCTGAATCTTGCCCTGATATATAAAGCCGCCTCTGTCGAAGACAACTTCCTTGATACCTTTCTCAAGGGCTCTCTTTGCAATGACCGTACCAATATATGCCGCAGCCGCCTTGTCATTGGTCTTCTCCAGCTCGGACTTGATGGTCTTCTCTACTGTAGAAGCCGCAACTAAGGTGTTACCAACCGTATCGTCGATAATTTGAGCATACATATGATTATTACTTCTAAACACGGCCAGACGCGGTCTCTCGGCTGTGCCGGAAAAACGGTTGCGCATTCTGGCATGCTTTTTCATGCGAATTTCGCTTCTTGATTTCTTATTAACCATCTCTACACTCTCCTTAATTATTTCTTACCAGTCTTACCAACTTTACGTCTGATAACTTCGTCAGCATACTTGATACCCTTGCCCTTGTACGGCTCAGGTCTTCTCTTGTCTCTGATCTCGGCAGCGTACTGGCCAACTTTCTCTTTGCTGATACCCTTTACAATGATCTTATTCTGTCCGTCGCAGACAGTCTCAATGCCCTCGGGATCCTCCATCTCAACGGGATGGGAGTATCCAAGGTTCAGTGTCAGCTTCTTTCCCTGCTTCGCGGCTCTGTAACCTACGCCGTTCACTTCAAGGACTTTCTCATACCCTTCTGTCACACCATGTACCATGTTGTTGATCAGGGTTCTGGTCAGACCGTGGAGAGATTTCATTTTCTTTAAATCGTTCGGTCTGCTTACAACAATATGTCCGTCCTTCTCCTCAATGGTCAGCTCGGACGGGAGCTGTCTCTCTAATGTTCCCTTCGGACCTTTTACGGTCACTTTGTTGCCCTCAGCAATGGTTACCGTAACACCTGCCGGGATTGCAACTGGCATTCTACCAATACGTGACATGCCGTTTTACCTCCTACTTAAATTCTCGGAGAAGGCGTCTGCGCCTTCTCTGTTTTCAGTCGCATTGAGCACTTAGCGCTTGTCTTTTAGGCGCTTACGTGCGAAAGCGCTTCGTGACACTTAGCGAGGTCTTTCACGAGCTTAGTGTCATCGAAGTTTCCTCCTGCGCGGAAATTACCACACAAACGCAAGCACTTCTCCGCCTACTCCAAGCTTGCGCGCTTCCTTGTCAGTAATCACGCCCTGGTTGGTGGAGATAATGGCGGTACCAAGTCCGCCGAGTACCTTGGGAAGCTCCTCCTTGTTTGCGTATACACGCAGACCGGGCTTGGAGATTCTCTTGATGCCGGAAATGACCTTCTCGTTCTTGTCCTTGCCGTACTTTAAGGTGACACGGATGGTGGTGAAACCGCCGTCCTCGATCAGGTCATACTTGGCGATATAGCCCTCCTTCACCAGAATATCAGCGATAGCTAATTTCATCTTGGAGGAAGGAATATCTACTGTATCATGCTTTGCAGTATTCGCATTACGGATTCTTGTAAGCATATCTGCAATGGGATCGCTCATTGTCATTTTTAATGCCTCCTTCTTTTCTATTCTCACCAACTAGCTTTCTTCACGCCGGGGATCTGGCCCTTGTATGCTAACTCACGGAAGCAGATACGGCAGATGCCGTACTTTCTCAGGTATGCATGGGGACGGCCGCAGATTCTGCAGCGGGTATACTCCCTGGTGGAGAACTTGGCAGGACGCTGCTGTTTAATCTTCATTGAAGTCTTAGCCATGAAAATTTCCTCCTATTATTTCGCAAAAGGCATATTGAATAATGTCAACAGTTCACGGGCTTCCTCATCGGTCTTAGCCGTGGTAACA
This sequence comes from Candidatus Enterocloster excrementipullorum, assembly GCA_019119575.1. GTDB lineage: Bacteria > Bacillota > Clostridia > Lachnospirales > Lachnospiraceae > Enterocloster > Enterocloster excrementipullorum. Next base: position 16,314 of record DWWT01000071.1, read on the forward strand.
AAAATAATATCCATACCTCTTACCTTGTCGATCTTATCGTACTCGATCTCGGGGAAGATAAGCTGCTCCTTGATGCCAAGGGTGTAGTTTCCTCTTCCGTCAAATGCGTTGGGGTTCACGCCTCTGAAGTCACGAACACGGGGAAGGGCCAGGTTTACCAGGCGGTCAAGGAACTCGTACATTCTCTCGCCGCGCAGCGTTACCTTGCAGCCAATGGCCATGCCCTCACGGATCTTAAAGTTAGCTACAGACTTCTTTGCCTTGGTGGTCACAGCCTTCTGTCCGGAGATGATCTCTAAGTCTCTCACGGCGGCATCCAGAACCTTGGCATTCTCCTTTGCCTCGCCCACACGCATGTTGATCACGATCTTGTCGAGCTTCGGCACCTGCATTACGTTCTTATATCCAAACTTCTTCATCAGAGCGTCTACAAATTCGTTCTGATACTGATCTTTTAATCTTGCCAACGTCTTTTTCCTCCTTTCCCGAATTAGTCGATCACCTTGCCGGTCTTCTTGGCTACGCGGACCTTCTTGCCGTCCTTCACCTCAAAGCCTACTCTGGTGGGCTGGCCGTCAACAACCAGCATTACATTGGAGATATCAATGGGAGCCTCCTGGTTCACAATGCCGCCCTGGGGGTTTCCGGGGGTCTGCTTGGTGTGCTTGGTCACCATATTGCAGCCCTGAACCAGAACTTTATTCTTCTTTGTATCAACAGAGATAACCTTTCCCTGCTTGTCTTTGTCCTTTCCAGCGATCACGACCACCAGGTCGTCCTTTCTAATTTTACGCACGGTGGCACCTCCTTATAATACTTCCGGAGCCAAGGAGACGATCTTCATAAACTGCTTATCTCTCAATTCCCTTGCTACCGGCCCAAAGATACGGGTTCCTCTGGGAGTCTTATCTTCCTTAATGATAACTGCCGCATTCTCATCAAACTTGATATAAGAGCCATCCCTGCGGCGGGCGCCCCTTACAGTGCGTACGATCACAGCTTTTACCACATCGCCCTTCTTTACAACGCCGCCTGGTGTTGCATCTTTGACCGAAGCAACGATGATGTCACCGATATTTCCATATCTTCTGGTTGAACCGCCCAGCACGCGGATGCAGAGAAGTTCTTTCGCACCGGTATTGTCGGCAACCTTAAGTCTTGTTTCCTGCTGAACCATGCCTGTTACTCCTTCCTAACGATTTCGCTCCGCAGACACGCGAAGCATATATTCTCTTATCTTGCCTTCTCGATAATCTCAACAAGTCTCCATCTCTTGTCCTTGGACAGCGGTCTTGTCTCCATAACCTTTACAGTATCGCCGATTCCGCACTCATTGTTCTCATCGTGCGCTTTCAGCTTTACAGTCTTCTTAACGATCTTGCCGATCACAGGATGCTTGACGTGGTCCTCGATTGCTACCACGATGGTCTTGTCCATTTTATCACTGACCACCTTACCGGTACGGGTCTTTCTCAAATTTCTTTCCACGGTCTATCTTATCTCCTTTCCATAGCCTGCCGACTGGCGCCTGCGCTTACGCGTGGGCCTTCTCAGTAATAACAGTCTGAATTCTGGCAATGTTCTTGCGGACTTCATTGATCCTGGACGTGTTATCTAACTGATTGGTCGCGTTCTGGAATCTCAAGTTGAACAGTTCCTTCTTCGCAGCTACTAACTCATTGTTCAGCTCGGCTGCTGACTTTGCCCTTAACTCTTCTACAAACTTATTCGTTTTCACTGTTATCACCGCCTTCTAAATCTGCTTTAGAAACAATCTTACACTTGCATGGCAGCTTGTGCATAGCAAGACGAAGTGCTTCTCTGGCTGTTTCCTCTGGTACACCAGCGATCTCAAACAACACGCGGCCCGGCTTTACCACGGCTACCCAGTATTCCAGAGCGCCCTTACCGGAACCCATACGGGTTTCTGCTGGCTTTGCTGTTACAGGTTTATCGGGGAAGATCTTGATCCAAACCTTACCGCCACGCTTGATATAACGGGTCATGGCCACACGGGCTGCCTCAATCTGATTGGACTTGATCCAGCAGGGCTCCGTTGCCACCAGACCGTACTCGCCGTTGGTGATCTTGTTGCCTCTCAGCGCTTTTCCGGCCATGGAACCTCTGAACTGCTTACGACGCTTTACTCTCTTAGGCATTAACATTATTTATCGCTCCCTTCCTTGTTTCCCTTAGTAGGAAGTACCTCGCCTTTGTAGATCCAAACCTTGACACCGATCTTGCCATAGGTCGTATCTGCCTCAGCGAAACCATAGTCAATATCTGCTCTTAATGTCTGAAGCGGAATTGTTCCCTCGCTGTAGAACTCGGTACGGGCCATGTCAGCGCCGCCCAGACGTCCTGCTACCGCGGTCTTGATTCCCTTAACGCCAGCCTTCATGGTTCTGCCCATGGTGGACTTCATGGCGCGGCGGAAGGAAACACGGTTCTCAAGCTGCTGTGCGATAGACTCCGCAACAAGCTGCGCATCGCGCTCCGGCCGCTTGATCTCCTTGATATCAATGAACAGCTTCTTGGAAGTGAGCTTCTGTACTTCTTTTTTGAGCTTCTCAATCTCAGCGCCGCCCTTGCCGATTACTACGCCCGGCTTCGCGGTATAGATGATAACCTTTACGCGGTCAGACGCGCGCTCGATCTCGATTTTGGAAATTCCGGAGCTGTATAATCTCTTCTTCAGGAACTTTCTGATATTGTAATCTTCAACCAGGCAGTCTGCAAAATCAGCATCTGCATACCATCTGGAATCCCAGTCTTTGATAACACCGACTCTTAAGCCGTGCGGATTAACTTTCTGTCCCATATTTGCCTCCTATCTCCTTATCTTTCATTCAGAACAACCGTAATATGGCTCATTCTCTTCTCAATCCTGTACGCACGTCCCTGGGCTCTGGGCTTTACACGCTTCATAATCGGGCCCTGGTTTGCATAGCACTCTTCTACATAGAGCTTTGCAGGATCCATATTGTTATTGTTCTCAGCATTTGCAGCTGCGGACTCCAGCAGCTTTTTGATCAGGCTGGAAGCATACCTGGGATTGTAGGTTACAATACCAAGTGCGGTCTGTAAATCTTTGCCTCTGATGGCATCTAATACAAAGCAAGCCTTCTGGACAGATACTCTAGCGTAGGACAATTTCGCGCTGGGTCTTGTGTCCTTGTTGGCATTTCTCTCTCTCTTGATCTGGGATCTGTGTCCTTTTGCCATTGGTAAAAACCTCCTTTCAATCTACCGTGAATTACTTTCTAACACCGGACTTTTTCTCGTCTTTCCCATGGCCTCTATACGTTCTGGTTGCCACAAACTCACCCAGCTTGTGTCCTACCATATCTTCTGTAATATATACCGGCACGTGCTTTCTGCCGTCATGAACTGCGATTGTATGGCCAACCATCTGCGGGAAGATTGTGGAACGGCGGGACCAGGTCTTGATAACCTGCTTCTGTCCTGCTGCGTTCATAGCATCTACTTTCTTTAACAGATGTGCATCTGCGAATGGTCCTTTTTTCAGTGAACGAGACATGCGTTCTTAACCTCCTTTAATTATTTGATGGTCCTGCCATCACGCCTTCTTACGATCAACTTATTAGACTGCTTGTTTTTCTTTCTGGTCTTCAAACCAAGAGCAGGCTTGCCCCAAGGAGTGGAGGGACCGGGACGGCCGATTCCGCACTTGCCCTCGCCGCCGCCGTGCGGATGGTCGTTGGGGTTCATAACAGAACCGCGGACTGTGGGGCGGATGCCCATGTGGCGCTTTCTTCCGGCCTTGCCGATGTTGATCAGGGAGTGCTCGCCGTTTCCGACAACGCCGATGGTTGCGCGGCAGGTGATCGGAACCATGCGCATCTCTCCGGAGGGAAGACGCAGGGTGGCGTACTTGCCTTCCTTTGCCATAAGCTGTGCGGAGTTTCCTGCGGAACGTGCCAGCTGTCCGCCCTTGCCCGGATACAGCTCAATGTTGTGAACCTGCGTACCTACCGGAATGTGGAACAGAGGCATGCAGTTGCCAAGCTTTGCCTCGGCATTGTCACCGCTCATAACCTTCATCCCATCGGTCAGCCCCTGGGGAGCCAGGATGTAGGACTTGGTTCCGTCCGCATAGCAGATCAGAGCGATGTTTGCGCTTCTGTTGGGATCGTACTCAATTCCGATAACCGTTGCCTGGATACCGTCCTTGCTGTTTCTCTTAAAATCAATAATTCTATATTTTCTTCTGCTGCCGCCGCCTCTGTGACGAACCGTGATCTTGCCCTGGTTGTTGCGGCCTGCATTTTTATTCAGAGACACTACCAGAGACTTCTCCGGAGTTTTCTTTGTAATCTCCTTGAAATCAGAACCGGTCATGTGTCTTCTGGAAGGTGTATAGGCATTATACTTCTTAATTCCCATGACTTTTTACTCCTTTCTGTCTGCCCTTTTCAGGACATCCGGAATGCCCTGCAGCATTCCCCTTTTCTTCTCGCGGCCGGCTCCGGCCAGGTGCCGGGCTGCCGTATAAGTTCTCCTGCCCGGACGCAGGGTCCGGCGGGTAATTTGTCAGGCGGTTTTCATCAAACCGCTGTGCGTCCGCACATTACAGCCCCTGGAAAATTTCGATTTCCTTGCTGTCCTCGGTCAGCTTTACGATAGCCTTCTTGGTAGCGGCAGTCTTGCCGATTACCAGACCTCTTCTCTTATTCTTGCCCTGACGGTTCATGGTGTTCACGGAGGCAACCTTGGTGCCGGGGAACATCTTCTCAACCGCTTCCTTAATCATGGACTTGTTTGCGTCCACATGTACCAGGAACGTATATTTCTTATCGCTCATGGCGTTCATGCTCTTCTCGGTGATAACGGGCTTTAAAATGACGTCATAGTATTTAATATCTGCCATTATGCGTACACCTCCTCGATGGATGCCACAGCCGCCTTGGTAGCTACGACCGTGTTGTACTTCAGAATGTCATATACATTGATGGTTCCCACCTGGGCGGTCTTAACCTCGGGCAGGTTTCTTGCGGACAGAACCGTGTTCGCGTCGTTGTCTGCCAGCACAACCAGGGCCTTCTGAACCTTCAGGTTGTTCATCACATTCTTAAAGTTCTTTGTCTTGATCTCCTCAAACTTCAGCTCATCCACTACGATGAACTTGCCGCCCTGTACCCGGCTGGTGAGCGCGGACTTGAGAGCAGCCCTCTTCTCCTTCTTGTTCAGCCGAATGGTGTAGTCTCTCGGAACGGGAGCGAATACAACGCCGCCGCCCTTCCACTGGGGAGCTCTCGTGGATCCCTGACGTGCATGTCCGGTTCCCTTCTGTCTCCAGGGCTTTCTGCCGCCTCCGGAAACCTCGGAACGGGTCTTGGCCTTCTGGGTTCCCTGACGCTTGTTTGCAAGCTGGGCAACAACTGCCAGATGCACCAGGTGCTCGTTTACTTCCACACCGAACACCGCATCATTCAGCTCTAATGTGCCCACTTCATTACCTTCCATATTGTAAACAGATACGTTTGCCATCTGTGTGTTCCTCCTTTCCTATAAAAGCTTACTTCACAACCTTGGTGGTCTCTTTCACAGTCACCAGGCTCTTCTTAGGTCCTGGAACCGCGCCCTTAACCAGGATCAGGTTGTTCTCGGCGTCAACCTTCACGACCGTAAGGTTCTTCACCGTAACCTGCACATGACCCATGTGGCCAGGCATTCCCTTGCCCTTAAATACGCGGCCGGGGGTGGTAGCGGATCCGTTGGAACCCTGATGACGGTGGAACTTGGAACCGTGAGCCATGGGTCCTCTGTGCTGGCCATGTCTCTTGATGGCGCCCTGGAAGCCTTTACCTTTGGAAATAGCGGTGGCATCAATCCGATCGCCGACGGCGAAGACATCTGCCTTGATCTCATCTTTTACGGAATACTCGCCGGCATTCTCCAGCTTTAATTCCCGCACGTATCTCTTGTAGGATACGCCTGCCTTGTCAAAATGGCCCTTTGCCGGCTTGCTGACCAGTTTGTCTCTCTTGTCAACAAAACCAACCTGAACCGCCTCGTAGCCGTCGTTCTCAACGGTCTTAACCTGGGTAACCACGCAGGGACCAGCCTGAAGCACGGTTACCGGAATCAGCGCCCCATTCTCATCGAAAATCTGGGTCATTCCGACTTTAGTCGCTAAAATCGCTTTCTTCATTGTTTTACCTCCTGTTTCATGATCTACAGCGGAATGCTTGTGCATTCATCCTAGAGCAGTCTAATATACGTGGAACACTATGAACCGCAGCCGCGGTATGTTGATTCCTTAACAGGAAATACAGTGTTGCTTCTATATCTAAACCCTTCAGGATATAAACATCTTTCAGCCGCCGGTATTACTTCGTCTTCATCTTGATGTCGATGTAGACACCGGCAGGCATCTCCAGTCTGGACAGTGCATCAACTGTCTTCTGGCTGGGAGCAGTGATATCGATCAGTCTCTTGTGTGTTCTCTGTTCGAACTGCTCTCTGGAATCTTTGTACTTATGAACCGCACGGAGAATGGTAACAACCTCCTTCTTCGTGGGCAGCGGCACCGGTCCGCTCACCTGAGATCCTGTCTTCTTTACGGTCTCGATGATCTTTCCTGCGGACTGATCCACCAGCTGGTGATCATAAGCTTTCAATGTGATTCTCATTACCTGACTTGCCATAAAAAAAGTCGCCTCCTTTTCGCACTTTCAAAACAAGTACGACAAGCGGTGACTGTACACGTTGCCGCGTGTGTCCTAAACGAACCTTACGCCAACTGTCTTTTCAGACAGCTTCTTTATTTGGTACAGTGACTTGTCGCCAGTTTCCTAACTTGACATTCGCTCCACGGAAAACCTGCCACATAGGGCAGCAACCTCACGCTTCACAGCTATCATGCCACAGCCTTTATATACTAGCATATATTTTTTCCATTTGCAAGCACTTTTTTCACGTTTTTACAAGGTTTTTCGTGTTTTTTGGTAACAGTTCAGACGGCGGGTATCTTCTTGCCCGGCCAAAGGCCGGACAAGAAGCATCGGATGTCCATCCGATGTGTAAACAGGGGCAAAACCATGTTTACAAGCACGCTTGACCCCTGCTTTTGCCCCTGTTTACCCGCCGTCTGAACTGTTACGTTTTTTGCTGCCCGGAACACTGAAAATTTTTCCTCCGGGCACAATTCGGCCCGGACTGTTTTCACAGCCCGGGCCAATCCCATGCAGATTTATTGTCTTTAATCCTCTACGCAGTACGGCTCCTCCGGTTCCTCCGCATAGGATGAGACATCCGTATCCCCGTCCGCCGAAACCAGAATGCCGGATGCATTTGTCTTAAATTCCACATCATCGACATTTTCTACCTTCTTGTCCTTCTGGACTTTGCCGGAGGAATTCACCACATAGTAATCTCCGTCTATATCAAAGCATGCATACTTCTGTCCGTCCGCTGCCCGCTGAAGCTTACCTTTATAATAAAGATATCCATCCTCCACTCCGGTTACACCCCGTCCATTGCTGCTGAAATAGAACTGCGTGGTCTCTCCGTTGTCCTCCGAGATCTTCATCTTGCCTCTCTGCACGCTGCTCTGCTCTTTGGTTCCAAAATAATATGCCGTCCAGTCGTCCTCTCCAGCACCGATATAAACCTTCCGCAGTCCATATACCGGATTGCCCAGATGGTTGAAGAGGTAGCTTTTGCCGTTAATCCGGACGATATCACTGGATTTAAGCTGCTCTGTCTCCGATGCCCGAGGCTTCCCGCTGTTGCTGAAGTAAAACCACTCCACATCTCCGTCATACCCATCCAGCTCAGCGGGCGGTTCAATGGAATACCATCCGATCTTCGCCTTGCCATCCGCCCCGAAGTACATATAATCCTCAATGTCATCTTCCGAACCGGAACGCACGTCTCTCCAGCCCGTCTGCATCGCCCCGTCCTGATCAAAGCAGTAGTATTCGCCGTCTATCTTGCGAGTGCCGTGATCACCGGAGCTGCTGTCATTCGGCACATACTTCTTTCCATTGGTTCCAAAATAGAACCAATACTTTCCATCATCCGATGTGCCGCTTCCCTCATAGCTGGGAACCACTTTGTCGCTCTGCTCGTCATAGTCATCCGGCGGAATCAGCTTCTGCCAGCCAGTGCGCATCACGCCGTCCGTCCCCGTATAATACATATCATCGAGAATCCATCCCAGCTCCATGCGCCCGCTTCCATCGAAATGGTACCACTTGCCATCGATCTTCTTCCAGGTATCATCAATCATCTTTCCGCTGCTGCCAAAATAATACCACTCATACTCACCGTCGTTATCCGTGAGCTTCAGCCACTTATCCGTGAGCATAATTCCGTTGCTGTCGACATAATATTCACTGTCAACCCAGTCATTCACAGCCATCACTCCGCTGCCGTTTAAATAACGCCAGAGATTATCTGCGCCTTTTTTCCATTCATTATAAACCTTGCTGCCATTGGCGTCGTAGTATACCCAATTTCCGCCTTCCTGGCTCCATCCTTCCGCCGCCATGGCCGGGACCGTTGCCATACCAAAAGACAGGGCTGCAGCCAAAACCAACACCGCCGCTGTTCTTTTTTTCATAATGTTCAGCTCCTTCTTCTCTGACTCACCTTCCGCGGAGCGCGCCCTTCTCTGCCCCGTTTCCCTATGGTATATTGTAACAGGGCTGCCAGGATTGTTCAACCTATTTTATCTTTCAATTCTATTACGAAATCTGACGCTCCCGGATCTGCCGCGCGCAAAATCCGCTGACCGATTGACAGCCCGAAGGGTATTGGGCTATACTTTAAATTAATAAAATTTGCCCCCGGTGGGGCGGGAAATGAGGTTAACCTATGTGGCTTGCAGATAAATGGAACGATTATGAAATCATTGACTGCTCCGGAGGCGAGAAGCTGGAGCGATGGGGAAAATACCTGCTGGTACGGCCAGATCCCCAGGTTATATGGGACACTCCCCACACGGATCCCGCCTGGAAAAAAAAGAATGGTCATTATCACCGCAGCAGTAAAGGAGGCGGACAGTGGGAATTTTTTGATCTTCCTGATCAATGGTCCATTGGCTACAATGGCCTTACATTTCATCTGAAGCCCTTCAGCTTTAAGCATACCGGGCTTTTCCCCGAGCAGGCCGCCAACTGGGACTGGTTCGGCCCTAAAATCGCTGCAGCCGGACGGCCGATAAAGGTTCTTAACCTTTTTGCATACACAGGCGGCGCTACCCTGGCTGCCGCTAAGGCCGGAGCCTCCGTCACGCATGTGGACGCCTCCAAAGGCATGGTAACTTGGGCAAAGGAGAACGCCCAGGCCTCAGGCCTGGGCAATGCTCCCATCCGATGGATCGTGGACGACTGCGTTAAATTTGTAGAGCGCGAGATCCGCAGGGGAAACCGATATGACGCCATCATCATGGATCCTCCGTCCTATGGCCGGGGACCCAAGGGAGAAATCTGGAAAATTGAGACAGCCATTCACCCGCTGATTCATCTCTGTGTCCAGCTTTTATCCCCTGACCCCTTGTTTTTCCTGGTGAATTCCTATACTACCGGTCTGGCGCCCTCGGTCTTAAGCTATCTTCTGGGCGTGGAACTTCTCCCCAGGCTGGGCGGAACGCTCTCTGCCGGCGAGGTCGGCCTCCCCGTCACCTCCACCGGCCTCATCCTCCCCTGCGGCGCCTCCGGGCGCTGGGAGGCATAAACACCGGACAGCAAATGCAGCGGGGCCTTTTACGGGTCTGCCACCAGTCTTTCCACATCCAGCTTCCCCCAACCCTGATGGTTGCGGGGAAGCCCCATATCCACCGCCCGCTCCCGCAGGCGCAGCTTTACATCCCTGTTTGTCATGCAGGGATATTTTTCCAGCAGCAAGGCAATAGCCCCCGACACCAGGGGCGTCGACATGCTGGTGCCGGACTTGGAAAAATACTTTCCCGGCTCATTGCTGCAGCTCACGATCCCGGAACCGGGAGCAACAATGTCCGGTTTGCAGATGCAGGCCATAGTAGGCCCTCTGCCCGAATAATCCACCATTCGGCTGCCCATCACATCCACTTCCTTGTGATCATCCGAGCATCCCACAGTGATGACCTTCCTGCTGATTCCCGGGGTCGTTATTGTCATTCGGCCGGGTCCATGATTGCCCGCAGCCACCACGACCACCAGGCCGTCGTCCCAGGCTCCGTTGACTCCCCGCACCAGAACCGAATTCTCGGTCATGTTCCGTCTGGACAGGGAACCCACGGATATATTTACGATGCGTATACCGTACCGCTCCCTATTTTCCCGGATCCATCGCAAACCCGCCAGCACGTCCGACGCAAAGCCATTTCCCCGGTGATCCAGTACCTTTACCGCGATGATGCCGCATCCCGGCGCTACGCCCCGGTACCTGCCCTGGCTGGAGGATCCGTCTCCTCCGATAATCGCCGCTATGTGAGTGCCGTGTCCATTATCGTCATAGGCCGTCTGGCGGCGGCCCACCACATCGTGGAAGGCAATGATTCTATCTTTAAAATCCTCATGGGGATAAATACCCGTATCCAGTACCGCCACTCCCACGCCCCTTCCTGTCAGGGCCATGGCGGACGCGCGGTCACAGCTTATCTCTTCCCTTGCGTGGTTCACATTCCCAAATGCTCCTTTTTTATTTAACATATTCCCGCGGGAGCGCGCAGGTTCCTAA
>DWWT01000002.1 GCA_019119575.1 Candidatus Enterocloster excrementipullorum
TTCCCGGCTCTACCAGGGATATGTGGAGTCCCGGAAATTGGATGTGTACTCCTCCGGAAAAATCATTCTCCCTGCGCCCCGCTACATTGTCTTTTACAACGGCCGGAAGGATTTGGAGGATCAGGTGGAGCTCCGCCTGTCGGATTCCTTTGAGACAGCGGACGGGGAAGAGCCCTTTCTGGAGTGCAGGGCCTTGATGTTAAACATCAACTTCGGGAAAAACGAAGAGTTGATGCAGGGCTGCCGAAAGCTCTACGAGTATTCCTACTTAGTGCAGGAAATACGCCGCGGAACAGAAGACGGACTTGCCCTGGAAGAAGCGGTGGACCGGGCGGTGGATGTCTGCCTGGAGAATGAAATTTTAAAGGAGCTTTTGTCCGTGCACCGAGCGGAGGTGAAGCATGTGATTTTAACAGAATATAACGAAGAGCTGCATCTGAAAAATACGTTTGAGGAGGGGCGGGAGGAAGGCTTGAAAGAAGGGCGAAAAGAAGGTTTAGCAGAAGGCCAGGGCACCTTCGCCCGTTTATATGTCCGGGAATGCCTGGATAACGGCATCCCCGAAAGCGCTATTCTGAACCGTCTCTGCACCCGCTACGGATTCAATCAGCAGAACGCAGAAGCGTGCCTGAAGACCGCAAAAGCCTTGATGGAACAGCCCGAACGCCTGTAGCGCCCGGGCATAACCGTTCGGGCCGGAGGCCGCTATGAGAAAAAGGCCCCGCGCAGTTCGCGCAGGGCCTCCTCATTGGCTGAGCAGCCGCTTTTTACCCCTCCTGCCACAGCGAAAAATCCGTCCCAATCACCGGGTCCGCCATCCCGCTTTTTTTGCTAATCTCATACGTGTTCAGCGTATGAAAATACCCCGGTCTGTCCTCGTATCCCACGGAGACCGTGATGGTGTTCTCATCATCCTCCTCCAACCGGCAGATCACGTCATACTCCTCATACTGATACATATTCTGCTCTGTCAAATAATTTGCCAGAAGATACGAAATATTCTCAAAGGTGAGGGAAGGCCTTGGGTATCCAGGCCCCGCTCTCCTCGTCCAGACAATACCAGACGCCGTCAATCCGCTGCCAGAGCCGCCGCGAATTTTCCGGCATACTTTTCGATGATTTTCCCGGCAGATTTTCCCGCTGGCTGCGCCATCCTCTTATGCAAATCTCATCCCTCCTCGTCTCCGAACCCCATGTTTCCCGCTTCTCCTCGCTCTCCGCCACGGACCGCTTCTTGTTCTCGCTTCCCGCTGTGGAGCTCTCCGCGCTTGTATGCCTTTCATTAATCAGAGTGGTATTGTTCCCGATGGCCTTCTGGGTGTCCGTCTCCAGGTTCATTGCGGATATCCGGCTCTCATCCGCCTCCGGGATGGAGGCGATTGTCAGGCTGCCGTCCGTATCCCGCCCCACGGTCAGGCACAGGCTGTCATATACGCTTTCCATGGCCGACTGGGCGGAGGCCAGCGAGGACTGGGCGGTAAGCACATAATCCTGGGCTTCCAGCACATCCGCTTCCGTGGCTGTGCCTGCCTGCACCCCTGCCAGAACCAGATCGTATTCTTTTTCATAGAGTTCCAGCATCTTCCGGGCCGTGTCCGCCTCCAGGCGCATGGTTTCATAGGATATCATCAGGGACTGGGCCGCCGCCGTCAGCTGCCGCTCCGTCTGGCGCATGCTGCTGGTGCTGGACGCGGACTGCATTCTGTCGTACATGGTGTAATAGGTGCTGGCCGCTGACCGGTAGATCTCCTCCTCGGAGGAATAGTAGGAATACTGCTCCGTATCCCCGCTGTCCTTGGCGTCCTTCGTATCTGTATACGCGCCCCACTGTTCAAATTTCAATTGTTCCCTGGCATCCGCGTATTCCTGCAGCGTCTCATTGTAGGAGAACCAGGCCTCCTCCATGGTGGGATTATAATTGCGGATCATCGCCTGCAGTTCCCCGTATTCCAGCACATCATCCGTCAATGTCTCTGCCTGGGCACCATCCTCCGCATTCAGTGTCTCCCCCTCCACGGCTCCGGGACCTCCGGATGACGCCAGGACCGGCAGAGACTGCCCGCAGGCCAGTACGCCGGAGAGCGTGAGCAGTCCGGCCAGACGGGCCGCAAAAGCAATTCGTATCGCCATCTGCTCACCTCCTACTCCGCCGCGGCCAGGCCTCTGACCGACCAGTCATAGGTCTCCATGTCCTCCAGCAGATCCATGGCAGCCGTTTGGACAGCTAGCTGGCTGTTTGTCAGGGTATTTTCCTGATCCTGGTACTCCTTCTGCGTGATCATGCCCGCTGCAAGCTGCGCCTGGGCAATCTGGGTATTTTTTTCCTGAAGGCTTAACTCCGCCTGGGCCTGCTCATAGGCAAGCTCGGAGGAGAGCACATCCTTGTACGCGCTGGACAGAGAGGCGCCGATCTGCTTTTCGTTGTTGGCGATGGTGCTCGTCAGGCTGTCTTTGGTCGTCTGATCCCGGGCATTTTCCAGCTGCCTTTTATTGATTTGCAGAGTATAATTATTCTCCTTCGCCTGCTCCAGATCCGCCGCAGGATCCATGGCGTCAATGCGGCTTGTATCAACCTCCGGGAGCTCCCCGATTTCGGGATTTGCATCGTAGCTCCATCCGAGGAGCACCTGCAGGTTCTCCCTGGAGGACTGGATATCCGTATCCAGCTGCGTAAGCTCATTCCGTGCGGTCTGCAGGGACTCCTTCGCGGTGAGCACATCCATCTGGGTGGCTGTCCCCGCTGTATACTGAACCTGGGCCAGGTCGTATGCGGTCTGCGCGGCCTGCACCTCCGCCTCCTTCTGCTCCCGGCTCGCCAGGTTTTTATGATACGAAATCATATAGGACTGAGCCGAGGCTGCCAGGCTTTTTTCGGCCTGCTCATAGGTCAGCAGATAGATTTTGCTGTCTTCCAAACTCTCATCCGCCTGCTCCATCATATTGTCCGCCTGAATCTGCAGGTTCAAGTCACTCATCATGGAGCTCGCGTCGTCGTCCCCGCTCATATCATCATAAAAGTCCTGGGCCAGGTCATAGTACGCCTGGGATACGTCGTCATTGGTATCTCCATAGTCCTCCCGGAACTTGATATAGGTGTAATAATTGTCCTGAACCGTGGCATTGTACTCGTGAACCAGATCCTCCAGCTCCCCGTATTCAATCGTGTTGTCCTCCAGTTTGGTCCATTCCTCCTCGGTTCGGGCAAATTCCGGGCTGGCGGCCCAGGCCTTCCCAGGGCTAAAAAGCCCCAGAACCAGGCCCATGCAGGCCGCGCCCGCGCGTCTTCTGCCTTTTATTTTCAAAATGATCCCTTTCCTTTCTTACTTTTTGGCAGACCGGCCGCTCCATTTGTCCTTGAGCTTCCCTGCCTTCCGGACAAGCCCTGCCAGCAGGCCGCCCTCTTCCCGCCGTTTTCTCCGGCGCTCCAGCTTCTCCTCATCGCTCTTCACGCTCATCAGCTTATAATACACGGGCAGCATGAGCAGTGCCAGAATAGTGGAGGCCGTTAGACCTCCGATGTTTACCAAAGCCAGGCCCTGGGTCGTGGCGCCGGAATTTCCCCAGGCAAAGGCCATGGGAATCATGGAGAGGATCGTCGTCGACGTGGTCATAAAAATGGGCTTCATACGGGTCGCCCCGGCTTCAATGAGAGCCGTATCCAGATCCATCTCTCCCCGGTACAAGTTCACCGTATCTACATAAAGAATACCGGAGTTAACCACCGTACCGATCAGCATGACGAAGCCGATCAGGGAATACATGCTGATCTTGGAATCCGCCAGCCACAGAAGGCCGAAGGAGCCGATCAGGCTGAAGGGGATGGTCGTCATAACCATCAGGGAATACTTGGGGGATTCAAACTGGGCCGCCATCACTACGAACACCAGGAATACGGCGGTGCCGATGGCTGAAAACAGGGCGGCAAACTCCTCGTTCATGGACTGATCCCTGGAATTCACTCCAATAGTCACCGTGCTGGTCAGGTTGGGCTCCACCACCTCCCGCCGGATCTCCGTCTGGGTGTCCTGGGTGGCAAGCTCCGTGTACTCCGCCGTGATGGTCACCACATACTGCTTATCCTCACGGGAAATATCGGCCGGGCTGTCCACAAAATGCACATCCGCCACATCCGTCAGAGCGACCGAACCGCCGTCCGGCGTGGAAAGAACCGCATTTTCCACCTTATCCATGGTGTCATACTCGTCGTCCGCGTATTCCACATTGACCGTAATGCTCTCTCCGTCCACATCAATTTCCGTGGCCTCCACGCCGCCGATCATCTCGCTGACCGCGCCTCCGATGTCAGCAGCCGTCAGTCCTTCTGCCTGGGCCTTCAGCGCGTCCACCTGAACCTCTACCACGGGAGCGGAATTTTCCAGATCGGAATGGACTTTTGTCACGTCATCCCGCTCCTTCAGCTCATTTACAATGGTTTCTGAAATTTCTTTCACCTCGTCATAGTCCGCGCCCTTTAAGATCACCTCGTAGCTCTGCCCGAAACTGCTCATCATGCTCATGGAGGAACTGGCCTCCACATCGATGTCGCAGTTTTTGATTTCGGCGAGCTGCTGCTGCCAAAGTTCCGCCACATCGGCAGTTTCCATATCCCGGTCATCCTTTAAATAAGCGCTAATAGTAGCGGAACTGCTGCCCATGCCGCCGCCGTAAGAGGTCATGTACGAATCCAGATTGGGATCTTCTGCGATAACTGCCTCAATCTCCTTGAGAACCGTATCCACATTTTCCGTAATCAGGCCCGGCCGGGTATCCACGCTGATGCGGATCTCCCCCTGGTCATCGGAGGCCATCAGCTCCATCCCCAGCTGAGATGCCAGATAAAAGGAGACTGCCAGAAGGCCAACCGATATTCCCATCACTGTCTTTTTCCTCGGCAGAATGGAGCGCATCCATACCCGATAGGCGTCCTGCAGCCGGGCAACCGGGCTGGACAGAGGCGCGCTTTCTTTCTCCTTCGGCTTATACATTATGTAGCACAGGGGCACCACGGTAAGGGCCGATATATAGGATGCGGACAGACAGTAGACGATCGTAAAGCCCAGAGGCTTAAACATCTGTCCCGTCATGCCTTCCAGAAAAGCCAAAGGAAGGAACATATCCCATGAACTGAAAACTCCGCTGGCCGCCATCGAGGGCTACGCCCTCCTCCTGGAAGAAGGCGGTTCATCTCCGGAGCTCAAAGAATATGCAAGAAAAATCTCCGAGAGCTCCCGGCAGCTCTCCCACATGACAGGCAATATTTTAAAGCTCTCCCGCCTGGAAAAACAGGAAATCCTATCAGACAAGGAGCTTTTTTCCCTGGACGAGCAGCTCCGGGAGGCTGTCCTTTCCCTGGAGCCGCTCTGGAACGCCAAGAATCTGGACATTGATATGGAGCTGCCCGAGGTGACCTGCTATGGAAACAGGGAACTCCTTTATCAGGTATGGACGAATATTTTTGGAAATGCAATCAAGTTCACAGACCGAGACGGACGTATTTCCGCCTCCATAGAAGAAACGAAAGACAATATTTTGGTGATTATCCGCGATACGGGAATTGGAATGACCGAAGAGGCTCGAACGCATATATTTGAAAAATTTTACCAGGCCGAGGAGAGCCGCCACGGGGAGGGCAGCGGCCTTGGCCTGGCCTTGGCAAAAAAAATTATTGATCTGTCCGGCGGAACCATCCGGGCAGAGAGCTGTCCCGGAAGAGGGTCCTCCTTTTTTGTGGAGCTTCCCGGCGGGAGGGGGAGAGACCGGCCGATAAAGCATCCGGCCGGGGCTGTTGGCTAAACGGCCTTTTTCTCCCGCTTCACAGGCATTCTCCTGCCCGCAGTTTCCCTTCTGTCTCGGCTGCGCCGTCCGGCGTTTCTCTCACCGCGGCTTCTCCCGTCCGGGCCCCGGTCTCTCCAGTCCGCGCTTCTCTCGTCGCGGCTGTTCCAGTCCATGCTTCTGCCGCCTCGGCTTCTCCAGTCCGCGCCTCTGCCGCCCCGGCCGCGCCTCCCGGTCTCTCTTCCGCTGCGGCTTCTCCTCCCCAGCTCGTCCAGGGGGCAGGGCAGGCAGTAGGACTCAATTCCGTCCTCCTTCTGCTCTCCCAGGGCCAGCCGCAGAAGGGCAGCAGCCAGGTCGGATCCGGAACATCCGAGGGTGGCGCAGGCCCGCTCCACCAGTTCGGAGAGGCCGGCTTCGCTTTCCGCAGCCATATCCGCGGCATCGGCCCGGTTTGCCTCTGCTTCCCGCGCTTTCTCCGCCTGATCCAGGATCCGTTCCGCACGGATCTTTGTCAGCTCCGCCAAAGTGGGAACTGCCTGGGGAATCATCACTGCTTTGCAGTAGCGCTGGATGTCGCGCAGCTTGTAGAGCTCCCTTCCCACCACAAAGCTGAAGGCCATTCCCTCCCGTCCGGCTCTGCCCGTCCGGCCGATCCGGTGCACATAGTATTCATCATCCTGGGGAATATCGTAATTGAATACTGCCTCCACGGCCCCCACGTCAATTCCCCGGGCCGCCACGTCCGTTGCAACCAGAATGTTGGTGCGGCCCTGCCGGAACCGGTTCATCACCTGATCTCTCTGCTCCTGTTTCAGATCTCCGTGAAGTCCTTCCGCCAGATAGCCCCTCTCCTGAAGCTCCCTGGCCAGTTCGTCCACCTGTCTCTTTTTATTGCAGAACACAATGGAGAGCTTGGGCGTATACATATCCAAAAGACGGCTCATCACCTCCGCCTTGTTTTCCTGGCTCACCTGGTAGTAATACTGGGTGATTTTCGGCACAGTCAGTTCCTTTTTCGCCACCTGCACCATCATCGGCTCCTTCAGAAAGCGCTGGCTGATCTCCACGATGGCCGGAGGCATGGTGGCCGAGAACATCATGGTCTGCCGCTCCTCGGGAAGCTGGCTCAAAATGGTTTCCATATCCTCCAGAAATCCCATGTTCAGCATCTCGTCCGCCTCATCCAATACGACCGTATGAATCCACTCGGTCTTGATGGTGTGTCTCCGCATGTGGTCCATCACACGGCCCGGCGTACCCACAACCACGTTGACACCGTGAAGAGCCCGGATCTGCTTTCCCATCTCCTGCCCGCCGTAAACAGCCAGAATCTTCACTCCGTGCATGAACTTGGCAAACCGACGGAACTCCTCTGCCACCTGCATGGCAAGCTCTCTTGTGGGAAGGAGCACCAGTGCCTGCACCTTCTTCACCTCCGGGTCAATCCGCTCCAGCAGGGGGAGGCCAAAAGCGGCTGTCTTTCCCGTCCCCGTCTGGGCCTGGCCGATCAGATCCCTTCCCTCCGTCGCTGCCGGGATCGCCTGTGTCTGTATGGGGGAGGCCTCCTCAAATCCCATCTCCTTCACCGCCCGAAGAAGACGCGCGTCCAGCTCCATATTTTCAAACGAAATTGTTTCCATTGCCATATTGTATGCTCTGTCCTTTCTATAAAACAAGACCTGAACCCGCCGGGCCCGGTCATTTTCTGTTTTTTCACTCAAAAACGAGAGGGCGTCAGGCACGTCTCCCGGGCCTTTCATCCTCTCGTTCGTACAGTTTGTAACTATAACAGATGTTTTTCCTTCTGTCAATGGATAATCGCTTTTACATACTCTTCCTCTCCGCAATCTCCGCCATCTTGGCGTCGTTGAGCCGCGTATCCCCTTTCACCCGGGAATAGCTCAGATACCCGTTCATCCGGTCAATCTTGGTGAGGTTTTTGCTGCCGCAGACCGGGCACACATCCATCTCCAGCTCCTCATGGCCGCAGTCATCACAGTAGGCTAGGGACAGATTCACGCCCTCATAAAAGCCCATCTTCATGGCCCGGCGCACCAGAGTACGGATGGCCTCCTTGTTGTAGCTCACCGGATATTTCACATACTGGATCTTTCCGCCGTTGGATAATTCCCAGAACCGGTACTCCAGATTCTGCTTCTGGATGGGGGTGATATCCTCGGTCACATGGCAGTGGAAGCCATTGCTCACATACTCCCGGTCGGAGACATTCTCGATAATCCCATACTTGTTGCGGAACTGCTTCACCTGCAGGCCGCAGAGATTCTCTGCCGGGGTGGCGTAGATGGCGTAGAGATGACCGTCCTCCTCCTTAAACTGGTTTACCTTGTCATTGATGTGCTTTAACACATCCAGGGCAAACTGTCCGTCCTCCACCAGGGATTTTCCGTTGTAAAGCTGCTGCAGCTCGTTGAATGCCGTGATGCCGAAGGAGGCGGTTGCCGTCTTCAAGAGGGGCTTAATCTTGTCGTGAAGCCCCAGATGGCCGCCGTAGAAACCTCCCTCGCAGTAGGCCAGCGGGTTGGTAGAAGCCTTCATCTCGCCCAAATACGCGTAGGTGCGGATATGGATTTTCCGGATGAGCTCCAGATAATAATCCAGCACCTCATAAAAGTCCCGGCTCTCCTGCCGCGCCTTTGCCAAAATCATGGGCAGGTGCAGGCTGACCACGCCGATGTTGAACCGTCCCACAAACACCGGGGTGTCCGCCTCGTCCGCAGGCTTCATGCCGCCCCGCTCATACCAGGGTGAGAGAAAGGCCCGGCAGCCCATGGGGGAAATAATCTTCCCATAGCGTTTATACATGCTGGCGATGTACCCCTCGCCGGTCAGGGAGAGCCAGTCCGGGTACATGGTCTTGCTGGAACAGTCGATCCCCGCCTCGAACACGTCTTCCAGTTCCCCGCCCGGACCGTGAAGCTTCTCGTCGTAGAGGAAGACAATCTTCGGGAAAAGAACCGGCTTCTTGTGCCCTTCCTTTCCCTGGCCCTTCTTGCGCACATTCAGCATGGTGATGGTCGCCATCTTGGCAAAGCGGCTCCGTCCCGTGCCCGCCGTCATGGTGATAAAGGGATAGTCCCCCCGGCTGGAGGACACGGAATTAAACTTGTACTCCCAGCCCTGGAACCCCTGCTCCATGTCCCGTTCCACATCCTTCAGCGCAACCTCCCGGGCCTTGTCCTCGGGCAACCCCAGATCCATATACTTGTCCGTATACTTCTCATAGGATTTCTCCGCGTAGGGGGCCAGGATTTCCTCCACGCTGGGCACGGTAAAGCCGCCGTACTGCTGGCTGGCCGCGCTGAGCACTATGTCCCCGATCACGTCAAAGGCTACGTCCAGGGTCTTTGGCTCGTTGTACCAGAGATTTCCCATCTCAAAACCGCCGGTGAGCACGGTGTTCACATCGAAGAGGCAGCAGTTCATGGTATCCCTGCGGGCGGACATATCATGGATGTAAATATATCCCTCCCGGCAGGCCTGAAGCTCCTCCACCGTCATAAAAAACTTCTGATACAGGGACTTATTTAACTCATTAAAAATCAGGCTGCGCTTGGTGGATACCAGGGCGCTGTCCGTATTGCTGTTTTCCTTGTCCCCTATGTACATAATGGACTGGCTCTTCTTGTACACATCATCCAGCATCTGCACAAAATCCTGCTTGTAGTTTCGGTAATCCCGGTAGCTCTTGGCCACAGTCGGATTCACCCGCTCCAGGGCGCCCTCCACGATGTTGTGCATCTGGGCAATGGGGATAAGCGGCTCGTCCAGGCTCTCCGCTTTCTCCTCCACAAACTGGCAGATAAAATTAACCTCCGCCTTTGAAAATGTAATCATCGCCCGCTCCGCGGACTTGCTGATGGCCGCCACCACCTTCTGTACATTAAAATCTTCTTTGGTGCCGTCCTTTTTTACTACCTTGATCTCGCTGCAATTCATATTTCTTCCCCTTCCGTCCTGCCATTTCTTCTTCACCGCCGCCGAATACTATATATAGTGTTTTATTTCAAAAAAACACACATGATATGCAAATCAACGCATGTAATCGTATCATGGAACAGGACGGCCGTCAAGATGGTTTTATCGTTTTTCTTCTTCAGCCTCCCCCTGGACTGCTCCGTCTTTTGGCAGATCTTCCAGCTTCATCTGCAGCTCCTCTTCCACCTCCGCCTTAATCTCCTCCTCCTGCTCCGGATTCATGTGGGGCAGATCCGAGAGGCCTCCCACGCCGAACCGGCGCAAAAATTCCTCCGTGGTGGCAAAAAGGGCCGGTCTTCCCGGCGCGTCCATGCGTCCCACCTCATAGACCAGATTGTACTCTACCAGACGGTTCACCGCATGATCGGACTTCACCCCCCGGATTTTTTCAATCTCCAGCTTCGTCACCGGCTGCTTATACGCAATAATGGACAGCGTCTCCAGCATAACTTCCGTGAGCACCTGCTTTTTCGGCGCGGCGGCCACCCGGATCAGATTTTCATAAAATCCCGTCCGCGTGCACATCTGGTAACTGTCCTCCAGCTGGACAATCTCCATCCCCCGCTTATCCTTTTCATATCGCTCCTTTAAGCGCTCTACCGCCTGTCTGGCTGTCTCCTGATCTTGTCCGATGGCAAGCGCCAGCTTTTCCAGCTCCACCGCTTTTCCCATAGTAAAGAGCACCGCCTCAATGACCGCCTCCTGCTCCTTCTCGTCCTCTGTGGGCGGAAAAGAAATCTCCATTTGGCCGCCTTCCCCGCCCCGTATCATTGTATTTTTCTCATTCTCATCCTGCAAAGTCATCCAGCCCCTCCAAATCCAGATCCTCTTCTTCCCCCTCTGGCTCCAGGGTTTCTATATCCATATCCCCAAAGGTCTCCTCCTGGCTTAAATGAATTTTTCCGATTTTCATCAGCTCCAGCACCGCCAGAAAGGTGACCACAATCTCCAGCTTGTCCCCCTGGCCCTCTAAAAGCTCCCGAAAGCTGAACCGCCTTTGGCGCCTTGCATAAGACATCACCTGGCCTATCTTCTGCTCCAGGCTCACCGGTTCCCTGCGTATGGTTCCAAAATTGCTTCGGATGGGGTCAATTTTATCCTCCTGCCGTTTCATCACCTGCTCGAAAATCCGCTTGAGCTTCGCCAGGGTCAGTCCGTCCAGAAGCTTATCCAAATCCACCGGCGGCTCATACCGGGCAATTTCTGGCGGCAGAGTGGACTCCTTGTAAAAATGCTTCAGAGCGCCCTCCTCCCGGTCGGCAAGGGCGTCCGCCAGAAGCTTGTAGCGCTTATATTCCAGCAGGCGCTCCACCAGCTCGGCTCTGGGGTCAATCTCCTCGCCCTCCTCGTCCACCTCCCGGGGCAGCAGCATCCGGGCCTTGATATCCAGCAGCGTAGCCGCCATCACGAGGAATTCGCTGACAATATTTAAGTCCTCCCGTTCCATCTGACGGACATAGTCCAGATACTGGGCCGTGATATCCGCAATGGGAATATCATAGATATCGATTTTATTTTTCTCTATCAGATGGAGAAGGAGATCCAGCGGACCTTCAAAATGCTCCAGCTTATATGTAATCGTCTCCATGGAACTCCCCTTTCGTCCGTCTTTCCCTACATCTTACCACAGAAAAGAACGGGATGCCACTCATTTTCCGCTCCTTAACCGCAGCACCACAAGCTGCGGCCGGTTGTTCAGCCGGATGTTGATGGAATGGGTGCCGAGCCCCCGGCTCACCACCATGGTTTTCTCCCCTTTGCGGAAGGTTCCCGCGCACTGGGGAAGAAAAAACTGGTATTGGGGCGTCATCACGCCCCCCAGGCCCGGAATCCGTATGGTTCCCCCGTGGTAATGTCCGGACAGGGTGAGGTCCGCGCCCCAGCGGGCATACGCGTCAAAATACAGGGGCGAGTGAGCCAGGAGAATCTGAAATTCCCCCTGTTCTCCGGCCTTTCCCACCTTTTTCTCCAGATATCCGCGCTCCATGGAAACCGGCCTGCCAAAAAATATCTTTTTATAAAATTTCTCACCCAGGTCCACCCCTGTAATCCGTATATCCTCGCCCAGCATGGCCGAACTGTCCTCCAGGCAGACGGCCCCCATATCCCGCAGCGCCTTCTGATACCGCTCATACTGCCCGCCGTATGTCTTCCGCTTCCAGCGCATGCGGCTCTCATGGTTCCCGTTTGCGCAGTATACCGGATAGCGGGCTGTCAGATAAGAAAACAGGGACAGCGCCACCCGCAGGCTGGTTCTCCCTTTTGTCACGATAATATCCCCGCCGGAGAGCACTCCGTCGGGGTGGATTTTGTCAATCGCTTCCTTCAGCCGCACATTGTCCGGCCCAAATTCATTGTCGTGCAGGTCGGAGAGAAATACCAGGGTCTTATCCGACCGGATTTTATCCGACCGGATCTCCACGGTCTCCACCGAAAGGGCTTTTCTCTCATATTGGGACCGGGCTAGGCAGATAAGCCCCAGCCCGCCGGCTGCCGCCGCCGCTCTCTTCCACATAGGCCAGTTCCTCCCTTAGAGGCTCATTTTAACACATTCCCGGGGAGTTGTAAAACCTCTTTTAATCCCTAAGCATCCACGGCGACAGCTCTTTGCTGGCAAAATAGCCCTGGTCGTGGCTGCACACCGGGCATTTCTCCGGAGCTTTCTCTCCCTCGTAAATATATCCGCAGTTGGTGCAGACCCAGACCGTCTTTTTTTCAAACCGGAAGAGCCTTCCCTCCTCCAAAAGATCCGCCAGATACTGAAAGCGCTCCCCGTGGGTCTTCTCAATCTGTGCAATCATGCGGAAAGAAGCCGCAATCTGCGGGAAACCTTCCTCCTCCGCCTTATCCCCAAATGCCTTGTACACCACATCGTGCTCTTCATACTCATTGTGGGCCGCCGCTTTAAGCTGAGCCAGGGTATTCTGCTCCAAATCCACGGGATAACCGCCGTCCACGCAGATCGTCTCTTTGTCCAGGGGCTCCAGATACTTGTAGAAAATCTCCGCGTGCTCCTTCTCCTGGTTCGCCGTGTAAAGGAATACCGCCTCCACCACCGGCATCTTCTGCGCCCTGGCCAGACCCGCCGCAAAGGTGTAGCGGTTCCTCGCCTGGCTCTCCCCCGCAAACGCCCGCATCAAATTTTTCGCTGTCTCGCTGTTTTTAAAATCCGGCATGTTTCGTCCTCCTTCATACTTCATTAACAGCTCAGACGGTATGCCCGCCGTCTGAACTATTACTAAATTCCCCTAAAAACTGCCAGTTTATGCACCGCATTCCTTGTATTTCTCTTTCCGTCATGCTATAATCCAATTATGGATAATACCAGACAGCCCTATACCACAGATAAGGAGGAGATTGACTATGATCCGATATGACCGTTTATGGGATACGATGGCTGCGCGAGGAATCAGCCAGTACCGTCTCATCAAGCAGTATCACTTCAGTGCCGGACAGATCGGCCGCCTGAAAAAGAACATGCACGTATCCACCCACACGCTGGACACTCTCTGCGCCCTTTTAAACTGCGATATCAGCGATATCCTGGAATACATACCGGATCCGGCCGCCGCTCCGGCTCCTGCATCCCCCGATATCCCGCCTATTCCTGAAAAAAAGTCCCCGCCTACGGCGGCTTTGGCCAAACCTGCGCCCGCTCCCCGAATAACGGACAGCACCGCTCCGGATAACGCTTTCACGGACGGAATTTCCGCAGATAACGCTTCCCCGGATATCATCCCTCCGGGCAAGAAAAAATCCGCCTCTAAAGGGAAAAAAACTTCCTCCCCAAAAGCGGAAAAACAGAAAAAAGAGGGAAAAGCCAAAAAAGGAGAAAAAAAGAACTCCAAAGGCGATAAAAAGAGCAAAGAGGGAAAAAAGGGGAAGTAATATCCCTTCCCATTCCCAAAAAACATGCAAAAGCCGCCTCAAACAAAGCCGCCGTCCGGTTCCTGGCATTTCGGTATCATATCACTCAGCCAGTTTGCCGGTCAGCGGCTTTTCTTTCATTTTCTGCATTCGTATTTTCTATAATTAGCTGCCGTCCACCAGAGCCAAAAGCTCCTCCCGGCTCATGGAACCAATGGCTCCCTGGGCCCCCTCCAGGATCTGATCCGCCAGGTCTCTCTTTGTCTCCTGCATGCGCAGAATTTTCTCCTCAATGGAGTGGCGGGCGATAATCCGGTACACCGTCACTACCCGCGTCTGGCCGATCCGGTGCGCCCGGTCCGTGGCCTGCTCCTGAACCGCCAGGTTCCACCACGGGTCATAGTGAATCACCACATCCGCTCCGGTCAGATTTAACCCTGTCCCCCCGGCCTTCAGGGAAATGAGAAACACGGGGGTGCTGTCCTCATTAAACATTTTCACCAGAGCCAGCCGCTCCTCCTTGGGCGTACTGCCCGTGATGGTGTAAAAGGGGATATTCTGGGCCTTCAGATCCTCGGCCAGAAGCTCCAGCATGGACACAAACTGGGAGAAGAGCAGAACCTTGTGCTCCCCCTCCATGGCGCTCTTAATCAGCTCCAGGCACACCTCCCGCTTGGCCGAGCTCCCCGCATATCCCTCAAAGCAAAGGGCGGGGTCGCAGCAGATCTGCCGGATTTTCGTGAGCTCCGCCAGGATTTTTATCTTATTTTTCTGAAATTCCTCGTCATTTTCCTCGGTCAAAAGCTGCCGCATATGGACCACCTGGCCGTCGTAGAGCCTCTGCTGCTCTCCCTCCAGGCGGGCAAACCGCACCTCCTCCAGCTTATCCGGCAGATCCGTGAGCACATCCGCCTTAAGGCGGCGCAGGATAAAGGGAGAAATCATCTGCCGCAGCCGGTCCGAGGCCTCCTTCTCCTGGTTTTTCACAATGGGCGTCTCCAGCGACTTCTTAAACGTCTCATAGGCGTACAGATATCCCGGCATCAGGTAATCAAAAATACTCCACAATTCGCTGAGACGGTTCTCAATGGGCGTGCCCGTCAGAGCAAACCGCGTCCGGCTCTTGATAATTTTCACCGATTTGGCCGCCGCTGTGGCGTGATTTTTGATGTACTGGGCCTCGTCCAAAATCTGGCAGGCAAAAGAAATTTCCTCGTACTCCGCCCCGTCCCGCTTGAGCAGGTCGTAGGAGGTCACAAACACGTCCCAGTTTTTGTAATCCCGAATCCTCTGCCGCCGCTCCTCCTGGCTGCCCGTAATCAAGCAGACTTTAAGTGCGGGGGCAAACCGGGCAAATTCCTCGCCCCAGTTATATACCAGAGAGGCCGGAGCCGTCACCAGAGAGATTCCCTCCCGCCCTTCTTCCTTTAAGGAGAGCAGAAAGGCGATGGCCTGAATGGTCTTCCCCAGCCCCATATCATCCGCCAAAATCCCCCCAAAGCCGTAGGCGTCCAGGGTCCGCAGCCATTTGAATCCCGTCTCCTGGTAGCCCCGCAGGGTCTTTTTTAAAGCGGCAGGAACCTCAAAATCCGAATCCTTTACTGTCTTGAACGCTTTAATCATCTGCTTAAAGCGCCGGTCCCTGTCAAAATACACGCCCTGCCCCTGCTCCAGCATCTTGTCAAGATACAGCGCCCGGTACGCGGGCACCTCCATCTTCCCCTTCACAAAGGCCGCCGGGGAGATGCGCAGCGCCTCCATCATCTGGCTTAGTTCCTCCAGGGTCTTCCCCTCCAGGTCGAGGAAATCCCCGCTCTTTAAGCGATGAAATTTTCTCTTCGCCCGGTAGCTCTTTAACACCTCCAAAAGCTCCTCCCGGGAGATGTCCTCGGAGGTCACGGACAGATTTAAAATCTCGCTCTCCACCGACACGCCCATGGTAATCCGGGTCTTTCTGCGGATTTTCAGGCTGTGAAACCGGTCCGTGGCCTGAACCTCCCCCAGCTCCATAAGGGCCGCTACGCCGCTCTCCAGCACCCGGTAAACCTGCTCCGGAGCGCTCCCGCAGCGTGCGAGTTTCTGCGCCCTATCCTCCAGGGGAAAATATTCCTGAACCACAGCCATGGCCCGCCGCTCCTTGAACCAGTCCCGGTATTCTCCCGGAGCGCTCTCCTCCCCGCTTCCTGTGAGCGGGTATTTCTTCTCCCCGTACACCGCTTCTCCCCGGCAGGTCACATCCTCCTCCTCCGCGTCCAGGTAAAAGACAAAGGCCGCTTTGGGCGGCAGATACCGCCGGATTGCCCGGCCATCCTCCTCCTCGATCTCCACCTTTTCTTCCAGAAGGGGCAGGCTGTTGTAATAGAAATCCGCCATCCGCCGGCGTCCGATCTGAAAGGACACCTCTCCGCCCATCTCCTGGGCAAATACGGCCTCCAGCCCCTTCACCGCGTCAAGGCTCATCTGATTTAAAAAGTCCCCTTTTTCGTCCTGGTCGAAATAGTACGCCGCCCTCTGTCCGTACAAAAGCTCCGGCACCTGCCCGCAAACCCGTATGCCCTGAAACGCTCCCTTCTTTCCTATATTCTTTTGAATGCGCAGACGAATGCGGGCCTCTTTTCTCCGTCCGTAAAGCACGCCCTTTTTCTTCTCTTTCTCCCAATCATCGATAAATTCCGCCTCATCCTCCTCCAGAAGGGCGAAAAATTGATCCAGGCGGCTTCCATAGAGCGAAATAGCGCCTCCGATTCTCTCCTCTATCCCGGAATACCACCGCTCTCTGACATGCGCATTGCCACTTCGGGCCTCTTCCTCCTCCACAACATCCCGTATGAAATCCAGATACCGCCTGCCGTGCTCCGTAAACCGCCCGCGCGTCAGCCAAACCTCCGTGCTCTTCCCGAAAAGAACTCGCTCCCCATCTTCTGTCTGATGGGTAAACTCCGTCAAATCCTTGATGATAAATTTCTTTCCGCAGTCAATGCGAAAGGACAGGCTCACTCCAAAACATTGCCTGTGCACCCGGGGAAGCAAATCCAGGACCGGCTCCTCCCTCTGCTCCTCTCTCCCCTCCTTCGGCACACCGGACATGGCGAGAAAGGCCGCCCCGGCGCGGTCCGTGTCATCCCCGGGATTATATTTGCGCAGATATTCCGCCAGGAGGCCGAAGATCGCCAGGGCATGGGCGCACAGGGACTGGTTGGCATAGCGGAGGCGTTTCTCATAGTGGCTCCGGCAGTAGCGCAGGCTGCACCGGGTCTCCATAACCGAATTCTTGTCAAAAAGAAGAGTCACCTCCCCCTTCTCCTTCCCGTCCCTCACCTTTCCCGATGCTATGCCGACGAGACTGTCATTTTGGCGTCCTCCCTCATAATAGCCGTCTACATAGCCCAGGCGGACCTGCTCCAGCATCACAGCTCCCGTTTCCGCCAGTCCGGCTGCCTCCCGCAGCAGGGGCTTTGGAATCGCAAGGCCCTGTGCCATGATCTGGTAATCAAAATACTGGTATCCCTGGAGCGGCTCCTTCTGCCAGGGTGCCTCAGGCTCCCAGATGCAGTGCTCCTCCCACGTATCCTCCCGGGGCGTTTCTTCGCCTTTCTCTGTCTCCTCATACTCCCCGTTGTCAATGGCATAAAACACGGCAGCCATGTGCTTGCACTTCATGCCGCCTTTTGCGTAAGGGCAGGTGCAGCTCACACGCTTAATTCGATCCTCCTGCACTGCAATTTTTACCTGGTAGGTCTGCTCCCCGCGCACCGAGGCGGTAAAGCGGTTCCCCTGCTTCACCACCTTTATCACATTTCCGTCCCTGTAATAGCGCGCTCCTCTGGACCGGATTGTAGAGCTGAACAGATATGCCCACTTTATCATTTGAACGAGCCTCCTGACTGTACTTTCTTCCGCCATTTTACCCCATTCTATGACAAAATACAATCCCGTCCGCGTTCCGGACCGCCGCCGCTAAAAAATAGAGCCATCCGCCGCGTCCACGGAAACCAGGATTATCTCCCGTCCATTCGCCACCGGCGTTATCTCCCCTTCCAGGCTCCGCTCTCCCGCCCGTGTCTGACCCACGGAGGCTGTCCCGTAAAAATTCCAAACCGGGCGCAGAAATCCGCCCTCCTCCGCTCCTTCTTCCTCCGCCGCGGGCACATACCGGTACTCCAGCGCCGCCCGCGTAAACCGAATCGCGGTCACTGTTCCCGCCCCGTCCCCCGCCGCCGCGGACTCCGCAAATCCGCCCGCCGGGAGCGCCCTGCGGGTATCATCATACGTTCTGACGTACTGTTCGAAAATCTGCGCCGCCGCGTCAAAGGGAAGAATGAATGCGGCCTCTCCCGCCTTCTCTGCCCCATTCCTTCCGCCGTCCGCCTCCAGGCTCTGCCGCCCGATGTTTTTCAGCTCCAGAAGGGTTCCGTCATCCGCGTACACAAAGCCGATGTACTGAATGGCGCTTCCCGGTTTTCCCATGAGAGTCGGCTCTCTCCCCGGCACGGGCACATTCCCGCACGTCCGTTCATATACCAGCTCCAGCCCATACCGTCCCTGCTCCCATTTCCCGGTCGTCTCATTCCGCGTCCGAATCCCCAGCCACCGGACTTCGTCCCGGACAAACGCCCCGGAACACAGCTCCTCCTCCGAAAGGCGCCGGATAAATGCCTCTGATTTTTCCTCCAGCCTCTGCCGAAGCATTTCCCGCTCCTCTTCTGTCCCCGCCTCTCCCCGGCTCACAAGCAGACGAAAGCCCTCATCCGGCTGATACTCCCCATCGCCTGCGAACGTCAGATTCGGGTCCATCCTGTCAATCCAGAGAATCGCCGTCTTGTCTTTGGACACGTCCGTAAATGGGAAAGAAAGATAATACATTCCATCCCCGGAAAATTCCCCCTGCGCGTCCCGCTCCCCTTCCTTCCAGGAGATTCCGTAAATCTCCCGCACAATCTCCTTATACCGCCCGTACTCTGCCTCCGAATACGGCTCGTTGACCACCCGATACGCGGGAAGAGCTGCTTCCTGGGGCACCTGCACCTCTCCCTCCCCCGCAAGCCGGATGGTTTCTGTCCGTACCTGCGGCGCGTAGGAGGAAGGCGCATCCTTCCATCCCATTTCACCTCCCGGATTCTCTCCCTTTTCCGCAGCGCCCCCCTCCGCTCCGTATCCTCCCCCCGCACGGCTCTCCGTCTTTTTCTCGCCGACAACCGGCAGTTCCGGGCGGGGAACCTGACACCCGCACAGGCACAGGGCCAGCGCCGCACAGACGACGACCCGCCTTCCTGTTTTCGCACTCCTTTTTCTCTTCCGCATGGCCATTCTCCTCTCCTGCCGGCATAAAACCGGCCCGTTCTTTCTTACCCACAGTGCACAACGGGACACACGGTTCCTTTGTAAGCTGTGGGTACAGGTTCATGGTATCAGTTCCCCTCCGCAAAATCCTCATCGCCCTGTAAATCTTTTGTAAACGCGTCCGCCGTCTCCTCGAAAAATACAGGAAACACCACCTGCGCCCTTGTCCCCTCCCCCACCCGGCTTGTAAATTCCAGCCGGGCTCCGTGGAGGGCCGCAATCCGCTCTGCCAGGGCCAGCCCAAGCCCGGCTCCCCCCTCGCTCCGGCTCCGGGACTTATCCCCCATATAGAATGCCTTTGTGATATTTGGCAAATCTTCGGGCGCAATCCCGCAGCCATAATCCAGAACCTCCAAAACCAGGCTCTCCCCGTCTTTCCCCTCCGGCTGCCGGACCTTGCCTGAGAGGACGATCTCCCCCTGCCTGCGGGAGGCCCGGCATCCATTCTGCACCAAATTGCATAAAAGACTTGTCAGCAGCTCCGCATCCCCATTTACATACGGATTTCCCAAGCAGCGCACATCCAGATGGAGCTCTTTTTCCAGCGCCATCCCCGCACATGCCTCCTTCACGCGTTCCAGAAGGGCGCGCACCGGTATGTTCCGCATTTCTATAGCATCATTCTCGTATAGGCCGATCAGGCGCATGAGCTTGGCGCTCATTTTCTCCATGCGGGCCCCGGCCCGGCAGATCTGCTCCGCGCAGTTTCTCTTCTGCTCCTCGGTCAGGCGCAGGGAGCGAAGGCTCTCCCCATACCCCAAAATGGCGGTGACCGGCGTCTTCATCTCATGGGCCAGGGCGCCCAACAGCAGATGCAGGTCCTCTATCTGCCGCTCCACCTGATCCGACATGCGGTTAAATGCCCGGGATACCACCCCGATTTCATCCTTCCCCCCGTCGGGTATCCGGCATCCCAGCTCTCCCCGCCCGATTGCCTCCGCCCCGTCCTTCAGATACTCCAGTCCTTTTAACATCCGCCCCGCCAAAAATGCCGCTCCCGCAGCGGCTGCCGCTCCGATTCCCGCGGCCAAAGCCAAAAAAAGCCCGGTCTGCCGGGCCAGGCTGTCCCACAGAGGAGAAATATCCCTTGCGGCCAGGACCTCGAACCCCTCCGGATACGCAAGGGGCTGCTTAAAGAGAAATACCTGTCTCCCGTCCAGCTCCTGAACCATATACGCCCCTGTCAGGGCCTGGGGATTCAAAATCTCATACGCCGTCCGGTTTGCGATGCACGCGCCGTCTTTGATCAGCCCATACCCCTCCGGGTAACACCGCTCAAACTGATACCGCAGGTAGGCGTCCCGGGCCAGTTCCCCCATCTGTTCAAAATCCTCCCGTGTTCCCACCTGGCGGAATGCATTTCCGATGGCTGCGAGCTTTTCCCCCTCGCTCTCCGCCATGGAGCGCAGCGCCATCCGCTGCATCTGCCGGGCGCAGAGCCCGGCCCCGGTCCCGGCAGCCCCCAGGGTTATTAAAAAAACCAGCATTGTTATTTTCCATCGCAGCCGCATACATCATCATCCTCAAAAAGATAGCCCGCCTTGGGTATGGTGCGGATTGCCCCGCAGGCCGCAAGCTTTTTCCGCAGATTTGCCACGTGGACATCCACCGTCCGGGTCTCCCCCTGAAAATCCGTCCCCCACACCATGTCCAGCAGCCGGTCCCTGCTCAAAATCCGGTTCCGATTTTTCAAAAAGACCGTCAGGAGGGCAAATTCCATGGGTTTCAGCGCCACTTCCCGGCCATTCTCCCGGACGCTGTGCCGGGTCAAATCGACCGTCATGTTCCGGAAGCTTAAAACCTTTTTCGCCTTTCCCGTCCCGGTCCGGCAGCATCACATCCACCAGCGCCAGATCCCCCGCCTGTCCGCCCTCTTCCTCCAGAAGCTCCAGGACCTCCCGCCCCGTATACAGAGGCCTGGCCTCATATCCCCCAATCCCCAGGTTCATGCAGATCAGCTCGGAAATCGAGGCCTCATCCTCAATCACCAATATCCTGTTTTTCACATTCATTTCCTCCCCCGCGCAGTGCGGACGCGCCGCTTTTCCCATTGGACGGCATGCCGTCCCGGACTGCTTCCAGTGTATCACATTTTTCCCGGGAAAATGTTATCGAAATGTAAACCTTGGCCTTTCTTGACTTTCCATTTGCACAGATGTAAGATGATCGCAGAAAACGAAAGGAATCCTCTGCAATTATGAAAGAAATGCTGAAAAAAATCTGGTTCGGCCGCAGTATCCGGCACTCCGTCCTGTACGCCCTTGGGCTGGGCCTGCTCTTCTCCGTTCCCAGAGCACTTTTCCTCGGCTGGTCCGCGCTTTTCATGACCCTGCCCGTCGGTATCTTTTTTGTCTACCCCATTCTCCTGACCCTTATTAATCTCATATATATATTTATAGGGAAAAATAATTCCCAGCTCCGCTCCCTGGGCAGGAAATTCGAATATATCACCATCTGCCTGGGCATCCTGTACACCTTGCTGTACCTCCCCCTCACAAATATTGTGTTCGCGGACTGGCCCGAGCCCCTTTATAATGCCCAGGTGCACTCACCCATCTGGACTGCGGGCGTCCCCACGGTGGCGGTTCTCTCCCTCCTGGGCGCGGCAGGCTATCTGGCGTTATCCACAATTCCTCTGAAAAAAACGCCTCCTCTCCTCACGGTGCTCTCCATATCCGCCATGTATTTGGGGATTATGCAGTGCGCCCTCTGGACCTTCCAGGTTTTCGCCCCGGACTGGCGCATCTGGCTCTGTCTCCTTCCGGTGAACTGCATTCTCATCAGCATCAAGGTAATCCGCCAGAAAATAAACGAATGGGGCGAAGAATCGCCCCAAAATACAAAAATATTTTCCAGTCCCTTTCTAAGCCGCATAAACCTATGGCTTTCCCGCTCCTCCCGCTGGCCCATCGCCGCCTTTCTCCTGGCCTGGCCGCTTTTGGGAATTGTAATCGCCATTCTGGTGCTTTTCGGGCAGCAGCCGGACAGCCTGGTTAAGGCCTGGACCGAGACCAGCGACTGGAATCTTTCCCAGCAGATCTCGCCCCAGAATGTCTTCTATGACGAGCACTACCTCTGCACGGTGGCGGCCGGCGGCCACCGCCGGCTCGTAAAGCCCCTGCGCATGGGGGAGCGCCGCGGCCACCCCGTCATCGTAAACCGCCAGCTCTGCATTGCCAATGCCTTTGAGC
This sequence comes from Candidatus Enterocloster excrementipullorum, assembly GCA_019119575.1. GTDB lineage: Bacteria > Bacillota > Clostridia > Lachnospirales > Lachnospiraceae > Enterocloster > Enterocloster excrementipullorum. The sequence continues at coordinate 22,167 of DWWT01000002.1, forward strand.
AGGTTTTGGAGGAGCGTCTTCCCCGGCTCCACCGCCCCATCCGCGCCTTTTATGACCGGTACGGGTTTCCTCTCGCCCGGCATATCCATTCTCCCTATGCGGCGGACGCCATTTATCTTCTCATGAAGCCTCTGGAATGGTTTTTCTTAGCGGTTCTGTACGCAGTGGATGTGAAGCCGGAAAACCGGATTGCGGTGCAGTATCTGCCGGCTCATTCCACCCAGGCCCCGTCTGATCCCACATAATATCCATCCGGAGTCATGGTGTCCGTCAGCATCACGCCGTCCGAACCCAGGTAATAGCATTTGCCGCTGGCCTCATCCTTCTCCCAGTAATTCACAGCCATGGAACCGTTGGAGCGCAGAAAATACCATTTTCCATCCACCTGCCTCCATCCCTTGGCCATATATCCGTTGTCATCAATCCAGTAGGAACTGCCGTCCACCGTCACCCACTCTCCGGCTGCCCGGGTTCCGTTGTCCTTTACATAGTACCAGCCATTGGAATCCTGCACCCATCCCCGCTCCGTGACTGCTCCGGGGCCTCCTGAAACGCCTGTCTGCGCCTGGCCGGCCGCCGATGTGCCTGCCTGTGCCTGGCCGCTGCCGGACGTCCCCGCCTGCGCCCGGCTGCTGCCCATCAGGGCTCCTGCCGCCGCCAGCTCATATCCATAGTCCAGAAGCGCCTTGGTGTCCGTATAATGGGTGGACTGGCTCTTCATCACCACCGCAATCAGCCGCACGCCGTCCCGCTCTGCTGCTGTCACCAGAGTGTTCCCCGCTTTGGACGTATAGCCTGTCTTTCCTCCGATAATGCCGGGATAGTAGCGGGAATCATCGGGATTTAACATCTTATGGCCCATCGTTACCGTCAGCCCAGAGGGGTTATTCTTAGTCGCAGGCAGAGTGTACGAGAGCGTGGATGCCACAGTCCGAACCGTCTCATTCTGAAAAGCGGCCCTGGCAATCAGCGCCATGTCATGAGGCGTAGTCACATGATTGGGATCATTGAGTCCATGGGGATTTGCAAAGTGCGTATTCGTGCATCCAAGAGCCGCTGCCTTCGCGTTCATCATATCCGCAAACGCCGCGTTGCTCCCGGCCACATGCTCCGCCAGAGCATTGCCCACCTCATTGGCGGATTTGAGCAGCAGAGCATAGAGGCACTGGCGCACCGTCATGGTATCGCCCTCTGTCATGTTAATAGCTACCGCTCCGGATTCCAGGTTGGTTGTGGCCGTAGCGGAAAAGACAACCGTATCATCCAAACTGCAGTTTTCCGCCACCAGAAGCGCTGTCATCAGCTTTGTGATACTGGCCGGATAAAACTGGGTATCCCCGTTCTTTGAGAACAGCACTGTCCCGTCCGCCGCATTTAAAAGCACTGCCCCCTCAGAGGCCACAGTGGGCTGGGCAATCTGGGACGCAGCGGCAGAAAGGCCGCTGTCCGCAGCAGTCCCGCTGCTCTGGGAAGTCCCGCTGGCTGCAGCGGCATCGCTGCTCTGGGAACTGTCCGCGGACGGCCCGCTCCCTGCGGCAGCTGTCTCCGCAGCAGATTCCCCGCCTCCGTAAATCACCGTCGTGGTCCCGCTGTCCCCGGATGGCCCCTCCTGGGACACCCCTCCCTGGTTCGAAGCCGGCCCCTGGGAGGTGATAAGCGCCCCGTTACTCTCCCCCTGTGAAGACGCGTGGGTCTCATCCAATGGAGTTATGGTGACCTGGCTTCCAAAGGCTGCTGTTGAAATGCTGAGCGCCGCCGCAGTGACGACGCAGATAAATGGTTTCCATCTCTTCATGATACGATCTGTCCTCCCCGTTTCTGTCGATTTATCCGGTTTTCTCTGTCTGTCCGCAGATATTCCAAAGACTCCTGTGCCGGCGCTCGTGCACTGGCCCGCAATGTAATAAGTATATCACATTCTCCGCCGATGCAGAGACTGAAAATCTGACAATAATCTTACGATTCGCGGCTGAACACCGGCAGCCTGCAGCCGGCGCCCAATATCTGTCCGATACAGCCCGCTTATCTGCGGGCTTTCAAAAATTCCCGCACCAGCTCCACTTCATCCCGGTACAGACAGTTGGGAAGGCTTCCCTTTTCTATTGCCCGCAGACATTCCTCCATATCGATCCACATGACGGACTCCACCTCCTCCTTCTGGAGCCGCAGCTTCCCAATATCCACCGGTTTTTCGTACACATAGACTTTGCTGATCTCATAGTCCTTAAACGTCCGCCCGTAAAACACATCCTCCATATAGCCCTTATGCCATCCCGCAAAGCGCAGCGCATCCGCCTCTGCCCGGATTCCCAGCTCCTCACAGAGCTCCCGCAGAGCCGTCTCCTCATATCCCTCCCCCGCATGCAGATGGCCGGCGGAGGAGATGTCATAGCAGCCCGGGTACGAATCCTTTCCCGCGCTGCGCTTCTGGAGCAAAAGATCATAACCGCTCTTTTCGTTGGGGCGCACCACCCAGATATGGGCAGTGCCGTGAAGGTCCCCGTCCCGGTGCACCAGCGTCCGCTCCCGCACCACTCCCGTCGCATTTCCCTGCTCGTCCCGCACATCAAAAAGCTCCATGGGCCTCCCGTCCAGCACGGCCTCCCGCAGCTGATCCCCCTCATAGGACAATTTCAGAGAGAAGAACGGCGCATCCTCCTCTAAAAGGCGGAAAAATATCTTATCCCCCTCCCACAGATTCAGATCCAGAACCTTATCCTTAGAAATCCATTCCAGAGTTCCCTCCCCGCACGCGGTAAGCTCCCCTTCGTATCCGTCCGCCGTGAACAGACACATATATTCCGTACCCCATCCCTGGGAGGCAAAAGTCACCAGCCCTCGAAGCCTCCAGGAGGTCAGCGTAAGCCCTGTCTCCTCACGAACCTCTCGCAGAAGGCATTCCTCCGGGCTCTCCCCCTCCTCGAAATGTCCTCCCACACCGATCCATTTATCCTTATTTACATCCTTTTTCTTGCTCACCCGGTGCAGCATCAGGTATTTTCCCTCCCGCTCAATATAACAGAGGGTTGTCAACGGCAGTCGCTCCATCGATTCATCCGCTCCTTTCGCACACACAAACAGGGCGCCGCAGGCTCATCTGCAAGCCCTGCGGCGCCCTGCCACGGCCCCTTTATTCGTCGATGGAATAATTGGGCGCTTCTTTTGTAATATGAATATCATGGGGATGGCTTTCCTTGAGGGCAGCAGCGGAAATCTTCATAAAGCGTCCCGTCTCTTGAAGGGTCTTGATGTCCTTGGCCCCGCAGTATCCCATGCCTGCCCGCAGTCCGCCCAACAGCTGGAACACGGTGTCCTCCACCATGCCCTTGTAGGCCACACGGCCCTCCACGCCCTCGGGAACCAGCTTCTTGGCATCCGTCTGGAAGTAGCGGTCCTTGCTGCCGTTCTCCATGGCTGCCAGAGAGCCCATGCCCCGATATACTTTATACTTGCGGCCCTGATACAGTTCGAAAGTTCCCGGGCTCTCGTCACAGCCTGCGAAGATGCTTCCCATCATGCAGATGCTGCCGCCTGCCGCAATCGCCTTGGTCACATCGCCGGAGTACTTGATGCCGCCGTCCGCAATAATCGGAATGCCGTACTCCTTTGCCACGCTGTAGCAGTCCATAATCGCGGAAATCTGCGGAACACCGATACCGGCAACCACACGGGTGGTGCAGATGGAACCGGGGCCGATGCCGACCTTCACTGTGTCGGCTCCCGCCTCAATCAAAGCCTTGGTGGCCTCAGCCGTGGCCACATTTCCCGCAACCACAGGAAGATCCGGGTAGGCCTCCTTGATCATCTTCACGCAGCGGATTACATTAGCAGAGTGGCCGTGCGCGGAATCCAGCACCACGATATCCACCTTCGCCTTCACAAGGGCCTCCACGCGCTCCAGCACATTGGCCGTAATGCCGATGGCCGCGCCGCACAGAAGCCGTCCCTGTTCGTCCTTGGCGGACAGCGGGTACTTAATCTGCTTCTCAATATCCTTGATGGTGATGAGACCCTTCAAATTGAAATCCTCGTCCACAATCGGAAGCTTCTCCACACGGGCCTTGGCCAGAATCGCCTTGGCCTCCTTGAGCGTAACGCCCTCCCTGGCTGTCACCAGGTTCTTTGTGGTCATGCACTCCTTGATAGGACGGTCGAAATCTTCCTCAAATTTCAGATCCCGGTTTGTGATGATGCCCACCAGCTTCTTTCCCTCGGTAATGGGAACGCCGGAAATGCGGAACTTTGCCATAAGGTCATTGGCATCCCGCAGGGTGTGCTCCGGCGAGAGAAAGAAAGGATCCGTAATAACGCCGTTTTCCGAACGTTTTACCCGGTCAACCTCCTCAGCCTGCTCCTCAATGGACATATTCTTATGGATTACGCCGATGCCGCCCTGCCGCGCCATAGCAATCGCCATGCGGTGCTCCGTCACCGTATCCATACCCGCACTCATCAGCGGGATATTCAGCTTAATCTTTTTGGTCAGATTTGTGGTCAGATCCACCTGATTGGGGATCACTTCCGAGTAGGCCGGCACCAGAAGCACGTCATCAAACGTAATGCCTTCACCGATAATTTTTCCCATAAATTATCCTCTCTTTCTCTGTGTATGACATTCTTTCCTTTTGCTTATTAGTAAATAATACTAGCAAATTTTATACCCCTTGTCAAATCTTATTGCGGTAAAATATTCATTGATTTTGCTAATAACCATCAATCAGCCGTTCTTATACCAAAAAGCGCCCTCCCCAGCCCCCATTCCGCGGGGCTGGGCAGAGCGCTTCCTGTATCTTATGCTACCATCCGGCGCAGGTAAGCACGGCGCATTGCCTTCACCATCTTCTCATTGGGTTCAAAGAGAATCTTCTTATGGTCCGCGCCTTTCTGATAAATCATGGCGTAAACCTTCCCATCCTTTCTGCCCGATGAGCAGTCCATCAGCTTTATGCCGGAGGATTCATAATCCTTCAGCATATATGAATCCGCAGGCGCTACAAACTGCACGTCCTCTTTATCGCAGTCAAAAATCTTTTTGCGCCGGGCCTTGCCCATAATTCGGTCAATGCGCAGGCCCCCATCCGCATACAGATACTCATACTCAATGCTCAAATTGATAAAAACAAAGTACGTGCCGATAAACACTGCTGTCATCAAAATCACGCCCAGCACTGTCTGCAAGGCCATGAACACAGAAAAAATACAGACAAGAACCATGAGCGCTTTAAGGGGAATCGCATATGCCGGATCCTTCCGCTTTACAAGCCACTCCACATAACTGTCTTCCATCATACGCCTATTAACCGCCTTTCTCTGCCGGCCCGCCGCGGGAACCGAAATTGGAATCTGCCGGCTCAGCTCTGCGTGGCTGAGCCGTTACATTATTATACTATACTTTTCCGCATATTTCCAGTACAACATTTCCCGAGGCAAAATACCCGGAACCAAAATCTGATTCACGCAATACTATATCTTAGCGGTACTCTATTTTAGGAAATGTGAGGTGCAGGATCAATGAGAGAGTCTCTCTGTCTCTGGGATATAAGGCCCGGACAAAAAGCCCGGGTTGTAAAAATAACTGCCGAAAGAAGTATGCACAGACGCCTTCTGGATATCGGCTTGGTGGAAGGAACCCTGGTTGAATGTCTGGGGGAAAGCCCGCCGGGAGATCCCAGGGCCTATCTCATACGCGGCGCTGTCATCGCGATCCGTTCCCGGGACTGCCGGGATATTTTAGTGAGAAAGGAGGAATAACCCATGGGACTGACAAATACATCCACAGGGCTGCATGCCCTGAATACAGAACTGACTGTCCGCAGGAAAACATCCTCCGACAAGGTAGCCGCCATCGCGGGAAATCCCAATGTAGGGAAGAGCACGCTTTTTAACAGTCTGACGGGAGCGCGTCAACATACCGGAAATTGGCCTGGCAAAACCGTAGCCAGCGCCCAGGGCTGGTGCAAAAGCCCCTCCCACACTTATGTGCTGGTGGATATTCCCGGCACCTATTCTCTGATGGCCCACTCCGCGGAGGAAGAAGCGGCCCGAAATTTCCTGTGTTTTGGAGGCGCGGATGCCGTGGCTGTGGTCTGTGATGCGACCTGCCTGGAGCGCAACCTAAACCTGGTTCTCCAGATACTGGAAATCAAAAAAAATGTTTTGGTCTGCGTCAATCTTTTGGATGAGGCTCAGCGGAAAGGTATCTCCATTGATACGGAAAAGCTTTCGCGCCTCCTGGGTGTCCCTGTCCTGGGGATGGTTGCGCAGGACAGGCGCTCCCGGGGCTGTTTCCTCCGGGAACTGGACCGGCTTATGGAAAATCCGCCTTTCTCCCCTCTGCAACCCTCCTACTGTCCTGCTGTGGAAGAAGCAGTTTCCATGGTTCTTCCCCTGGCGGATGCCCGGATCAAGCAGTCGGACTCTCCCTGCTGCTTTTCCCCCCGGTGGCTTGCCCTCCGGCTTCTGGAAGGAGATCCCTCATTTCTCCGGGAACTCACGGCCAGGCTTCCGCCTGCAGAGCCGGATGTTTCTTCGGCGGACAGTGAACGCCGGGCTGCCGCTCCAGCGGATACTATAAGCCCGGCCGCCGCTCCGGCAGCCGGCGAAACGCTCCTGCTCGGCGATCCCAGGCTCACCGAAGAGGTTATGAAAGCCAGAAATATGCTCCGGGATCTGGGAATCGACCGGGAAACATTCACCAGCCGCCTGGTAGAAGGCCTGGTGCGAACCGCCGAGACAATCGCCGGAGAAACCGTGACATTCGGCCGCTCGGACTATTCCCAGAAGGACCGCAGGCTGGACAAAATTTTCACCAGCCGCCTCACCGGATACCCGGTAATGGCCGGTCTTCTGGCCCTGATCTTCTGGCTCACTCTGACCGGGGCCAATTATCCGTCCGCCCTCCTGTCCCATCTCCTTTTCGGGATTCAGGAACTTCTCGGCCGGGCCTTTCAGGCTGCGGGAGCCCCCTGGTGGCTTCAGGGGCTCATTGTCGATGGAATGTATCGGACACTGGCCTGGGTGGTGTCAGTCATGCTTCCTCCCATGGCGATTTTTTTCCCGTTGTTTACGCTCCTGGAAGACTCGGGATTTCTTCCCCGGATCGCCTACAATCTGGATAAACCCTTTATGCGCTGCCAGGCCTGCGGGAAACAGGCCCTGACTATGGCCATGGGATTTGGCTGCAATGCCGCCGGCGTGGCAGGGTGCCGCATCATTGATTCTCCCCGGGAGCGCCTCATCGCCATGCTCACCAACAGCTTTGTCCCCTGCAATGGCCGTTTTCCCACCCTCACGGCCCTCATCACCATGTTTTTTGCCGGAACCGCCGGAAGCCTCCTTTCCTCCCTGGGATCCGCCCTGTTTTTGACCCTCTTTGTCCTGTTGGGGATCGGCGCCTCCTTTGTTTCCTCTTGGCTTCTCTCACGAACAGTGTTAAAGGGAATCCCCTCATCCTTCACGTTGGAGCTTCCCCCCTACCGGCGTCCCCAGGCAGGCCGGGTTCTCCTGCGCTCCATTCTTGACCGGACGGTTTTCGTCCTGGGCCGCGCAGCATCCATCGCCGCGCCCGCGGGGCTCATAATCTGGCTCATGGCCAATGTCCGTCTGGACGGGGCAAGCCTGCTCGCTCACTGCTGCGCCTTTCTAAACCCATTGGGCCAGGCCCTGGGGATGGACGGAGTGATCCTCACCGCCTTTCTTCTGGGACTTCCGGCCAACGAGATTGTGATTCCGCTCATTCTCATGGCCTACCTCTCCCAGGGAACCATGGCAGAAGCGCAAAACCTTGTCCAGCTCAGACAACTTCTGACCGCCAATGGCTGGACCTGGGTCACGGCCCTCTGCACCATGATTTTTTCCCTGATGCACTGGCCCTGTTCCACTACCCTGCTCACCATCAAAAAGGAGTCCGGCTCGTGGAAATGGACGGCTCTGGCCTTTCTTCTGCCCACGGTGTGGGGGATGGCACTATGCTTTCTCCTGGCTTCCGGCGCGAAGATGTTTTTATAGGAGACCCTTGCATTTGCCTTTTCTTCCATATAGAATAGTAGAATACGACCAGTCAATAGGAAAAAAGCCATGCATACAAATGATAAAAATACGCAAACACACTCGCGGGATATCCGCTTCACTGTTTTATCCGTCCTGGGAATGATCTTTATTGTGGACGGACATTTGAACAACAGCTTTTTGGATTGGGGAGGAATGTTTCCCTACTACTCCTTCCATGTGCCCCTGTTTCTCTTTATTTCCGGCTATTTTTACAGGCCGGATTTTCCATCGGAGGGGATTTGTCGCTTCACAACCTTTTCATTGAGCCGTTCATCACCGGGCACCAGTTTGTCTACAACCTGGCCGCATGGTTTGTTCCGGCTCTTTTTCTGGTTGAGGTTGTGAATCTGTTTCTGCGCCGCCTGATGGGAGGGATGATAAAAAAGGAATGGTTTCTCACCCTCCTGTATCTTGTGATTGGCATCAGCGGAATTCTGCTGGCTATGAGCGGAAAAAATACAGGCCCCTGGCTTCCCCTGGTTCGCACCATGTTTTTCCTTCCCATCTATCAATTTGGCGTGCTCTACAGGGCAGAATTAGAGCGGCACGACTCCTGGAACGGCTTTTTATACTTTGGCCTTCTCTTCCTCATCCAAATGTTCCTGCACCTTAAGGGATACCGTTTGGTATATGAAGCTGTTTTCTGCCGGGATTTCACAAATCCCATCCTTCCCTATGTGACAGCGGCAACAGGGATTGCTTTCTGGCTCCGGATTGCCCGTTTGATCTCCCCCGCCTTTGAAAAGAACCGGGCCATACGCTTTTTCGGCAGCCACACATACACCGTCATGCTCCATCATCTGACGGCGCTTATGGCTGTAAAAACAGGATCCGCACCCCAGTCTTTCATCTGAGGTGCGGATCCTGCCTTTATTTATCGGAAACCGCTTACTATTTTAAATTAGTACATCCCGCCCATATCCGGTGCTGCCGGAGCTGCCGGTGCCGGCTCCTTGATGGTTGCCACTACGGACTCGGTGGTCAGCAGGGTGGAGGCAACGCTGGTAGCGTTCTGCAGAGCGCTTCTGGTAACCTTTACAGGATCCAGGATGCCTGCTTCGATCATGTCCACATACTCTTCCTTGTATGCGTCAAAGCCCTGGCCAACCGGGGACTCTTTTACCTTGTTCACAATCACAGATCCCTCAAGGCCTGCATTGGCAACGATGTGGAACAGCGGAGCTTCCAGAGCCTTCAGGATAATCTTAGCGCCGGTCTTCTCATCGCCCTCAAGGGAATCAACAACCTTCTGCACATCTGCGGTTGCGTGTACATATGCGGAACCGCCGCCTGCGATGATGCCTTCCTCAACGGCTGCTCTTGTAGCGTTCAGGGCATCCTCCATGCGCAGCTTCGCTTCCTTCATCTCGGTCTCGGTAGCAGCGCCCACGCGGATAACCGCTACGCCGCCGGCCAGCTTCGCCAGACGCTCCTGCAGCTTCTCCTTATCGAAATCAGAGGTGGTCTCCTCGATCTGCTTGCGGATCTGGGAAACTCTTGCAGAGATGGCATTCTTATCGCCAAGGCCGTCCACGATAATGGTGTTCTCCTTCTGAACCTTAACAGACTTTGCACGGCCCAGCTGATCCATGGTGGCATCCTTCAGGTCCAGACCTACTTCTTCGGAAATTACGGTGCCGCCGGTCAGGATAGCGATATCCTGCAGCATTTCTTTTCTTCTGTCGCCGTAGCCCGGAGCCTTCACAGCAACTACATTGAAGGTGCCGCGCAGCTTATTTACAATCAGGGTGGTCAGGGCCTCGCCCTCAACATCCTCGGCGATGATCAGCAGTCTTGCGCCCATCTTCACGATCTGCTCCAGCAGGGGAAGGAGATCCTGGATGTTGGAGATCTTCTTATCGGTAATCAGGATGTAGGGATCATCCAGGTTGGCTTCCATCTTATCCATATCAGTGCACATATAGGCGGACAGATAGCCTCTGTCAAACTGCATGCCCTCTACCAGGTCAAGCTCGGTCTTCATGGTCTTGGATTCCTCGATGGTAATAACGCCGTCCTTGGAAACCTTCTCCATTGCGTCTGCTACCATGGTTCCCACCTCGTCGTCGGAAGCGGAGATAGCGGCAACTCTCGCGATCTGTGCCTTGCCATTGATAGGCTTGCTCATCGCCTTGATGGCCTCAACAGCCGCATCCGTAGCCTTCTTCATGCCCTTGCGCAGGATAATGGGGTTTGCGCCTGCAGCCAGGTTCTTCATGCCTTCATTTACCATAGCCTGTGCCAGAACCGTTGCGGTGGTGGTTCCGTCGCCGGCCACATCGTTTGTCTTGGAAGCAACTTCCTTGATCAGCTGTGCGCCCATGTTCTCAAAGGGATCCTGAAGCTCGATCTCCTTCGCGATGGTCACGCCGTCGTTGGTGATAAGGGGTGAACCGAAGGACTTATCCAGAACTACATTGCGGCCCTTGGGTCCTAAGGTAACCCGTACGGTATCGGACAACTGATTTACGCCTGCCTCCAGAGCCTTGCGGGCGTCTACGCCATATTTAATCTGCTTTGCCATGTCAATCAACCTCCAAAATTATGTTCTCTCTATGAAATATCTATAACAACTGCATACAGCAAGCTTTTCTGTGATCCCTCTTCCGGGATTTACTGCTCTACCACTGCCAGAATGTCGCTCTGCTTTACAATCACATACTTCTCATCATCCAGCTCCACCTCGGTGCCTGAATACTTGGAATAAATTACCAGATCGCCGGCCTTCACCTGCATGGTAACTTCCTTGCCGTCCACTACACCGCCGGGGCCTACCGCGATAACTTCTGCCTGCTGGGGTTTTTCTTTCGCCGCGCCCGGAAGAACAATACCGGACTTTGTGGTCTCTTCCGCTACTAACTGCTTTAAAACAACCTTGTCAAACAACGGTGCCAACTTCATGACTAAATTCCTCCTTATTTCCCATAAGTTTCTCTCTTTTCTCAACAGGATCCGATTCTGCGATTCCGATCCCACACGCTGTCTTCGGCTGAGTTTCCAGCCATTTTCCAGCTCACATTGTATGTTATATCACCTCTTGTTAGCCAAGTCAAGGGCCGAGTGCTAAAATTTTTCATTTTTATGATTTTTTTAGTCTTTTATTATTTCTTTTTTTCTCCTTTCGTATTACAATAAGAACAATAGGGTATTATAGTATGAAAAATACCGGCGGCCTATGCGCCGGAATGACCAGGAAAGGGGTTTTTAGGTATGGCTAAAAAAGGGTTTGGCAAATTTGTGGCATTTGCCGCAGTGGCAGGAGCAGTGGCAGCCGGTGTCTCCTACATCTTTCAGTACAAGACTTTCCACAAGGAATTGGAGAAAGATTTCCGGGAATTTGAAGAGGACGGAGAGGACGATTCCCTGAAAAAGGATCCTCAGGAAAAGACCGGACAGGATGATTCCTCCCAGGAGCAGACTGCAGAAGGGCAGACTGGCCAGGGAATCGGAAATCAGCCAAAGGATCCCCGCAGGGGAAACCGAAATTACATTTCCCTTGCATCCAGCCGAGATGAATTCAAAGTTGCTGCCAAGGATATGGCGCAGGCGACAAAAAATGTTCTGAAAGACGCAGGAACCATTCTCTCGGATACGGCGCATGAGGCCATGTCTGCAGCCGTGGATACCGCTCACATGGCCATTCACACCGTAAAGTCCAAGAAGGAAGAGTTCGCGGAAAGCCGTGCGGAGGAACCGGCGGAGGACGATGATCTGTTCGAAGATGAGGGATTTTTGGACGATGATTACATGGACGATGATGATTTGTTTGACTATGGCCGTATGGACGGAGAGGATTTTCGGGAAAGCCCTCGGTTCCACACCGCCCGAAGCGCCCAGGATTACAGCGAAGAGCTGATAGAGGACGCCCCCGAGCCCGCAGCGGCGGCTCCGGGAATGTATGAAGAGGGCAGCGGTGCGGACAATTCCGAGTCAGGCACCGTGACAACAAGCATCGAAGAAGATACGGCGCAATAAGACCGCTGACCGTCAAATGTGCCGTGCAGAAGCCGGGAAAGGATATCCTTTGCCCGGCTTTTTCTATTCCCTTCTCACCAAACAAGGAGATTTCTCCACAGAGACTGGGAAACCTGCTCTTCAGACAGCAGATATCCGTATTCTCTGCGGTTTAACTCCCTCCGGCTGTCTCCTCCTGGAGTCCCGCCTCTCCGCGCCCGCTGCACCGTATCGCAGCTCCTGCAATGGCACAGCTGTCCAGAATCCCAAGCGCCGCCAGCCATTTTTTCTGCTGCTTCTGCCATTTTATTTCCATCTGTCTCTCACTCCATCCAGGCCTTCTTCAGCCGAAGACAGCCTTCTGCAATCTCCGTTTCCTTTAGGTTGGCATACCCCAGCATCACGGTGGACGGATATCGGTTGTGCTCCGGGTGAATAAAGCAGTCCGACATGCCGTAGACCTTCACCCCCGCATCCGCGGCCCGTTTCACCAGTTCAGCCTCCTTTATCCCCCGCCTGTGGGTCAGCAGGACATGGAGCCCCGCGTACTCCCCTGCCACGGAGAAATCCGTCTCCAATGGCTTTAACCCCGCTAAAAGCGCGTCATGCTTTGCCTTATACACCGCCCGCATCCGGTTCAAATGCCGTTCGTAATGTCCCTGGGCAATAAACTGATATAGGATATCCTGGTCAATACGGGATACCGTGCAGGAATAAAAGCCTGCCCGCTCCTTATAAAGCTCAGTCAGATGCCGAGGCAGCACCATGAACCCCACCCGGATGGCCGGAGCTATGGATTTGGAAAATGTTCCCAGATATACCACTCTCTCCCCCCGATCCATACCCTGGAGAGCAGGAATCGGCCTTCCTTTGTAGCGGAATTCACTGTCATAATCATCCTCAATCAGATATCTGCCCGGTCGGGCATAAGCCCAGCTAAGGAGCTCCTGACGCCTTTTCACCGGCATCACGATGCCTGTGGGATACTGATGAGACGGCATTACGTAAGCCGCTCCCGCGCCGCTCTCCTCTAAAGCGCTCACCCGCATGCCCTGCCGGTCCATTTCCACGGGAACCACCGGATGTCCTTGGCTGGTCAGAACGCGGTATGCCTGGGCATAGGTGGGATTTTCCATAGCAATTTTCACATCCCGGCCCAAAAGCTGGGAGAGAAGCAGCAGCAGGTACTCGCTTCCCGCGCCTACCAAAATCTGCTCCGGAGTACAGTCCACCCCCCGCGCGGAATGCAGATAATCGCCGACAGCCGTGCGCAGCTCCCATTCTCCCTGGGGATCTCCGGCCCCAAACATAGCCTTATTGTCATCCACCAAGGTGTTCCGGCTGATTTTTCTCCATATATTGAAAGGAAAACGGTCCAGATCAATGCCTCTGGGGGAGAAATCCACAGCAAAGCTCTCTTCTTCCTGTTCCACTGGTTTCGATGCTGCCGTCGGCTTATTTCGCACCTCCACCAGCTCATCAATCTTACATACAAAATAACCTCTGCAGGGAGAAGCCTCCGCATACCCCTCTGCCAAAAGCTGATCATAGGCCATCTGCGTTGTACTCCGGCTGACCTTCAGGTTCTGAGCCAGAATGCGGGTGGAGGGCAGGCGGCTGCCCGCAGCAAGTCTTCCTTCCCGTATTTCCTTTTTTATATATTGGTAAATCTGCTCGTACAGTGGGCTTCCCCCTTGTACATTAAGCGGAACCATCAGCTCCATATGCTCTCTACCCCTTATTTTTTCTGTAGGTGGAAACGCTGCCTTCTGCAGTATTTCCCTTCTGCATTTTACCACAAAACCCTTTCTCGCAGCAAGACACGTATCCCCGCGGCATGCGTCCGCAAAGCGGAGGTGATCCGTCGGTGCCGGCCGGAAGCCACTTGACACCCTGTATCCCCCATGTTAAAATTATTTCACTAAAATACGTGTGGATTTTTCAGCCGGGTTTTGGATTTGGACCAGGGCAGTATATGCATGTATCTGTCCTATCCGGAACTCTGTTTTTTTCGCCGCACAATTGTCCGCAGGGACAGTTGTGCGGTTTTTTCGTGCATCATACGGCGCCGGCTTCCACCACAGGAGGTACAAAATGAATGAGACGTTTATGAAAGAAAAACCTGTTTTTCCCCTAATCAGCAGCATGGCCCTTCCCATGGTTCTCTCTATGCTGGTTAATTCCCTATATAACATTGTTGACAGCTTCTTTGTGGCTCAGATCAGCGAAAAAGCAATGACCGCCCTTTCTTTGGTCTACCCGGTGCAAAATCTGATTAACGCGGCCGCCATCGGATTCGGTGTGGGGATTAACGCAGTAGCCGCTTTCTATCTGGGCGCCGGCAATAAAGAAAAAGCGGGAAGCGCCGCCGCACATGGGCTGCTCTTCTCCGCTGTTCACGGCATTCTCATCACCGTTGGGTCCCTCCTTATTATGCCCACATTTTTAAAAATGTTTACCGCGGACTCTGAAATTATCCATCTGGGTCTGCAGTATTCCAACATTGCCTTTTCTTTTTCCCTAATTATCATGCTAAGTCTATCCTTTGAAAAAATTTTCCAGGCCGCCGGCCGGATGAAAACAACCATGGCAAGTCTGCTGTGCGGCTGCATAGCCAACATCATCCTGGATCCGCTCATGATCTTCGGCATCGGCTTCTTTCCGGAAATGGGAATCCGGGGAGCCGCCCTGGCCACCGGCATCGGCCAGGTTCTCACCGTAGCTGTCTATCTCGCAGCCTGCGCTTTATTTCCTCTTCCCATGCCCATTGGTCGGAAATCCCTTTCTCCTGACCGTTCAATCAGCCAGAAGATCTATGCCGTGGGGATACCTGCCGCATTAAACCTGGCCCTCCCATCCCTGCTCATCTCCTGCCTCAATGGCCTTCTGGCCGTATATTCCGAGAGCTACGTGGTGATACTGGGCATTTATTATAAGCTTCAGACCTTCCTCTATCTTCCGGCCAGCGGGGTAGTTCAGGGAATGCGGCCGGTGATCGGGTATAATTACGGAGCCGGAGAAAGCGAACGGGTCCGGAAAATTTACCGGGTTACCCTCGGCATGTGCCTCATCATCATGGCAGCAGGGACCGTCATCTGTCTCGTTGCCCCCTCTCCCTTAATTGCTCTTTTTACAGACAATCCCAATACCATACAGGCCGGTGGAGGCGCCCTTCGCATCATCAGCGCCGGTTTTATCGTATCCGCTGTCTCTGTCACATCATCCGGGGCTTTAGAAGGTCTGGGGAAAGGTTTTTCCTCCTTGATTATTTCTCTGATGCGGTATGTAATTGTCATTCTGCCCGCTGCCTGGATTCTCAGCCGGCTTTTTGGACCTACAGGCGTATGGAATGCGTTCTGGATTACAGAAGCCGCCACAGCGGCTGTCTCGGCTGTAATTTGGTTCTTTGTGTTTTTCCGCCTAAAGGGCCGATAAAAGTACAAAGCTCCATACCGGAATCGTCAATACGGACAGTGCCGTAGTAAAAACCACTGCCTTGGCAGCCGAGTGTTCATCCCCATGGTATTTAGCTGCCAAAATAGAGGTAGTGCTTCCGGCAGGGGCTGCGGACAAAAGCGTGCAAACTCCCGCTACCAGATGATCTGCACCGGCAGCCCTGCAAAGCACACACACAGCCAGCGGAATGCACAGCAAACGAAGCGCCGCATAATAAATCTGACTTCGGCTGATCAAGGATTTCGGCTCTACATCTACCAGTATAGTTCCGATATACAGCATAGTCATGGCTGTACAGCATCCGCTCAGACTGTATACCGTCCGCTCCACTACCTGCGGAAGGGGTATCTGAAAGATCAGGAGCAAAAGTCCTATGTATGTCGCTACCATGCAGGGATGCGTAAGGATTTTTTTATAAACCTGCTTTTTATCTCCCTCTTTTGAAAAAAAAGAAACCCCCGCCGTCCACATGACAATCCGCTGCGGAATCAGAAAAATAGACGCATACACAAGCCCCAGGTCTCCAAATACTCCCTCTGCCAGCGGATTGCCCATAAATCCTGCGTTTGAGCAAACCGTACCGTATTGGAAGACCTGCTTCTCCCCATCTCGGATACGCCGGTAGCCAAAGTGAGCCACCAGCATAGCAATCACCTGTACTCCAGCTGCACAGCAGAGAAGCTGGGCGAACTTCTGCCAGAACCCTGGCTCCATCTCCATCGAAAAGGCTTTTATGATATTGCAGGGAAGGATGGCATACAAAATCAAATCCACCAGGCAGGCCTTGCCCTGCTCGGTTATCTTCCCAGCCCTGCGCAGGATGAAGCCGATAACAATCAGCAAAAACATCATCCCCATCAGCGAAAATAATTGGTCAAACATAGTCGTTTTTCCTCCCGAATGACACCGCGGTTTTGCTTCCGGCTGTCCCTTTTGTCAACTCTGCAGATTTTTCCGATACTGCTCCGGCGTAATCCCTTCTACTTTTTTAAAAACTTTGGAAAAATAGGTACTGTTCTCATACCCCAAAATATCCGATACCTGATAAACCATCTTACCTTCTGCAAACAGCTGTTTTGCTCTCTTCATTTTTTGACGGTTTACATATGGGATAAAGTTTTCATTCATGGTCTTTTTAAAAAAGGAACTCAGATACGGTTCTGATACCCCGATGTGCCGGGCCACGTCCGCCAGTTGTATGGATTTATCCAAATTTTTCTCAAAGGTTCCCGCATCCGCCGGGCAGAAAAGAATTTCCTTCAGATGGCCAAAGACTATATTCAAAAAAAAAAAACTCCCTCCTCCACGGATGTGTAAGAGAGAGTTTCTATCGCAAAGAATATTTTCAACACACGTTCGGGCCTTACTTCCCCGCCCCCGGCAGCTTAAACGAGCTCTTTAACGACACAATCCGGTTAAACACCGGCGCGCCCGGCTTGCTGTCCCTGCAGTCCGCGCAGAAATATCCGTTCCGCATAAACTGGAAGCTGTCGTAGGCCTTGGCCTCTGCCAGAGCCGGCTCCACATAGCAGTGCGGCAGCACTGTGAGGGAATTGGGATTCAGGTTCAGGCTGCCGTCCTCATTGAGCTTGCCCTTCTCCTCGTCCACAATGTTCTCATACAGGCGGCATTCCACCTCCTTGGCCGCGGATGCAGCTACCCAGTGGATGGTGCCCTTCACCTTGCGCACCTGGGCGCCGGTGCCGCTCTTGGTCTCCGGGTCATAGGTTCCGTGAACCACGGTCACGTTCCCGTCCGCATCCTTCTCACAGCCCGTACACTTTACGTAATACGCACCCATCAGGCGAACCTCATTTCCCGGGAACATGCGGAAATATTTTTTCGGAGGCTCTTCCATAAAATCCTCGCGCTCAATGTAGAGCTCCCGGCCAAAGGGCACTTTCCGGCTTCCCAGCTCCGGGTTCTCCAGATTGTTGGGAATTTCCAGCTCCTCGGTCTGTCCCTCCGGGTAATTGTCAATCACCAGCTTCACGGGATTTAACACAGCCATGAGGCGCGGCTTCTTGAGCTTCAAGTCCTCCCGGATGCAGTATTCAAGAAGCGCGTAGTCCACAGAGCTGTTGGCCTTTGACACGCCCACCAGATCCACGAACATCTTGATGGCCTCCGGCGTATAGCCTCTGCGGCGCAGGGCAGCGATGGACACAAGCCGGGGATCATCCCAGCCGTCCACGATTTTATCCTCCACCAGCTTCTTGATGTAGCGCTTGCCCGTAACCACATTGGTCAGGTACAGCTTGGCGAACTCAATCTGCCGGGGTGGGTTCTCAAACTCACACTCCCGAACCACCCAGTCATAAAGGGGCCGGTGATCCTCAAACTCCAGGGTGCAGATGGAGTGGGTGATGTGCTCGATGGCGTCCTCAATGGGATGCGCAAAATCATACATGGGGTAAATGCACCAGGTGTCCCCCGTATTGTGATGGCTCATATGGGCCACGCGGTAGATGACCGGGTCGCGCATGTTGATATTGGGGGAAGCCATGTCGATCTTGGCACGAAGCACCTTCTCCCCATCCTTATATTTGCCCTCCTTCATCTCCTCAAAGAGACGCAGATTTTCCTCCACGCTCCGGCTGCGGTAAGGGCTCTCCTTGCCGGGAGTATTGAAATCCCCGCGGTACTCCCGGATTTCCTCAGCCGTCAGGTCACAGACAAAGGCCTTGCCCTTCTTGATCAGAAGGACGGCACATTCATACATCTGTTCAAAATAATTGGAGGCAAAGAAAAGCCGGTCCTCAAAATCCGCTCCCAGCCACTTCACATCCTCTATAATGGACTCCACAAACTCCGTCTTCTCCTTGGTGGGGTTGGTGTCGTCAAAGCGCAGATTAAACTTTCCGCCGTATTTCTTTGCCAGGCCGTAATTCAGCAGAATGGACTTTGCATGCCCGATATGCAGATAACCGTTGGGCTCCGGCGGGAAGCGGGTCTGCACATGATTATATACGCCCTCCGCCAGATCCTTGTCGATCTCCTGCTCAATAAAATTCCGGGACACCGTCTCCTTCTCGCCATTTTCCACTACGGGCTCTATCTCTGCCATATGTTTATTCCTCCATAAGTATAATATGTAATCATAGCATATTTCTTCCCCAGGGGAAAGTGAAAAATACATTTTACTGTCAAATCACCGCAAAAAACTGCGGGCAGGCATATAAAAGACAAGCCCTGTGCGCCTTTCCGCGCACAGGGCCGCCATTTTTCTATTCCTCCATGGTCCCATCATCCAACCCGGTCAATCTCATAATACCCCTCAATCACCGCACCCTCCGGTATATCATACGCCTCATCAGGCGCTCCCAGAATCCATCCCTTCTCGGAAGAATGCTGGTTCTCCATCACTCCGGCGAAGTGGAGCATAGCGATGCCGGCATTCAGCCGCTGGTCGCTGGGAGATGACAGCTCATTCGGCAGAGTCACCATCACCGCTCTGTGGTGATCCAGCAGAAAACGGTAGGGCTGCAGATTCAGATGGGACGGCGCGCAGCAGGCCGCGATAAATGCCTGATACAGACCGCTGTTGAGCGGGAGCTCGGAGATTTTCGCGCTCTCTCCCCAGTTCTCTGTGTACACTGCCTGATCCACCGCCAGCTTAGGCGCTACAAAGCCGCTCCGCTTCTTAATCAGAATATTCGACACGCTCTTGATATCCAGACGGGAGGAGGGAAGCATGGTAGTCGCATTTCCAAAGGCGATGAGAGCCGCCGGCCGCATGCCTTCGCTAAGTTCCAGGCGCCGCCCTGCCTCCTCCTCATCGTTGATGGTAATCCAGCAGGTCTCAATCTCCAGCTCCGTCATTTTCAAGACCAGATCCTCGCCCATGTAGCCTGCATTTTCCAGATAATGCGCCTCCGGCCTGGAGGCAATCACCAGATAATTCGGTGCCTCAATCATCAGATCGTGGTAGCCCGCACATCCCTTCAGCAGGGAACATACCTCGGCTCCCAGAATGCGGATATCCGTCTCTATCTCCGGGAGCAGTCTGGCGCACTGCGGAAAATATCCGGACAGCTCCGCAAGCTGCTTATCCGACACCGGCCGCCTCTTAAAGCTCCTGGTAGACTCCCGTTTAATCGCAAGATTGTAATAATCCATACACACACCCCTTTCCTTCTCTCATGGCCGCTTAAAAAATCACGCACGTCCGGCTCCCTTTCACAAAGGGTTCTCTTGATAAAATTTTACCATTTTAATGGCAAATCGTCAATTTTTATGTGAAATTTTCCCTATTTTCCGCGTCATCGGTCCTGGGCTTCTTCTCCGACAAGATCCGTATGGAGGCCGCGTACTCCGAGGGTGACATGGCCGCCGCCTTCTTAAACTGCCGGGAAAAATAATACAGGGAGCTGTAGCCCAGCCGCTCCGCAATCTGGGTCATATTGAGCTGCCCATCCCGTATCAATTGCTTGGCCGCATCGATTTTAATGCGGGAAAACAGCTCGATGGCCCCGCAGCCCCAGGATTTCCCCAGAAGCTTCTCCAGCTGGGAAACGCCCATCAGGTTGTCCCTGGCAATCCGCTCCACGGTCAGCCGCTCCCCTACCCGCTCCTGGAGATAGCGCAGAATCCGCCGGCTGGCCTCATTTCCCTCGCCCTCCTCCGGCCAGAAGGGCTCCGGAATATCCTGCGCGGGAGCCACAAAATACCTCCGGTACAGGCAGATGATAAGCTCCTCCAGATACCGGCCGATGAGCTGCCCCGCCCCAAAGGGCGGGCACTTTGCGGGAATCAGCTCCTCCTGGTAGGGGTCTCCCAGGGGCCCGTCAAAGGCCCCCTGGGCCTCCAGGATAATCTTCGCAAGCAGTTCCTTTTCCCCGGCCTGCACGGTCATGACCCTCCCGCCGAAGCCATCCAGGCACCGGGAGCTGCACGCAAACCCGATGACCACCAGGCTGGGGGAGATTTTTCCGTTGGTAATTACATTGTGAAATTCCCCCGGCGGGTGAAACAGGATATCGCCCCGCTTTAAGGAAATGCGCCTGCTGCCGGCCACCGCCTCGATTTCCCCCCGGTCCACGCACACCAGCTCCCAGAAATCATGGCTCTCCCCGGGAAAAACAAAGTCGCTCATATACTGGAAATAATGGATGGAAATGATTTTCCGAACCGATACCTCCCGCTTTAACAGAGTGCTCTTGTAGGCCATGGCCGTTCCTCCTCATCATTCCTCTTTCTTTAATCCGCGCACCAGCTCCGCCGCCTCCCTGGCAATCTCCAGCTCCTCATTGGTCTTAATCACCAGCACATTCACCCGGGAAGTGCCGTCGGAAATCCGCACCGCCTCCCCCTGCTCCCGGTTCTTCACCTCATCGATGGTAATGCCCAGAAATTCCAGATAGCTGCAGATTTCCTCCCGGATATCCGAGTCATTTTCCCCCACCCCGGCGGTAAACACAATATTGTCCACCCCGTTCATGGCCGCCGCATAGCTTCCTATGTACTTCGCCACCCGGTAGGCGAAAATCTCCCGGGCCAGGGCCGCCGTGTCATTGTACTTGATCTCCGCATCCTTCAGCTCCCTGAAATCGCTGGACAGATTCTTGGAGATGCCCAAAACTCCCGACTCCTGGTTCAATATATTCATAATCTGCGGAAAATCCAGATTCTCCTTCTTGGACAGATACTCCAGGGCCCCGGCGTCCACATCCCCGCACCGCGTTCCCATCACCAGACCCTCCAGTGGGGTAAATCCCATGGAGTTGTCAATCACCCGGCCGTACTTCACCGCGCAGATACTGGCCCCGTTTCCCAGATGACAGACAATGGTCTTCACCCGGTCCGGCCTCTGCCCCATAAACTCCGCGGCCCGCCGGGACACATACTTGTGGCTGATCCCGTGAAACCCATAGCGGCGGATCTTGTGCTTCTCGTAAAACCGGTAGGGCAGGCCGTAGAGAAAGGCCTTGGGCTCCATGGTCTGGTTGAACGCCGTATCGAACACGCCCACCATAAGCGTATCCGGCATCAGCTCCTGGCAGGCCTTCACGCCTATGATATTGGCCGGATTGTGCAGGGGCGCCAGGTCATTGCACTGCCGCATCACATCCAGCACCTCGTCGGTAATCACCACGGAGCCCGTAAATTTCTCCCCTCCGTGAACCAGCCGGTGTCCCACCACGTCAATCTCCGCGTAATCTCCGATGACCCCCTGTTCTTTATCCACCAGCGTGCGCAGAATCCGGTCCACCGCCTCCTTGTGGTCCTTCATGGGGCATGTTTCCTTGATTTTTATCCCCCCTCCCGTCTGATAGTTAAAAACCCCGTCAATCCCAATGCGCTCGCACTGTCCCTTGGCGAGCACCTCCTCTGTGTCCGTGTCAATCACCTGAAATTTCAGCGACGAGCTGCCGCTGTTGATAACCAGAATTTTCAATTTCTGCCGCCTCCCCTTCTCCCTGGAGCATGTTTGAAAATTGCTTTTTCAAACACGCGCAAATACATATGTATCCAGTTTACCACCAAAATCGCCTGCTTGCAAATATAATGCAAATAAAATGCCAAATCCTGCAATCACAATCTTCCCTTGGTCTGCTATACTTAGGGCATAAATGAAAGCGGCCGGAGAGAGCCGTTTTAAACAAATAAAAGGAGATGGATTCATATGGGAAAGAAACCTGTACTTGTCATCATGGCAGCCGGAATGGGAAGCCGCTACGGGGGCTTAAAGCAGATCGACCCCATCGACCCCTGGGGAAACATTATCATGGACTACTCTATTTACGACGCAAAGCAGGCCGGCTTTGAAAAGGTGGTATTCCTCATCAAGAAGGAGATCGAGGAGGCATTTGACGAGATCATCGGCAGCCGAATCAAAAAATACATGGATGTGGCCTATGCATATCAGGAGCTTGACAAGATTCCCGAGGGCTTCGCGGTTCCTGACGGGCGCACAAAGCCCTGGGGCACGGCCCACGCGGTGCTCTGCTGCAAGGATCAGATCGACGGCCCCTTCGCTGTAATCAATGCGGATGATTATTATGGCCGGGAAGCATTTTCCCTCATTTACAATCAGCTCGCCTCCGCCCAGGACAATGACCGCTACCAGTACGCCATGGTCGGCTATGAGCTGGGAAAGACGCTGACAGAAAACGGAAGCGTGGCCCGGGGCGTGTGCTCCCTTGACAAAGACGGATATTTAAGCCACATTGAGGAGCGCACCCGCATCGAACACCGCGGCACATCCATTGCATTTACCGAGGATGACGGCGCTTCCTGGACTTCCCTCCCCGCGGACACCACCGTGTCCATGAATCTGTGGGGCTTTACGGAGAGCATCCTGGGAGAACTGGAAAATGGATTCTCCGGCTTTCTCACCAAGGGCCTTGCGGAAAATCCGTTAAAATGCGAATACTTCCTTCCCTTTGTGGTGGACGGTCTCTTAAAAGCCGGAAAAGCCCAGGTAACCGTCTTAAAGACCCCGGACCAGTGGTACGGCGTAACCTACAAGGCAGACAAGGAAGCCGTTGTAAAGGCCATGGCGGACAAAAAGGCTGCCGGCGTTTATCCGGAAAAACTGTGGGAGGAGTAAAGACCATGAAAAAAGAAATCACCAATGAAATTTTAATGGAGGCCGCAGCAAGCTTCGCCACCCAGGGGGAAGTAAAAAGCTGCGAGCGCTACGGAAACGGCCACATCAACGACACCTTTCTTCTGACCTGTGACCGCCGCTACATCCTTCAGCGCATGAACACCGAGGTGTTTCAAAATCCCCAGGCCCTGATGGAGAATATCGAGGGAGTGACCAGCTATCTGCGCCAGTCCGTCATTAAAAACGGCGGCGACCCCGACCGGGAAGCTCTGACCCTGGTGCGCGCAAAAGACGGGAAATCCTTCTATGTGGATTCCCAGGGCGGATATTGGAGAGTTTATCTCTTTATTGAGAATGCCACAGGCTACGACCAGGTAAAGAATCCGGACGACTTCTACCAGAGCGGCTGCTCCTTCGGCCGGTTCCAGGGCCTCCTCGCCGGCTATCCGGCGGATAAGCTCTGGGAGACCATCCCGGACTTCCACAACACCCCCAAGCGCTTTGAGACCTTCAAAAAGGCGGTGGAGGAAGATGTCTGCGGCCGTGCCGCAAACGTGCAGGAAGAAATTGCCTTCGTCATGGACCGGGCGGAAAAGATGGGCACGGCCCAGAGAATGCTCTCCCAGGGCGAGCTTCCCCTAAGAGTTACCCACAATGACACCAAGCTGAACAATATCTTAATTGATGATGCGACCGGAAAGGGGCTTTGTGTCATTGATCTGGACACCGTAATGCCCGGTCTCTCCATCTTTGACTATGGCGACTCCATCCGCTTCGGCGCCAACACTGCCGCAGAGGATGAGCCCGATGCCTCCAAGGCCTCTCTCTCCCTTCCTCTGTTTGA
The DNA here is from genome assembly GCA_019119575.1 of Candidatus Enterocloster excrementipullorum. Taxonomy (GTDB): domain Bacteria; phylum Bacillota; class Clostridia; order Lachnospirales; family Lachnospiraceae; genus Enterocloster; species Enterocloster excrementipullorum. Next base: position 46,022 of record DWWT01000002.1, read on the forward strand.
AGCTTATACAAAAGGCTTCCTGGAAGGCTGCGGAAAGGATCTGACAGAAAATGAAATCCGCATGCTTCCCTGGGGCGCTTACCTTATGACTCTGGAGTGCGGAACCCGTTTCCTCACCGATTACCTTCAGGGGGACACCTACTTCCATGTTGCCAGAGAAGGCCACAATCTGGACCGATGCCGCACCCAGTTCGCTCTGGTGAAGGATATGGAAAAGAAATGGGGCCAGATGGAAGACATCGTGGCCCACTGCATGAAAATCTAAACGCACTCTGAACGGCTGCGATTATTTTTTAAAAAGAATTCGCCGGCTTTCCGTATCCATCCGGCAGGTAGTGCCCATGGGCAATGTGCCCATGGGCTTATCATGTCCGCTCCGAACATGGCACATCACAGGCACCGTAAAATCCTTAAACCAGTCCCTGATCAGATCTCCCACTTTGTAGGAAGCATCGTACCGGTCATTGGTACAGTCCGTAAAATCTCCCAAAAGGATCCCCTTCACTCCCGCAAACATCCCGGCCTGCCGCATCTGGGTCAGATACATGTCGAGCACCGGCACCGGCTCTTCGATATCCTCCATAAACAAGATCTTTCCCTCCGTATTCAGCTGATAGGACGTCCCTATGGCGCGGCTCAGCAAAGACAAATTGCCGCCTGAGAGCATTCCCTCCGTCTTGCCCGGACGGATAACCTCGAATCCCTCTTCCCCCGGCGGGTTACGAAACTCCAGTTCATCCCCCATATTCAGAGCGGCAAATAGGCTCTCCCTGGTATACGGGTCAAAATCTTTGCGCATATTGGAGCAGACCATGGGGCCGTGAAATGTCACCATTTCGCACCGCATCTGAAATGCGGACAGCAGATTGGTGATGTCGCTGTATCCCAAAAAAATCTTAGGATTGGCCCGGATTAAATCATAGTCCAGGTAATCCATCACATGCGAGCTGCCATAGCCGCCCCTCACACAGAAGATGGCCTTGACCTCCGGATCCGCGAACATCCCATTGATGTCCGCAGCCCGGTCCTTCCCTTCCCCTGCCAGGTAATTATGAAAATTCGCCAGAGTTGTGAGCTGTCTGCCAGCCTTTACCCGATAGCCCATCTCCTCCAAAAGTCTTATGCAGTCCGCAAGCTCCTCCTCCCGGATGGGAAAGGACGGGGCCACAAGACCTATGGTGTCCCCCTGCTTTAATCGTTCCGGAAAAATCATGTTGCTTCCCTCTCTTTCCTTTTTCTGTATGCAATAACGGGACGGCGAAAATCAGACACCGGGATATTCCCGCACCTGTTTTCTTCCGTCCCGCTGTTTTAACCCGCTGCCTGCGGATTATTCTTTATCCGCATATTTGAAGATCGTGTGCCCAATGTAGGATTTGAGCACGTCCTTGCAGTTTGGCTTCACCAAAAGCTGGGAATTTCTGTAGTATACAGGAATCACCGGCATCTCCTCAATAAGGATCCGCTCTGCCTGCTCAAACATTTCCATGCGCGCCGCATTGTCCGCGCTGGCCCGGGCTTCCATCAGCAGCCCGTCATATTCCTGGGCCTTATCATTGAGCCACCGGCACTGGGTCTCATTTCTGGTGAGAAGCAGACACTCCAGGTTCGTGCTGGGATCGGGATAATCGCCCGTCCATCCGTCATAGCAGATATCAAAATTGCCTGCTTCCTGCTCATCCCAATACACCTTGCTCTCGTAGGTGACGATCTCCACATTTACGCCCAGATTTTCCTTCCACATAGCCTGCATCGCCTGGGCCACATCCTTCTTCTCCTGGTCGTTCTGCGTGATCAGGGTCAATGTAGGGAAGCCCTCTCCGTTCGGATATCCGGCTTCAGCCATCAGGCTCTTCGCCTGCTCCACATCCTCCGCAAACAGGTCGCCCACTGTATTCCGGTAGTCCTCGTCAGAGCCCTCATAGGGAATCCCGTGAGGCACAAAGGCGAAGGCAGATTCCGGCCGGGAGGCCACCATGGACTGGTTGATTACCTCGCGATTTAAGGAAATGCTTAAAGCCGTACGCACCTTGGGATCAGACAGGTATTCCTTCTCGCAGTTAAAATCGTAGTAGCAGGTTCCCACAAGATCATACGACTTAAGCTCCTCGCTGCCCGAATACTGGCTCTGGGCCTGGCTGCCAATCACCAGATTGTCCAGCACATCAACCTCGCCCGCGTTGTAGGCGGAGAGAGCGGCCTCCTGGGACTCGATAAACACAATCTCCACTCCATCCAGCTTTACCGTATCCGCATCAATGTACTCCGGATTCTTCTCCAGCACATAGCTTGCCTGCGGATTGATCTCCTTGATTCGGAAAGCTCCGTTGCACACATACGTGTCGCCGGATTTCGTCCAGGCATCCTCCGCCTCAACCACATCCTGTCTGGTGGGGAAATACATGGACACCGCCGTCAGATCCAGGAAATAGGTAGTCGGATGCTCCAGCGTTACCTCCAGTGTTTTGTCGTCCACGGCCTTTACGCCCACATCCTCCGCGGAAGCCGTTCCGCCGTTGTAGGCCTCGCCATTCTTTAAATAGAACAGATACCAGGCGCCGGGAGAAGCAGTCTCCGGATTCAGTCCTCGTTTCCAGGAATATTCAAAATCACCGGCGGTCAGCGGCTGCCCGTCCGACCACTTTAAGCCGTCCCGCAGCGTAAAGGTATATGTGAGCCCATCCTCGCTGACCTCATAGCTTTCCGCGCAGCCATTGATCAGGCTGCCGTCCGGGCCGATCTGCATCAGTCCGGTAAACAGGTTCTGCAGAACGATGGAAGAATTGGCATAATTGTTCATGTTGGGATCCAGTGTCTCCGGCTCATTCTGCATTACGTACTTGATCACCTTTCCGCCTTCCGCAGAAGCATCGCCCTCCGCCACTGTGCCGCTCTCCGAGCCGGAACCGCTTGTCTGGGTATCCGAGCTGCCCGAACAGCCTCCTATCACTGCCGCGGCCAAAAGACAGCCGAGCAGTGCATAAAGCCTTTTTCTCATAAATTTCTCCTCCTTTTTATTTATCATACAGATGGCAGGCCACCTGATGCTTATCATTCACATTCCGAAGCAGCGGCTTCTCCTGACTGCATACGCTCTTTGCCATAGGGCAGCGGGATGCAAAAGGACATCCGGGCCCCGGATCTATGGGCGAAGGCACATCCCCTTCCAGCACGATCCGCTGCTGTTTTCTGGCCTGAATGGGATCCGCCACAGGCACAGCGGAGAGCAGAGAACGGGTATAGGGATGAAGCATGTGCTCATAGAGCTCATTCACAGGGGCATACTCCACCAGATTTCCCATATACATCACGCCCACCCTGGAAGAAATATGGCGTACCATGGAAAGGTCATGGGAGATAAACAGATACGTAAATCCGAATCGCTCCTGCAGCTCCTCCAGAATATTGATCACCTGGGCCTGAATCGACACATCCAACGCCGAGATCGGCTCGTCGCATACAATGAACTCCGGCTCCGCGGCCAGGGCCCTGGCAATGCCGATCCTCTGCCTCTGCCCCCCGGAAAATTCATGGGGATAGCGGTTAATGTGATCGGGCTTTAAGCCCACCATGGAGATCAGCTCCCGCACACGGTCCTGCCTGTCCTTTCCCTCATAGAGCTTTAAGGCCCACATGGGCTCCGCGATGATATCTCCAATGTTTTTTCTCGGATCAAGGGACGTGTACGGATCCTGGAAGATCATCTGCATTTTCTTGCGGAAGGGCTGCATTTGGGCATCACTGTAATGGGTGATGTCCGTACCCTGAAAAATGATCTTTCCTCCGGTGGCTTCATAGAGCCGCAGAATGGAGCGCCCTACGGTAGTCTTGCCGCAGCCGGACTCTCCCACCAATCCCATGGTTTCCCCCTGCCCGATGGAAAACGATACGCCGTCCACCGCCTTCAGGGTTTTTGCCTTGGAAAAGAGGCCGCTTTTCAGTTTGAAATGCATTTTCAGATCCTGGACATCCAGACAGATATTTTCGCTCATCCCAGCTTCACCTCCCCTTTCTGCGCTTTCACTGATGGGTGATGGAGCCAGCAGGCGCTTCTGTGGCCTCCTCCCAGGTCAAAAAACTGTGGCTGGCACTTGGCGCACAGCTTCATCGCATGGGGGCAGCGGGCCGCAAAAGGACATCCGGCCGGAGGATTTAAAAGATCCGGAGGCGTCCCGTAAATAGGAACCAGCTTCTCCCTGCTCTTCTGGGGAATCGAAGCCAAAAGTCCGGCAGTATAGGGATGACCGGTGCGGTAGAAAATATCTTCAATCGCCCCTTCCTCCATGATCAGCCCGCCGTACATGACAATGACCCGGGTGCACATGCTGGAAATCACGCCAAGATCATGGGTAATCAGAATGACCGATGTCTGGAATTCATTTTTCATATGCGCCATGAGTTCCAGAATCTGCGCCTGAATCGTTACGTCCAGAGCCGTTGTAGGCTCATCCGCAATCAGAAGCCCCGGCCTGCAGCACATGGCGATCGCGATCATCACACGCTGGCGCATACCGCCGGAAAGTTCATGCGGATACTGCTTCAGCCGGCGTTCAGGGCTGGGAATCCCCACCGCGTCCAAAAGCCGCAGGGCTTTCTCCCTTGCCTCTTTGCGCTTCAAATTCTGATGGCGCATCAAAGGACTGCAGATCTGTTCTTCCACAGTAAACAGGGGATTTAAGCTGGTCATCGGATCCTGAAAAATCATGCCGATCCGATTTCCCTGGATATCGCGCATCCCCTTTCCGGAAATTTTCAGCAGATCCTGTCCGTCAAAATTCAGGACATCTGCCTCTAAGGAGGCATTGTCCTCCAGCAGGCGCATAATGGAAAGCATGCTCACGCTTTTGCCGCAGCCCGACTCTCCCACAATCCCTAAACTTTCTCCCTTTTCCACATAAAAAGAGATGCCCCGTACCGCCTGCACAACCCCCGCATCCGTGCGGAAGCTGGTGTGAAGATTTTTAATCTCTAAAATATGTTCTGCCATAATACGTTCCACCGTCTAACCTGATACTATTTTTTTAATCTGGGATCCAGCGCATCCCGCAGCCCGTCACCGATAAAATTCAGGGCAAAAATCGTAATACTGATTGCCGCTGCCGGAAAGAGCATCTGATACGGATAGGAGAACAGATACTCGATGGCGTCATTTGCCAGAGTTCCCCAGCTGGCCATAGGCACCTGGATGCCGATACCGAGAAAGCTTAAAAATGCCTCCTGGAAAATAGCGGAGGGGATCAGAAACGTCACAGTCACAATGATAGACCCCATACTGTTGGGAATCAGATGATGAATCAGAATCTGCCACCGGCTCAAACCGCAGACCTTAGCCGCCAGGGCAAAGTCCTGCTCACGCAGCGTCAAAATCTGCGCCCGCACCATCCTGGCTGTGGTAATCCAGTAGGTCAGGCACATGGCAATGAGAATGCTCTGAACTGTATTTCCCAGAAACATCATGATAAGAATCATATAGATCATACTGGGAATTCCTGTGAGAATATCCACGATACGCATCATAACCATATCAGCCATCCCGCCGAGATAACCGGCCACGCCCCCATAGAGGACGCCGATTACCATATTGATAGCGGCCGCCGCAAAGCCGATGGTCAGGCTGATACGGGCGCCATACATGGTTCGGATAAAAATGTCCCTGCCCATCTTGTCCGTACCGAAAGGATGGGCCGCGCTGGGCCACTGCAGGGCATTTGCAAAATCCGTCTGGTCGTATGTATAGGGAGAAAGCATAGGCACCAGGATAGCCGCCGCGGTCATAAGGACAATAACCACAATCCCCAGCATGGCCAGCTTGTCTTTTTTTAAGCGGATCCAGCAGTTCTGCCAGTACGACACGCTTGGGCGGCCAATAACCTCAAGCTCTCTCTCCGAATCCGGCAGGTCCTCTAACAGTTCCGCCGGAATCCTATCGTCTGCCAAATAATTCATTCGTTCTTCCATGCGCTTCACCTACTCTGTAATCTTTACTCGCGGATCAATAATCGCGTACATAATATCCACTACCAGGTTGCACAAGATAATCATGGCTCCCAGAAATACCGTCAGACCCAGGGTGACGGAGTAGTCTCTGTCCGTGATCGCCGACACAAAATACCGGCCCAGCCCCGGAATGCTGAAGAGCTTTTCAATGATAAAGGTTCCTGTAAGCAAAGTAGCTATCAAAGGACCTACATAAGTCACAACCGGCAGGATGGAATTTTTTAAAGCATACTTGCCGATTACCAGATATTCGGGCATTCCTTTTGCCCGCTCCGTCCGGATATAGTCCTGGCGCATGGTCTCCAGCATGCTGGAACGCATCAGACGGGTAATATACGCGATCTGGGAAAATGCCATGCAGAACACCGGCAGCACATAATGCTTCCAGGAAGTAAGACCGTAGGAGGGAAATATTTTCCACTTCTCACAGAATAGATACATCATAAGCACACAGATCACAAAGCTCGGCACAGAGACGCCGATGGTGGCAAAAACCATGGACACTCCGTCCGCCAGTTTTCCCCGCCGAACAGCCGCGACAATTCCCAAAGGAATCCCTGCTGCCAGAGCTGCCACGATTCCCAGGGCGCCTACTTTGGCTGACACCGGGAAGCCGTTGGCAATCAGCTCATTTACCGTGGTATCCTGCTTCTTGAAGGATGTTCCCATATCCCCGTGAAGAAGATTGTTCAGGTACCGGGCATACTGTACCGGAACCGGATCATTGAGCCCATATTTATCCTGAATCTGCTCCAGTATCTTCTCAGGTACATTTCTCTGCTCCGAAGGGCTGAACGGTCCTCCGGGAATCATATGCATGAGGAAAAAAGTGAGAGTTACCAGAACAAACAGGGAGAGAACCCCTGCAAGGAGACGTTTGATTATGTACTTTATCATACCCGCACCTACCTTATGTACTAAAAAATGGCAACCGCAATGAGAATAGCCCCCTGCGCCGTTGCCAAAGACCACTTATCATAAAATTATACTCCACACCCGCAAAAAGTCAAGAGAATCGATTGCTTTTTACGCGTAATCTGCCTATAATGGGTAACAAGTTCAGGTGATTGGGGAAATAGAGAGAAAATTTTCTCTGCGGCAGGCTTGCCGCCTGTTTTCCCCGTCGAATGGACCTGTTACAAATTCTTTCAGGAGGCTGCGTTCTATGGAACACACCATATTAAGCGATACACGTATTCTGATAGATCTGGACCGAATCGCAGGAAATATGCGGGCCGTAAAAAATATGGCCGGCCCCCAGGTAACCGTGGCGGCCGTAGTAAAAGCGGACGCCTACGGCCATGGTGCGGCGGCCATTGCTCCCACACTGATGGAAAACGGCGCCGGCCTGCTGGCCGTAGCCAATCTTGCGGAAGCGCTGGAGCTCAAAAAGGCATATCCTCAATACCCGGTCTTCATCATGGGACTCACCCCGGACCGGCTGCTCCCCCTGGTGGTTGAATACGGCATCATACAGACAGTTGACACGCTGCACCAGGCCCAGGTGTTAAGCCGGCTGGCCGGAGAGCAGAAAAAAACAGCCGTCATTCACATTAAATATGACACCGGTTTTCACCGGCTGGGCTTTCCCGCAGTTCCGAAAAGCCTGGAGGAAATCCGGCAGATCTGTGCTCTGCCGGGGATTGACGCGCAGGGCTTTTACTCCCATCTGGCACTGAAGGATGACGCCTCCAACAAGGCGCAGTTTACTGCCTTTATGGAGGCCGCCGACGCCTTAAAGCAGATGGGATGCACGTTTCGTTTCCGCCATATTGCGGACAGCATCAGCGGGGTGGATGATCCGGAATACCGCCTGGACATGATCCGCACCGGTGCTCTTCTCTACGGCCTCAAAGGCTTTCACCGCGGTACCCTCGCGATTCGACAGGCGCTCACCTTCCGCACCCGAATCAGCCATATTTCCCATGTTAAAAAGGGAGAAGGCGTGAGCTATGATTATGTCTGGACCGCATCCCAGGACACCCGGGTGGGAACCCTTCCCTTCGGCTACGCCGATGGCTATCCCCGCTGTCTTGGAAACGGGAAGGGAGTGGTTCTGATCTGCGGAAAGCGCGTCCCGATAATCGGCGTTCTCTGCATGGACCAGTGCATGGTGGATCTGACCGGCATCCCCCAGGCACGTGTGGGAGATGAGGTCATCATCTATGGAAACGGCTCCGATGCTGCCCCTGATATCCAGGAAATCAGCCAGCTGGCCGGTACCAACAAAAATGAAATTGCAGCCAGGCTCACCCGGCGCCCGCCCCGCGTTTATATCCATGGGGATCAATGCGCGGAGGAAAGCCGGGATAAAAGGGAGGCATCTTTATGAACATAACGGAACAGATTCATGCACTGGGGCCGGAGCTCATCACGATCCGCCGTGAATTTCACCGTCACCCCGAACTGGGGCAGGAAGAACATACCACATCCCGGATGATCCGCGAATTTCTGGATAAATGGGGGATTTCCTATATTTATCCTGTTGCCGGAACCGGCATTACAGCTGTAATTTACGGAGAAAAAGCCGGGACCCAGGGAAACACGGTTGCTCTCCGGGCGGATATTGACGCGCTGCCTCTCACGGAAGATCCTTCCCGCCCCTACTGCTCCTTAAACTCCGGCGCTATGCATGCCTGCGGCCATGATGCCCACATCACGATCGCTCTGGGTGCGGCCCGGGTGCTGAAGGAGCACGCGGCAGAATGGGCAGGCTGCGTCAAGATCTTTTTTCAGCCTGCGGAGGAAACCACCGGCGGCGCTGCGCCCATGATACAGGAGGGGTGCATGGAAAACCCCCATGTGGACTATGTAATCGGTCTTCATGTCATGCCTACCTGGGAGGCGGGTGAGGTGGAATACCGTTACGGAAAGCTCAATGCCGCCACGGATGAGCTTCATATCCGCATACACGGAAAGGGCTGTCACGGCGCCTATCCGGATACCGGTACGGATGCGATCGTCATGGCCGGAGCTGTGATAAACAGCCTTCAGTCCCTGGTGAGCCGAAATATCTCTCCCCTAAACCAGGTGGTACTTACGCTCGGCACAATCCGGGGCGGAACTGCGGCTAACATCATTGCCGGTGAGGTGGACATAACCGGCACGCTGCGGACAACCGATCCGGAAACCCGCAAATTCTGCTGGGAAGCCATCACCCGTCTGACAGAGCACACTTGTCAGGCTTACGGCGGTAAGGGAGAAGCTGAGATAACTCCCGGTTATGCCGCCCTCATAAATACGCCTGAGATGGTGGATCTTCTGGTAGAGACCGCCTCCTCCCTTGTGGGGCCGGAGCATCTCCATGCCAAGGAATTTCCCAGTTTGGGCGGTGAAGATTTTTCCTTTTTCCTGGAAAAAGCCCCCGGCGTCTTCTGGCATCTGGGATGCGCCTGCCGAGAGAAGGGCATCACTGCCCCTCTGCACAGCGCCCAATTCGATATCGATGAATCCTGCCTGGAGCTGGGAGTGAATATCCAGACCCATCTGGCGCTGCGCCTGCTCGCCCTGTAACACAGCCAACCCATGGACAGCCCTCTAGCTGCCCGCAAAAATAAATTCAGGAGGAAAATAGAGATGAAAATTTATATCAGCGTTGACTTTGAAGGTATCGCCTGCTCCACTTCATGGAGCTCCACCAATCTGGGAGACATTGAACACGGCCCTCTGGCAAAAGAAATGACTCTGGAGGCTGTTGCCGCCTGCCAGGGCGCTCTGGAAGCCGGTGCCACGGAAATTTATGTGAAGGACGCGCATGACTCGGGCCGCAACATTGACTTCACCTTGTTTCCCAAGGAGGCCCGCCTGATTCTGGACTGGAAATATTCTCCGGACTCCATGATCTGCGGACTGGACAGCTCCTTTGACGCGGTTATGTATGTGGGCTACCACTCTCCTGCCGGAAGCAACGGCAGCCCTCTCTCCCATACCATGAACCGCAAAACAAACTACATTAAGCTGAACGGGAAGCTGGCCTCAGAGTTCCTCATCCATGCCTACATAGCCGCCTCCCGGGGAGTTCCCTCCGTATTTTTAAGCGGTGACAAGGCTCTTTGCAGCCACGTCCATTCGTTTGATCCGCAGATCACCACCGTGGCGGTAAAAGAAGGAATGGGTGCCGCTACCATCAACCTGACTCCGGCTCTGGCGCAGGAAAAAATCCGTGAAGGCGCCCGCCAAGCCCTATTAAATCGGGCCAGCTGCCATCTGGACGTGCCCAGCCCCCTCACTATGGAAATTAATTACAAGGATCATTTTTACGCTCTCAGGGCTTCCTACTATCCGGGTGTAACCATGCTGGACGACTTCACCGTATCCTACACCGCGGATTCCGTAGAGGATGTGATGAGGGCGAGGATGTTTATTCTTTAGTCTATTAGTGTATGTTTGAAAATCGCTTTCTGTCATATATGCGCTCCGCTTTATGGGACACCGAAGCGGGGCGGGCAGATGGCGTTATAAACGGATCTATACTATAATAATCTGTCTGTTTTTAATATAGGAGAATAATCTATGGAGAAAATTACATTGTGCGGAGATAATTGCTTGGAGTGTCCTCGTTATCTTGCAAGAACTACCAGCGAATTAGAAAAAGTAGCAGAGTTATGGTTTAGAGTCGGTTGGAGAGATAGAATTGTTCCGGTCGATGAGATTCGATGCTCCGGGTGTACATCCCATAAACAATGTACATATCATCTTGTTGAATGTACGGAAGAAAATAATGTTGAAAAATGCAATCAATGCTCAAAATTTCCTTGCTACAAAATAGAAGAAATGCTTAGACGTTCTGATGAATACGAAAAAAAATGCAGAGAAGTTTGTACAGACGAAGAATACCAGATGTTAAAATCATCTTTTTTCAATAAAGAAGTAAATTTGCAAAAATAAGTAACTCGATAACAATTTTGTTAGGGATTAAATGAGACATTCGGATATTTCTACGATTACAACGTTTTACTATAAGAGCAAGTACAGCAAGAAGCAGAAGTTTCGTCGACCTTACTCGACCTCGCTCGGATATACACAAATGTACACAAAAATAGCGGATAACCTTATTAAGGCTTTCCGCTACTTTTCAGAAGAGCTGCTGACGGGAATCGGACCCGTGACCTCCGCACTACCAATGCGACGCTCTACCGACTGAGCCACAGCAGCTTGTTTTTGTATCGCTCACGCGAACCTTGTATATATTATCACGGTACCGGAAATTTGTCAACAACTATTTTAAATTTTTTCACCCGCAGATTTCTGCCCGTTTCTGCCGGGCGGAAACCGGACGGAATCCCGCGTCTGCGGCCCCGTCCCGCCCGAATGATTTCTAAAAAATCCCCTCAAAACTCTCCCTGAGCGTATCACAGGACTTTGCCAGCTTCTCCAGCTCCGCATCCGTCAGGGACAGCGGCAGTACGCTCTGAATACCGTTCTGGTTGATAATGCAGGGCACGCCCACAAATACATCCCTTTGTCCGTACTCGCCCCGCAGCATTGCGGACACCGTGAGTACGCTGTGTTCGTCCCCCAGAATCGCCTTGGTGATCCTGGTGAGGGCCATGCCGATGCCGTAATAGGTAGCTTTCTTGGCCTCAATGATCTTGTAGGCCGCTGTCCGGACTTCCTCTTCAATATCTCCCAGCTTGTCGCAGAAGCCCTCCTCCCCCCGCTCCGTGCAGAGATCCATAATAGGCTTGGTGGCCAAAAGGGCCTGGCTCCAGGGCACAAACTCGCTGTCGCCGTGCTCGCCCATCACGTAGGCGTGGACATTCCTGGGATCCGCCTTCAGATATCCGCCCAGGAGATAGCGCAGCCTGGCCGTATCCAGGGCTGTCCCGCTTCCCATAACGCGGCGCGGATTAAAGCCGGAAAGCACGCAGGTAATCCTTGTCATAATGTCCACCGGGTTGGTGGCAACCAGGAAAATGCCGTTGAATCCGGAGGATGTCACCGGGTCAATGATTGAGCGGAACACAGCGGTATTGCGCTTTAGCAGATCCAGGCGGGTCTCTCCGGGCTTCTGGGCCACACCGGCACAGATCACCACGATATCCGCGTCCGTACAGTCGCTGTATTCCCCGGCATAAATCGTCATATTGGAATTGGCAAAGGCAAGGCCGTGGTTCAGATCCATCGCTTCCCCTTCTGCCCGAACCTTGTTTACATCAATGAGAACCAGCTCATCGCAGACCGACTGGTTCAAAAGGCAGTAGGCATAGCTCATTCCCACCATACCAGTGCCCACGATCACCACTTTTCTTTTATCAACCTTCATTTTCATCCTCCTTGTCCAGCTGTCCGGCGGTAAACCATATCATATCATGAAGAGTATACCCTGGAGCGCGCTTAAACATTCCTATTTAGCCTCTGCCGCACAATCTCGTATGCCAGAACTCCGGCGGCCACGGAAGCATTCAGAGAGTCAATCTCCCCTTTCATAGGGATGGCCGCCGTCATATCGCAGTGTTCCCTCACCAGACGGCTCACTCCCCTGCCCTCGTTTCCAATTACAAGTCCGATAGGACCCGTGAGATTCAGTCTGTACATGGACTCACCGCCCATATCCGCGCACACAAACCAGAGCCCTTTCTCCTTCAGCTCCTCCATGACAGCAGTCAGGTTCGTCACCTTTGCAACCGGCGTATAGTTTAACGCTCCGGCCGATGTCTTGGCGACTGTTGCCGTCAGCCCCGCTGCCCTCCGCTTGGGGATGATTACCCCGTGGGCACCGGCCAGGTTGGCGGTGCGGATGATAGCCCCCAGGTTGTGAGGGTCCTCAATCTCATCCAGCAGAATCAAAAACGGCGGCTCCCCCTGGCTCTCCGCCAAGGCCAGCATATCCTCCACCTGTGCGTACTCATAGGCGGCCATATAGGCCACCACGCCCTGGTGTTTTCCTGTCCCGGACATCTGGTCCAGGCGCTCCCTTGCCACAAAATTGATAATCGTATCCCGTTTTTTCGCTTCTTTTACAATTGTGCGCACCGGGCCGTCCTGACATCCATCCAGCACGAAAAGCCTGTCAATGGTCTTGCCGGATCGAAATGCCTCCAAAATCGCGTTGCGTCCCTCAATGGTCAGTTCCTCATACCGCATGATGCGTCTCCTTTTCTTCGTCCATCTCCCCCAAAAGGCCAAGCCCGCGGCTCACCAGCTCCGTCAGCCGCTCAAAATCCTCCCGCAGAAAAAGCCAGCCCACCAAAGCCTCCATACCGGTGGACGTACGGTAATCAATCATGGTCGCATGCTTCGCCATGGTGGGAGACTTGGCGTTGCGCCCTCTGCGGTACACCGCCAGCTCTTCCTCAGTGAGCTCTTCTTCCAGGGCCCGCAACATCTTTGCCTGGGCTCCCGCCTTCACCAGGGAAGCGGTCTTTCTGTGTATCCGGTTCATGGGCATGGAACCCTTATTGATCACGCGCATCCGGATCATAACCTCATAGACCGCGTCCCCGATGTAGGCCAAAATCAGAGGCGAATAGCTGTCCGCATCCACAGGCTGCAGGTTCATCGCCTTTTTATAATAAGAAAGAAACTCCTTAAGGCTTACACTCTCTTCCACTTTACGCCCTCTCTCGTGTCCTCCAGCGCAATTCCCATATCCAGAAGCCTGCCCCGGATCTCATCCGCCAGAGCAAAATTTTTCGCCTTGCGGGCCTGCTGCCGTTCCTCGATCATCGCTTCAATCTCGCTGTCAAGAATCTCCGCCTTCCGCTCCGTGATAATTCCCAGCACATCGCAGAGCTGTCCGATCGTCTCACGCAGGGATGACACGTACTTCCCGGTGCTGGAGGAATCCGCCGTGGAATTCGCCAGCTTCACCAGCTCAAAGATCGCGGAAACCGCGTCTGCCGTGTTGAAATCATCCTCCATAGCGGCCTCAAACTTTGCCCGGAGCTTATCCGCCTGAGCCAGATTCTCCTGCTCGCCGCAGGACTCCGCCTGGCCCTCTGCCGCCTCTTCCAGGCCCTTCAGCTTCTCCATGCAGGTCAGAATGCGCTCCAGGCCGTTCTTGGAGGCCTCCATCAGATCTGCGCTGAAATTTAACGGGCTGCGGTAGTGGGCGCTGAGCATGAAGAAGCGCAGCACCTGAAGGTCATATTTCTCCCCGATCTCCCGGACCGTGAAGAAATTCCCCAGGGATTTGGACATCTTCTTATTGTCAATATTCAAAAATCCATTGTGCATCCAATATCTTGCAAATGTCTTGTCATTGGCGCACTCACTCTGAGCGATCTCATTCTCATGATGGGGGAAAATAAGATCCTCGCCGCCTGCATGGATATCAATCTCGTCGCCCAGATAATGCTTGGCCATCACGGAGCACTCAATATGCCATCCCGGACGCCCCTGGCACCAGGGGGACTCCCAGTAAGGTTCTCCCTCCTTCTTGGGCTTCCAGAGAACAAAGTCATTGGGATCCTCCTTGTCCTCCTCGCCGGTTACTTTGAGCTCTCTGAATCCCGACTGAAGCTCCTCCAGGTTCTTGTGGGAAAGCTTGCCGTATTCTTTAAAAGAGCGTGTCTTAAAATATACGGTTCCGTCCTCCGCCACATACGCATGGCCCTTGTCAATCAGCGTCTGAATCATCTCCAGCATGCCGCCGATCTCCTGGGTCGCCTGGGGATGTACCGTAGCCGGCTTCACATTGAGAGCCGCCATGTCTTTCTTGCACTCTTCAATATAGCGGTCGGATATTACCCGCGCATCCACGCCCTCCTCCAGCGCTTTCTTAATAATCTTGTCATCCACATCAGTGAAATTCGACACATACTGAACCTCGTAGCCTTTATACTCAAAATACCTGCGCACCGTGTCAAAAACGATCATGGGCCTGGCATTTCCAATGTGGATCAGGTTATATACCGTGGGGCCGCAGACATACATTTTCACTTTTCCCGGCGTCAGCGGCACAAACTCTTCTTTCCTTCTGCTCAGCGTGTTAAAAATCTTCATACCTCATATCTCCTCAATCAATTCTTGAAACTGGAGTCCTGCCGCAGCCCTGACAGCCGCCGCAGCCCTCTTCCATTATGTCCCTATCATAGCAGTAATCCGCAGCTTCCGTCAACAGTACAATCGCCTGGGAAGAAATCCCCTCTCCATTTCCCGTAAAACCCAGCCCCTCCTCAGTGGTGGCCTTCACGCTGACCCTGGACACATCCACGCGGAGAGCCTTCGCAATATTTTCCGCCATCCGGGGCCGGTAGGAAGCCAGTTTAGGCCGCTGGGCGATAATCGTGGAATCAATATTCTCAATCACATATCCCTTCCCGTCCAGAAGCTCCCCGACCTTCTCCAGCAAAGCGATGCTGGAAATCCCCTCGTAGGCCGGGTCCGTATCGGGAAAATGCTGCCCGATATCCCCCAGAGCTGCCGCCCCGAGGAGAGCATCCATCACCGCGTGGACAAGTACATCCGCATCCGAATGGCCGAGAAGCCCTTTTTCATATGGAATATCTACGCCTCCTAAAATTAACCGGCGGCCCTGGGCCAGCCGGTGTACATCATATCCCTGTCCGATTCTCATATTATCTCCTTATATATTTGTTGCGGGGTGCTTCTCAGCTTCCCCGCTTATTTAAAACATCATCCGTATCTTCTGCTGAATGCATTCCGCCTGGATATCCGTCTGCGCTCCGCAGAATTCCCCGTCCACATGGACAGGCAGCGGAACCTCCGTATGGATCTTTGCCTCCCTGCACGTATAATTGCGCAGGCCTTTCCCCTTTCTGTGCCGTCCCAGCGCCGCTGAAATGAGAACAGGAATCAGCCTGAACCGCATCCTATGGCTGAACACACACACATTCATCTGACCGTCCCGTCCATCTGCCTTGGGTGCAAAGAAAAATCCCCCGCCCTCTGACGGATGAATATGGCAGGAAACAAACAATATGTGATTGAACTCAACCTTGCGCACTCCGTCCAAGATAATGTATCCTTTCGAAGGCCGGCATTGGAAAAACTGGCGCATTCCCACGAACACATAGGACAGTTTCCCCAATCTCAGACAGCTCAGAATCCGGCGCAGCCCGGAGTTTGAATCCGCTATGGCGCGGCACACAGCCGCATCAAAACCGATTCCTGCGCTCACAAGGAATCTCCTGTGAAATACTTCCTGCGCTCCAAACGACACCACACCGTAATCCAGCATGGTAACGCGGCTGCCCATCTGGGCCTTCAGGCACCGCACCGCGCCTGCAGGCATGCGCAGGCTTCTTGACAGGTCATTGCCCGTACCTGCGGGAATATAGCCCACGCTTACCGAGCTGTGGAAAGAAATACCATCCACTGTCTCATTCACTGTCCCGTCACCGCCCACCACAACAATACAGCTCGGCTCCCGCGCGCCCTCCGTCAGTTCCCTGGCCCTTGTCCGCGCATCCCCTGAGCTGCGGGTAAAGAAAACATCATATTCAATATTGTGGCGTTCCAAATAGCGGGCGATGGCTTTCCAGGCTTTCAAACCTCTGCCAGAACCTGCATTGGGATTTACAATGAAGTTATACATAAGGTTTGCTTTCGGTTCCTTTCCTTGTGTTTCCATGGCATAGCTCCGCAAAACGGAGCCTATATGGGCATTATACCATATTCCCAAATAAAACACTAAGAAAATTTCTATTAACAAAAAAGCCGCCCCATCCCATACGGACAGGGCCGCTTTATTTTATCCAAGTGCCTTCTGCGTAACTTTCTTGTCCTGGGCGGACCAGCTGTAGCCATAGACAATCCCATAAATCACATAGGCCAGTATCACAGCTCCAATCAAGTCGATAACGGAGTGCTGCTTCAAAAAGACCGTAGCCATGCAGATAGAAATCATCAGCAGGCCGGAACCCAGGCGAATCAGGCGATGGCCGCGCAGGCGCTCACTGCGGGCAACCGCGATGTGGACGCCGATGGAATTATACACGTGAATACTCGGAAATACGTTTGTGCACGTATCCGTCCGGTAAATGTAAGCCACCAGAGCGGTAAAAATATTTTTATCCGGATCGATCACGGGCCGCAGATCCGTGCCGTTGCGGAAAAAGGTGCAGATAATGAGGCTGATGGTCATCCCGGAAAACAGGAAGATGCACAGCTTGTAGTAGTCCTCCTTGCTTGTGATAAGGAAATAAAAGATTGCCGCTCCCACATACAAAAACCACAGCAGGTAGGGGACAATAAAATATTCATTAAAGGGTATCAGGTCATCTAAAGACGCGTGCATCACATGAAAGTTCCTTGTGACCGTCTTTTCCAGGTAGCAAAACCACGGCAGATAAATGAACGCATACAGCAAAAGCCATGCATGCTTATATTTGCGGACAAAAGCCAAAATACGTGTCATAGCGCTGTTTTATTCTCCCTCAATTCTCCCAAAATCAGGGTCTCTTGGATCCCCGGAAATGTGAACAAAGTGTTAACATTGTGTTAATTTCTTGAAATTATAGCACACTCCAGGTTCAAAAACAAGAGGCTTCCAAAAAACTTAATAAAGAATTCTCACCCGGACATGTAATCCGCATCTCCTGCAAAACAAAACCCCGAAAACCTTTTATAAGGTTTCCAGGGCTCTTCATCAGTAGCGGAAGGGAGATTTGAACTCTCGACACCACGGGTATGAACCGTGTGCTCTAGCCAACTGAGCTATTCCGCCATATTTAATTAAATTGGATGGGGCCTACAGGGCTCGAACCTGTGACCCTCTGCTTGTAAGGCAGATGCTCTCCCAGCTGAGCTAAGACCCCGTATCCATCTTTATCCAGCCGTTTCGCGACTGCCTGTTTAGTATAGGACAAATTGCGTTAATTGTCAAGACTTTTTCTTCAATTTTTTTAAACAAATTTCGCGACCGTTTTTGGGCGAATGTTCCTCTCGCTCCCCAGGGCACATGCCGCGCGCCCCGGGGATGACTATTTAATTAAACCCATAAAACTTCTGCGTAATCTTATACCCCAGCACCAGAAGCTCTCTTCCTCCTTTTCCCGGCAGGTTGCATCCCTGGCCCAGGAACCCGAAGCGCAGCCGCAGGTAGAGCGGCAGATTCTGCTTCTTCAGATGCTGCCACAGCTCCTTCTTTTTCTCCAGGTTTTCCTCTGTACCTGACTTGATTGCCAAAACCGAGCAGATCGTCATCATGATCTCCAGGTACTGGATCATATAGTGCCGCAGCTTCCGATTTCCAATTTTCATCACATCATAATACCCCAGCATCAGCCTGGTAACCCGGAACTGCTGGTCAATCCGCCCAATCATCACGGATTCATTTACCGACTGGTCGGAGCGCCCAATGAAATACCGGTAGAAATTCACATCCAGGTAGTAAATCTTCTTTACATGCGGGAGCGGCTGATACACGAAAATATTGTCCACGTAAAATGTATGCTCCGGCAGCTCCAGCCCGCACTGACGCAGAAGCTCCGTCCGGTAAATCACAGAATGCATCAGGATATACTGGCCTGTCATGAAAAATTTTACGTCCTTCCAGCCGAAAACCCTGTCCTTGGGGAATGCGGTGTGATAATTCATCACTTTTTTGCGCCGTGCCCCTTCTTTTTCATAGACAAAATTAGTCACCAGCATATCCAGGGTATCACCTCGGTACACAAAGCGGCCCAGCGTCTCCAAAACCTGGCGGTAAGCTTCTTCATT
Source organism: Candidatus Enterocloster excrementipullorum (assembly GCA_019119575.1). Taxonomy (GTDB): domain Bacteria; phylum Bacillota; class Clostridia; order Lachnospirales; family Lachnospiraceae; genus Enterocloster; species Enterocloster excrementipullorum. The sequence continues at coordinate 64,646 of DWWT01000002.1, forward strand.
TACCCAGTCATCACTGTCTACCACCTTAAAGAAAATTCCTGTGGCGTTGGCAAGGCCGGTATTAACCGCTCCGCCATGTCCTTTGTTCTCCTGGTGAATGGCCCGGCAGATACCGGGATACTTTTTCTCATAGGCATCCGCAATCTCCGCTGTCCTGTCCTTCGTGGAACCATCGTCCACAATCAGAATCTCCACCTCGTCGCCCCCTGCCAAAAGCGTGTGGATGCAGTGCTCCATATACGCCTCTGAATTATAGCAGGGTATGGCTATTGTCAAAAGCTTCACGTTTAAGTCCTCCTATCCAAATACCGCCAGAGCCGCCAGGTTAGCCGCTCCGTGCATTAAAACAACTACCGCATATTTTCTGTACCGGCTTCGCTCATATCCCCATGCCAGCAGTATACCCATCATAAACCCGTAAATTCCTTGAATCCAGTTGCCGTGATACAGGCCGAAAGCCAAGGCAGAGCAGAACGCCGACGCCCGTGTTCCCAGCCTCGGGCGCAGAAAGCCATAGATTCCTGAGCGGAACACTGCTTCCTCCGCCAGGGGCCCCGCCAAAAGAGCCGCTGCGAGGAAGGCGCTCCCTCCCCGAACCGAGGTCTCCGCAGCCGGCCGGAAGCTCTCCAGCATAAAGGCAGGCCAGGGAAGTATTCTTATAAGGAAGTTTCCCGCAATCCCTGCGGCTGCGGCACAGATCACACAAAACAGCCATTCGTCGGGGAGAATCCTTTGTCTTTTTTCCATCTGCTCCCCGCCTTTCTTTTCTGCTCGTTTCGTTGTCAGTATAACATGACTGCTTTTGTTTTGCTACTATCTTTTTTCTCTTTCCGTTGCTTTTTTTATCAAGTTACCCTATAATTAATGATATCTGTTTTGAACGAGAATATAGCAGAATAAGCGAGGTATAAGGACTATGGCAAAAAAACGCATTGTGGTGGCCATCGGCCATAAAGATATGGGAACAAATCTTCCGGAGCAGAAGGAAGCGGTGGCACGGACCGCCCAAATCATCAGCGATTTTATCCAGGACGGCTGGCAGGTGGCCATTGTCCACAGCAATGCCCCCCAGGTGGGTATGATCCACACGGCTATGAATGAATTTGGCCGCCAGCACGACGGCTACAGCATGGCTCCCATGTCCGTCTGCTCTGCCATGAGTCAGGGCTATATCGGCTACGACCTTCAGAACGGCATCCGGGCGGAGCTCATCAAGCGGGGCATCTACAAGCCCGTGAGCACGGTTCTCACCCAGGTGACCGTGGATCCCTACGATGAGGCGTTCTATACCCCGGTGAAGGTCATTGGCCGGGTGATGACCGAGGAGGAGGCTAAGGAGGAGGAATCCAAGGGCAACCATGTCACCGCTGTGGATGGCGGATATCGCCGGATTGTAGCGGCTCCCCGCCCTGTAGCTATTGTGGAGATCGACGCCATCAAGGCTCTGATGGACGCGGATCAGATTGTCATCGCCTGCGGAGGCGGCGGTATCCCGGTGATGGAGCAGGGATACAATCTGCGGGGCGCCAGCGCCATTATTGAAAAGGATCTGGCCGCCGGCCTTCTCGCCAAGGAGATTGACGCGGATGTGATGATGATTCTTACCAGTGTGGACAATGTAACCTTAAACTACGGCACTCCCGATGAGCAGCCCATCCGCCGCATGGACATCGCCCAGGCAAAAGACTATATCGAGCAGGGCCAGTTTGAATTTGCCTCCATGCTGCCCAAGATTTCTGCCTCCATTGATTTCCTGGAGAAGGGCAAGGGCCGCAAGGCCATCATCACTTCCCTGGACAAAGCAAAGGCCAGTCTGGAGGGGCAGGCGGGAACCACGATTGAATAAGGTATACCCTAAAGGACATACCGCAATTCAGGCCCTTCGGGCGGGCGCGCTTTGCGCGATAAGAGGTGCCCGGCGGGCATAAATAATGGGAGATTCATTTCTGCAATCTCCCGCTTTTCTTACTTCTTAATTTGCAGCAGTTCAGGGCGGCATCTTCCTGCCCCGGTTTTCCGCCGTTCCTCCTGCTGTCTTTATTTTTTCGAAACCCGTTCCTTGATATACGCCTCCACATCCTCCCTGGGCATTCCCAAAGATACTGAGAGCTCGGAACACAGGTTATCTTCCGCGGAGCGGAAATACCGCTCGTCCAAATCCGTCATCTTTTTGCCCTGGGCCATCCGGCTGCGCCGGCGCGTATACAGTGTTTTTATCATCCCCACCCAGGCTCGGCAGTCACAGGTTTTCAGCGCCTCCTTGTAGCGCTCCTCCCGCTGCTTGTCACTTGGAACCTCTAGTTCCGGCACCTCCTGGATACCGTCGATAAGCTCCAATGCCTCCTCCCTGGAGAGCAGGGGCCGGGTAACCGTCTTCTCCGAATCCACCGGAGTCACGATTTTGCTGGCTTTCTGGGCATAGGGACGCAGCACATAATACAGCTTTCCCTCCGATCCTCCCGGACGATCCAAAGTAGTGATATCCACGACCTCACACACCCCCCGCACACCATAGATGATAAACTGACCTTTTTCGTACATATTCTGCCCACTTCCTTACATAAACAACCAAAACCATTCGCATCCATACATTTCTATTTTATCATTTATTTTGCCCAAATGTCATGAGTTTTTGCAGTCATTTTCCAATTTTGTTGTTTATTTACGAAAATAAGTCACACATTTTTTGTATAGTTTTTCCAAAAATATCGCCGTCCGTAAAATGCGCGGCGTAAAATGTTGGTTCTGGTTCTACAGCGAACTACTTGGACACACCTTATGAGAATATAAGAATACCATACACGAATTTATTGCAGAGAAAGGTGGGATATGGTGAAAAAGACCGCTCTAATTACTGTGCAGAATGTTCCGGTTACCATTATGCATATTGACCAAAACGATTATATCAGTCTGACCGATATGGCAAAAGCGCGTACAGATGCAACGCGGGCTGCCGATGTGATTAAGAACTGGCTTCGAACACGCTCGACCCTGGAATTTCTGGGAACCTGAGAAATGATGTATAACCCAGATTTTAAAGTGGTCGAATTCGACCACTTTAAAAATGAAGCAGGATTACATACCTTTACACTCAGCGCAAAAGAATGGATTGAGCGCACGAATGCAATTGGCATTTACGTTCAATCAGGACGATATGGAGGCACCTACGCTCATAAGGATATTGCCTTTGAATTTGGCTCCGCAATCAGCCCAGTATTTAAGCTGTATCTACTAAAAGAATATCAGCGGCTAAAGGATGAGGAGAATGACCGCTTAAATCTGGAATGGAATGCTAAACGGTTCTTATCGAAAAGCAACTATATCATTCACACCGACGCTGTGAAAAATTATGTGCTGCCAAAGCGCAATTATAAAAAGGATATGGAATGGCTGGCATATGCAGATGAAGCAGACCTTTTGAATGTAGTTCTTTTTGGCTGTACGGCAAAAGCGTGGCGTGAAGCAAATCCGGATCTGGCCAAAAGCAGTAATATCCGGGATTATGCGTCTATTCCAGAACTAACAGTCCTCTCCAATTTGGAGACTCACAATGCTGAACTGATCAAGCAGGGATACAGTAAAGAAGATCGCTTTGAAATTCTCCAACGGATTGCACAATATCAGTTAAGGATACTTGCGGAGGCTGATCAGATTAAACAGCTTCCGAAACAGACAGCAAATTAAGCAAAAAATCGGGCATGGTATTTCTTTCACAATGGAAGAATGGCAATTTCCAAAAATGCCCGGCCATGCGAATAACAACCGCCTGGCCGGGCATTTACGCACGCGAATGCATCCTCCGCATGCTGATTCTATTTTTATGCGTTCTTCACCGTAGCGATATCAATGAGCGTCAGCTCTCTGGCCCTGTTTTCCAAGCTGGTCACAAGAGCCCGCGCCGTATCAAGGGAGGTAAGCACATGAACGCCGGTCTCGATGGCGTTGCGGCGGATGATAAATCCGTCGTGGCTGCGCTCTGCGCCCTGAGCCGGGATATCGATGATCAGGTCAATCTGATGGCCCAGCACCAGATCCAGGATGTTGGGGGACTCCTGCTCGATCTTGCGGATCTCGAAAGCCTTCACCCCGTGGCTGGCAAGCGTCCGGGCCGTTCCCCTGGTGGCGAATATCTTGTAGCCCACAGCGGCAAACCGGCGGGCGATATCCACCGCCTCCTCCTGGTCGCTGTGGCGCACGGTCATAATCATGTTCTTGTACTTGGGAAGGCGGATTCCCGCGCCCTCAAAGGCCTTGTACAGTGCCTCGTTGAATGTCTTTGCGATTCCTAAGCACTCACCGGTGGACTTCATCTCCGGCCCCAGGCTGATATCCGCGCCCCGGATCTTCTCAAAAGAGAATACCGGCATCTTGATGGCGATATAGTCCGCCTTGGGCTGAAGGCCCGGCGTGTAGCCAAGCTCCCGTATGGTCTTGCCGCAGATAATCTGGGTTGCAAGCGGCACAATGGGAATGCCCGTCACCTTGCTGATATAGGGCACGGTCCGGGAGGAGCGGGGGTTCACCTCGATGATGTACACGTCATCCCCGTCCACAATAAACTGGATGTTGATCATTCCCTTTACGTGCAGGGCCTGGGCCAGCTTCTCCGTATAGTCCACAATGGTCTTTACATTCCCCTCCGTCAGATCCTGGGCCGGATACACGGAAATGCTGTCGCCGGAATGAATGCCCGTGCGCTCAATGTGCTGCATGATGCCGGGAATCAGGATGTCCTTTCCGTCGCAGATGGCATCCACCTCGATCTCCTTGCCCATGATGTACTTATCCACCAAGATGGGGTGCTCCTGGGCAATCTGGTTGATGATGCCGATAAACTCGTCGATGTCCTCATCGTTGATGGCAATCTGCATGCCCTGGCCGCCCAGCACATAGGAGGGGCGCACCAGCACCGGATAGCCGAGCTGGGCAGCTGCCCTTTTGGCCTCCTCGGCAGTGAACACGGTATGGCCCGCAGGCCTGGGAATCCCGCACTGCTCCAAAATCGCGTCGAAGCGCTCTCTGTCTTCCGCCGCGTCCACGTCCTCCGCCGCGGTGCCCAGGATGGGAACGCCCATCTTCATCAGGGCCTCGGTGAGCTTGATGGCGGTCTGGCCGCCGAACTGCACCACCGCGCCGTCGGGCTTCTCCACATCCACGATGCTCTCCACATCCTCCGGGGTCAGAGGCTCAAAATACAGCTTGTCCGCGATATCAAAATCCGTACTCACGGTCTCCGGATTATTGTTGATGATGATGGTCTCATAGCCCTCTTTGCTGAAAGCCCAGGTGCTGTGCACGGAGCAGAAGTCAAACTCAATTCCCTGACCGATGCGGATGGGGCCGGAGCCGAGAACCAGGACCTTTTTGCGGCCCTCCGTCTTCTCCGCCTCATTGATGCTGCCGAAGCAGGAGTAGTAATAGGGCGTCTCCGCCTTGAACTCTGCGGCGCAGGTGTCCACCATCTTGTAGGCGGCCCGGATGTTGTTGTCGTAGCGCTGCTTCTTGATCTCCTCCTGGGAAATACCTGTCAGGCGGGCAATCACATTGTCCGGGAACTCGATGCGCTTGGCCTCTGCCAGAAGCTCGGCGGTGAGCTCCTTCTCTCCGGCCTTCACAGCCTTCAGCGAATTCTCCATCTCCACTAAAATCGCCAGCTTGTCAATAAACCAGAAATCAATCATGGTGGCTGCGTGGATGTCCTCATAGGAAATTCCCCTGCGCAGCGCCTCGGCAATACGCCAGATGCGCATATCGTCCACCCGGTTTAACTCCTGGCGCAGCTCCTCCTCGGTTAGGCCAGAGAAATCATAGGACAGCAGGCAGTCCACATGCTGCTCCAGGGAACGGATTGCCTTCATGAGAGCTCCCTCAAAATTGGTGCAGATGCTCATGACCTCGCCGGTGGCCTTCATCTGGGTGCCCAGGGTGCGCTTGGCGCTTATAAACTTGTCAAAGGGCAGGCGGGGCATCTTCACCACGCAGTAGTCCAGCATGGGCTCAAAGCTGGCATAGGTCTTCTGGGTAACCGCATTTTTAATCTCATCCAGGGTGTAGCCCAGAGCGATTTTGGCCGCCACCTTGGCGATGGGATAGCCTGTGGCCTTGGAGGCCAGGGCGGAGGAACGGCTCACACGGGGATTTACCTCGATGACGCAGTATTCAAAGCTGTCCGGGTGCAGGGCGTACTGTACGTTGCAGCCTCCCGTTATGCCCAGCTCACTGATAATATTGAGAGCGGAGGTACGCAGCATCTGGTATTCCTTGTCCCCCAGGGTCTGGGAGGGGGCCACCACGATGCTGTCGCCGGTGTGCACGCCCACCGGGTCGATATTCTCCATATTGCAGACGGTAATCACATTGCCTGCCCCGTCCCGCATTACCTCATACTCGATTTCCTTCCAGCCGGCAATGCAGCGCTCCACCAGCACCTGTCCCACACGGGAGAGACGCAGGCCATTTTCCAGAATCAGGGCGCACTCCTCTGGGTTATGGGCGATGCCGCCGCCGGAGCCGCCCAGAGTGTAGGCCGGGCGAAGCACCACGGGATATCCGATTTTGGCGGCGATTTCCAAGCCCTGCTCCACATTCTCCACAATGTCCGAGGGAGCGACAGGCTCGCCGATTTTCTCCATGGTCTCCTTGAACATCTCCCGGTCCTCGGCCTTCTTGATGGTCAGGGCCGTGGTGCCGATGAGGCGCACGTTGTGCTCCTTTAAGAAACCTGCGTCCTCCAGCTCCATGGCAAGGTTGAGCCCTGCCTGGCCGCCCAGGGTGGGCAGAATGCTGTCCGGCTTCTCCTTTAAAATGAGCTGCTCCACCACCTCTACGGTGAGGGGTTCGATGTACACCCGGTCCGCAATGTCCTTGTCGGTCATGATGGTGGCGGGATTGGAGTTTAAGAGCACCACCTCGATGCCCTCCTCCTTCAAGGAGCGGCAGGCCTGGGTGCCCGCATAGTCAAATTCCGCTGCCTGGCCGATTACGATGGGGCCGGAGCCCAGGACCAGGACTTTCTTGATATCAGGATTCTTGGGCATCAGTCATTCACCTCCATCATCTTAAGGAAACGGTCAAACAGGTACGCGGAATCTTTGGGCCCCGGGCTTGCCTCGGGATGATACTGTACGGTGAAAATATTTTTCCCCACATACCGCAGACCCTCGTTGGTGCCGTCATTTACATTGACAAACGCGGGAACCGCCACCTCCGGCTTCACGGTGTCCATGTCCACCACGTAGCCGTGGTTCTGAGAGGAGATGTACACCCGCCCTGTCTCCAGGTCCTTCACCGGGTGGTTGCCGCCCCGGTGGCCGTATTTCAGCTTATAAGTGTCCATGCCGTTGGCAAGGGCCATGAGCTGATGGCCCAGGCAGATGGCAAAAATCGGCACATCTGAAGCGTAGAGCTTTTTGATCTCCTCAATAATCGCCGTGTTCTCCTTGGGGTCCCCCGGGCCGTTGGAGAGCATGATGCCGTCCGGCCGGTCGGCCAGCACGGTCTCGGCCGGGGTATCCGCCGGGTACACGGTCACCTGGCATCCTCTGGCATTTAAGGAGCGGGCGATATTTTTCTTGGCGCCGTAATCCATCAGCGCCACCCGCTTCCCCTCCCCGGGCAGAACATATTTTTCTTTGGTCGTGGTCTTTAACACCACGCCTTTCACCTGGTACTCCTTCATCCGGCGTATGGGCTCCGAAAGATCGGCATACTCCTTTGTGGTTATCATGCCGTTCATGGTGCCTTTTTCTCTTAAAATTTTTGTCAGGGCTCTTGTATCGATACCGCTGATACCGGGAATATCATATTCTTTTAAGAAATGCTGGATGGTGTCCTCGCTGCGGAAGTTGCTGGGGATTCTTGACAATTCTCTGACTATATATCCATCCGGCCATGGCCGTCCGGATTCCATATCCTCCCGGCAGATGCCGTAATTGCCGATGAGGGGATATGTCATCACCACGGCCTGTCCTGCGTAGGAGGGGTCTGTCAGCACTTCCAGATAACCGGTCATAGAGGTATTGAAGACGATCTCGCTGATTACTTCCCGTTCCGAGCCGATGCTTGTCCCGGAAAATACCGTTCCGTCTTCCAGTATGAGGTATGCTTTCATATGGGGAGTACCTGTCCTTTCTTATTGTGATGTGCAATTCTGTGATATGTCAAGGGCCCTTGCAGGCGCGGCCGTTCTGCCGGAAAATACCGGCTCTCTGCCGCACCTGACCTCAGCCCAAATTGTAAAGATTATACTGTATTTCGGATCATTATTCAATAGCTTGAATGGCTAAATTTTTTTTAGACTCCATTATTTTTTTTATATAACTGTTCCGTCCATTCTTCCTACACTAACTCCGCTATCCGTGTAACTCCAACATAAATATGGGAAATCTTATACCAGGTGGCAAAGTCCACAGCACCCGTTTGCGGCAAGCCAAAAATATTCTGAAATGCCCGGACAGCCTCCTCCGTTCCCGGCCCATAGATGCCGTCCGGCGTAACACGCGGAATGGCGGAGTACACAGCGGCGATGGCGTCCAGCTGCTCCTGGAGCTGGCGCACCTTATCCCCCCGGCTTCCTACAGTCAGCTCATAGCCGGGCCAGGAGGCCGGGATCCCGGAAATTTGTTCCGCCGTATTTACATACATATTGTCCCCATAAAAATAGCGGAGAATCTCAATCGGGCTGTATCCCTGCTCCCCCAGGGAGCAGGACCCCCATTGTGTCATCCAGCCCGGGCAGCTTACCTGCCGCCCATCACAATATTGGGTTAGAATAGGCTGACGAACCCCCGGCCGCGACAGATAATTGTCAAAGATTTCATCCACCACCAGGGCGATGCTCTGAAACAGGTTTCTTCCGTAAATCCACTTGTGGTCAAAAGCCGTGGAGGAAGTGATGGTAAAATCATATCCCTGGTTTCTGTACCATTCCGTGTACACCCGGTTTAGCGTAAATGACATGATGGCCAGCACATTGGCTGTGATGGATGCCTCCGGCCAAGTGGAATAAATCTCGCTGCAGGCTACGTTTTTGATGTAATCCCGGTAGGGGACGTAATAGTTGGGCGCGCTGCTGTCCGTAGGTACCCCGTCATGCACCACAATGGTCTGAGGCACCACGATCCGGCTCAAAACAATCTCCCCGCTCTCATTCACCGGCTTGATCTCCGGTTCAGCAATCTTGGGCGGATAACTGCCATAGAGCGTATGGTCAGGAATCACCACCGGATCCTCCGCAGGCGTACCATCCCCAAGAGGCGTCATAGCCGCGGGCTGGATGGCCGTGGAATCCGCCAGAATCTCCGTACCGTCAATGGTCAGAGGCACAAAGCCCTGTGCCTCCACGACCACATCATACTCCGCGTACGGCCGGATCGTCTGGGGCTCCAAACTGTACTCTACCGGCGGAGCCGGAAGGGAAACCTGCACTGTCTGGCCGGAGGAATTTGTCTCTACCTGCTCGATTACCCGATCCGGCTCACCCCGATATCGGATCGTCACCCGAGCGTTAGAAATCGGAAAATTGTTCTGTATATTTACTGCATTGACCTGAAGCAGTCCTCGGGATGTATTTTCTGGATTAGTGGCCATAAAAACCTCGCAGATTGCTTATTCTTTCTATGTATAATCCCGAGTCTTCCTCCCTATGCCTGTTTTTCATCAACCCGCAGTTCATACCCGCGCAGCGCAAGATAGTTCTTCACAGCCTCCACAGCGCCGTCTGTACCGAGACGTGCGGTATTGAGCATCAGATCATAATTTTCCACATTTTCCCAGTCTTTTCCGGTGTAATATCTGTGATAATCCCTCCGCTCCCGATCCATGCGCTTGATATTTTTCTTCACATCCTTTGGATCATAATATCCCAGCCGGGTAATCCGCTCCACCCGGTAATCCATATCCGCATAAAGAAAAATCCTTACCAGTCCGTCCATGCCATCCAGCACATAGTCCGCACAGCGGCCTATAATCACACAATCCTTTGCGGCAGCCAGTTTGCGGATCACCTCCGACTGGAACCGGAAGAGATTGTCCGCCGCCACCAGATCCGGTCCCAGAGAGGGCTTCCCAAGTTCCGGCGTCAGGCTCTTTACAATCTTGTAGAGAAGCTTGTCCCCCGCTTTCTCATCCGCCATGTGGTAGAAGCTCTCCTTTATCCCGCTCTCGTCTGAGTCCATACGCAGAATATTCTTGTCATAAAATCCAACTCCAAGCTCTTCGGACAGCCGCGCTCCGATCTCCCGGCCTCCGCTGCCGTACTGTCTGCCGATGGTTATAACCAGCCTCTTTCCATTCTTCATCTCCGTACCTCCTCTCAAACTGTGCTGTTTTTTGATACACCTATAGTATACCACGCTTTCAGAGCCCGTGCACCCGATATATTCCCTCTTCACAGATCACCACATCCATCCGCGCATCATGAGATTCCTCCGGGAGTTCCCGCTCCATCATCCTCTTTCTGCACAGCACAGCTCTGCAGCCTGCCATCCGCCGAAGATATCGGTCATAATATCCCCCTCCATATCCCAGCCTTCTCCCATCCTCCGTACAGGAGAGACAGGGAATGAGGGCCAGGCCCACCTGCTCCGGCTCTATGCGCGGCGCTTCTGCTTCCGGCTCCGGGATCCCAAAGCTTCCCGGCCGCAGGCTTTCCAAGCTCCAAACCCTGCGAACCTCCATCCTTCCTTTTCCCGTACACAGGGGCACTCCCACCTGCTTTCCCCGCCTTAAGGCATCCAAAATAAGAGGGCGGGTATCAATCTCCCCCTCGGTGTTCACATAGCAGAATATAACCGGACTCTCTATGTACTCCGGCAGGGCTGTCACCTGCCGGAAAATGGACTGATCCGCCATGCGGCAGTATTCCCTGTCCAGCCGGATTCTCCTTTTCCTCAGCTCACTCCGCAGAAGCCGCTTTTCTTCCTTTGCATCCATACATCTTTTCTCCTCTAATATACTGCGGGTTCTCTCACCAGCACCGTGGGATACCCCTGGCTGCGGAGCTGCTGCTCCATCCGGATTCCATTTTCCATATCCAAAAATGCGCCCACCCGCACCTTATAGAGGCTGCCGTCATACACCAGAAAAGCGGGGAAGCCCTGATTCTGAAGTTCTTCCGCCAGACGGTCTGCGGGCATCCGGGTGCGGTATGCGCCTACCTGAACCTGATAATATTCCGGAACCCCCGCTGCAAGCTGCCGGATAGTGGCCATAATCCCATCTGCCACATCGCCCGCAATAGCCTGGAAATTCTGGTCGAAAAACCGGTTGTCCTGGGGATTATCAATAAATCCGGCCTCCACCAGCACTGCCGGCATCTGCGTCCTGCGCAGGACAATGAGCCCCGGCCGTTCCTGTATCCCCAGATCAGCGAACCCCGCCTCCACCAAATTTTTCTGTATATTTTCAGCCAGCAGGGCCGGAACTCCTTCATCCTCATATACCAGCGTCATCGCTCCGGAAGCCGTCCCCGGCACCGGCATGGCATTGCGGTGAATGGACACAAACAAATCCCCGTCAGCCCGGTTTGCGATGACCGACTTCTCCAGAGGCGTATCATACACATCCGTAGTCCTGGTATAAACCACATCCACCCCTTGACTTTCCAATATACTTCCTATCGCAAGAGCCAGCCGCAGAGCGTCATCCTTTTCCCGGCGTCCATCATACATTGCTCCCGGATCGGAGCCTCCATGGCCGGGGTCGATGATCACGCGTTTCACGTCCGCCATATATGTCTCTCCTTCTCACATTATTTCAGCTATTGCTATAGTATACCATATGTGCGGGTGAGACAAAAGTTTCATAAATGCCGTTTCAAACAGCGCCCTTACTCCCCCTGTACGCTTACCCCCCGCGGGCCCACATGAGTAGAGAACACAATACGCGTGCTTGTTCTGCCGAATCTCTGCAGTTCCCCGATAAAAACATCCAGATCCATCGTGCTCTCGAAAGCCGTCTTGAGTATCATGGAATATTCCCCGGTTACACAGCAGCATTCCAGAACGTTGGGAATCTGATCCACATAAGCGTAAAAGTCCGGCTTTTCTTCCGCAGTCACCTCCAGGCCGATAAAGGCCAATATATGGTATCCCACCTTCAGCGGGTCAACCTGGGCATGATAGCCTGTAATCACCCCATCCCGCTCCAGTTTTTCTATTCTTGCGGAGACAGCCGGGGAAGATAAAAATGTCTTCTCTGCTATGGTTTTCAAAGAAATTCTGGCATTCTCCTGCAGAAGCTGCAGTATTTTTTTGTCCGTATCGTCCATCTTCTCTCCTCCTCTTTTCCAAACCGCCAGGTGCAAACGAAAAAGCGCCCGGACCACAGGTCCGAACGCTTTTGTCCGCAAACTGCTTTCCCGCTGTACGTGACAGCGTCCATTTATTTCAGAGCCTTGATCCGCTCCACAGCTTCTGCCGTATTCTCGTAGGTTCCAAAGCCGGTCAGCCGGAAATACCCTTCTCCGCTGGGGCCGAAACCGCTGCCCGGCGTGCCGACCACATTTGCTTTCTCCAGCAGATAATCAAAAAACTCCCAGCTTGTCATTCCCTGGGTCTTCAGCCAGATATAGGGGGAATTGATGCCGCCGAATACAGTGTATCCCGCATCCTTAAGCCCATCATAGATGGTCCGGGCATTTCTCTTATAATAGGCCACCTGCTCCATAACCTGCCGGTTCCCCTCTTCCGAGTACACCGCTTCACCGGCCCTCTGCTCGATATAGGGCGCGCCGTTGAACTTGGTGCCATGGCGCCGTGCCCAGAGAGAGTGCAGCAGCACATCCCCGCACTTCAGATCCTTGGGGATTACGGTAAAGCCCAAACGCACGCCGGTAAAGCCCGCCTTCTTTGAGAAGGAACGAAATTCAATGGCACAGGTTCTTGCCCCCGGAATCTCAAAAATGCTGTGGGGCACATCTTCCTCAGAAATATACGCCTCATAGGCCGCATCATAGAGGATCACGCTTCCCTCCCGGTTGGCGTAGTCCACCCACACCTTGAGCTGATCGCGGGTCAATGTCGTTCCGGTGGGATTGTTGGGCACGCACAGATAAATCAGATCCGGCCGCTCCTTCGGAAGCTCCGGCACAAAATCATTCTCCGCTGTGCAGGGCATGTAAATCACATTGCTCCACCGCCCCGTGGCCGCGTCATACGTTCCCGTGCGTCCGGCCATCACATTGGAATCCAGATATACGGGATATACCGGGTCGCAGAGGGCAATGCGGCTGTCCTCGCTGAATATCTCCTGGATATTGCCGCTGTCGCTCTTGGCCCCATCAGAGATAAATATCTCATCCGCATAGATGGGGCAGCCCCAGGCTTTGTAATCCTTCTCCGCAATGGTCTCGCGCAGGAATGCATACCCAAGATCCGGCGCATATCCGTGGAAGGTCTCCGCATGGCCCATCTCATCCGCCGCCCTGTGGATCGCCTCCACAATAGCCGGAGCAATGGGAAGGGTCACATCCCCGATTCCCAGGCGGATGATCTTCTTGTCCGGGTTTGCCTCCTGATATGCCGCCACCTTCTTTGCAATGGTGGAAAACAGATAACTGCCCGGCAGTTTCAGATAGTTCTCATTAATTTTAAACATAGTATTTTCTCCTTTTTATAAAAATGCCGGAGCGTATTCGAAAATTGCTGTCTGTCCCGAACTCCTGCAAAGCGGGATGTACAGACAGCGGGAATGCATGTTCAGACACGCTACGGTAACTGTCCCTCTGCGCACGCAGGTTCCGGCGGAATCTCCACCGTCCCGTGAAAAACTTCTACCGCCGGCCCGGTCATGAAAAGATGTCCTGTCTCCCGGTCCAAACGGATAGTCAGGCTTCCTCCTCTGAGAAAAACACGCACACAGTCCTCCGTATATCCGGAAAGGACGGAGGCGAGAACGCTGGCGGACGCGCCTGTGCCGCAGGCCCAGGTCTCCCCGCTTCCCCTCTCCCATACCCGCATCCGGATATTCTTTCTGTCCAGGATCTGGATAAACTCAGTATTTACCCGGTGGGGCATAAACCGCGGATGGAATTCAAATTCCGGGCCAATAGCAGCCAGATCCAGACATTCCACATTCTCCACCCAGCATACCGCATGGGGATTTCCCACGTCAATCCCCACAAAGCTCCATTCCCGTCCTGCTGCATGGATGGTCTCGGGAAGATCGGATGTCAGTTTCCCCTCTCCCATATCCACGGTGACCTGCCGGACCTTCCCCTCTTCCACCTGAAGCGCCAGCGTCTTGATTCCCGCCGCGGTTTCCACCGTGATCTCCCTGCGCTCCGGAGATACCAGGCCGTGGTCGTAGGCGTATTTTCCTACGCAGCGGATGCCGTTGCCGCACATAAGTCCCAGGGAACCATCCGCGTTGTACATCTCCATCCGGCAGTCCGCATGGTCCGAGGGGCAGATGAGGATCAGGCCGTCAGAGCCCACGCCAAAATGCCGGTCGCTTAAAAACCGTGCCGCTCTCTCCGGTTCTCTCACCGGCTCTTTAAAACAGTCTACATAGATATAATCATTGCCGATTCCCTGCATTTTTGTAAATTCCATATACCACCTCACACGTGAATCAGGCTGATCACCATCTGGGCTGTCTCCACCAGATTTGTCCCGCTGTCCATGCTGCACTTTTGGATGTAGCGGTGCGCCTCCGCCTCTGTCATATTGTTGCGCTCCATCAGAAGGGCCTTGGCCTTGGCGATCAGCTCCTGCTCCTCTTTGCTTCTCTCCTTCGGCCGGCTCCTCTGCTTTCTCCGAAGCCGCGTCTGGGCCTGAACCATCATCTCCACAGTCCCCAAAAGGTCACATACCTTTAACGGCATGGGAAGATAGATCACTCCCTCCTGGGGCGTATCTCCCATCCGGCTGGGGGAGGCGATGAGAAGCAAAGAAAATTCCTGGGGCAGACAGTTTTTCAGTTCCTGATAAATCATATCCTCAAAGCGGTATCCGCTGACCACCAGTCCCCCGTTCAGTCCGTCCGCCGCAGCGATCGCCTGGGCTCCGGAGGTGCAGACAGCGACTACCTGGTAACCGTTGCGCACCAGGATATTTTTTATATTACGGCCATCCTCCAGCTTGGAAAAAGCCACAATAATATTCGTCACATGTCTCACCTCCCGGCTGTCTACGAGTCATCAGTATTTATACAGGTACTGTTTTACCTCCCAATCTGTCACCTGGGCTCTGAAAGCCCTCCATTCCTTTTCCTTGGCTTCCAGATACTTGGTATAAATATGCTCTCCCAGTACATGTTTGATAAACGCATTTCCCTCATATGCCTCGATGGCGTCTCCCAGCGTCTCCGGGATCCGCTCCACGCTCCGTTTTTTCAGCTCTTCCGGTTCCATCTCAAACATATTTCCCTCCACGCAGGGCGGAAGCGGAATATTCTTCTCGATACCGTCCAGTCCCGCCTGCAGGCAGGCCGCCAGGGCCAGGTAAGGATTCATGGCGGAATCCGGGCACCGCAGCTCGATGCGCGTGCTCTCCCCTCTGGGAGACGGAATCCGGATCAGGGAGCTTCGGTTGGATGTGGAAGACCAGGCAATATAGATGGGCGCATCATACCCCGGTATCAGCCGCTTGTAGGAGTTGACCAGCGGATTCGTCAGTATGGTCATCGCCTTCATGTGATGAAGGATACCCGCCATGAAAGAATACGCCAGAGGGCTCAGCTTCAGGGGATCCGTCCCGTCGGCAAACACATTTTTTCCCTCGCGGTCAGACAGGGACATATTGATGTGCATGCCGGAGCCGTTGACCCCCTCCTTGGGCTTCGGCATAAAGGTGGCGTGGAGGCCATGGCGCTTTGCAATGGTCTTGGCCGCCATTTTGAAGGTCATGATATTGTCTGCCGCCCGGAGCGCCTCGGTGTACTGGAAATCAATCTCGTGCTGGGCCGGCGCGATCTCGTGGTGGCTGGCCTCCACCTGAAAGCCCATATCCTCCAGATTCAGCACAATATCCCGGCGCACATTTTCCGCCAGGTCAATAGGAGAAACATCAAAATACCCTGCCATCTCGTGGGTCTGGGTGGTGGGCCTCCCCTCCTCGTCGGTGTGGAACAGGAAGAATTCACACTCCGGCCCCACCTGGAAAGTATATCCCATGGCCTCTGCCCGGGCCACGGCCTGCCTCAGCACATAACGGGGATCACCCGCAAAGGGCGTGCCGTCAGGATTGTGCACGTCGCAGATCAGGCGGGCCACCTTTCCCTGCTGGGGACGCCAGGGAAATATCTCAAAGGTATCAAGATCCGGATAGAGGTACATATCGGACTCATCAATCCTCACAAAGCCCTCGATGGCGGAGCCGTCAAACATACACTGGTTATCCAGGGCCTTCTCCAGCTGGCTGGACGTAATTGCCACATTTTTCAGCTGTCCAAATATATCCGTAAACTGAAGGCGGATGAACTCCACATCCTCCTCCCTGGCCATACGGATAATATCATCCTTGTTGTATCTGCTCATCTCTTCTCTCCTTTCCCGCCGGATCCGGCCGCAGCAATCCTGCGGATCGGCCCGGCAGGCCAAACAAACAGAGGCAGGACTCCCTGCAAAGCCCTGCCTCCCATTCCCTCGCATAACCGGCAATAGCCGTCCGAGTACAGTCCCTCTTCTTTGAGGGAACGCTCACAGGACGGCGCGGCCATTACTAGAAAAATATAACAGTTAGGTGGACATTTGTCAACATAAAAGTTGCCCTCTGACACACGGCACGTGAAAGATATCTGCGGCCGCGCAGCCTACTCCAGAGCCCGAAGCTGTTCGGAAAAGCTGCTCCCCAAGTGAACGCTTCCCACATATCCCACATCTCCCGTCATGCGGAGGACTCCGTCTTCTCCGATTTCCACCTCCAGGGTTCCTCCAGGCATCTGCACAATCACCTTGGGATCCGTAAGGCCCAGCCGGAAAGCCGCGGCGGCTGCCGCACAGCAGCCGCTCCCCGAGGCCAGGGTATACCCCGCGCCCCGCTCATAAACCTCTGTCTGGATATGGGTACGGTCCAGCACCTTGATGATCTGGGTATTGATCTTCTCGGGAAACTGCCTGGCGCATTCGGAATATTTTCCAATGCGGCAGACCAGATCCTTTGATATCTCATCCAGCAGGATGACGCAGTGGGGATTGCCCACGGTCACACAGGTCACCGGATAGGGAATGCGCCCGAAAACCATTGTCTCATTGATAATCTCCCGCCTCGGGCCTGTCACAGGGACTTCGTCGCTCCAGAAGGACGCTTTTCCCATGGATGCCTTCAGCCTGGTTCCCTCCTCGTTCAGATAGTGGACGGATACCTGCTCCCCCTGGCAGTCAATGACAAAATCTTTTTTCTGCACATATCCCGCATCCTTCAGATACTTGGCGAAAATCCGCACCCCATTTCCGCTGCGCTCCGTCCGGCTTCCGTCCGGATTCCACACAGTCATGGATATCCCTTCCCCTGAGAGCAGAGGGCCTTCCAGAATCCCATCAGCCCCTACTCCGAAATTGCGGTTGCACAAAAGCTGCACCCTCCTGGGATTCAGCTCTAATTTATTCTTATTCGGGTCATAGACCAGATAGTCATTTCCAAGGCCATGATATTTTTCCGCCGTAAGCTTCATATGAGAAATCCTCCTCTCCTGCCAAATTATTGTTTTTATCATTTTACCAGTCATTTTATGATAAAAATATACGTATTCTGCTGTTTTATATAGCATTTTATGCTATTATATCATTAAATGCACCCATCACTGCCCCACACATGCGCATTTGCCGCAAAGAAAGGATGACAAGGTATGCCGCTATACGGAAACGGCCCGCAGGATTTTCAAAAAAGGGGATTTCTCGATGAAGAATTCCGCCTGTTCCACGTGAGGGATCAGGCGGAGAAAATGTACGACTTTCATTACCACGACTTCCTGAAGATCATGGTTCTGCTGGAAGGAAATGTAAACTATGTGATTGAGGGACGTTCTTACCGCCTGGCTCCCTTTGACATTGTTCTGGTGGATCGGGGCGCCATCCATCGCCCGGAGGTAGACCCCTCCCTCCCCTATGACCGGCTGATCCTCTATCTCTCACCCGGTTTTCTGGGGGAACTGTCTTCCTGCTTTGAGCAGGCCGCCTACCGCCATTCAAATGTCCTGCGCCTTACCCGTCAGGAACGCCAGCCCCTCTTGGATCTCCTCATGCGCCTGGAAAAATCTCTTGCGCATACGGAAGACTTTGCGGCCCCCCTTTACTGCCGGCTCCTGTGCCTGGAATTTATGATTCTGCTGAACCGGATATGCCTAAAGTCCGCCTCCCAGTATCTGACAGAGAGCACGATGGACTTCCGGGTGGCCGGGCTGATCTCCCATATCAACGGGCATCTGGCCGATGACCTCTCCATTCCCTCCCTGGCCGCATGCTGCTGTATGAGCCCTTATCACATGATGCGCCTGTTTAAGAAGGAGACGGGCTACACCATCGGAAATTATATCTGCGAAAAGCGGCTCCTAAAAGCAAGGGAGCTTTTGGAGGCCGGGGCCTCCGCCACGCAGGCCTGCTTTCAGAGTGGCTTTAACAGCTACTCCTCTTTCCTGCGCGCGTACAAAAAACAATTCCGCGGCCTGCCCCGGAGGGGATGAATTTTCGGACATGCCTTGACGCAGACAGCAGGGAGGAATCTCCTTCCTCCCTGCTGTCTGAACTGCTTCCGTTATTCTACTGCGGATCCCGGCCATCCTCTCCGGCCTGAATCCATCCGCCTTCTTCATCCGTAACACTGCCGCTCTGCGGAAGGCTCTTCTCTTCCGTCTCAATTCCATGCGCCGGAGCGCTCTGCTCTTTGGCCCCGTCCCCGGAAGGCGTCTCGTCCTTCTTAAAATGCTCCGTATCCGGGATTCCCGCCGGCTCCTCTTTCTTTGGCTCCGGCTCCGGAAGTCCCTTCACCCGGCGGAAGATCTCCATGAACTCCTTGCCGGTGATGGTCTCCTTCTCAATCAGGAAGGCCGCGATCTGATCCATGGCATCCCGGTTCTCGCGAAGAAGGTTCTTCGCTTCCTCATACGCCTCCTTGAGAATCCGCATAACCTCCTGGTCAATCTCCGCCGCCGTGGCATCCCCGCAGTTGAGCACGGTCCGCCCGGTCAGATACTGATTTTCCTGGGAAGCCAGCCCCATAAGGCCGAACTTCTCTGACATGCCGTACTGGGTCACCATAGCTCTGGCAAGGTTGGTCGCCTGCTGGATATCATTGGCCGCTCCGGTGGTCACGTTACCGAACACGATCTCCTCAGCTGCCCGGCCGCCCATGAGCTCCACCAGCCTGGCCTCCAGTTCCTTCTGGGTATTTAAGTATTTCTCTTCCTCGGGCACATTCATCACATAGCCGAGGGCGCCCATGGTTCTGGGCACAATGGTGATCTTCTGCACCGGCTCGGAGTGCTTCTGGAGAGCGCTGACCAGAGCATGTCCCACCTCATGGTAGGATACGATCCGCCGCTCTTCCTTACTCATAATCCGGTCCTTCTTCTCCTTACCTACAAGAACCACCTCAACAGCCTCAAACAGATCCTTCTGGGACACGGCGCTGCGGCCGTGCTTCACCGCGTTGATGGCGGCCTCGTTCATCATATTGGCCAGATCCGCGCCCACAGCGCCGGAAGTAGCCAGGGCAATCTCCTTAAAGTCCACGGTCTCGTCCAGGAGCACATCCTTGGAGTGTACCTTCAGAATATTAATCCGGCCGTTGAGATCCGGCTTATCCACAATCACCCGACGGTCAAACCGTCCCGGACGCAGAAGGGCCGGGTCCAGGATCTCCGGCCGGTTGGTGGCTCCCAGCACCAGAAGCCCTTTGGTGGAATCAAATCCGTCCATCTCGCTGAGGAGCTGATTGAGCGTCTGCTCCCGCTCATCGTTTCCGCCCAGGCGGCTGTCACGGCTGCGGCCGATGGCATCGATCTCATCGATGAAGATAATGCAGGGGGCATTCTCCGTTGCATTCTTAAACAGGTCGCGGACGCGGGATGCGCCCACACCCACGAACATCTCCACAAAATCCGAACCTGACAGGGAATAGAACGGCACATGGGCCTCCCCCGCCACAGCCTTGGCCAGAAGCGTCTTTCCCGTTCCGGGAGGGCCCACCAGAAGGGCGCCCTTGGGAAGTTTTGCGCCGATCTTTGTATATTTCCCCGGATTGTGGAGGAAATCCACAATCTCCGTCAAAGACTCCTTGGCTTCGTCCTCACCGGCCACATCCTTAAAGGTCACGCCGGTCTCCTTCTGAACGTACATCTTGGCATTGCTCTTTCCCACGCCCATGATGCCGCCTCCGCCCATGCGCTTCATGGTGAAATTCATCAGGAAAATGAGGAACAGGAAGGGAAGCGCGTAATTGAGCACCGCCAGCAGAACAGCGTTGGGATTGCTCATCTCCCGGACTGTAACCACATCATTTTCCAAAATGCGGTCCACAAACTGATAGTCCCCCTCCAGACGCACCACATAATACTCAATCTGCTGGGAATAGTTGGGGTCTCCTTCCTTGGGCTGTACGGAAATCTCGGAATTTCCCACGCTGATGGATTCCACCTTCCCGTCATCAATCATCTTCACAAATTCATTATACGATAATTCCTGACGCCGCCTGGCATTCACTGTGGAATTCATCCATCCCACCACGAGGAATGTCAGGATCGCCGCTACAATCAGCATCCCTATGGTCTGCCAATTGCCTTTCATGCCTGGATCTTGTCTGTTTTTGTTGTCCATATTGTGCAAATTCTCCCTCTGTGCAGGCCCTGTGGCGCCTGTTTGGCGTCTAATCCCGCACGCTACCATTATAGAGTCAGTCTTCCCATAAATCAAGAAAAAGAGTTGTTATTTTTCTAAAAACTTTCGAAAAATCCCTAGATTTATTTGGGCAGCAGATGTATAATGTATCAGTTATTTTGTGGCAGTTCAGACGGCGGGCAGCTTCTTGCCCCTGTTTCCCCGCCGTCCGAACTGTTACGTTATTTTTCGTCACACAACTGAAAGGAGGTTCCCATTATGCCAGTCAAATACGTATTCGTTACCGGCGGCGTTGTCTCCGGCCTTGGAAAAGGCATCACAGCCGCATCCCTGGGCCGCCTGCTGAAGGCGAGAGGCTACAAGGTAACCATGCAGAAATTTGACCCCTACATCAACATTGACCCCGGCACCATGAATCCTGTCCAGCACGGAGAGGTATTCGTCACCGACGACGGCGCTGAGACGGACCTGGATCTGGGCCACTATGAGCGCTTCATTGATGAAAGCTTGACGAAGAACTCCAATGTGACCACGGGAAAAGTCTACTGGAGCGTTCTCCAGAAGGAGCGCCGGGGCGACTTCGGCGGCGGCACGGTCCAGGTGATCCCCCACATCACCAACGAGATCAAGAGCCGCTTTCACCGCAATTATAATGAGGAAGAGACGGAGATCGCCATCATCGAGGTCGGCGGCACGGTAGGCGACATCGAAAGCCAGCCCTTCCTGGAGGCCATCCGTCAATTTCAGCACGATGTAGGCCCGGGAAATACCTGCATTATCCATGTAACCCTCATTCCCTATCTGAAAGCTTCCGGTGAACTCAAGACCAAGCCCACCCAGGCCAGTGTAAAGGATCTGCAGGGCATGGGAATCCAGCCGGACATCCTGGTCTGCCGCTCCGAGCAGCCCCTCAATAAGGCAATCAAGGACAAAATCGCCCTTTTCTGCAACGTTCCCCCCAATCATGTACTGCAGAACCTGGACGTGGAGGTGCTCTATGAGGTTCCCCTGGTGATGGAGGAGGAGCAGCTGGCCCAGGTGGCCTGCGAATGCCTGCGCCTTCCCTGCCCCGAGCCGGATCTCGCGGACTGGCAGGCCATGATCGACGCCTGGAAGCATCCCCGGACAGAAGTCACCGTTGCCCTTGTGGGCAAATATATCCAGCTCCATGACGCTTACATTTCCGTGGTGGAGGCGCTGAAGCATGCCGGAGTGGCCCATCGCGCCCGGGTTCACATCAAATGGGTGGATTCCGAGACAGTGACCCGGGAAAACGCACCTGAAATTCTCTCCGGCGTATCCGGCATCCTGGTGCCCGGCGGCTTCGGAGACAGGGGCATCGACGGAAAGATTTACGCCATTCAGTATGCGCGTGAAAATGGCATCCCATTCCTTGGCCTGTGCCTTGGCATGCAGCTTGCCATCGTGGAATTTGCCCGGGATGTAATCGGCTGGGAGGACGCCCACAGCGTGGAGCTGAATCCCGCCACCACCCATCCGGTGATCCACCTGATGCCGGAGCAGGACGGGATCGAGGACATCGGCGGCACCCTGCGCCTGGGTTCTTATCCCTGTGTCCTGGACAAGTCCTCCAAGGCTTTTGCCCTCTACGGGGAAGAGACGATCCACGAGCGGCACAGGCACCGCTACGAGGTGAACAACGACTATCGGAAAGCACTGACAGACCACGGCATGCTGCTGGCCGGTCTCTCCCCGGACAACCGGATTGTGGAGATGATCGAGCTGCCAGAGCATCCCTGGTTTGTGGCCACCCAGGCCCACCCGGAGTTAAAATCCCGGCCTAACCGGCCGCACCCGCTGTTTAGAGGATTTGTGGAGGCTGCGTTGAACATGCGGAACCGATGATATTTTCCAGTATGGCTGGCTGCGCGCTGCGGATACTATCCATGTAAAGCCCCGTCCATCCGACGGGAATACAGGTTCATGGAATGGAGGTTTATATGGAAGAATCCGCAGATGCCCGCAGAAACAAGAAAATATCCGCCGGCCAGCAGGGAGCGGGCCCTGACAGCGGCAACGAGAAGGATCCCTGGGACATTGACATCCAGGCCTGCTCGGCCACGGACTGTACCGGCCTGATCCCCTCCCTGCCCCAGTCGGAGGCAGAGCTCCACCACTATGAGGATCTCTACCGTTTTACAGCCAGGGCTGCGGCGGAAAAGAAACGCTGACAGACATGCAAAAAACAGACCCGGATCCGGAAGGTTTCCCCTCCGTCCGGGTCTGTTTCTGTCTGGCCGGTTCCCGCATTATCCATGCATAAACCGGCTGAGAAATTCCTTTGTCTGGCTCTTCTGCGGGTTTCCAAAGATCTGCGAGGGTTCCCCCTCCTCCACGATCACGCCGCCCGCCATAAATGCCACGTGGCTGGACACATCCCTGGCAAACGCCATCTCATGGGTCACAATAATCATTGTAAGCCCCTCTCCTGCCAGCTTGCGCATAACCTCCAGCACCTCCCCCACCATCTGGGGATCCAGGGCTGAGGTGGGCTCGTCAAAGAGAAGAACCTCCGGCTCCATAGCCAGGGCCCGGGCAATGGCCACGCGCTGCTTCTGGCCGCCGGAGAGCTGCCGGGGCTTGGCGTTGATGTAGGGAGCCATGCCCACCTTTTCCAGGTAGTACATGGCATTCTTCTTGGCTTCCTCCTTGTCCTTTTTAAGAACCTTGGTCTGGCCGATGATGCAGTTTTCCAGCACCGTCATATTATTAAACAGGTTGAAGCTCTGAAACACCATGCCCACCTTGGAGCGGTACTGGGGAGCATTTACCTTTCTCCCCGCGATATTCTCCCCGTGGTACAGAATCTCTCCGGTGGTGGGCGTCTCCAGAAGATTCAGGCACCGCAGAAGAGTGGACTTTCCGGATCCGGATGCCCCGATGATGCAGGTCACGTCCCCGCTGTCCACCTGGAAATCAATATCCTTTAACACCGGATTGGTGCCGAAGGTCTTGCTCAAATGGCGGATCTGTAAAATAGTCTCTCCCTTCATCATGCATCCTCCTTCTTTCCCTTGGGATCCGGATAGCGGGTCATGCCGCTGGTATGAGCCAGGGTATCCGTGGTGGCCAGGTCAAAGTTCTCCTCCCCGTCCATGCGCTTTTCCCACCAGCGCAGGATCCGGGAGCAGGTAAATGTCATGATAAAATACATGATCATGGTGATTGTATAGGTTTCAAAGTTCATATACAGAGCCCCGGCTGCCGCCTTGGTCTTGTAGAGCAGCTCCGCCACGCCGATCACGGAGAGAACGCAGCTGTCTTTGATATTGATAATCAGATTGTTGCCGATCTGAGGCATGATATTGCGCAGGGCCTGCGGCAGAATTACATAGAGCATGGTCTGCACATGGGTCATGCCGATGGCCTTGGCGCCCTCGGTCTGGCCCGGATCAATGGACAGAATACCGCCCCTGACGGTCTCCGCCATATAGGCTCCTGTATTGATTGAAAGAATAAAATATGCCGCCTGCTGGATGGTCGCATTGATTCCCAGAAGAGGCATAAGCCCGTACCAGATAAACATGGCCTGGGCCATCATGGGGGTTCCCCGGAAAAATTCCACATATGCGTTCAAAACCAGTTTGATTACCCAGAGAATCCCCCTCTTCACCGGATTGTCCCCCTTCTCAGAGGGAATCGTCTGGATAACGCCCACGGCAAAGCCGATGATGCATCCGGCCAAGGTTCCCACCAGGGCAATCTGCAGGCTGGTGCCCGCTCCCTGGAGCATGGACATTCCATACCGCTGAAAAACCATCATCACGCGGCCGTAAAAATCTGTTGGCATAGCTGCTGTGCCTCCTTTGTATTAACAGGCCCTCCCGCCTCTAGAGCCGGAGAGCCGCCGCATTTCGCTGTAAAAATTAGTTTGCAAGAGGCTGTACGGAAATCGCCTCGTCCATCATCGCGGAGAAGTCCTCGGCCGTCATCTTGCTGAGCACGCTGTCGATGGCTTCCTTCAGCTCGGTGTTGCCCTTCTTCATGGCAATGCCGATGTTGATGTCCTCATCCGTCACCTGGAAGTCGTTCTCCCCGCCGCCGAACTCAAGCATCTTGAAGTTGGGATACGCCACCAGGGCGCCCTTTCCTGTCGGCTGGTCGGTAACAACCAGATCGCATTTGTCCGCGTTTAAAGACATGAGCATATCCGGAGCGCTGGCCGTAGCCGCAAGAATATTCGCATCCGGGATCTGGGGAAGGCAGGTGTCATACCAGATCGTGCTCTGCTGAGAGGTGCAGGTAGCGCCTGCCAGATCGGCCACGCTCGCGGCATTCTCATACTTGCTTCCCTCCTTCACCAGGGTAACAATGGTCGCGTAATAATAAGGCTCGGAGAAGTCCACTGCCTGAAGGCGTTCTGCGGTGATGGACTGTCCGGCAATGGAGCAGTCCGCCTGTCCCGTGGTAACCGCAGGGATCAGGGAATCCCAATCCAGGCGTACGATCTCAAGATCCCATCCCAGTTCCTCGCAGATCTTCTTTGCCATCATCACATCGTATCCATAGGCGAACTCATTGCTGTCCGCAATGGGAACCGCCCCGTTGGAATCATCCGGCTGAGTCCAGTTGTAGGGGGCGTAGGCGCACTCCATAGCCACCCGCAGCGTTCTCTTCTCCCCTGCGGAGGCCGCTTCCTGTCCGTCTGCCTCCTGGGCCGCCTCCGTCTGCCCTTCCGCTCCGGCCGCTGCGGTCTGGGCCTGCGTCTCTGTGTCTGCGCTGCCCCCGCATCCGGATAAAAGCCCGGCGGCAAGAACGCCGGCCGCCACAAAGCCAGTCAGTTTTTTCATGCTCTTTTTCATAATCATTCTCTCCTCTTCTTAACTGTAAATAGCTGTCAAGACCCTTATCCCCTCTGTCCGTCCAAAGATGTCCGCCGTCCGGAGATTCCGCCAAAACGCTTTAAAAAAAGCCACACCCATCCATACAGGTATACCGTCCGCACAAAGCGCGCCTGCCGCAAAGGGGCATGCGTTACGGTCACCCGGAGGGTATGACTTTCTCGTCATATGGGGCAAGACGCCTTAATGTGCTTAGTATAGCATACCTTGCCCCGTTTTCCAATACCTAATTTCAGCGGTCTCCCGCAAACAGCCGCCGCAAATCTTTCATCACATGGCGGTAGGCCGGGATCAGAAACAAATCCGCGCAGATCCATGCAGCCGGATTGGCGATGCACACCGCCGCATACCCAAATACGGGCACCAGGCAGAACCCCACAAAGGAGCGGGCCGCCATCTCGCACACGCCCGCGACAACAGCCAGCCGGGAATATCCCAGCCCCTGGATCATAAACCGCACCGCGTTTACAAATACCAGAGGAATATAAAAAGCGGAATTTCCCACCAGGAACAGCCGCGCGTTGTCCAAAATCTCCGTCTCTCCCCGGTCGACAAACAGAAGGGCAATCCACCGGCCGAAAAACCAGAGAACCGCCAGCGCGGCCAATGCATAGACACAGCCGATCACGCAGCCGGTCCGCAGGCCTGCGTCCACCCGGTCAAGCTTTTTCGCCCCCACATTCTGTCCGCCAAAGGTGGCCATGGTAGACCCCAAAGCGTCAAAGGGGCAGCAGAAAAATGCGGATATCTTCGTCCCCGCGGTCACAGAGGCCACTGCCAGGGATCCCAGAGCGTTGACCGAGGCCTGTACAATGATACTGCCGATGGCCGTGATGGAATACTGGAGCCCCATCGGAATCCCCATGCCGCAGAGCGTCCGCATATACGTACGGTTCGGTTTCCATTCATCCCCCTTCATTTTCAAAATGGCAAACTTCCGCTTCATATAAAGAAGGCAGAGGAGGCCCGACACGGCCTGGGAGATCACTGTAGCCCAGGCCGCTCCCTCCACTCCCATCCCGAGAACAAGGATGGAAAAGAAATCCAGTCCCACGTTGAGCACGGAGGAAAAAAACAGAAACACAAGCGGCGTGGTGCTGTCCCCCAGGGAGCGCATGGTGCAGGAGAGCATATTGTAGAGGTAGGTGGCCGGTATACCCATAAAAATCACAAAAATATAGGCATAGGCTCCTTCCAGAATGTCCGCCGGCGTCCGCATCCACAGAAGAATCTGCCGGCAGAGAAGGCAGACCGCCGCCGTCATGACCACAGAAAAAATAGCCGCCAGCCAGCCGCTGTTGGCTACAAATCCCCGGAGAGCCTTTTCATTTTTCTCCCCGAACTTCTGGGCCACCGGGATGGAAAACCCGCTGCACACTCCGGTGCAGAACCCGATGATCATAAAATTGATGGAGCTGGTGGCCCCCACGGAGGCCAGGGCCGACACCCCCAGGCATTTGCCCACAATGATGGTGTCGGCCATATTGTAAAGCTGCTGGAACAAAAGCCCAAACAGCATAGGGATAAAAAATCCCAAAATCAGCTTAAGCGGAGATCCCTCCGTCATATCTTTTGTCACAGAACGCGCCATTCTTCTCATTCCCCCCTGGCCTTACTCGTAGCAGATGACCGGCATTCCCTTATAGACCAGTTCATACAGGGCAGCGGCCTTGGACGGCGGAAGATTCACACAGCCGTGGCTTCCGTTTGTCTTGTAGATAGCCCCGCCAAACTCACCGCGCCAGTTTGCGTCGTGAAATCCGATCCCCCCGTTAAAAGGCATCCAATAATCCACAGGTGTCTCGTACTCATAGCTTCCATCCGCCTGCTTGGCTCCCCGGAGCACCCTGTCTTTCTGCTTGTAGGTCAAGCTGTAAATGCCCGCCGGCGTATCATAGTTCTTCGCCAGATTTCCTGTAACGCAGGGCGCATCCCACACCACTGCCCCGTCCTTGATCATATACACGTGCTGGCCCGTCAGATCCACCTCCGCATAGGTGGTTCCCCAGTCCGTCCCGCGCGCTGCGGCCGCGGAGGAATAGACCGGTTCCCGCTCCAGCGTATTTCCATTCCACGCAGCAGCCGTCTCCGCCTGAGCTGCATCTCCCGCAGCGGACTGGATGAGCTGCGTCAGGGCCGCCATCTCGCCGGCCACATCAATTTTCCAGCCGTAAGGGCCTGTCAGCTGCTTCTGGGCCCCGGAAACGGTGGTAAATGTCCGAGCCGTCCCCGCCGTATCGTATCTGGCCGCAAGATCCGTCACATATGCCGTCAGCTTTGTCTGATCCAGGGAAACCACGCCCCCCTGGGAACCGGTAATCCAGGAGGCCATCGTTTCGCCGGACAGGCTCTCCCGGTTCTCGCCGAACACATACTGAATCTCCCGCTCCCTGAGCTGATTCATCGCATCGCAGAGGGCCGTCAGCTCCGGGCTCGTCTCCCACACGCTCACCGTATAGTAGCAGCCGGCTGCTTCCAGGTCTACGGAAGTCTCCCCGTTCTGCACTGCCTGCGTGATGAGCGCCGCAGTCTTTTCCACATCCACATTGTTTCCCTGAACGGCCGGTATGACTGTAAATGGCTCACCCGCAGCGTAAGCCGAGATGCGGGCATCTGATGTCACGATAATGTCCTCCCCGCTGATACTGGGAAGCGCCTGAATAGCTGCCGTAAGCTTTTCCTGACTGAAGGTTCCCGTCATGGCCAGCGTATGGGTGTTGTCCACCGAGGGGCCGGAATTCCGTCCGGAAGCATTCTGCGCGTCCAAAATTGCGGAAAGCTCTTCGGGCACCGTCACCTTATAGTCGATATCCGTCCCTTTGATCTGATCCTGTCCCCCTCCTCTTTTTTTGATGGAGAGCGTGTATTCTCCGGCGTAAAAACCCTCGATCCGCTCCTTTGCCGCATCCACATCAAGGCCTCCGATGCCGATGCCGTTTACGCGGGTTCCGGTGACAAACGTATCCGTCCCTTCCTCGGCAAAGGAAACCATTCCCATGGCAAGGACAAAAAACACAGCCGTCCCAAGAGCTGCCGCCGCCTTCCTTCCTGCATTTCTTCTATAAAATCCCATAGGTTGCAATTCCTTTCTTTCTTAGAAATGTTTTCAGTATTTACCAAGAATACCAGTTCAGCCCTTGTTTTTCAATACCCCTCATAAAAATGTAAGATTTATTTTCCGCGGACACTTTTCCGGACGGACGCGCCCGGGTATCCTTTCGGCATGCGCCTCCCGGAGGGGGCTATCTCTCGCATAAAAAAGGAACCGGATCCTTTGGCGGGCGTATGCTGCCATATCCCCAAAGATCCGATTCCTTTGTGCCTGAAGCGGTTGCGAAATCGCTTTCTATAATCTAATCCACTACCGCAATGCTCTCGATCACCGGCTGATTCTCAGCCGCCACCGTACCGTTGTTGTCTTCCACCGGGGTAGCCTCGCAGATGGCGTCCACCACCTCCATGCCCTCGGTCACATATCCAAAACAGGCATACTGCCCGTCCAGGTACTGACTGTCCTCATGGACAATGAAAAACTGGGAGCTTGCGCTGTCCGGCCTCTGGGAACGCGCCATGGAGATCGCTCCCCTGGTGTGGGACAAGTTGTTTTCCACACCGTTTCCGGAAAATTCTCCCTTTATCTCCCGGTCTGATCCGCCCATCCCCGTGCCCAGGGGATCGCCGCCCTGGATCATAAATCCGCTGATAATCCTGTGAAAGGTCAGGCCGTCATAAAATCCGCTCCCAGCCAGATCAAGGAAGTTTGCCACTGTGATGGGCGCCGCGTCCCCGTCGAGCTCCACCGATATGGTGCCGTAGTCCTTTACCGTGATCACCACATGATGCTTTCCCGCTGCAGCCGCCAGATCAAGCTCTGAGGCGGCTCCATCCGACGTCTCTGCGCTTCCCTTTGCCTGACTGCCTTCCGGCGCCTCTGCGCTGCTCTCTGTCTCCCGGACCGTCTCTGTCGCTGCCTGTGTACTGCTCTCTCCCGCGCTCTGCTGGCAGCCGGCCAGCACAGATACTGCAAGAACTGCCGCTGCAACTAGTTTCATATACCGTCTCATTCTTTGTACTCTCCTTTTACCGCAAATGCATGATTCATAGGCCCGCTTCCCTTCCCCAGATCAAGCATGGCCTCCAGGGCTCCCGACAGGTAGGCCTTCGCCTGCCGGACCGCCTCCTCCAGCGCAAGTCCCTTGGCCAGATTGGAGGCAATGGCGCTGGAAAGGGTACAGCCTGTCCCATGGGTGTTGGGATTGGCAATCCGCTTTCCGTAAAACCACTGGCATTTCCCCTCCCTGTAGAGAAGGTCGTTTGCATCATTGAGCTGATGTCCGCCCTTGCAGAGAACCGCGCAGCCGTATGTGTCCCCGATGTATCTGGCAGCCCGCTCCATATCCTCCGGAGTGGAGATGTCCATCCCGGAGAGTATCTGGGCCTCGGGTATGTTGGGCGTGAGCACCGAAGCCATGGGCAGAAGCCGCTCCTTCAGCACACCGACGGCCTCCTCATCAATCAGCTGCGCCCCGCTGGTAGCCGCCATAACCGGATCAACCACAATATTTCCCGCATGGTAAAAGGAAAGCTTGTCCGCAATCACTCGGATCAATTTCCCGGAGGAGACCATGCCGATCTTCACCGCATCGGGAAAAATATCCGTAAAAATGTCGTCCAGCTGTTCCCCCAAAAATTCCGGGGTTACCTCCATAATCCCCGTGACCCCCGTGGTATTCTGGGCCGTCAGGGCCGTGATGGCGCTCATGGCGTACACGCCGTGCACCGTCATTGTCTTTATGTCCGCCTGGATTCCGGCGCCTCCGCTGGAATCACTGCCGGCGATCGTCAACGCTGTCTTCATTGTCCGTCCTCTCCTGTCTCTTTCTCATAGTGCAGCAGGGGAAGTACATTCATGGGATAGTCCATGATGAGCAGATCCGCTCCCCTGTCTGTGTAGTGCTCTTTCTTATGGATCACCACCAGATATCTCCCGGAAAAATACTTCACATACTGTTCAAATACCTCTGAGGCCAGAGTGGTCCCCAAAAGCAGAAGCACGTCCGCACGGCCGATTTCCTGGGTAGTGCGGGTCATGTTCTGGCTGTCCACCATCTCACCGGTCAGCGATACCTGGGGACGAACCGGCACATTGCAGGTCTCACAGAGCGGAACCCGTTTTGCGTCCAGAATATAGGATATCGGATACATCCTTCCGCACCGCGGACACTGGTTCCTGTAAATACTCCCGTGCAGATTAATCACGTTCCTGCAGCCGCCCCGTTCCATCTGCTCGTACACATTGGTGTCAATAATGCACTGAAGCCGCCCGGCCCGCTCCATATCCGCCAAGGCCCCCGCAGTGGCTGTCTCCCTGGGAATATTGCGCAGTATTTCATTTTTGTAAAAGTCAAAAAACTTTTCCGGGCGGGTGTTGTAGAACACGCTGGTGTACATCTCCTCCACACCCCATCCGTATTTCTCCTCGATGCTGTATGCACGCTCCTGCTTCTTGAGGCCCTCTAATCCTCCTTCCTCCAGCATGCCGGAACCGCATAGGGCTACCGTGTACCTGCTCTCATCCAGCATCTGCCGCAGCTGGGCGATCTTATCCAACATGGTGCATGCCTCCTCTCGCACTTTTCTTTATTATACAATTTTATGAGGAGAAACTCCACCTAATTCTCAATTTTTTCCATATCTTCCATATACAAAGGGGCATAGGATTCTCTTGTGCGCGGAGAATTTCTATAATTTTTATATTTTTTGGCTTATCTGCAAAAAACTATGCTATAATGAAATACAATCTGATTTTAAACACACTCTGCCCTCCGTGTACAAAGGGGCACACGCCTCCTGTACGCGGAGGGTAGCATCAGAAATAAAAGGAGGTTTTACACGTGGCACTTATTGATTACGCAGCGGCGCAGAAACTGGGACGGAGGCGGTATCAGGATGCCCTTGTGCGCGGAAAATATCCCTATCTTCCTGTTCTGGACAATATCTTATCCTACACAGAGATCGCCTCTACTGTCAGCCTGGGAACCATGGACATTCCGCTGTCCCGGCTGGTAGGCACAAAGGCGGAAGATCGGACCAATGCCTTTGCCAACAACTTTATGCCTCTTCTCCCTGAGAAATCCGAGTTCGCCGCAAAGTGGTCCATGCTCTACGACTACCAGGTGGACGAGGGCATACGTGATCCGATTGTGGCCTTTGAATACATGAACCAGTTCTATGTTCAGGAGGGCAACAAGCGGGTAAGCGTCATGAAATACCTGGGGGCTTACAGCATCCCGGGTACCGTCACCCGCCTGATCCCCAAGCGCACGGAAGAAAAGGAAAATAAAATCTATTTTGAATTTCTGGACTTTTACCAGGTATCCGGCAACTGCGAGGTATGGTTCAGCCGGGAAGGAAGCTACCGCCGTCTTTTAAAGCTTATGGGGAAAGCGCCGGGAGATGTTTGGGATGAGGAGGAACGCCTCTTCTTCAAATCCGCTTTTGGCCGGTTTTCCAAGGCCTTCCAGATGGCCCACGGCGAAAAGCTGGAGATGACGGTCTCCGATGCATTTCTGGTGTATGTGGAAATATATGGGTATGACCAGGCCCGGGGACAGACCGAGCGTGAGATGTACGCGGCTCTCCAGAAAATGTGGGCGGAAATCCGGCTTGCGGAGCGGGGGCGGCAGGTGGAGCTGGTTCAGGATCCGGAAAAGGCAAAAGAGCTTCTGCGTCCCTCCATTCTCAACTGGTTTATTCCTGCGGGAATGCTGGAGCCCGATACCTTAAAAGCCGCATTCATCTATACCAAGACCGCAGAGACATCCAGCTGGACCTACGCCCACGAGCTGGGCCGGATGCACATCGAACAGATCCTGGGTGAAAAGGTGAAGACCATGGCCTTTGACCATGCCGACACAGAGGAACAGACAGCCCAGGCCATTGAAAGCGCCATCAAAGAAGGGTGCGGCGTTATCTTTACCACGGCCCGGCAGATGGTGAATCAGAGCGTACGCTCCGCTATTCTGCATCCGGATGTAAAAATTTATAACTGCTCCATCAAAATGTCCTATTCCTCCATCTGTACCTATTACGCGCGCATGTTCGAGTCCAAATTTCTCATGGGAGCAATTGCGGCCGCCATGTCCAGGGCAGATCGCCTGGGATATATTGCGGATTATCCCATCTATGGGACCATGGCCAACATCAACGCCTTCGCCATGGGCGCCAGGATGATAAACCCCTATGTGAAGGTTCACCTGGAATGGTCCCGCACAAAGGAAGACCATGCGGCCGAACGCCTTGAGCAGCAGGGAATCCGCTATATTTCCGGAGATGACATGATCACGCCGGAACGCGCGTCCCGCCGCTATGGCCTCTACACGGTCAGGCCGGACGGATCCGTAGAAAACCTGGCCACTCCTATCTGGCACTGGGGAAAATTCTATGAACAGATTCTGCGCATTCTCCTGGGCGCGGCCGGAGATACCAATTCCGCCAAGGGCAAGAAGGCCGTCAATTACTGGTGGGGCATGTCCTCCGACGTGATCGACGTGATCTGCTCGGAAAACATGCCCCATGGAATCCACCGGCTTGTGGATCTTTTGAAGAATTCCATCCGCAGCGGAAGCTTCCGTCCATTTGACGGTTTGATCTATTCCCAGAGCCGGAAAATTCAGTGCCGGGAAGGAGAGAGCCTGAAGCCCGATGCCATCATTACCATGGACTGGCTCGCGGAAAACATTGTGGGAAGCGTGCCGGAATTCGGGGAATTGACAGAAGAGGCCCAGAAGCTGGTTCAGCTCCAGGACATTGACATTGATGAGACTACAGCAACGGAGAATTAACAGATGAATATAATGGTATTGGCCGACCACGAATCAAAAATACTTTATGATTATTACGATCCCCAGAGAATGAAGGATATCGATCTGATTATCTCCTGCGGCGATCTGGAACCGGAATATTTGAGCTTTTTCGCCACCCTCTGCCCGGTGCCGGTGCTCTACGTCCGCGGCAACCACGACAGCAAATACCGGCACCGTCCTCCCGAGGGCTGCATCTGCATTGAGGACAATATTTTTGTCTATAAGGGGATCCGCATCATGGGGCTGGGCGGATCCATGCAGTACATACCGGATGCGGAAAATCAGTACACAGAGCGTCAGATGCGGGGCCGGATTCGGAAAATGTTCTGGAAAATATGGAAAAACAAAGGGTTTGACATCCTGGTAGCCCACGCCCCGGCCTATCACGTGAACGATATGGAGGACCTGCCCCATCAGGGTTTTAAAGCTTTCCGGGATCTTATGGACAAATACAGCCCCAAGTATTTCCTTCACGGCCACGTTCACGCCAATTACGGCGGGAATTTTAAGCGCAGGGACACCTACGGAAATACAACCGTTATCAATGCCTATGATTTTTATGTAATCGAATACCCTGAAAGCTGACCGGCTGATCCGCCGGTCAGACGCAGACGGGGCGCCGCAGCCGCGATCCGGCTGGGCGCCCCGTCACTTTGCCCTCCCATCCACAGGGCGGACATTTAGGACTGCTATTCATGAAATTCCGTGATTCCTACATTCTCATATTCATCCATCTCCAGAACCACATAGTGCGTATCATCTCCCATAACAGCTCTTCCGTCTGTCACTTCTATGGAGTCCGTATCAAAATCCTTTACCGCATTTATAAGCGCATCGGAGTAAAGCGCATCCAGTCCGATCTCCTTTAACCCTTCCTCATCTTCAACTGTCTTTTCCTCCCCGCCCAGATATACTTTCACCGGATAATTGCACAGCGGATCCAGGTACTCGGTGGTAAGCCCCGTCGTAATCTCCATCTGAACCACAGAGGCTCCGGAACGGAACAAATCCATATACAGATCCTCATCTTCCTCCTCCTCGGAGAAAACGGCATCCTCCACTGACTCTTCCATGCGCGGGGCAGCCTCTGTCTCCTCCGCGCTCTGAGAAGTTTCCGCTTCTGTCGTATTTTTGGGGGCCGTCTTTCCGGTATCGCCCGTCACATATGCACAGCCTGTGAGATAGAGAACTGCTGCAAGCGCTGCCGCCATTGCTCGTTTGTTTTTCATAATTTTTTCTCCTGTCCTGCTACTATATTTTCCAGCGTTCCCGCCGGTATTCTCACTATAGCAGATCCAGGTAAATTTCCCATTTACGCTTCCTAAAGATTTGTAAAGATTTCCATTGCCCCGTCATTCCTCGCTCTGTCCAAGAGGAAAATCAAAAACAAATTCCGCTGACAGCCCCGGTGAAGGAGGATCCGCAAGCCTTATGCTTCCTCCGTGAAGCTCGGCAATCCTCCGGCTGATCGCAAGCCCCAGGCCGGAGCCATGTCCGCCGCCCCGCGCGGAGTCGCCTGTGGCAAAAGGAAGGAACAGCCTGTCCTTCAAATCATCGGGAATTCCCATTCCGTTGTCCCCGACGCGCACCCGAACGCGCAGCTCTGCCTTCTCCACCCGGATCAAGATCCGGGTTCCCGGCGGATTGTACTTCATGGCATTATTGATTATATTTTCCAAAGCCCGGCAAAACAAGGCTCCGTCCAGATCACAGAAAATCGGCTCATCCGGAATATCTGCCTCCGCCTCAAATCCCGCGAGCTCAATCTCTCCCCACCGGCCGGCAATGTACTCCCTCACGGCCTGGCATATATCCTCCCGGCGCAGGCGCACCGGCACCTGAGGATGATCCAGCTTGCTGTACTCATGAAAGGATAAAAGAAGCTCATTTACCCGCCGGGTTCTCTGAGAAATAACTTTCAAATACATTTCCCGGTCTTTCTCGGGCACCATTCCCTCCCGCAGGGCATCCGCATAGCCCTGGATTACGGTGAGCGGCGTCTTCAAATCGTGAGAGACATCGGCCAGAAGCCTTCGCTTCTCCTCATCCAGACGTCTCCTCTCCTCCTCGCTCTCTTGCAGCCGCTTCTCCATCTGAACAAAATTGTCCGCCAGCTCCTCAAACTCCCTTGGGCCCTCATATGCCTCCAGACCGCTGGGAAGGCCGCTGGAGTAATTCCGGATAGCTGTATTTAAAGGAGTCAGAAGCTTTCCCGTCTTCTTTCCAAACTGCCGGATGCAGAAAAATGCGGCTGCGGCATAAGCCGGAAGAAAAAGCCACCTCGCCTGATCCAAAACCTCATAAGCCTGTACATATGCCTCAAAACGCCACTGCGGCATAAAAAATACCAGCTGTCTCTCCCGTCCCTGCCTGTCTGTGTACGTACGGCGGTATATATCGCGTCCCTGGGAATCCTTCCCCTGAAGATACCGCAGCTCTGCTTCCGTAAGCTTTTCCCGATCCTCCAGAAGGCTTCCTTCTGTCCGGCGCAGATTTCTGTCAAAAAGGGCATAGCCGCTGACAAATGGCTCCCCGGCCTCCCCATATGCAACACGGGTCACCAGCCATCCCCCTTTGCCTTCCTCCTCCGTCAGTCCTTCCCCCGGAAGTTCCGCCGCCAGTATACGGGTGTTGGAATCGTAATCCGGAATACAGTCCAGCGCCTCATTTTCCGGCAGCTCTCCCTCCGCTCCGGCTTGAGCCGCCAGCCTCCCATCCGGATCAAACAGAAACGCCCCGGCCCCGCTTCCCAAATATTTTTCGACATCCAGACTTTCAAAGCCTTCATCCCCCTTCCGGGCCGCTTCCTCAAAAAAGGCTTCCGCATCCGGAACAGGAGCCTTCTTGTTCAGATAGAGGGACGCGCCCAGAGATCCTGCCGCTGCTATCGCCAGAATCAACAGGGTAAATTCCGCGTAATTGACAGCCAGAAAGCCCCGGAGGCTTCCCGGCCTGCTTTTAAAATTTTTTATCTTCAATTTTGTACCCGATTCCTCTTATCGTTTTTATATAGCGGGGATGCTTAGGGTCATCCTCTATCTTTTCCCGCAGCTTGGAAATATGCACCATCATGGTCTTTTCATCGCTTTCCATGAATTCTCCATTCCCGTTCTCATAGAGCTGCGCCTTGGTATAGACCCGCCCGGGCGTCCGCATAAGCTTATTCAGAATCCGGTATTCCGTGGGAGTCAGGCTGATGGGCCGGCCATTTTTTGTTACAGTCATCCCCTCTGCATCCAGGCACAGCTCTCCCAGCTGCAAAAGCTTCTGCTCTTTCCTGGTATCCGCGGCTCCCAGCTCGTAAAACCGCCGCAGATTGGACTGCACCCGCGCCACCGCCTCCATGGGATTAAAAGGCTTTGTCAGATAGTCATCCGCCCCGAGCTGCAGTCCCAGAATCCGGTCATAATCCTGATCCCTGGCAGACAGAAAGAGAATCGGGATATTGCTTACCTCCCGAATCTTCCTGGCCAGCTCCCAGCCGTCCATCCGGGGCATCATCACATCCAGAAGGGCCAGGTCCACGTGCTCCTGGCCGAACAGCCGCCAGGCCTCCAGCCCGTCCGGGGCCGTGAGTACCTGGTAGCCGCTGTTTTTCAGATACAAACATAAGAGATTGACAATATCCGGATCATCCTCCGCAATCAAAATTGTGCGCTGCACGCTGTTCACCTCCCGTATTTTTCTCTAGAGCATGTAAACATGCTTTAGTCCGGCACCACCGGCACCGCATCCGCCGGTATGGGGCACACATAGCCTGCCGCCGTCCTCTTTTCAAATTCCTCCCGCGCCGCCGCGAGAAGCTCCGGCTTCTCAAAGAGCTCCACCGCAGCCGCAGCCAGCACCTTCCCCGCATGGACCGCCGCCTTATGGCCGATGGATGTGCCGCCGCTGGAGACATTCTGCCAGCTGTGTCCCGGGCAGCCGTTGGGCCAAGCCGCCACATGGATCTGGGCCGTGGGTGTCAGCCAGCTCACATCCCCTACATCCGTGGAGCCTGGGGTGAAGGCCTCCCCCTTATACAGAGGCGCCAAAAAGGCATTCATGGCATGCCCCGCCTTCTTCTGCATGGCCTGCACTTCCTCCTTGGCCGCCGCGTCATATTCCGCCGCTACGCCGGGGACTCCATCGCTCCCCGCATACGTCCCGGCCAGGGCGTCCGCGAACTCCAGTTCCTCCTGCGTGTAGGAGGGCACGCCCAGCTCCTTAAAATTATCGTACAGAACCTGCTCCAGGACAGAATTCGGCACTGTGTCCGCCAGCCCGTCAATAAACTTCTTCTCCACCTTGGTGTCCGTCATCAGGGCAGCCCCCTGAGCAATCCGATCCACCCGCTCCTGGAGCTCCACTGCCTCCGCCACATGGTTGGAGCGCACCATATAGAGCACGCTGGCCTTCGGCTGCACCACATTGGGGCTCACGCCGCCGGTGTCTGTGATAGCATAATGGATTCTGGCCTTATCGCTGGTGTGCTCCCGCAGGAACTGGACGCCAATGTTCATCAGCTCCACCGCATCCAGGGCGCTGCGCCCCTTCTCCGGCGCTCCCGCCGCGTGGGAGGCCACGCCGGAAAACTTGTACTGTGTCTGGATGCAGGAGTTGGAAGAGCCGGTATTCACCTCATTTACATCCTCCGGATGCCAGGTGAGAGCCGCGTCCAGGGATTTCCACAGGCCGTCCCTGGCCATAAACGCCTTGGCCGCTCCCCCCTCCTCACCGGGACAGCCGTACAAAATCACGGTTCCCGGCTTTTTGCTCTTCTCCAGATATGCCTTTATCCCTATGGCCGCGGCCATAGCTCCCGCTCCCAGAAGGTTGTGTCCGCAGCCATGGCCGCAGCCGCCCGGGATATGCTCTCTCGGCTCTGTGCACCCCGCCTTCTGGGACAGGCCGGACAGAGCGTCATATTCCGCCAGGATTCCGATCCGGGGGCTCCCCGTTCCAAAGCTCGCGGCAAACGCAGTGGGGATATTGCAGATCCCCTCCTCCACCAAGAAGCCTTCCTCCCGCAGCACGCGGCAGTAGTAGGCGGCGGATTTTTCCTCCTGCAGGGACAGCTCCGCATACTCCCATATCTGGTCCGCCGCCCGGCAGATCACCTCTTTCTTCTCCTCAACGGCATTGACCGCCGTCTGCTTTTCCTGATTCATGTCCATATCCTCCTGATTTTCAAAAATCCCGAAAAGCCGCAAGCCTCCGGGATCACTGCCGGCCTTCCCGGCTGTCTGTATTTCGTCTAATCACTTGTCTGAATCTCCGCCTGCCGCGCTGCCGTCAGGACGTATCCGCACATGCACTCCCGCCGCTTACAGCACCTTGGCCAAAAAGTCCTTCAAACGGGGGTTCTGCGGGTTTCCGAAAATGTCTTCCGGGCTGCCCTGCTCCAAGAGCTTGCCGTCCGCCATAAACAGCACCCGGTTTCCCACCTCTCGGGCAAATCCCATCTCGTGGGTCACAACCACCATGGTCATCCCCTCGTGGGCCAGCTCCTTCATAACATCCAGCACCTCGCCCACCATCTCCGGGTCAAGCGCGGATGTAGGCTCGTCAAAGAGCATTACCTCCGGCTCCATAGCCAGGGCCCGCACAATGGCCACGCGCTGTTTCTGGCCGCCGGAAAGCTGTATGGGATAAGCGGAAGCCCGATCCTTCAGTCCCACCCGGTCGAGAAGCTCCAGGGCTTTTTTCTCCGCCTCCGCCCGGGACATCCCCTTGACCTTCATGGGAGCGAGCACCATATTGTCCAGAATCGTCATATGGGGGAACAGGTTAAAATGCTGAAACACCATTCCCATCTTCTGGCGGAGCCCGTCAATATCCAGCTTCACCATTTTCCCCTGTTCGTTTTTATACTTTTTCTTGGTGATATCCACGCCGTTAAACACAATGGATCCGCCCGTAGGCTCCTCCAGGAGGTTCAGACTCCGCAGAAGCGTGGACTTGCCGGAGCCGGATGGGCCGATCACGGCCATCACATCGCCCCTGCAGATATCCACCGTCACTCCGTCCAGTGCCTTGATGGCACCCATATTGTAATATTTCTTTAAATCCGTCACCTGGATCAAACTATCTCTTGTCGCCACGGCTCATCCTCCTCTCGAAATGGGCAATCACCTTGGATGTGGGGAAGCACAGGCAGAAATAAATCGCCGTAGCCACCAGCAGAGGCTCTACCATGATAAAGGTTGCGCCCCGAACCGCATTCACCGCTGACATGATATCCTGCACGCCGATGGTGTAGGTGATAGCCGACTCCTTGATAATTACTACGAATTCATTGGCAATGGCCGGGAGAATATTTTTAAGCGCCTGCGGGAAAATGATATAGCGCAGGTTCTGCTTCTGGGACAGGCCCAGAGAACGCGCCGCTTCGGTCTGGCCGGAATCAATGGACTGAATGCCCGCCCGGATGATCTCGCACAGATAGGCCCCGGAGTTCATTCCCAATGCGACCACGCCGGGAAGGAAGCGGTTAAACCGCAGAAAACCAAAGAGCTGGAATCCCGGCAGCTCGATGATGCTGAATATACCGTAGTAGATAACCCAAACCTGCACGATTACGGGAGTAGAACGCAATATCTCCACATACGCCGTAGCGATAAACGACAGGGGGTTAAACCGGCTGACAGCGGCCAGAAACCCCTGCTCCCGCAGATGGCCGTCCGCATTCAGTCCCAGAGAGCGGAAGGGCCGCACATTTGACATGCGCATGAGGGCCAGCAGCAGGGCCAGGCAGAATCCGATCACCACGGTAAACAGGGCCAGAAGAATGGTCACCAGCATTCCCTGCCAGAAAAGCTCGGCATAGGGGACGATCAGTTGAAAATTTTCCCATCTTACAAATTGATCCATTGGGGCGCTCCTTTCCTTTTAAGAAACAGCTGCGGCGGTTCTGCCGCGGACAGCCGAAAGCGGCGGGAAGCCCATTGGCAAAACAGATGTCAAACTCCCGCCGCTTCTATCATTTCCGAACGCTTATTCCTGTGTCTGTACGTTTCCTTCCGCATCCAGCAGACCTTCATATGTCTGACCGGAAGCCAGCTCATTTGCCTCGGCCACAAAAGCATCCATGCTTCCATCCTCAATCGCCGCGGCAATTGCCTCGTTCACCGCCGCAAGCAGCGCATCGTTGTCCTTGCTCACGCCGATGGCGGAACCGGCCACATCATAGGGAACATCCATCACAATTTCCAGATCCGGATAATTCTTCTGATAGCTCTCCGCCACTACGGTCTCAATATATGCTGCGTCCAGCTTGCCCGCCAGAAGCTCCGCGATGATATCCGTCACCTTGGGCAGGGAGATAATATCCGCATCCGGGCTGTTGGTGTTTGCCAGATCCAGCTGAATGGAGCCTGTCTGCGCGCCTACGGACACATCCGGCTTGTTGATCGCCTCAAAGGAATTGTAGGTCTCAGCGTTGGCCTTCACCGTCACCAGGGACTGGCCGCCGGTGTAATAAATGTCAGAGAAATTCATAATGTTTTCCCGCTTGGGATCCGGGGAAAGTCCTGCCATCCCTAAGTCAACGGACTTTGTCTGAAGCTCGCTCAGCACGCCGTCAAAGTCTACGGTGATCACTTCCAGCTCCAGGCCCATATAATCTGCTATGTACTGTGCCAGCGCCATATCAAAGCCGGCCAGGGTGGGAGTTCCGTCCTCGCCGATGGCGT
This sequence comes from Candidatus Enterocloster excrementipullorum, assembly GCA_019119575.1. GTDB lineage: Bacteria > Bacillota > Clostridia > Lachnospirales > Lachnospiraceae > Enterocloster > Enterocloster excrementipullorum. The sequence continues at coordinate 105,819 of DWWT01000002.1, forward strand.
AGAACTCATAGGGCGCGAAGTCCGGGCTGGTGGCAACCGTCAGCTTGCCCTCCGTAACGGTCTCTACCGCTGCGGCCGCGCTCTCGGCCTCGGCGCTCTCCGCTCCGGCTTCCGTCTCTGCCGCCTCGCTGCTCTCTGCACTCTCAGCGGTCTCGGCCGCGGCCGCCGTCGTCTCGGCTGCCGTGGTTTCTGCCTGGCCTCCGGAGCAGGCCGCAAGGGACGCTGCCATCAGAGCTGACAGAGTAACTGCCAAAAACTTCTTTTTCATAATTTCTCCTCCTGTTTATGAATAAATATTAAAGATATCTAAATGTTTATTCATTATAACAGATTTTAAAAATTAATCAAGCGCTATTTGCAAATTCCTGACTGTTCCCTGTAATCCGCCAGCAGCTTTTCAATCTGCAGGTTCAAATTCTCCGGCATGCCGCCGTTTTGTTTTCCGGCCAGCCTAAGCCATAGCTCCAGGTTCTGGTATCTCTTTCCCTCCGGTTTTTCCGCGGCCCGTATCTTCACCTGGGCGCTCCGCTGTTCAAGCATGGGAATTACCACATAATACAGGCGGTCATCCGCAAAGGAGAGGTATCCCAGCTCCCGGCCCTCCCGGTTTTTCAGGTACAGCCTGTGCTTCTGAATACGGGATGGATACAGAACCTCCCCGCTTTTTGCAGCCGTTCGGCCGCTTCGCTCCAGCATGGCGGGCATAAAATAAATTTCCCTGCCCGCCGCATCCTCCGTCCGCTCCTTTGCCAGCTCTCCCAAAAGAGCTGTGCCGTCGATGAACTGCTGGGCCAGAAGGTAGGCGAGCTCCGCCTGTACCCGGCTGCGCAGGCCCGCAGACAGTCCCGGGCGGGACGGGGACGGATCCCGGGCAGAATCTGTCTCCCAACCGCCGAAGACCGCCCGGGCCGCATGCTGCGGCCGGACGGCATCCTCTTCCTCCAATATCTGTTTGCTGCAGCGGTACATGCTCAAAAGGAACAGCGGGAAATCCTCTTCCACCGTCCAGAGATACCTGCCCCTGGAAATACAGAAGCTCCCCAAAACCTCTCCGCCATGCCCCTCCGCGTACTGGAGCACCTCCCGCTCCCTGTACGCATGGATATTGACGGGGGCATCCCAGGCAGGGCTTTCGTTTCTTTCCGCAGGTTTTCCCTGCCCTCTGCCATCTCCCTGCCTTCCGGCTGTGCCGTCCGCCTGCGGCGCTCTCCCCTTCAAAAGGGAATACGCCCGGTTAATCTCCTGGGCCCGCAGGTGGCGGCGTCCCTGGCGCTCCTCTTCCTCCTGCCGGCCGCCCGCATCGGGGTGTACCCTGCGCATCAGCTCCCGATATCTCTTTTTTATGGCTTCCTGTCCCGCTTCCGGAGAAACTCCCAGGATTTTACAGGCCTCGTGTTCCGTCATACCGCTCTCTCTGTATCCTTTCGCCCGCATTTGCGGGCCGATATTTTATTGTTCCAATTCTACAAGCTGGTAGGCCCGGCTTCCCAGGCCGATCGCCTCCGCATTTTCCAGGGTATGGATCCCGTTCCGGTCCGCGATTCGTGCCATCAGGCTTTCATTTCCCTCCGCCTGGGATACCAGATCAATGCAGGCCTGGTCCAGGGCCACCGGGTCATTGGACGCCAGAATGCCTATGTCGTGGATGTCCGGCTCCGCCGGATTTCCGTCGCAGTCGCAGTCAATGGAAATGCGGTTCATCACATTAATATACGTAATCCGTTCCCCATTGTCAAGGTAATCCGAAACTGCCTTTCCCGCATCCCCCATGGCTTCCAGGAACGCATCCTGTTCCCCGGCAAGCCCGGTCTTGCTGGTTCCCCCGGAATGAATCCAGCTCTTTCCCTCGCTGGAGCCCAGTCCGATGGAAATGTTTTTGATCGCCCCGCCAAAGCCCGCCATGGCATGGCCCTTAAAATGTGAGAGCACCAGGTAGGAGTCATAGTCCCCAAAGGCTGCTCCCACAAAATTTTCTGTCAGCCTTTTTCCTCCTTGTATAAGCTGATTTTATCTTACTTTAAAGACCTAACAAGGAGATAACAAAACAAGAAAATTTTTATAAACAACTAATAGTTGATCCCCACAATCGTCAGTTCTCCCTCATTTACAGCAAAAATAATATTTGCTTTGCTCCCGTCAGACAGAACAAAGCCTGCCATGCTGGGAGAAAGGGCATTCTCATCTGCAGCGGCAACCGAATCCACCAGTTCCTGGGTAAAAATCTTGTCCGCTCCCAGGGCAAGGAACTCATCTCTGCTCTCCACCGGCGTTCCTCCGTCCTTGAAGCCCACATATACAGGGAATGCGGTCAGATCCGCCAGCTTCTCCAGGTTTTTCTCCGCTACCGCTGTTTTTATCTTTCCGGCAAATTCTGCCGCAGCAGCGCTGTCCACTGCAAAATTGTCCTCGTATCCTCCGGCTGCCGCCTCATTTTCTGCAGACTGCGCTTCTGTCTGTGCCCCGGTCTCCTGCTGGGTTTGGGCCGGCTGGGTTTCCTTTGCTTCTGATGCTTCTTCCGTTTCTTCCGGCAGGTTCTCCTCCTGGGCGGTGGTCTCTTCTGTCTCCTCCGTCTCTATCTCAATTGTCTCCTGCTCTGCTGTCTCCTCAATGGATTCCATGGGTGCGGTCTCCTGCTCTGCGCTCTGTCCGCATCCGGCTGCCAGAAGTCCCATCGCTATCACCGCTGCCAATACTTTCATTTTTTTCATAATGTTTTACCTCTCTTTGCTTTTCATTTTTATGTTAATGCGCCGTCTGTTCCCGGCGTAAACATCTTAGGTTCTGTCAGCATACTGCCATCCTGCTGAAGATAATACGTTTTTCCATCAATCTGAATGAAGCCCCGTTCCATGATTCCGGTCTCAGGGTTTAGATAATACCATTTTCCCTGATCCAGAAGCCAGCCGGTTGCCTTTGTTCCGTCTGCATGATAATACACCCACACGGCATCCGCGGTTTGTTCCTCCCCGCCTTCTAGAGCGTGTTTGAAAATTGCTTTCTGCCAGATGTGCGTTCCACTTTGTGGGACACCGAAGGCGCCCTTTAGGAGTTTGGGGCCGAATAAAGGAGGCGCAGTGGGCTGCGCTGACTGAATTCGGCCCCAAGATACCGCAAAGTGGGGCGTGCAGATGGCGGGAATGAATTTTCAAACACGCTCTAGCTTCCATCCGCCCTGGCTCTGCACAGTTTCGTCCTGCTCCGGGCCATACGGCGGGAACATCATGATTTTCTGCGCATTTCCCTGTGCATCCGGCCAGACCAGGCACCAAGCGCCCTCAAAAATTGACTGGGGATACAGCATATTTCTCGTCAGATACGGGAATACCGTGCACGTATCGGAAACCCAATAGCTGCTCCCGTCGCTGGCGTTTATCTGACGCCCGCCGCTCCGCTGCGCCATGGAGGCAACCTGAATATAATGAGGCGCCGTCCCGTCTTCCGGGATATTCGTCAAAATCACGGATGCTGCCGCCTGAGGCGGAATGCTTGCCATCACAGCTGGCCCCGCGTATGCATATACCGCGTCTCTGTTTTTTCCGATACGGTTCCCTGAACCATAACCGGCGGCAGGTACGTTTCCTGGGCCCCGGCGGATGTCATGGCCGCCCCTGCGGCCATGGCAAAGATACTCACTGCTAACACTGCCTTCTTGTAAATCTTCATCCCTTTTCCTCCAAATAATCCTTATTACTTCAGCTCTCCCACAGCAGGCTGAAAGCTGATTGTCAAAATATCCGCCATCTGGTTCATACCGGCGGCCATTCCGTCCGCTGTCCATCTGGTATTTTTGCTTCCGCCCTCTGAGACGCCTGCATCCTTCGTGGGCTCAGCGCCCATCATATCCGTAACCCGGTTTTCCCACTCTTTTGCTTCCTCGTCCGTGACCTGGCGTTCTCCGCCCACAATCCAGATGGAAACGGACTCTACCGTTTTGTCCTCCCCGCAGGTGGTAAATACCTTATACGTATCCCCATATAAATCAACCTGGTAATTTCTTCCAATATAGAAGGATTTATCCGCTGTCCAGTTTTCCTCTCCTCCGCCGAACAAATCCGCGGTTTCCTCATCCTTCATGCCCACCATAGCTGCCACATCTTTCAGCTGGGCGGACTGGCTTTCTTCCGCCTGTTCCTGGGGTTCTGCTTGCACATTTTCCTGGGACTCCGCCGCAGTTTCCCCCTGGGTTTCCGCCGGTGTCTGCTCCGTGGTCTCTGCCGCGGTCTGCTCTTTAGTCTCTTCCCGGCTCTCCGCCCGGACAGCCGCCGGCTGTGAAGCCGCTGCTTCTGCCTGACCGCCGCAGCCCGCCATAAGGCACACGGCACATCCTGTTAAGAGTAAATGCTTCCACTTCCTTTTCATAATTCTGTCCTCCGCTTTTATCCTCTTTTAACTTCAAATTCCTGCTGCCCTTCACTTCCGGGCGCAATCTCATATTTTTCAAATACAATCACCGGATTGCCCGCTTCGTTCATATAAAATGCGGTGTCTGCATCAATTCCCTCAAAGGAATCGAAGTATACGGCGCCGTCCGCGGTTCTCTCTTCCATCTGCCTGCGGATTTCCGCATCCGCAATCTCCTTGTAATTCGCTCCCAGAATGTCCTCCAGGGTCACCAGCGTTCCCTTTTCCAGATCGAAATTATAATACTTTGTCTGGTTGTAGGCGCTGCTCCAATTCTGCGTCCCTATAATGGCGAGAGACAGGTATTGATCTGTCTGGGACTTAACCTCGTACCAGACCCGAATTTCGATATTGTGAGCCGCCCACTCTTCCTCGGTTCCCCCGGTCTCCAGAAATGCCTTCCTGTATTCTGCGACTGTTGTTTTCGCCTCCTCGGCATACTGCTCGCACAGGCGAAGAATTTCCTCATTAACAGACTGTTCCAGACCCTTAAAATCTTCCGAAATCATTTCCACACTGGGAATTTCCACAGATATCTTTAAGGCATCCTCTTCCGTCTGATAGGAGCGGAAGGTCAAAACCCGTGCCACCGCCCCGATGACCGGAAGGTTTCCCGCGGTCTCCGCGAATGATGTGCTGGTATTTAACGCTGTGGTAAACAAAACCACAGCTGCGGCCGCGGCCGCTGTCCCTCCGCGAACCCTGCGGAAGAACAAAATCTTTTTTCTCTTTCGATCCGCTTTTTTTATCTCCATCTGAATCCGCTCGGACAATTCGCTCGGAATCGCCGTCTCATCATATGTCTTCTTCGCGTCCTGCAATGTCCTCATACATCTACCTCCTGAATATTCACCTTCAGCTGACGCAGACCGCGGTAGAGCCGTGCCTTTACTGTATTTAGGTTCATCTCCATGATCTGCGCAATTTCCTTTAATGACAGTTCCTCAAAAAACCGCAGCTTAATGATTGTCTGCGTATCGCCGTCCAGGCGATTTATCGAATCATACAAGTCATCCTGAATCTCAAACCCTTTTTCCTCATAGTGGGCTTCCTCCTGATCCGTTTCCCCCAGGGTCATCCGTTTCCTTTCCTTTATAAATAACAGGCTCTCATTCACCAGTATCCGGTAAAACCAGGTGCTTATCGCCCCTTCATTCCGTATTCCTCCGTAATTCTCCAGGGCCTTGCACACTGCGTTCTGCACCACATCCAGTGCATCCTCCCGGTTCCGGACATAGCTGTAAGCCAGACGGTAAAATTTATTCTGATTTTCCACAATGTAAGCTACTATATAATCATACAGGTCCTGCTTCATTTCCATTTCCTCTCAGCGCTGTTTGTTCTTTCTGTCTTATAGATTATTTTAGACAGAAAAAAGTTGCATGAAAATAGGGACTTAAAAAAGTCCCTGAAAAATCCCGTATTTCCGACAGTTTCGCCTTCTCACAGCTCCACAATCCGATCGCACCCGGTCAGGGTGGACGGCCGGTGGGAAACAATCAAAAGCATCTTGTCCGCACATTCTTCACGGAGCGTCCGGAGGAGCTCCTTCTCATGCAGCACATCCAGGCTGCTGGTGGGCTCGTCCATGACAATCACATCCGGCTCCGTCAGCATGACCCGCGCAATGCCCACCCGCTGGCGTTCCCCTCCGGAGAGCCGGGCCCCCATCTGGCCCATCTGGGTATCATAGCCATCGGGCAGGGTGATGATAAAGTCATGGATTCCCGCCCGCCGGGCCGCCCTCTCAATTTCCTCCCGGGAGGCGTCCGGCTTTCCGATGGCAATATTCTCCGCAATGCTCCCGTCAAACAAAAAGGTGTCCTGCTCCAGCACGGCAATTCTTTGGCGCAGTTCCTTTAAAGAAATCTCTTCAATGGGAATATCGTTCACCCGGATCTGCCCGCTCCGGCAGTTCCAGAAGCGCAAGAGCAGCCGCAGAACCGTGGATTTTCCGATGCCGCTCTCCCCCACAATGCCCAGCTTCTCATTTCCGGAGACAATCAGGTTAAAATCCTTGAGAATGGGCCGCCCCGAATCCGGATAAGAAAATCCCACGTGATCAAATTCCAGCTTCCGGATGGGCCCGCAGGTTCTGGGGTTCTTCGGTTCCACAACCTCGGGCTGCGTATCCTCGATGAGAAACAGCCGCTCCGCCGCGGCGTAGGCCTCCAGCAGGCTGGATACCACCATGGTCAGAGACTGGGTGGAGGAAAAGGAAGCCGCCGCCACAAAAGAGAGGATGACCGTTCCCACCGGATGGGACGTGCCCCTGGCCGCAAGGAAGGAGGCTGCCCCTATGATCAGAATCCGGGCCAGATACACGAAGAACGTGGGAGCCGAAGAGACGGTCTGCTGGTGGATCGTCAGGGCATGGGCCTGCCGGTTGATCTCCCGGTTTTTCTCCCGAACCATCTGAAGCCGCCGGTGGCCATACCCGAATATCTGGATGTCCTTCAGACCGTATACGCTCTCCAGCACCAGAGATTTCATTTCTCCCAGCCGGGTGCGGTAGCGCATTCCCACGCCCCGTCCGGCCCTTATGGCGATGAGGGGAAAGACCACGCTGACGATGAGATACACCGGAAGAAGCACCGCCGCAAACAGGGGATTAAACGAGACCGCCAGTCCCAGGGTAACGCAGGGCAGGATAATCACCGTGAACATTGGCCCAATGGTGTGGGCAAAAAAGTATTCGATGGTTTCAATATCCGACACCGCGATATTTAAAATGTCTCCCTTCTCCCGGTCCATCAGGCAGGCGGGAGCCAGGCTGCGGATGGTCTCATACAGGTGCACCCGCATGCTGGCCAAAAGCCCATAGGCCCCGGCGTGAGAGACCACGCCCTCCACATAGCGGCAGGCCACAATCAGGGCCGCCGACAGGACCATCAGGCCGCCGTACAGAAGGGGACTTCCCCCCGCCATCCCTGCGCAGGAGAGAAGAAGCAGGGCCCCGAAGCCCATGAGCCCCATCTGGGACAGATTTCCCACAATGCTGGCCAGTGTGGAGAGAGCCAGCGTTCCCTTCACCGGCGCCGCAATTTTCAGAAGGCGCCCGGTCATCTCCCAAATGGAATATTGAAAACGCTTACGCATGAACGGCTCCCTCCTTTCCCGCACGCCCCGGACCGCCGCAGCCGTTTCCTTGTTTTTCCGGCACGGCGTGCTCTTCTCCCTGTCTCTCCAGCTCGGCCTGCTCTTCCACCAGCCGCCGGTACAGGCCGTGATGCTTCATCAGCTCCCCATGGCCGCCCTCCTCGGCAATCCGCCCGTTCTCCAGGACGTAAATCCGCCCCGCGTTCTGAATCGTGGAGAGGCGGTGGGAGATAATAATGAGCGTCCGGGTCTGGGCCAGCTCGTCGATGCAGTTCCAGATTTCCCGCTCGCTCTCCAAATCCACGCTGGACGTGGACTCGTCAAATATAATGTATTCCGCCCGGCACAGAAGCGCCCTGGCGATTCCCATCTTCTGCCGCTGTCCGCCCGACAGCTTGCTTCCCCCATCCCCGATAGCCGTGTCCAGGCCCTGGGGCTGGGCGAGCACCCAATCTTTCAGCCGCACATCCTCCAGCGCCGCAAGAAGCTCTTCGTCGGAAGCTTCCGGGGCGGCAATCCGCAGATTCTCCCCGATGGTTCCGGAAAAAAGGCTCACAGTCTGGGGAACCATGATGACCCGCTTTCTGAGTTCCTCCGGGGTATAGCTGGTATAATCCCGGCCCTCCAAAAGAATCCGGCCCTTCTCCACATCATAAAAGCGCATCAGAAGGCCGGCAATGGTGGATTTCCCGCTCCCGGAAAGCCCCACCAGGGCAGTCGTCTGTCCCCTGGGAATATCCAGAGACACATCCCGCAGCGCAGCCTTCCGGCCCTGGTACGCATAGGACACATGCTCTAAGCGGATGCCGTCATACGCATCCGGCTCTGTCCCAAGCTCCGGATGATAGGGACGGCTTGTGTCAATCGCCAGAAGCTTCTCCACCTTATCCGCAGCGGAAACGCCTGCCAGGGCGGAGTGGGTTGCGTTCATAAGCTGACGCACAGCCCCGAAAAATCCATAGGCGAGCAGAAGCACCATAAGCGCATCGGAAAATGCTATCTTTCCCGCAGCCAGTTCCCACGCCGCAATTGCCCCGGCGGCGGCCACGGCCCCGTAGATCAGCCCGTCTGTCAGAAGAAAGGACGAGAAATTCACCTTCATCACGTCCATGATTTTGTTGTTGAAATTTGTGGATTTCTCTTCCAGAACCCGGGTGCGGTCCTCGTCCCTGTCAAAGAGCTTCAGCGTGGTGAGCCCCCGCACGCTCTCCAGGTAATATCCGGTCAGATCCTCCAAGCTGTTCCAGTATTCCGTCTTCAGCTTTTCAATGTGCCCCCGGAACACATTGTTTACCGGGAGAAGGATAAAGGACACGGCAAAGAGCAGCAGCGCCGGAACGAGCGCGATGTCCCTCAGCTGAAAAAACAGGTAAATCGGAGCCAGCAGAGAATAGATAAGGCCCGGCAGATATTTGCTGTAGTAGACCTGCATGGATTCCACCCCATCCACGGAAGATGTGATGGCGGACACCGGCCCCATCTTCTCAATATTTCCCACATCCAGCGTCAGCACCTTGGAAAAAATACCGGTGCGCAGGGACTGCCGGGCCTTCGCCGTGCAGCGGTACTCCGCCTCCCCGGTGAGAAGCTCCGCAGCCAGAACAAATACCGCGGTGACAAGGGCCGCGCGCACCGCCTGCCAGGCCCCCGCCGCGGTGAGCTCCGGCGAAGCGATATTACCCAAAAAACCGGAGATAATCCGCGCAAAGGCCGCTGTCCCCGCCAGCACCGCCAGCTTGAGCCCCGCAATGACAAAAATCCATCCCCACAGCCCTTTGGCCATGCGGATGAGCGTTCGATTCAGTAAAAGCATTCTGGGTTTCCTCTTTCCGTATTTCCTCCCCCTTCCCCTGTGGAGAAGGGATTGTATACTGTATATTTATCCTGAAAGTCCCGCCGCCCACAGGCGGCATGCAGGTTTACTCTAAAGCCTAAGTATAGTTAGTTTTTTCTGACTCGTCAAGAGAGGAAACGTGAAACCCGCAGGCGTAACCCCCGCGGGCAGTACACGGCCTGCGGCAGCAGTTCCAAGCGGCGCATTCCCCAAGGCTCGGAGCACAGCACAGATCTTCCTTCCTGCGCCAAATCTTAGAGCTTCCTCCCTGCGCCTTGTTTTTTTCATTCTCCCGAAATATAATACCCTAAAGGGCATACCGTAACTTAGGCCCTTCGGGCAGGCGCGCTTCGCACGATAAGGTATACCCTAAAGGGCACACCGTAACTTAGGCCCTTCGGGCGGGCGCGCTTCGCACGATAAGGTATACCCTAAAGGGCACACCGCAATTCAGGCCCTTCGGGCAGGAGGAACACATATGATCGAGGTATATTACGCGGAAGACGATGAAATCATCGCGCAATCTGTCAAAGAATATCTGGAAGAGAAAAACTGCCGGGTGACCACATTCGGAACCCTCGCTGCGCTCCGAAGCGCGCTGAAAAGCCGCATCCCCACAATTCTTTTGCTGGACTGGAATATGCCGGACGGGCAGGGAAGCGAATTGTGCCGCTGGATACGAGAACGCCGGGCGGATCTTCCGATTATCTTCCTGACGGTCCGCGGCGATTCCCACGATATTGTCTCCGGCTTTCAATACGGCGCGGACGATTACGTTGTGAAGCCCTTTGCCCTCGCTGTCCTCCATTCCCGCATGCTGGCCCTGCTCCGCCGGGCCGGGAATACCGGCGAATCAAAACTGTTCTGCGACGACCTTGTTCTGGACAAAGAAAAAATGGCAGTCTACCACGGGCAGAAGGAGATACCGGTAAGCCAGCCGGAATATCGTCTGCTCCTGCTATTGCTGGAGAATAAGGGAAAGACGATTACCAGAAATCAGCTTTTGGAGGAGGTCTGGGACAGCGGCGGAAATTATGTAAATGACAACACATTAACCGTCACAATGAAACGGCTGCGGGAAAAACTTCACAATCCGCCCTGTCTGAAAACAATCCGCAGCTTTGGCTACCGCATGGAGGATACACTATGAACGGGAGGGAGAAAAAAACCGGTCTTCTGTTTTCCATATGCATTTCTTTCTTTTTCATGGCCTGCCTGTCATGGCTATGGCTTTATACCTGCCGGCAGGCCGCCTATGAACCCATTTCCGCGTTCTGCCGGATTATGGTGGAAGCCAACCCGGAAACCGAGCAGCAGGTATTTTCCGCGCTCAAAGAATTTCACGCCCTCACCGGGCCGGAAATAGCCGGAGACCGTTTTCTGGCATCGTACGGGTACACCGTCCGCGAATTCTGCAAGGGCTATCCGCTCCCAGCTCTCGCCCTCTCCTTTGCCCTGCTCCTGGCCATTCTCTGCGTATTTCTCATAATAATCCTGCGCACAGACAAAAAGAACCGCAGGCGGATTGACGGGCTGACGGATTATCTGGAGCAGGTCAATGCGGACGCAGGCGGGACAGTCCTGCAGATGCGGGAGGACGACTTCTCCCGCCTTCAGGACGAGCTGTATAAGACGGTCACAGCGCTCCGCCAGACGCGGGAAGACGCGGTGGCTGCCAAAAAGCGCTTCGCGGAAAATCTGGAGAATATTGCCCACCAGTTAAAGACCCCCATTACAGCGGCCTGCCTCTCCCTGGAGCTCATGAAAAGAACATACCCCGATGCCCATGCAGAGCAGATTGAAAAGCAGCTGGGACGGCTGAACCGTCTGGAAGAATCTCTTCTCACGCTCTCTAAGATTGATGCGGGCACGCTGCCATTTTGCCGGACAACCGTTGACATTTATACGGCGCTCACTCTGGCGGCGGAACATTTGAGCGGCCTGCTGCAGAAAGAAAATGTCTCCGTTTCGATTCTGGATAACGGCTGCGTGGAATTTTCCGGTGATTTGGAATGGACCATGGAGGCTCTTATCAATCTCCTGAAAAACTGCATGGAACACTCGCAGCCTGGCGGGACTGTCCACTGCGATTACTCCGAAAATCCTCTGTATGCCCGGATCCGGATTTGGGATGAGGGCTCAGGATTTGATCCTGCGGACATCCCGCACCTGTTTGAACGGTTTTACCGGGGCAGGCGCGCTGCGGGAAATGGCATCGGAATCGGTCTGGCCCTCTCCCGCTCCATCTTTGCACTGCAGAATGGGACGATTGCCGCCTATAATCGTGAGGAAGGCGGCGCCTGTTTCGAAATACGGGTGTATTGGTAACTGTTCAGACGGCAGATACATGTACTGTCACTGGGATGTCACTTTTCTCTGCTATATTAAATTTAGAGCGTGATTGAATAATCCTGCAACAAAGAAAGGGGCGAGCGGCATGGAAATACTGCGGTGTGAGGGCGTCAGAAAAGTATACGGCCCCAGGGAGAATCCGGTGGTGGCTTTAGACCGCATTGATTTATCCGTAGAAAAAGGAGAATTTGTGGCGATCACGGGTGCTTCCGGTTCGGGAAAATCCACGCTTCTGCACATCCTGGGCGGCGTGGACAAACCCACCGGGGGACGCGTTGTCATCGAGGGAATCGATATCTCCGCAATGAACCGGACGCAGGCTGCCATTTTCCGGCGCAGGAAGGTGGGGCTGGTCTATCAATTTTATAATCTCATCCCTACCCTTACTGTGCGAAAAAATATTCTAATGCCGCTCTTGCTTGACAAAAGAAAACCGAATCCGGCTTATTTTGACCAGATTGTGGAGGCGCTGGGCATTGCCGATAAGCTGGATTTTCTCCCCCATCAGCTGTCCGGCGGGCAGCAGCAGCGGGCAGCCATCGCCCGCTCCCTCATTTATCGTCCGGCCCTCCTGCTCGCCGATGAGCCCACAGGAAATCTTGACCGAAAAAACAGCAGAGAGATTGTAGACCTGCTGAAATTGTCAAACCGGAACTTCCATCAGACGATTCTCTTGATTACCCATGATGAAACAATCGCTTTGGAAGCGGACCGCATTGTGACAATAGAGGACGGACGCATTATCAGCGATCTTTCCCGCAATCCGGCCGGACAGCGTGACAACATCCTTTAGCAGCGAGGCCTCTTGGCAGAGGCATTCTTTAACAGGAACGCCCTTTAAGGGAAACGGAGGTACCCCCATGCGCAACGACGATTCTCTCGGATTTATCAGAAAGAACCCTTCTTTCAGCCTGTCCGCCGTGGCAGCGGCTTTTATATCCGCGCTGTTTCTGTCCCTGCTGTCCGGCCTCTTTTTTAATTTCTGGAATTATGAAATAGAGCGCATTGTCTTAGCGGAAGGCGATTGGCAGGGACGCATCACGGGAACCTTTGACGAACCCCCAATACCTGTCATTGAAAATTTCGCCAATGTGGAGCAGGCGCGAATCAACGCGGACATATCCAAAGGCCGGGAGCTCGTCATCGATATTTATTTCCATAATATGCGGACAATCTATCGGGATATGCCCCTCATTACCCAAAAGTTGGGCATTCCGGACAGCGCAGCCTCCTTTCACGAGCTGCTCCTGTCCCGCTATTTGATCCACGACCCCCAGGATCCGGAGCCTCCCCTGCTGATGGCATTCTTCCTGGCGGTCTTCCTCTTCGTTTCCATTTCCTTGATTTTGATTATCCACAATTCCTTTGCGCTCTCCATGAATACCCGCGTGCACCAGTTCGGCATTCTTTCCAGCATAGGCGCAACGCCGGACCAGATCCGTACCTGCCTGCTGCGGGAGGCAATGGCTCTCTGCATCGTGCCGATTCTCGCGGGAAATCTGGCGGGAACCGCGCTCAGTTTTGGAGTGGTGCAGATAACAAATGCGCTTGCCGCTGAAATTCCCGGGCGGCATGAAGCCTCTTTCGCCTATCATCCGCTCCTGTTTGCAGCCGCCCTTATCGCCTCCCTCCTGACGGTCTGTATTTCCGCATGGCTTCCGGCGAGAAAGCTTGGCAGGCTGACACCTCTGGCAGCCATACGGGACGCCGGAGAACTGCAGCTCAATACGCGAAAAAAATCTCCTATTTTATCCGCTTTGTTCGGAATCGAGGGCGAGCTGGCCGGAAACGCCCTGAAAGCACAGAAAAAAGCCCTGCGGACCTCCGCGCTGTCCTTAACGCTCTCCTTTCTGGGCTTTACTCTGATGCTCTGTTTTTTCACCCTTTCCGGCATCAGCACAAATCACACATATTTTGAGCGATACCAGGACGCGTGGGACATCTTGGTGACGGCACACAATACCGATATAGCGTCCTTTCCGCTGGAGGAAAAAATCTCCAAGCTGAGCGGCGCGGCAGACATCGCCGTCTACCAGAAGGCGGATGCGGTGAGCAGGATCCCGCAGGCAGCCATCAGTGACGCGGTAAATAAATTGGGCGGATTGGAGGCCGTGGCGGGCGATTCTGTCCGTCCGGCACAGAGCTTCTATTCCATCCCCACTTCCCTCGTCATTATGAACGACCGCAGCTTTCAGGCATACTGTGAACAGACCGGCACTGCGCCGTCCATAACAGGGTGCATTGTGTTAAACCGCATTTGGGACAGCGTACACAGCAATTTCCGGTACAAAGATTTTATCCCCTACTTGTCGGAAAAGCAGAACACCATCACCCTGCAGAATCCGCAGCAGGCGGAGAGCAGCGCCGTCCTCCCCATACGCGGTTTCGCGCAGGAGCCGCCGCTTTTAAGGGAGGAATATGATAATTACGCCCTGGCGGTATTTCTCCCCCTCTCCCTGTGGAGCCAGATAGGAAACAGCATAGGGAATGCGCAGCCGGACACTTATGTCCGCGTACTGGCCAAAGACCGAACTTCCCTCTCCAGCCTTCAGGCACTGGAGGAAGAATTGTCGGAAATACTGGAAGGAACCTGTTCGTTTGAGACAGAAAACCGCATCCAGGAAAAAGCGGACAATGACCGCATGCTGCGCGGCTACATGCTGTTCACCGGCGCGCTGTGCGCCCTCTTGGCCGTCATCGGGCTTGCAAATGTATTTTCCAACACCCTGGGATTTGTGCAGCAGAGAAAACGGGAATTTGCCCGATACATGTCCGTGGGAATGACACCGGAAGGCATGCGGAAAATGTTCTGCATCGAGGCGCTGGTGATTGCGGGCCGCCCTCTCTTCATCACGCTGCCCCTCACCCTGATGGCCGTGGGATTTATGATAAAAGCAAGCTACCTGAATCCCATGGAATTTCTGAAAGAAGCCCCCATTCTTCCAATCACAGCCTTTATCCTGGCGGTCTTTGGATTCGTGGCCCTTGCGTACTGGCTGGGGGGCAGGAAAATCCTGCGGTGTGATCTGACGGAAGCGCTCCGAAACGACAGTATGGGATGAATGGATGCTGTAAAGATTCGCCGGCAGCAGTCTAAACGTTTGCATTCGCCGCTGTTAATGTACCGTCAATGCTTGTGGATTTGCTTGCGCGGCACATGGACCGGCGGTATAATAAAGGCAGGCAAAACTCTCCCTATGGCTGAGAGTTTGAGATGCCCGCCGTCTGAACGGCTGTGATTTTAGGAGATGATATCCATGCGTGACGCCCTGCTTTCCATTGGCAAAATGGCCGCCCTGAACCAAATTTCTGTTTCCACCTTAAGGCTGTATGATGAAAAGGGACTGCTTACGCCCTGCTATATTGACCCGAAAACCGGATATCGCTATTACAACATCAATCAAAATGCGCGCCTGGACATGATTGTCTACATGAAGGAGCTGGGCATGAGCCTGGCGGAAATCGCCCAGGTGCTGCAAAAAGAAGATATTTCCCTGATCGAGGAGATTCTCTCCAAAAAGAATGAGCAGCTCCACCAGCAGATGCGGCAGCTGAAGGCCCGGCACGATGCCGTGGAGCGGGCGATTCTGTCCATTGAGCGATACCGGAAATCGCCGGATACCGGCACTTTTTCCCTGGAATACATTGACCGCCGGTATACATGGGGCATGCCCTGCTCCTATAACTTTTATGACGATGACGTCCACAGCTATGAGCGCCTGCTGCGCAAGCTGCGAAAGAATCTGGAGGAGGAGGGATTTTCCCAGATTCACTCCTACAACATCGGCACCTCCATCGCCCAGAAGGATTTCGAGGAGGAACGCTTTAAAGCGGCCCATATTTTTATCTTTACCGGCCGCCGGGATCCGATTGGGCAAAAAACCGCGGGGACTGTGGACAGCGGCATGTACGCCTGCGTTTATCTGGACAATTACGATGACGAGATTGCCTATGCCCGGCGGCTTCTGGCCTACTGCCGGGAAAAGGGCTATCTCATCGCCGGAGACTATATCTGCGAGGTGATGACCGGCTTTCAGGTTTTTGACAGCGATCCCCGCAGCATGTTTTTGCGGCTTCAGGTTCCGGTGCGGTTTCAGAAGTAGGCGGCCGGACAGGACTGAGCGCAGCAGTTCAGATGACGGGCAGAAAAAATAGATAAAAATTTCACAAAACCTCTTGACTCTCCTGCGGCATGAGGGTTTAAGCTAAAATCAGCAGATAAAACAAATAAAAAAGCAGGAGGTTTTGTAATGGAGAAGATTAAAGTTGTTCAGTATGGATGCGGCAAAATGGCAAAGTACACGCTACGCTACCTCTATGAGCACGGCGCTCAGATCGTAGGAGCCATCGATGTTAATCCTGCGGTGGTGGGGATGGATGTAGGAGATTTCGCCGGTCTGGGGGTTAAAACCGGCATACTCATTTCCGACGACGCCGACAAAGTTCTGGATTCCTGCGATGCCGATGTGGCGGTTGTCACCCTCTTTAGTTTTATCGGGGATATTTATGAGCATGTGGAAAAATGCGTTACCCGCGGAATCAACGTGATTACCACCTGCGAGGAGGCCATCTACCCCTGGACCACCGCCGCCGCCCAGATCAACCGGCTGGACGCCCTGGCAAAAGAGCACGGCTGCACCGTGACCGGCTCCGGTATGCAGGACATTTTCTGGATCAATATGGTGGCCATGGTAGCCAGCGGATGCAACCAGATCAAGAAGATTAAAGGCGCCTACAGCTACAATGTGGAGGACTACGGCCTGGCTCTGGCCAAAGCCCACGGCTGCGATCTGACCCCTGAAGAATTTGAGGCCCAGATTGCCCATCCGGTTGACTTTGAGCCCTCCTACGCGTGGAATGCCAGCGAGGCCATCTGCAGCAAGCTGGGCCTGACCATCAAGTCCATTTCCCAGAAGCATGTGCCCTACATTGTGGACCATGATGTTTACAGCTCCACCCTTGGAAAGACCATTGAGGCCGGCAGATGCATCGGCATGTCAGCGGTGGTGACCATTGAGACCTTACAGGGCATCACGATTGAGGAGGAGACCATCGGAAAGGTTTATGGGCCGGAGGACGGGGATCAGTGCGACTGGCAGATCACCGGCGAGCCCGACACCGAATTCCATGTGGTGAAGCCCGCCACCGTGGAGCACACCTGCGCCACCATCGTCAACCGGATTCCTTCCCTTTTAAACGCGCCCGCCGGTTATGTGACCTGCGACCAGCTGGAGCCCCACTGCTATCTCACCTATCCCATGGAGTACTACGGATAAAGGCCAGCACCGGCATGAGACATTCTGTCCGCAAAAAATGCGCCCCTCCCTGCAGCCGCGTGGAGGGGCAAATGGTATTCTTAAACCCTATTCCGGTCATCCGCTCGCAGCGCTTCCCACGGAAAAGGTTTCTATCTTTTCAATGTAATAATTCTGCATCAGCTTTGCGGCTCCGATAGCCGAACATTCTCGTTTGTATCGGCCCAGACGTATATAGGAAATGTCGTTGTCAAAATTATTGTATTTCCGCAGCTTCTCCTCAAAGATATGAATGTATCTGCCGATGTATTCGCCGATGTTTCCGCTCAGGATAATATCGCAGTCATAGGCCATGCGCAGGTTTGACACCGCAAGCGCCAAATGATCCAAATAGCTCTCCCAAATCTGTCGGTTTTCCAAAACGCCTTGATCCAGGTCTTCAAAAAACTGTTCCAGATTGCATTCCCCGTTCCGCTTTAGCACCTTTGAAGAACAGTATGCGTCGACACAGCCCCTTTTCCCGCAGTAGCACTGCTTCCCGTTGGGGACAATAACCATGTGGCCGAACTCGCCGCTCTTATAGTGATCCCCCCGGTAAATATGCCCGTCAATGTAGATGGCTCCTCCCACCGTATCATTCAGAGAGAGATAAATCGTATTCCGCCCTTTGTCCGTTATCTCCGCATAGGCAGCGTTGTTCGCATCATTGTCAAAGCATGTGTCGTAAGGGATATTATAAGAAAACTGCCCTAAGCTCATGTTAAATACACCCAACGCATGGGACTGCAGCAAAATCCCCTGGTTCTGGTCTAAAATACCGGGGATTGAAAAGCCGACTCCAATCAGCGTATAGCTGTTTCCCGTTCCAAGCTGATTCTTCTTCACAAACTCTTGGACCAAGTCCCCCAACTTCCTATAATATTCCTGTGTATTCTGATAGGGCAGCCGGCAGGACATGCGATCCAACAGCGTCTGGTTTAAATCCAGCAGAACCATATGTACATGGCGGGCCGTAATTTCCACCCCTATCGTACAGCGCAGCCCTCCGCATATCGAAAGCGCCTTTGCCTTTCTTCCTCCGGTGGAAGCATATTCCCCGGACTCAAATACCAGCCCGCACTCCATCAGATCCGCAACATTCTGCAGAACGGTCGGCATGCTGAAGCCCAGGGCCGAGGCGATTTCCTGCCGTGATGTGGTTTTGGCATTCAGGATATACTGCATTGTCCGAATCCGGTTGAGCCTTTTTATTTCCATGCTTTCACTCGTTGTTTTCATACACATCTCCTAACCGCAGCAAACCGCCCGGCACTTCTTTCGAACCAGTTTTCTCCATTTCCATTCTACTGCCGCTTATATATAAAGGCATTTATCAAAGTAATCTTAACATACATTCTATAGTTGTCAAGAAGCAATCCTAATTTTCCCGCTTCCATACGGTCCCGGTGTCCTACCTCTGCACGTCAATCAAAATTTTCATGGAGGTCTCCCGGTTATTGTCGATATATTCATATGCCTGCTTATACTGGGCAAAAGGAAATACCTTGCTCATCAGCGGCTTCAGCGCGACTTTCCCCGCATTTACCAGCTCAATTGCCTTGACATAATCCTCATGCCGGTACATCATGGTGGTATTCAAATCCAGCTCGTGGTCATTCAGCACCGCCAAATCCGCATTTGCCATTCCCGCAAACACGGCAACCAAGATAATCATGCTTCCCTTCCGCGCACTGCGGATTGCCTGGTTGATCGTGGTATTATTTCCTGCGCAGTCATAAATCACATCCGCTTTGTCCGGTCCGAAATTCTCTGTTATGGCGTCATTGAATTCCTTTTTCGCTGTATTGACGGTAAAATCCGCGCCGCATTCTTCTGCCAGCCGCAGCCGGTAATCCGAGATATCGGACACCATAACCTGTGCGGCGCCCATTCCCTTTGCCGCCTGCGCTACCAGGTTTCCAATCGGGCCTGCGCCTATCACCGCAATCTTCTGACCAGATACATCCCCTGCGCGGCGAACCGCATGGACGGCCACGGCCAGCGGCTCAATCATAGCCCCCTCCTCATAGCTCATTGCGTCCGGAAGGGGGGTAACCTTTGATGCGTCCACCGCAAAATACTGGGACGCCGTGCCGGTGGTCTGGAATCCCATCACTTTCAATTCCTCGCAGAGATTGTACTTGCCATGCGTGCAGGGATGGCAGTGCCCGCAGAACACCTGGGGTTCGATGGTAACTTTCTGACCGACTGCGAATGTTTCCACGCCTTCCCCCAAAGCTGCCACTTCGCCGGAAACCTCATGGCCCTGCGTCACGGGATAGGAGGTAAATGGGTGTTTCCCATGATAGACATGGATATCGCTGCCGCAGATACCGATCCGCTGTATCTTGATAAGTACTTGGCCCGCTTCCGGTTTCGGAATCGGAACCTCCCGGAAGATAATCTCTCCCGGCGCAGTCATGACTTGCTGTATCATATTTTTTTCCATATGGATGCCCTCGTTTCTTGTGGTGATTGTTTTAGTATTTTCCTATTTGTAACGTTTATTTTAGAACTTTCCTGTCCTCGCGTTGTCCACAAAAGTTCCATCAGAAGATCGCCTTTTCGCCCAAAACCGTATCTTCATTTCCCATAATTGCATGGTTAAAGCATTTTTGATAATATTCAAAAATCAATGGCTGATATTCTTCCTTCCCCCACAGATTATCGTATTCGCAGGGGTCTTCCCGCAAATCATAAAACTCACTGATCGGATCATCGTGGTGTACAATCATTTTATAGCGTCCATCAAAGTACATGGTGGCGTAAACTTTGTTGGACAGCAGAGCAGAATAATAGTACTCTGCATATACGCAGTCTTTGTGGTGGGAAGGATCGCTCTCCCCTTTCAGAATGCTGGCAAGGCTTTTGGCCTGCATGTACTGCGGCACCGGGATTCCGGTCAGCTCCAATACGGTGGGGGCAACATCCATCAGCTCCACCAGTGCATTTGACCGAAGTCCCTCCTTGATCAAACCGGGACAGGAAAAAATTAAAGGTACATGGACATTGCACTCATAGAAAAATCCACCCTTCCAGTATAGCCCATGATCTCCCAGACACTCGCCGTGGTCGCTCATAAACATAATAATCGTGCGTTCCTCTGTCCTGTTTCCTCCAAATAATCAATCAGACGGCCAAGCTGGTAATCCAGATGTTCTACAAGTGCATAATACTCTAATGTATTTTCCTGTTTTTCCTCTTTCGTCAGTCCCACTGCAGAGCGCACCATTCCGCTCTGGGCCCCTATGTAATACGAATCCTTCTGGCTCTGCGGCTTGTTGTCCAGTTCCCCTTCTTTCCAGAGCGGGAGCGGCATATCTTCTATCTTTAACCTATCCTTAAAACTCTGCGGCGGGTCAAACGGCGGATGGGGGGCAAATGGGTTGATACTGATACACCAAGGGCGCTCTACGTCCTCCGACACACTTTGGGTGATAAATTCCATTGCCTTTTCCACACACCACGTTGTCTGATGAAGCTCATCCGGCATGCTTTGAATACGGGCGGGGATCGGATAATTCGATTTGGGCGGCCAGTCAATGACAGGCGCTTTATACATAGCGTGCCAGTCCACTCCCTTTTCCTCCAACCAGTCCATATAGTTATTCACGCCCTTGTCCCAGAGATCGTATCCCATATGGCTCCACTCAAAATAGCTGTAGCCGTCATCCGCGCGAAGTTCCTGGTGATCTTTTGCGCTACTGGATGTCAGATGAAGTTTTCCGGTGAGCCCGCATACATATCCGTTGTCCCTCATCATCTTTGTGACAAGCGTTTCATCCTTGGAAAATGTTTTATTTCCATTGATGCTGGAACGGCAGGTCTTAGGATAGCGTCCGGTCAAGAAAGAAGCTCTGCTGGGAGTGCAGACTGGGCTTTGGGAATATGCCCTCTCAAACGTTGTTCCAGTCTTCATTAATCGGTCAATATTGGGGGTATGAATATGCGTATTTCCATACCCGCTGGAAGGACGCATATGAATTTCTGTTTTTATTTTCCAGCAAAATCTCCTCCAATATACCGGTTTCTCTCATATTTGGCTTCGATGAATGACAGTTTGCTCCACAAATATGCATGCGAATCTCAGAACTGGCATTTCCTCCAAACATAGACCGGTTCTGTACAATTGCGGTTTTCGCTCCTCCTCGAGCCGCTGCAATGGCCGCACACATTCCTGCCATACCTCCGCCTACCACAATGACATCGTAACTGGCCGTCTTCTTATTAATTGACATTTTTGTGCCTCCTGCCCATATTTTGCTGATATTTATTTTCTTTTATGTATATTTTAAACTATATCATTCATATTATCTTTTGTCAATCTTTTTATTTAATATTATATAAAATATTTTATCTTATATTTTTATCGGATATTCCTACTTATTGCACAATGAACCGCATCAAAATTCTTAATAACCGTCATTCTTTTCTTAAGCACAAAAACCGCACCAGCCATTGCGGCCAGTACGGTCTTTCTTTTTCATTCATACAATTTTTTATGCAGTTGCAAAAGGGAGGCTCTCTCCCCTAATCGCACAGCTGTTTTTGCTTAGAACTTTCCAGCCTTAGCATCTTCCTCTATGGAAACTGCGAGGGCTGGATTTTCTGGGGTTTTGTGAGTGTTTGTGCGCTATGGGTGTGCTGCTCAGCGCTGCTGAATACTACTGTCAGAATTTGACTTATACTTGATTATTGTAAAATCCTTCTGAACTGTATTCCGCCCATTTTAAGTACATCTCCTGATAATTCTGCTTTATAAATCCCTGTATAATGCGAATTTCTCTATCATTCAAAATTCCTCTGTTCTGCAAAACAGTGTCTCCATTTTCTCGAACAAAAAATTTTGCCGAGCCTGATTCCGTTAATTTTCTATCGCTTGCATGAACGTGCATACATTCAATTATGCAATGGGATGTAAAATACAGATAGTATCCGGCTATTTTAAACTCATAATACTTCGGCATCCCATCCCTCCATAAATTTTTTGTTTTTTTCCAAATAAGATTTTACAATTTGTATTTCAATATCATCCATACTGGTTTCCAGCACTTCACCAGTTTTTGATAATACCGTTGCTTTATCCGGACGGTTAAGATTAAGAACACGACAGCCTTCTTCATTCTGTGTATATGCATACCCGTTTACAATCATATCCGCCTCATCCGCCACTTTCTTCACATCTGTCATCTTCCAGCCTCACTTTCCTGATTGGCGCCAAAAAGGCCTTAGAATCAAAATATAAATTTTCCAGAATCGGAACCATATCAATATACTCTTCCTCTTCTTTATCATTATGTCTGTATTTTGCCATTACAACAAGATATCCCTGATCCCATTCCTTCACCTTTGTATATCGTTCCAGAGAATACGGCGCTCTGAAACGGATTACATGTCCGTCAAATCGAAAGACAGTAAAATTTTTTTCACTGCTCAAAACAGCTTCATTACTGATTGCCACGCGGCCGTCACCTCCAACGCATATCTTATGTAACTCAATTATAATTTACAAAAAAATTTTTTTCAACCGAAACTGCTTCCGTCCAGGAGTAACCATATTTCAACGTAAAGAAAGCGCCGTAATCTTTTGGATCACAGCGCTCTCTCAAATTATCAGTTTATAAACAGATTGTTATGCTTAAAACTTCCCAGCCTTAGCAGCTTCCTCAATGGAAACAGCCACTGCCACAGTAGCACCAACCATAGGATTGTTGCCCATACCGATCAGGCCCATCATCTCCACATGGGCAGGCACGGAAGAGGAACCAGCGAACTGCGCGTCAGAGTGCATACGTCCCATGGTGTCGGTCATGCCGTAGGAAGCAGGGCCAGCTGCCATGTTGTCGGGATGCAGGGTACGGCCGGTGCCGCCGCCGGAAGCAACGGAGAAATACTTCTTGCCCTTCTCCACGCACTCCTTCTTGTAGGTGCCTGCAACCGGATGCTGGAAACGGGTGGGGTTGGTGGAGTTTCCGGTGATGGAAACGTCAACGCCCTCTTTCCACATGATCGCAACGCCCTCGGTTACATCATTGGCGCCGTAGCAGTTTACCTTTGCGCGCAGGCCGTCGGAGTAGGACTTTCTCCACAGCTCTTTCACCTCGCCGGTGTAGTAATCCATCTCAGTCTCTACATATGTAAATCCGTTGATACGGGAGATAATCTGAGCCGCGTCCTTGCCAAGGCCGTTTAAGATAACCCGAAGCGGTTTCTGGCGAACCTTGTTTGCCTTCTCTGCGATACCGATCGCGCCCTCAGCGGCTGCAAAGGACTCATGGCCTGCCAGGAAGCAGAAGCAGTCGGTCTCTTCCTCCAGAAGCATCTTGCCCAAATTTCCGTGTCCAAGGCCAACCTTTCTCTGATCCGCAACAGAGCCGGGGATACAGAAAGCCTGAAGACCCTCACCGATAGCGGCAGCAGCGTCAGCCGCTCTCTTACATCCCTTCTTGATCGCGATAGCCGCGCCTACGGTGTAGGCCCAGCAGGCATTCTCAAAGCAGATGGGCTGAATCTTCTTCACCTGCGCATACACATCCAGGCCCGCATCCTTTGTAATCTTCTCCGCTTCTTCGATAGAAGCAATTCCATAGCTGTTCAGAACGGAATTGATCTTGTCAATTCTTCTCTCATATGATTCAAATAATGCCATCTCTCTATCCTCCTATTTGGTCTTCATCACTCTTTGCGGGGGTCAATGATCTTAACAGCGTCATCCACGCGGCCGTACTGGCCCTTTGCCTTCTCCCATGCAGTGTTGGGATCATCGCCCTTCTTGATGAAATCAGTCATCTTGCCAAGGCTTACATACTGATAACCAATAATCTGATCATCCGCATCCAGCGCAATGCCGGTCACGTAGCCTTCGGCCATCTCCAAATAACGAGGACCTTTCTTCAGAGTTCCGTACATGGTTCCCACCTGTGAACGCAGGCCCTTGCCCAGATCCTCAAGGCCGGCTCCCACAGGAAGTCCCTCCTCAGAAAATGCGCTCTGGGTTCTTCCGTATACAATCTGAAGGAACAGCTCTCTCATAGCTGTGTTGATGGCGTCGCATACCAGGTCGGTGTTCAGCGCCTCCAAAACCGTAAGTCCGGGAAGAATCTCAGAAGCCATAGCTGCGGAGTGGGTCATACCGGAACATCCGATGGTCTCCACCAGCGCCTCCTGGATAATACCCTCCTTTACATTCAGGGTCAGCTTGCAGGCACCCTGCTGGGGAGCGCACCAGCCCACGCCGTGGGTAAGGCCGGAAATATCTTTAATCTCTTTTGATTTTACCCATTTTGCTTCTTCCGGGATTGGAGCAGCGCCATGATGAACGCCCTGTGCAACGGTGCACATCTCTTCTACTTCCTGTGAATAAATCATGTGTAAAACTCCTTTCAAAAATGGATTTGGGATAACTGTCCGTGACAGACGTCCCCTTGTTTGTGTGCCGGTCCCCTTGTTCATATACCCATTATCATTCAGACATCTGAACAATAACATTTAATCACAGCACACCCACCTTATTTTCTCACAAAAAGCGACATTTGGCAAGCGCTTTGCCCCCGAAAATGCGCCGAAAATGCAGCAGTTCGGCCCTACAGCTTCAAAAGGCCGCCCGGTACGCGAAAAATCCATTCCCGCTTCCAGGATAATTACTTGTGATACGGCTCCCCCGCATTGATCCGGAAGCTTCTGTATATCTGTTCCAGAAGCACCACCCGCATCAGCTGGTGCGGAAACGTCATCTTTGAAAAACTCAGGGAAAAATCCGCACGCCGCAGGACCGCGTCCGACAGTCCCAGGGAACCGCCGATGACAAACACAATATGGCTTATCCCATCCACTCCCAGCCGGTCAATCTTTGCGGCCAGCTCTTCGCTGGAAAGCATTTTTCCTTCAATGGCCAGGGCAATGACAAAATCTCCGTCCTTGATTTTGGACAAAAGCCTCTGCCCTTCCTTCTCCTTGATCTGCCGTTCCAGAGCCTCCCCGGCTCCGTCCGGCGTCTTCTCATCCGCAACCTCCGCAATGGACAGCCGGCAGTAACGGCTCAGCCGCTTTTCATATTCCCGGATGGCGTCCTCCAGGTAGCGCTCCTTTATTTTTCCCACCGTAAGCAGCGTGATCCTCATGCCTCAAACTCCAAAATCATATCATACCACACCGCGCCTCCGTGGACGGAAGCGGACACCCCCTGATTTACATAGCCGAATTTCTGATAATACCCGATCAATCGGTCCTTGCATGTCAGGATCAGCCCCCTGCGCCCCTGCTCCCTGGCCCGGCGGATCATCGCCTCCATCAGCTGCGCCGCTATGCCCTGACGGCGGAATTCCTCCACCACATCCAGCCCGAAAATACTCTGATACGCCCCCTCCGGATTATGTAAATTCACATTCTCAAACATATCATCGGAGATCGTTTTCTGATCTGTCACCGCTCCATTAATAAAACCAATCACGCGGCCCGCCCTCTCAGCCACCAGAAAGCTCTCCGGAAACACCCGGATCCTCTCCCGCAGACTTTTCTCGTCCGCTGCCTCCGCAGCGGGAAAACAGGCAGCCTCTACAGCCGCCACCTGATCCAGGTCTTCCGGCCTAACGCTTCTTATTCTTATATCGTTCATTTTTTATCCTTTCACCCGAAAATAATAGCCAACGCCCCATTTGGTGTGCACATACTTGGGATCGCTGGGGCTCGGCTCAATCTTTTCCCGCAGTCTTCTGACATGGACATCCACCGTACGCACATCCCCGTTCTCCATAGCCCGGTTGCCCCACACGTAGGTGAGCAGGCTCTCCCGGCTGTAAACCTTGTTGGGGTTGCGCACCAGGAGCTCCAACAGGTCAAATTCCTTGGCGGTCAGGTTGATCTCCCTGTCTCCAATAAATACCCGGCGGCCTTCCGTATCCATCTTCAGATCGCCGGAACCGATCATGCCGTCGGATTTCTCCTCCTTCTTCTGTCTCCGGCTCTTGGAGCTTCTCCGTATGATAGCCTTGATCCTGGCCTTCACCTCTAATATATTGAAGGGCTTGCTGATATAATCATCGGCCCCGTATTCCAACCCCAAAATCTTGTCCATGTCCCCGCCCTTTGCGGTGAGCATGATAATCGGCATATCAGAAAACTCCCGGATCGCCTGGCAGACCTCAAAACCGTCATGCTTCGGCAGCATTACGTCCAGAAGGACTATGTCATACTCTGTCTTTTTGGCCATCTCAATGGCCTCTTCCCCGTCATAGGCGCAGTCCACATCCATCCCGTCCTGCTCCAAACTGAATCGGATTCCCTTCACAATTAATTTCTCATCGTCAACAACTAATACTCGCGGCATAACTCTTCCCCTTATCTATACTGACAGCAGCTCAGGACAATGTCCTGAGCAGTTACAACTGCTACATCAATGGCGGCCCCAATCAGGGCCGCCCTTCTTATACGGTAATACTATCTTTTATCTTCTCAAAAGCGCCTTCCTTGATGCCGGACACGTTCATCACATCTTCTATGGCCTTAAACCCGCCGTACATTTCCCGGTATCGGATAATAGCGTCGGCGCGGGATTCCCCGATGCCGCTGAGTGTCATGAGTTCCTCACGGCTGGCGGTATTTAGATTCACCTTGCCGCCATCCGTCTGCAGTGTGCCTGCGCCCTGTCCGGCAAATCCCCCGCCGGATGCCTGCCCCAGACTTACCGCTGTCCCCTCCGGACCTGCCCCCTGCTCTCTCCAGAGCCTGGCCTGCTCCCTGTCGGGAACTTCCACCTTCATGCCGTCTTCCACTTTCCGAGCCAGGTTCAGGAAATCCCCGGCCCCTTCCTCTGTGATACCGCCGGCCGCCTCCAGCGCTTCGTATATCCTGCTTCCTGCCGGAAGCGCGTATACGCCGGGCTGAATGACGCAGCCGCAGACATGCACATAAACCGATAACGGCTCCGCTGTGTTCTCCTCTGTTCCTTTGCTGCCGGACGCAATCTTTGCTGTTTCTTCGCTGCCTGCCTCTCCGGCCTCCGTCTCCTCGCTGTCCGTCCCGTTCTCCGCCTGTTCCCTCGTATCGCCCGGAGGATAACTCTCCTCCGGTTTCTCCGACGATTCCGTTTCACGGTCCTCCAGCTCCAGCCTCACCGGCCCGGAATCCGTTCCGGAGCCATCGCAGCTATAGCATATGCCTGCAGCCAACATGCATATGACCATAAGCAGAATTCTGCACTTTTTCCAAGATAATCGTATCTTCTTCAATCGTATCCCTCCTCACAGGGATACCATCTCAGCCTGATATAACTATTCTATCGGAAACCCATTGCAAATACAAGCACTATTTCCATCTTTCTTCGGAGTCTTTCTCCGGAGTACACCTGAAAATTGCAGCAGTCCGGCCAACGCGCATATCGCCTACCGCTCAAACACCATAATCCCCGCGATGGCAATGGCCGCCCCGATCAGCTTATGCCAGGCAAACGGCGCTTTTTCCACCCCGAAAAGGCCAAAGAGCTCTATGAGATAGGCCACAATGATCTGGGCAATGACAATCAGCAGAGAGGCCTGAGCCGGCCCGAGGCTTCCCATGCTCCGGATAACCGTATATGTGATAAATGCCCCTATAATGCCTCCCAGCAGCACATACTTGGGCGTCACCTCCATGAGGCCTGCTATGGGTTCCCGGCCTGTAAACAGCCAAAGAAGCACACAGGCGGCAAACGCAGATACCTGAACCCATCCGGCCGCCACCCAGACACTGGTCTGTTTCGTCACCTCCGTATTAAATACTCCCTGAATACTCATCAGCGCGCCGGAGAGCAGCGCAATCAAAATCCCCATTCCGCTTCCATCCTTTCCCATGTAATGTTCCCTCATAGGATTCCCCGGACAAGCGGGCATTATACCCGGCGGTTTCTTGTAAAAATGCTTCGGCAGGAGTATAATCATCTCAGCACAGGAGGACGCGGCATATGAAATTTCTGATCATCCATCTTTTAGAAGCATCCGCATGGCCCATGGAAGCTCCCAGCCCCTACTCCGCCTTCCACCTCGGTCTGACGGCTGCCGGTATTCTGACAGCCTTCCTTCTGGCGCGCCGCCTCTCCCGTACACAGCGCCCCGTCAAACTCCTCTTTATCTGCGGTCTGCTTTTGGCTCTGAGCGAGGTCTATAAGCAGCTGTTCCTATACTATATAGTAAACGGAGGACACTATGACTGGTGGTATTTTCCTTTCCAGCTCTGCAGCGTCCCCATGTATCTGTGCCTGCTTCTCCCCCTGCTCCAAACCGCCTGGCACGGAAGAATCGCCCGCGCTTTCTATACCTTTTTGCAGGACTACGGCCTCCTGGGCGGAGTGATGGCCCTGGCAGAACCCAGCGGTCTAATGCATCCCTACTGGACTCTGACCCTCCACGGCTTTCTCTGGCATTTTGTGCTCATTTTCCTGGGTCTTTTCTGTTCCATGAGGGGGCTCGGCGGAAAAAGCCGGCGCCGGTTCCTCTCCTCCCTGCCGCTCTTTTTGCTCTGCTGCGTCATTGCCACAGCTGTCAACGTGCTGTCCCACCCTTATGGGAATGCGGATATGTTCTATATCAGCCCGTATTATCCCAATGGGCAGGTTATTTTCCACCAGATCGCCCTGGCCGCAGGTACGCTTCCGGGAAATCTGCTCTACATCCTCTCCATCATCCTGGGAGCTGCCATTCTCCATTGGCTGCTGCGCGCTTCTTCCGCAAATAAAGTCAATATTATTTGAAAACCATCTGAATTTAGCGCAAAATATTGTAAGATTTTTTCAATCTTTCCTTCTATAATAGAGCATATAAAATACGGCAGATACAGCCGGACAGGAAAGGAAACAGCTATGACTCCCCAGGAAACCGCGCAAGTCTCCTCCCCATACGCCCAATCCCCCGAACAAAAAAAGGCTGCCCAGCAGCAGCCCCAAGCCTCCCTCACCCAAAAAGACGAGGCGTTTCGGGAATTTGTCCGGACCGGGAACATGTGGAGGGTTGTATTCTACGTATGTGTTCCCCTGGCCCTGTATCAGAGCCTGAACCAGCTCTTCAAAATATTTGATTCTATGATGGCATCCCATATCGGAGCATCCTCCGTATCGGCCGTGGCCTACCTCTCCCAGATTAATCTGATGCTCTCATCCCTGGGCGGCGGTCTGGCCGTAGGCGCCAGCATCAAGATCAGCGAGGCCTACGGGGCCGGGGATTTTCTCCTGGTAAAGCGAAGGGTGAGTTCCCTTTTCGCCCTCTGCGGCATTTTGGGCGGCGGCCTTCTCCTTCTGCTCATTCCCACTGCTCCCCAGTTTCTGCGCCTTGCCCGGACGCCTGAGGAATTTATTGCAGAAGGCACCCAGTATTTCATTCTGGATCTCATCGGCATTGTGCTGAACTTTTTCAACAGCGTCTACATCGCCATTGAGCGGGCCAGAGGAAATTCCCGGCGCATCCTTTACCTGAATATCGGTGTGATCCTGACAAAGCTTGGCCTCACAGCCCTCTTTGTCTACGTGCTGGACAGCGGCATCAACATGATCGCAGCCGCCACCATTCTCTCCCAGTCTCTGCTCCTTGCCGCGGCCTGCTGGAATTTAAGCCGGAAGGGAAATGCATTCAGCTTTTCGCTGCGCGCAATCTCCCTGAAACGCCGGGTGATCCGCCCCATGCTCCTTTTGTCCTTCCCCGTTATCATCGAGAAAATGGCATTCTCCTTCGGCAAGGTTGTCATCAACTCTATGAGCACCGTATACAGCGCCCTCACGGTGGGAGCCCTCGGCATCTCCAACAATCTGGGCGGAATTGCCACCAATCCTCAGAACGGCTTTCAGGAGGGCGGCTCCGCCATCATCAGCCAGTGCCTGGGAGCCGGGGAGACGGAGCGCGCGCTCAAAGCGTTCCGCTGCATCCTCATTGTCTGCCTGGGCATCGGGGCCTTCTTCATGACCCTCACCCTGCTCTTTCTGGATTCCATCAGCGGTCTCTTTGCCGGAGGGAACCCAGCCTTCCAGGAAATGATCTGTTCCATCTACCGCATGGAAGCACTGGGTGCCATCCCTCTGGGAGCAAATGCAGCCGTTATGGCCCTTCTCTACGGCTTTGGGAAGACAAAAGTCACGCTTCTGATCAACTTCAGCCGTGTTTTTGTCTTCCGCATCCCTGTTCTGTGGGCCCTGCAGACATTTACCACCCTGGGGGATGTGAGCCTGGGAATCGTCATGGCCGTGAGCAATATATCCACGGGCCTTATGGCCCTCGCAATCGGCTGGAGCACGATCCGGCAGATCCGCGCGCAGCAAAAAACGCTCAATACTTCCCCTGTTTAAGGAGTCTGCGCAGATATGCGTAAGCAGCTTCCTCTCCTTGATCCCGGAGAATGATAAGCACCTTTTCCAGCAGAGCCCGCGTCCGGGGATGAATGGTTATGTATTTTCTCGTCCGCTCATAATACTCCCAGGGGGCCGCGCTGGTGTAATCCTTTCCCCTGTAGACCTCGCAGGCCGCAATCCGGTCGCACACCATCTCCGCCACGTAGCGCAGAGGCATTTTATTCCCCACCAGCCCCTCTTCCTTGTTCTTGGACACATCTATCCAATACTCAAAATGATGCTTATTTCTTCCCTTATGGTGCAGCCACGCCTTGGAAAATCCCAGAGTTTCCCGCTCCGCCGCGTTGGGGCTTCTGTCCCCCTGGTAAAAGCGGACACCGGTCCAGAATTCTTCGGGGCTGTATTTAGAAAGATCATGGGTCAAGCCCTGCCAATACAGGCCGATTTTAAAGCAATGTTTCCGCACAAGATTCCTGTGTTTTGTAATTGTCCGGAAATGTCTCCAAACATTGATTAATTTCATTTCCCATATCCTCTTTTCTGCCGAAAATGTTTGACACCTCTGAACATTTGTGATATTCTTATGGCAGTTGCGAAATAACTCGCAGCGCTACATTTTTTATTATTTTTTGGAGGTATCACAATGAAAGGTACAGTTAAGTGGTTCAACAACCAGAAAGGTTACGGATTCATCTGCGACGAGCAGGGCAACGATGTATTCGTACACTACTCCGGTCTGAACATGGAAGGCTTCAAGTCCTTGGATGAGGGCGCTGAGGTTGAGTTCGACGTAGTAAACGGAGCAAAGGGACCGCAGGCCACCAACGTGACCAAATTATAATCAATGAACAGACAGCGTACCTTTTTCAAACATATATCAGCTCTTGATAGACGTTGAATTAAGTCATACGTGAATTTCAAATGATTACAAGTAAGAGCCAGCCGCAACTGGCTCTTTTTGTTGTTATGAGCACTTAGCGCCTGTCCTTTGGGCGCTTACGTGCGATACATACAGAGTGCTTGGCGAGGTCTTTTCGAGCCTAGCTCTCTGTATTGTTATGAGCACTTAGCGCCTCACCGCCTGCTCCAAAAGTCCCTGCAGCTCTTCCACATCGAAAGTATAGCTCCTTCCGCAGAAATCACAGTTCACCTCCACGGGCTCCCCGTCCCGGATCATTCCGTCAAGCTCCTTTTTTCCGAGACTGATCAGCGCTCTCGCCACCCGGCTCTTACTGCAGTTGCAGAAAAACCGGGCCGGATTCCTGTCATTGATCTCCAGGCCGAAATCCCCCAGAATATACTGCAGAATCGTCTCCGGCGTATTTCCCACATCCATAAGAGCGGTAACAGAAGTTACCTCCTGAAGCTTTCTCTCCAATCCGCCTACGACCTCATCCGAGGCGCCGGGCATGAGCTGGAGGATAAATCCTCCGGCCTGGCGCACCGTATTGTCCTTATTCATCAGAACGCCCAGGGCTACGGAGGACGGCGTCTGCTCCGATGTAGCATAATAATAGGTCAGATCCTCCGCGATCTCCCCGGTGACCAGGATCGTCTGGCCCACATAGGGCTCCTTAAGGCCAATATCCCGGATCACGCTGAGAACCCCGACCCCCAGGGCACCGCCCACGTCCAGCTTTCCTTTTTCATTGGGCGGCAGCATGACGGAGGGGTTGAAGGCATATCCCTTTACATTTCCATGGGAATCTGCCGTAACCGTCAGCCCCCCGATGGGGCCGTCTCCCTGAATCTTGATTGTCAGGAGATCCTTCTCCCCCTTCATATCGTATCCCATCATCGCTCCGGCAGTCAAAAGGCGTCCCAGAGCCGCAGTGGCCACCGGGCTGGTATTGTGAGCCTTTCTTGCCTCCTCCACCAAATCCCTGGTGGTCGCCGCAAATGCCCGGATCTGTCCCTGGGCCGCTGTGGCCCGGATCACATAATCAGCCATCGTTCATCCATTCCTTTCTGTCTTTCCCTTTTCCCGGAATACCATGTACATCCGCTCGCTGTCCGGCTTTACGGGATCCCTGGAAAATGCGTCCCAGCAGGCCTCAAACTCCATTCCCGCCTCCGCGGCCGCGCGCCGCACCTCTGCGGGGCTGTAGGCCCGCTGGTAATGCGTCTCCTGAAACCTCCTGAAAAGCTTCCCCTCCCTCACAAAGAGCGTCAGATCATATTCATTGATATGATCCTCGGGAGAATACTCATTGTACCAGATAAAGCTCCCATCCTCCCGGTCCTCCGCAAATGTCCGGCTGCCCATAAGCGCCTCATACTTATATTCCGTATTCAAATCAAAAATAAAAATTCCTCCGGGATCCAGGTAATTGTTCACCAGGCGGAACACCTGAACCAAATCCGCATAATCCAGTATATAATTCATGGAATCGCAGATGCTCACCACCGCACGGACCGTGCCGTAAAGCTCAAACTCCCGCATATCCTGGAGCAGATACAAAATATCCAGACCGGAACGTCCCCGTTTGTCCATGGCAATCTCCAGCATGTCCTCCGAGCTGTCGACGCCAATCATATCATATCCGGCCCGGGCCAGGCATTCCGTAAGGCTCCCCGTACCGCAGCCCAGATCCAGAACCAGCCCGCTGCCGATTCCGTATTCCGTTAATATTCCTCTTACATACGCCGCCCATTCCTCATAGGGTACATTGTCCATAAACAGGTCATATACCTGGGCAAAGCTGGTATAGGCATCCATCATTCCGTCTCCCCTGTAATTTTTCCGGAGCATCTAAAAAAGGATGGCGCCGGCTGTTTTCGCAAGCGCCATCCCCCAAAACCGATACTGCCGCTCATTCGCGCAGACTTTAATTATGCATTCTTTCCGCAGCACTTCTTATACTTTTTGCCGCTTCCGCACGGACAGGGATCATTGGGGAATATCTTCTTTCCCTTGCGGATTGTTCCGGATGCCTTCTGCGCCTTATAAAGCTCCTTGCGCTTCTCAGGCGTCAGGATGCTGTCCCACTGGGGAAGTTCATACAGCCACTTTGCTTTTGCCTCCACCATGTTGTAATACAGCTTCTCCGGGTCAATCTCGATCTTAACCTCGGTGTCCTCCTCCATGGTATCAATGGGGTTCTCGTATCCCTTAAGGCTCTCATTAATTCCATCCAGGAAACCGGTCATGATGAGAATCTCCGTATTATACTTCTCAGCCAGCTCCTTCACAGTCCCTGTGATTACCTGGGTGGGATCCGAAAGGATCTGCTCATAGATTCCCTTCTCAATCTGGAAATATCCGGACCACAGTTCCTCTTTCTTTTTATCATTCAGGCCGTCCCCGTACGCCAGATTTCTCCATGTCTCCAACAATGCCATAGCAAAACCATCCTTCTATCTATAATATCGTGTGGGCATCCGGCGCTTAGAGCCCCTTTTTTTAAAGGCTGTCCCCGCCTGCCCGCCATAGACCATAGTATATAACAAAATACCGGATTTTTCAAATCCTATTTCGTATTTTTTGCACGCATCTGCAAATACTACATATCAGTTCAGCGCGCTGCTGAACGACAGCAAGCAAAAGGAGGTATTTTTCATGAAATTCGGCAATACAAACGAATCCATTCAGTGTTCCATCAAAAACTGCGCCCACCATGCGGGAAGCGCCGACTACTGCACCCTGGACACCATCCGCATCGGCACCCACGAGGTCAATCCGACGAAGAAAGAATGTACGGACTGTGAGTCCTTTGTGAACAAGGCCTGAGCAAAGAGGGACGCGCCTGGCAGCGGGCGCGCTCCCTCTTTTCATCGTCCGGAGCTGTGTTGTCCTGGACCGCGCCTTTTTCTACCAATTCAGTCCCCATTCATTCTTCCCGGTTTTAAAAAATTTCTCTTGTAATTTTTCCCAACCGTGGTATAATGTCTATTGTGACTGACAAGCGTTACATAGAAACATGGGGACATAGCTCAGCTGGGAGAGCGTTGCGTTCGCAACGCAAAGGTCGCGGGTTCGAATCCCGTTGTCTCCAGGAGGAAATCTCGTGTCTGCCGTATAACCGGCGGATGCGGGATTTTTTATTTCCGAGAGCGGAGGCCAGACGGATACGGCCGGACGAATCCGCGGCGGGAAAGCATTGCAAAATCTTCCGCCGCGTTTTATAATAAACGTGTCTCCAGTTCCGGGAGGAGTGCGGCCCATGGCTGTATCGGAGGTGTCCGGTCTCACACTGATTATCCCGGGAACACGCTCCGGCTGGAGACATTTTTTGTTTCGTTTTTTCCTCTGCTTTTCGTAAGAATTATTACATTTCATTACATTTCCCTGACTTCCATTGACCTTCGAGCAACTTCATGGTATATTTTAAACAGGTCAGAGATGACGCTGGTCCGGCAAGGTTCACTACCTAAAGCCGAGCCGGACCTACCCCCCAAAGATTTCGGTTTTTCTTAATTTTCTGAATTTTTTAGTTGATCCCCCTTTTGGTTCGTGATATAATACCACTCATGGAGACATAGCTCAGCTGGGAGAGCATTTGCTTGACGTGCAGGAGGTCGCAGGTTCGAGTCCTGTTGTCTCCACGGAAAAAACCTTGCATTTACGCGAAGAGAGCGTATTTGCAAGGTTTTTTTGTTCAAAAAACCCGGCCCACCTGCACGAAGCCAAGCGGGCCGGGTAAAAAGGGGAGGATAAGTATTAATCTTTATCATTTGTTGACACTTACAGTATAAACACTTTTCTGCAGAATATACAGATCCGGAAAAAAATATCTGTCCGGACTGCCGCATCTGCCTTCCCTCTCCCTCAGAGCTTCTGATCCTTATCCGACGGCACATACACGGCAATGTCCTCAATCCTGCAGTCCAGTATGCGGCAGAGATCATTCATTGTTTTCATAGAAATGTCTTTATTGTGCTTCAGCCTGTGCAGGGTGCTGTGCGACATCTTGTGCTTGTGCGTAAGCGAATACCAGGTCTCATCCGAGCGATCCAGCGTCTTCCAAAATGGCGAATAATCAATCATGTCCCTCTCCTGTATGCCTTATCTTCTGTCAAAAAATTCCATTAGATTAAGCATAAGTTAGTTTTCATGTCTTGAATATCTTCGTAATTACGAATATACTATGGGTGATCCCATGTATAACCGCAGACTGACATGGATGTCAAATACCGTGAACGGTAAACAGAGGCATGAAAGGAAATGAGGCATGAAACATCTGACAAAAAAAGAAATCGAAGCGCTTTCTGAAAACGAAGAGGTGCAAAACCGCATCTTTGATTTTCTCGCCATGGACGGCCGCGAGTTCTTTCGCGAAGTTTGCTCCCACCTCACTCCTGAGGAGCTGGAAGAATATTTGGAAGAGAATCCGGACGAGCGGGTCTACATGAAAGAGCGGCCTGTCAAATGACAAACCGCCCTTCTTCTGGTTCTTCTTCAAAATAATCTTTGTAATCCACCTCAATGGAATGGCGCATCCGCTTCATACTGAAGTAGAGGTGTTCCTTCAGCGCGGCCTCCAGGCCCTTCTGATCCTTCTTCTCAATCAGCCGGAACAGCTCCTCATGTTCTCCTATGATCCGCATGAAATCCGTCTCCGTGATGAAGTCCAGCATGCGGAACCTGGTATAGTGAAGCTGCTGGGCCTGGAGCATTTCCCAAAGCTTCTGGCGCCTGACGGCCCCAAACCATATCGAATGCATTTTGGCGTCCAGCCGGTAAAACCGCTCCGCCTCAAAATCCGGCTCGTGGATCACCGCCCGCTGCTGGGCAATGGCATGGCGGATATCCTCCATAACCATAGGGGTGCGGGCATCAAGAAAATCCCGAAGCACCATGGTTTCCACGGCCAGACGCATATAGATCATCTGCTTGATATTGTTCAGGCTGAGCAGGGTCACGTAGATTCCCTTATACGGTACATTCTCCACAAAACCCTGCTCCTGAAGAAGCCGCATGGCATCCCTCACCGGAGTTCTGGAGACGCCGAACCGCTCGCAGATTTCATTTTCGCTGAGAAGTCTGCCCGGTTCCAGCTTGAGGTCCAGAATCTCCCGCTTCAGGGTTTCATACACAAGCTCGCTTCTGTTCTTAAATTCCATTATTTCGGCTGCTTACCGATGTAAGCCAGGATACCTCCGTCCACATACAGAACAAGACCGTTTACAAAATTGGAAGCGTCGGAAGCCAGGAATACGGCCGGGCCGCCCAGATCCTCTGCCTCGCCCCAGCGGCCTGCGGGAGTCTTGCTCACGATGAACTGATCGAAGGGATGACGGGAGCCATCCGGCTGGATCTCGCGCAGAGGAGCCGTCTGAGGAGTAGCAATGTATCCAGGCCCAATGCCGTTGCACTGGATGTTGTACTCGCCGTACTCGGATGCAATGTTCTTGGTCAGCATCTTTAAGCCGCCCTTTGCAGCCGCATAAGCGGAAACCGTCTCACGGCCAAGCTCGCTCATCATGGAGCAGATGTTGATGATCTTTCCGTGGCCCTTCTTGATCATGCTGGGGATAACTGCCTTGGACACGATGAAGGGAGCGTTCAGATCCACATCAATTACCTGGCGGAACTCAGCAGCCGTCATATCGCACATGGGGATTCTCTTGATGATTCCCGCATTGTTTACCAGGATATCAATCACGCCCACTTCCTTCTCGATCTTGGCTACCAGCTCATTTACCGCGTTCTCATCGGTAACATCACACACATAGCCGTGCGCGTCGATGCCTTCCTCCTTGTAAGCGGCAAGGCCCTTGTCTACCAGTTCCTGCTTGATATCATTAAATACAATGGTTGCGCCCGCGCCGGCCATAGCCTTTGCGATGGCAAAGCCGATGCCGTAGGAAGCGCCGGTAATCAGGGCAATCTTGCCCTCCAGTGAGAAATTCTTTAAATAATCTGCCATTTCTTTTTCCTCCATTTATTTTATTGTAAGGCGTGCCTGGAAATTTATTCCTGGTGTATGCACGCCCGCTTGTCCCAATCGCCGTATTACTTCATCTCGTTGGGCTGCATGGTGTCCATATCGTCAAACTCCATGTTCTCTCCGCCCATAGCCCAGATAAAGGTATAATTGGATGTGCCTGCTCCGCTGTGGATGCTCCAGGAGGGGCTGATCACTGCCTCTTCATTCTTCATGATGATGTGTCTTGTCTCTGTAGGCTCTCCCATCATGTGGAACACGACGTTGTCTCCCGGTACCTCAAAGTACATATAAACTTCCATCCGGCGCTCATGCGTGTGAGCCGGCATGGTATTCCACACACTTCCGGGCTCCAGAACCGTCATACCCATGGAGAGCTGGCAGGTCTTCAGCACATCCGGATGAATGAACTGGTTGATCACACGCTTGTTGGATGTCTCAGCCTCGCCGCAGGGTCTCTTGGCTGCCTTCTCAATCGGAATAAAGGTGGTGGTGTAGGAGGTGTGGGCCGGCGCGCTTACCATATAAAACTTAGCCGGGTTCTCCGGATCCTCGCTTGCAAAATGAACCTCCTTGGTTCCCTTGGTAATGTAAAGGCAGTCCTTGTAACCCATCTTAAAGGTTTCGCCATCCGCTGTGATGCTTCCGGCTCCGCCGATATTGAAGATACCGATCTCACGGCGCTCCAGAAAATAATGCGTACCAAAATTCTTCCAGCAGTCAATTCCCTTGTCGATTGAAACCGTCTCGGTGGTGGGCATGCATCCCATGGTTACCATGCGGTCTACATGGGAGTACACGGCTACAACCTCGTTGGGCACATACAGATTCTGAATCAGGAACTCCTTCCTCAATTCCTCTGTGGTGTAGCGCTTTACGTCCTTCTGATTTGCGGAATAACGAATATCCATTCCCTGTTCCTCCTCATCATTTAAAATTTATTTTTGTTGTATTCAAATCTAATAGTTTGTATACAACTTTTCTTTCTGTATACAGATTACCACATTCTCCCTTCTTCTTCAACTGTCAGAATCGCCAAAAAGAAAATACCTTTTCTATGCAATCTGACACCAAATATATTTCTTCCAGGCGTTGCGCTCCGCCCGTATTTATTATATACTCGTAAAAGTTCAGGATAACGTATACCACGATTGACACGCAAAGGAGCAAACGCATGAAAAAAAATATTATTGCCGGCCAGTCCGGAGGCCCCACAGCCGTTATCAATGCCAGCCTGTACGGCGTTATCGAGGAAGGCCTTTCCCGCGCCGGAGAGGTCGGAACCATATACGGAATGATCAACGGAATTGAGGGCTTTCTCTCCGGCCATTTTATGGATCTCTCCGCCGCCCTTTCTCCGGAGGATCGGGAGCTGCTCAAGCACACCCCCGGAGCGTATCTGGGCTCCTGCCGCCACAAGCTGCCTCAAAATATGGACTCCCCCGTATACCCCCTTCTCTTTGAAAAGCTGGCGTCTATGGATATCGGTGCCCTGTTCTATATCGGCGGAAATGATTCCATGGATACGGTGGAGAAGCTGAGCCGGTACGGAGAGCTCTGTCATTCCTCCATTTCCTTTATCGGCGTCCCCAAGACCATTGACAACGATCTGCCCGTCACCGACCACACACCCGGCTACGGAAGCGCAGCCAAATACGTTGCCTCCACGGTCCGGGAGATCGTTCTGGACGCCTCCGTGTACCAGCAGCCATCCATCACCCTTGTGGAGCTGATGGGCCGTCACGCCGGATGGGTTACGGCCGCCAGCGTTCTGGCCAGAAAATTCCCCGAGGACAACCCCCGGCTTATCTATCTCCCGGAATCCCCCTTCTCCGTGGAGCAGCTGTTTGCAGATGTGGAGCGGGCCCTGGCCCAGACTCCCAGCCTGGTCATCTGCGTCTCCGAGGGAATAAAGGACAGCTCCGGCCGCTTTATCTGCGAATATGCAAGCGAGGCCCAGACCGATACCTTCGGCCATAAGATGCTCACAGGCTGCGCCAAAATCCTGGAGGGGTATCTGAAAAACCGCTTCGGGGTCAAAGTCCGCTCCGTAGAGCTGAATGTCAACCAGCGCTGCAGCGGCCTAATCTCCTCCCTGTGCGATATAGAGGAGGCAGCGGAAGCCGGACGCTTCGCGGTTAAAAGCGCGCTGGAAGGGGCTTCCGGCCAGATGGTCACCCTAAACCGCCTGCCCGGCCCGGACTACCATATGGTTCCCGGCCTCACAGACGCCGCGGCTGTCTGCAACAAGGAAAAGACCTTCCCCTCCGAATGGATTACCCCGGACGGCTGCGGCATCCGGCCGGAATTTATCTCCTATGCCCTTCCCCTGATTCAGGGTGAACCGCCCCGCAGGACAAAAGACGGGCTTCCCTGCTATCTCTACCGAAACGTATAGCCGCACGCCAAGTGATAAGGCCTGGCTAGTTATCGGACACGTTCCGGAAAAAACAGCAAAAAAATAAGATTATCCCTAAGATCTCGAGTTTCTTAAAGGATAATCTTATTTTTTGCTTCTGCCTGTTTTACTTGCTCATCTTCTCCACAGCCTCAAACAGACCGTTCAGATACGTTGCTCCCAGAGCTCTGTCGTACAGGCCGTATCCGGCTCTTCCCGTCTCGCCCCAGATCATCCGTCCGTGGTCGGGACGCACATAGCCGTCAAATCCGTTCTCCACCAGGGCCTTCACAATCGCGAACATATCCAGGGAGCCGCAGCTTGACAGATGCGCTCTCTCCTCAAAGCCGTTGTCCAGCACAGCCACATTTCTCAGATGCGCGAAATGGATTCTGCCCATAGCCGCATACTTGGCTGCCAGACGGGGAACATCGTTCTTTGCGGAGCATCCCAGGGAGCCCGTGCACAGGGTAATACCGTTGTGCTTATCATCCACCAGCTTTAAGAACTTGTCCAGATTCTCCTCGCAGGTGATAATCCGGGGAAGTCCGAAAATGCTCCAGCAGGGATCATCCTCATGGATTGCCATGTTCACATCGCACTCGGCCGCAACCGGGATAATCCGCTCCAGGAAATACTTCAGGTTGTTCCACAGATCTTCTTCTGTCATGTTGTTGTACTCCGCAACAACAGCCTTCAAGCCATCTCTGGTATAGCTGGCATCCCAGCCCGGAAGGGTCAGATCGCTGTCGCTGTTCAGCGGGTTCACCGCATCTACCTGCTCCTGATAATATACAAGAGAGGTGGATCCGTCCGGAAGCGCGTGGTCAAGCTGGGTTCTCGTCCAGTCAAACACAGGCATAAAATTGTAGCAGATGCACTTTACGCCGGCCTCGGCCACCCGGCGGATATTCTCGCAGTAATTCTCAATGTAGCGGTCTCTGGAAGGCTTTCCCAGCTTGATGTCTTCGTGAACCGGTATACTCTCGATCACATCGAATCCAAGACCCGCATCCTCCACCTGCTTTTTCAGTTTTGCGATGCTCTCACGGCTCCATACCTCCCCCACAGGCACATCATAAACCGCGGTAACGATGGACTGCATCCCCGGAATCTGACGGATGTTCTCCAGCGTTACCTTGTCGTCTCCCCCATACCATCTGAATGACAATTTCATGTGATTTACCTCCTAAAAATTTCTTAACTTCATTATAACAGATAGAAACCCTCCGTCCATAGTGATAATTGTTGTACATATTGCAAAAATTGTGGTTTCATGGTAAGATGTGGACAGCATCAGCGGGAAAAATATCCCATTTCAGGAGGTTCCAGATGAAAAAGCGGCAGCCCACGGATTTCAATACACGGCAGTATATGGAACCCGTTGATTTTGAACTTTTTTATTACAGCGACACCGCTCTGTCCAGCGTGGCCCCCCATCACCATGATTACTATGAACTGTATTTTTTTCTGGAAGGAGATGTGGACTACCATGTCGAGGATAAACTGTATCATCTGGAATACGGAGACTGTCTGCTTATCCCTCCGGGCACGTCCCATCACCCGGTGTTTCTCTCCCGCAAAAAGCCCTACCGCCGGTTTGTCTTTTGGTTCCGAAAAGACTACTACAATAAACTCCGCTCCATTGACCAGGAGTTCACCTACTGCTTTGACCAGGCGGCATCCGGCCGGACTTACCGCTTCCATGCAGATTCCACCGCCACCCAGGCACTGCAGGGAAAGCTCATGGATCTTTTGGAAGAACTGGGCAGCAGCCGGCCCTTCAAGAGGCAGACCGCGGAGCTCATGGCCGTTTCTTTTCTCGTCTATGTGAACCGGATAGTATATGATGTGATCCATCAGCGGGCCGCAGTATATGAAAATCTTCTGTACCTGAACATCTGCGATTACATCAACCGGCATCTGGAGGAAGATCTGAGCCTGGACAGCCTGGCTGCCTTTTTCTACGTAAGCAAATTTCATATTTCCCATATATTCAAGGATAATATGGGCATCTCTCTTCACCAGTATATACTGAAAAAGCGTCTTCATGCCAGCAAAAATGCCATTCTGTCCGGACAGCCCATCGGGCAGGTCTACCACCAATACGGATTTAAAGATTATACCAGCTTTTTCCGGGCATTTAAAAAGGAGTACGGCGCTTCCCCAAAAGAATACCGCAGCCAGCACCGGCCCCTGGCAGCCAGCCAGAGCGCTTATCCCTGCGATCCCGCAAAATCCTTACAGGAGGATTCCCAATGACACACCCGCTATCAAACATAAATGCCTCTCCCTGCATGCTCTGTCCCCGAAAATGCGGTGTTGACCGCAGCACCTCCCTGGGCTTCTGCGGTGTCCCGGAAAGGCCCCGGGCAGCCCGGGCAGCTCTCCATGCCTGGGAAGAGCCCTGCATCAGCGGCCCTGAATGGGAACCCGGAGGCAGCGGCACCATATTTTTTTCCGGCTGTACGCTCCGATGCTGCTTTTGCCAGAATCATACAATCAGCGCGGAGAATTACGGCAGAGAGCTGACCAGCCGCGAGATGGCCGATATCTTCCTGCGCCTTCAGGATGAGGGAGCCCACAACATCAATCTGGTCACCCCAACGCAGTTTCTCCCCTTCATCCTCCGTGCTCTTGATCAGGTGCGTCCCAGGCTTTTCATCCCCATCGTCTACAACTGCGGTGGCTACGAACTCGTTTCAACGGTAAAAGCCCTGAAAGACTACGTAGATATATGGCTTCCGGATCTAAAATATTTTGATAATGGCTTGGCCTGGGAGTTGTCCCGCGCCGGAGATTATTTTGAGACTGCCTCCGCGGCAATTGCGCAGATGATCGCGCAGACGGGCCCACCCGTTTTCGAGGAGCACGTCTATTCCCATCCGGGACTGGCGGATCGAAAATTTACCCTCATAAAAAAAGGCGTCATCATCCGACACCTGGTTCTGCCCGGCCATCGGGAGGATTCCATGGCTCTTCTCCGCTGGATTTGCTCCCACCTTCCCGCAGACAGCTTTCTTTTGAGCCTCCTGAGCCAGTATACACCGGTTCTGCCAAATCCCAAGCATCCGGAGCTTAACCGGCGTCTCACCTCCTACGAATACGACAAGGTTGTAGAGGAGGCGGTTCGCCTGGGCCTGACACACGGATATATGCAGAAAAAAAGCAGTGCCCGCGAGGAATACACGCCTCCTTTTAATCTGGAAGGCCTGCCCTGATTTTCATCTGCACAAAACGAAGACGGATATCAGATCTTTAACTAACCACGTTCCCGATCCTGATACCCGTCCTCTAATGTACTGTGTCCATTGGACTAAGCCTCTCTTTTTTCCGAAACAATTGTTTCTTATTTTTTACAACATCTATATGAAGTTGTACTCCTATCATCCTTCCGCATCCTGTTCCCGATGAGTGTTCACTTTTCAGCCATCAATCCATTTTTCTGTATCTTACTCTCTGCTATCCGGTATCTTTTTTGCTTTCTGATAATACTTTCTCGTCATATTACCAAACCGCTTTTTCTGTTGCTCTGATACTCTCTTTGATAGCGCGAACTCTGGTCTTTTGGTTTATCCGTTTTCTCATCCTTCACAGAATTTCTTTTCTGACTTCTTTAAATAGTGCAATTGCTCTTTCTTCCAATCGATTGGTTT
The DNA here is from genome assembly GCA_019119575.1 of Candidatus Enterocloster excrementipullorum. Lineage (GTDB taxonomy): Bacteria > Bacillota > Clostridia > Lachnospirales > Lachnospiraceae > Enterocloster > Enterocloster excrementipullorum. The sequence continues at coordinate 149,046 of DWWT01000002.1, forward strand.
TTCTTTACTATTTAAATCAATCGGATCGAATCTCTGTGTAAACATCTGCGTCTGATCTGATAGGTCTTCCCGGTTTCATTTATAAAGAAAATTTCTTTCCATTTATAAATGAAACAAAGTTTGCGTCTTCGGCGGTCCGTACCTCCTTTTCTTAGATTTTTGTTTTTGTTGTGTTGTTGTTTTGTTGTCTTTATTATAGTAAATGAGGCTCATTTTGTCAATACTTTTTTATAAATTTTTTTATATTTTTTGTTATTACATTTATCGATCTATTTTATTACAATTGTTTCCATTTTTATACAATAATTATTCACTTATTTTCTAATTTTTTATAATTTTCAGATTATTTCAATTTTATATTCCTGTATTCCCGCCCGGCAGTCAATCCGGTACGTCCTCCTTCGGGAAATGCCGCCGCACTCTCCAAAAAGTAAACATATGTGCGGATACGGTAATCAGCCAGGACACCGGATAAGACAGATACAACACTTCCAGTGTGCGGAATACCTGAAATATGGTCATCACCCACAGAATTCGAAAGCCGCAGGCTCCGGTCAGCGAAACCAGCATGGGAATCACCGAATATCCCAGCCCCCGCAGGCTCCCCACCATACAGTCCATCATTCCGCAAATAAAATACGTGCTGCATATAATGCGCAGCCGGCGGGCTCCATAGGCCAGAACCTCCGGCTCAGAGGAATAGATTCCCAGAAGAACATTCTGTCCCAGAACGGCCAAAAGCCCCAGTCCGAGGCCGATCGTCACGACCACCCCCAGGCAGCAGAACATAATTTTATTGATGCGCCGGTATTTTTGGCCACCCAGATTTTGACTGGTAAAGCTTAAGTTTGTCTGGTAAATTGCGTTCATAGCCGTGTAGACAAAGTTTTCAATATTGGAGGACGCGGTATTTCCCGCCATGGCCACAGAGCCGAAGGAATTCACTGAGGACTGGATCACCACATTGGACACGGAAAAAACCGCCCCCTGGATCCCGGCAGGAAGGCCTACCTTCACAATCCGCCGAAGCTTGTCCGGTACAATCCGCAGTTTCCGAAGCTCCAGCTTTAAAGCTCCCGGCGCTTTCATCATGCTTCTCACAATAAAAAATGCCGATATGTGTTCGGAAATCACTGTGGCCCATGCCACGCCGTCCACCCCTCTTCCGAATCCCACCACAAATGTAAGATTCAGAATTACATTTACCACTCCGGCCGCAAACAGATAATAGAGGGGGCGTCGAGTGTCTCCTACTGCCCGCAGAATAGCCGCCCCAAAATTATAGATCATCAGCACCGGCATACCCAAAAAGTAAATCCGCATATACAAAATTGCCTGATCCAGCACATCATCCGGTGTACCCATAAGATGAAGAAGGGGCCTTGCGGCTGCAATGCCCAGAACCACCAGAGCCAGCCCGCTGAGCAGACTGGTAAGCATGGCTGTGTGAACTGTCTCGCTGATGTTTTGCTCCTGTTTTCCTCCATAATACTTGCCCACCAGCACATTGACGCCCACGGAAAGGCCGACGAATATATTAATCAGCAGATTGATCAGGGCGGAAGTGGATCCCACTGCCGCCAGAGCCTGGCTTCCCGTGAAGCGTCCCACCACAATGATATCCGCCGCATTAAACAAAAGCTGCAGAATACTGGACAGCATCAAAGGGATTGAGAATAGAAGAATCTTGCCCAGCAGGGGGCCATGACACATATCTATCTCATATGACTTTTTCATACTACTATGTACCTCCCACATATAGTCGTCTAATCATTCTAGCACAGCGTCCTGGGATTTACAATACATCTGTCGCTTGACTTTTGCTGTAATCTGCCGTAAAATGTAATTCCTTTCCATGTACGGCAAAAAGAGGGAAAACCGGCCTTTCGGCCGTATACAGGCGGAAAAGTAAAAAAGGAATGAGGAGCAGCTATGTCACTAACAGAACTTTTCATCATCGCGGTGGGACTTTCCATGGATGCCTTTGCCGTTGCGGTCTGTAAGGGATTGGCAATGAGGCAGATGAGCTGGCGTGGTGCGCTCATTGTAGGGCTCTATTTTGGAGGCTTTCAGGCTGCCATGCCGCTGGCGGGTTATCTTCTGGGTTCAGGTTTCAGCAATTCCATAAGCAGCTATGATCACTGGATCGCATTCATTCTTCTGGCTGTTATCGGAGGAAATATGATCAAAGAAGGATTGGCCGGACCGGACGAATGTCCCGATGCCTCCCTGGATGTCAAAAACATGACGCTTCTGGCCATCGCCACCAGCATTGACGCCCTGGCTGTAGGCGTTTCTTTCGCCTTTTTGCGGGTGGACATTATCCCAGCCGTGTCCTTTATCGGAGTTATCACCTTCCTTCTGTCCATGGTCGGCGTTAAGGTGGGGAATGTCTTCGGAAGCCGGTATGAATCGCGGGCAGAGATTACAGGCGGCGTGATCCTGATTCTCATGGGGTTGAAAATTCTTCTGGAGCATCTGGGAGTTCTGGCCTGAGGATCCCCAAGAGAGCTGATTTCCGGGCAGGCCGGACTGCGAACCGAATATTTCCAAAAAAGGAGAGCACAGAGAATATCTGTGCTCTCCCTTTTTATTTTCGCGGCATCTAAACCCGTATTCCGCTTCCGTTTATCTTGAATCCGTCCACAGTGCAGTTCGTCCGCATGGCGCCCGTAGTTGGGTCGAGATAATACCAATCTCCCTTATATTCCAGCCATCCGGTCTCCATATACCCATCGGGGCCCATGTAATACCATGTATCCTCCACCTGAACCCAGGAGGTCAGGTACTCCCCGTCGTAGCGATACCTCCAGCCCTTGTTATCCTGCTCCCATTTCCCCAAATGAAGGTTGCGGTATTCATCCATCTCATTCTCAGGATAGAGGGAAAAGTAATACGTTTTTCTGGTGTTTTCCCACTCAAATTCTACCATATAGCAGCGTTCCAGGTAGTCATAAAGATCTCCGGATTCCCGCTCCTTTTCCACAGTTTCCGGGCGCACCACCGGGTAATGAGCCCCGGGGCGCAGACCGTGAACCGTGCACTCCAGATATTTCTGGGAATCTCCCATATACGTGAGCAGATAATAATTCATGGTGACATCTTCCAGATCTACACCGTTTTCATCACTGGTAACAGTAAATGTATCATTCTCCGAAGCTCTGTACCCCATCACATAGGACGTGTATCCGTTGTAAATTGATACGCCTCTGCTGTTCATATCCATATGGAGGCTTACCGGGGTCTCCGGAACCGCAGCCGACGCCGCCTGGGCGGCAGTGGGCGCGGAGATTGTCAAAATTGCAGCCAGAACAAGGGTCTGCAGCCGCCGAACCGTCTTATACAATACGGCTCCCTCCTCTCAGGCTTCTACTTTAAAACAACCTTCATAAAGTTTTTCTTGCCTCTCTTGACAAGAAGTCCCTCGCCGGCAAACTGCTCTTTTGCAAAGGAAGCTTTGATGTCTTTCACCGGTTCACCGTCCACGGATACGCCGCCCTGCTCCACATTTCTCCGGGCCTCGGATCGGGAGGAGGCAAGACCGCACTTGTTGAGAATCGTCAGGATGTCGATAGCACCGTCAGTGAAATCACTCTCCTCCAGGCTGAAGGAAGGAATGTTCGCGGAAGCGCCGCCGCCCGCAAAGAGCGCTTTGGCCCCCTCCTCGGCTTTCTTGGCTTCCTCCTCGCCGTGCACGAGCTTGGTGAGCTCAAAGGCCAGGATCTCCTTGGCCCGGTTGAGCTGGCTCCCCTCCCACTTGTCCATCTCATCAATCTGTTCTAAGGGCAGGAAGGTGAGCATCCGCAGACACTTGAGCACATCGGCATCACCCACGTTTCTCCAATACTGATAGAAGTCATAGGGCGAAGTCTTGTCCGGATCCAGCCATACGGCACCAGACTGGGTCTTGCCCATCTTCTTGCCCTCGGAATTCAGCAGAAGGGTAATGGTCATGGCGTGTGCATCCTTGCCGAGCTTGCGGCGGATCAGTTCCGTACCGCCCAGCATATTGCTCCACTGGTCATCTCCCCCGAACTGCATGTTGCAGCCATAGCGGAGGTAGAGCTCATAGAAATCATAGCTCTGCATGATCATATAATTAAATTCAAGGAAACTGAGTCCCTTCTCCATTCTCTGCTTGTAGCATTCTGCCCGAAGCATATTGTTCACGGAGAAGTGGGGGCCGACTTCCCGCAGAAACTCAATATAATTCAGACCCAAAAGCCACTCGGCATTGTTCACCATGAGGGCCTTTCCATCAGAAAAATCAATGAACCGGCTCATCTGCTTCTTAAAGCACTCGCAGTTGTGCTCGATCATCTCCGGAGTCATCATCTTTCGCATATCTGTACGGCCCGAGGGGTCTCCTACCATGCCTGTGCCGCCGCCGATCAGAGCGATGGGCTTATTCCCCGCCATCTGAAGGCGCTTCATCAGGCAAAGTGCCATAAAGTGGCCCACATGGAGGCTGTCCGCCGTGGGATCAAATCCGATATAGAACACGGCTTTTCCCTCGTTCACCATCTTTTTGATCTCTTCCTCATTGGTCACCTGGGCGATCAGTCCTCTGGCCACTAATTCTTCGTAAATCTGCATCTTTCTTCTCTCCTTTAAATCTCTTTACCTATTTTACCATATTTTCCTTTGGATGCAAGGGCCTTATTTTTTACGTTTTTATAAAGCCCTTATTTGCTCTATAGTGAAAATGACGCCGGTATACCGGAAAATCAAGAATAAAATGTAAAAACCCTTCCCTTTACGAATTTTTATTTCTATATTATAATTGCTACGTGACAGTTTCGGCTGAGCAGTAATATACATTGTATTTAATAGAAATCGGAGGATTTGACAAAAGATGGGACTTACATTTGTAAAAGACCTGCCGACCCCTGCGGAGATACGGGAGCAGTTTCCATTAGCGGATAATCTGGCGCAGTTAAAGAGCCAGAAGGACGAAGAAGTAAAAAAGATCATTACGGGCCAGAGCAGCAAGTTTCTGGTGCTGATCGGACCCTGCTCTGCGGACAACGAGGATGCCGTGTGTGATTACACCAACCGCCTGGCCAGGGTGCAGGAAAAGACAAAGGATAAGCTTGTCATCGTGCCCAGAGTTTACACCAACAAGCCCAGGACCACCGGGGAAGGATATATGGGTATGGTCCATCAGCCGGATCCCGAGAAAAAGCCGGATATGTTTGAGGGAATTCTGGCCATCCGCCACATGCACATGCGGGTGCTCCGCGAATCCGGCTTCTCCACGGCGGATGAGATGCTTTACCCGGAAAACCTGGAATATCTCTCGGACATCATGTCCTACATCGCCGTAGGCGCGCGCTCCGTGGAGAACCAGTTCCACCGGCTTGTGGCAAGCGGCTGCGACGTACCCGTAGGAATGAAAAACCCCACCAGCGGAGACCTGACCGTTATGCTCAACTCCGTAGTGGCCGCGCAGCTTCCCCACGATTTTATATTCCGCGGCAAGGAGGTGCAGTGTCCGGGAAATCCGCTCACCCACACCATACTGCGGGGTGCGGTGAACAAGAGGGGACAGTGCATTCCCAATTACCATTATGAAGATTTAAAGCTCCTCTTTGATCTCTACGGCAAGAGAAATCTGAAGAATCCGGCCTGCATCGTGGACACCAACCACTCCAACTCCAACAAGGAGTACAAAGAGCAGATCCGCATTGCCAAGGAGGTTCTGCACAGCCGCCGTCATTCTTCGGATATCAAGCACCTGGTGAAAGGCCTGATGATTGAGAGTTACATCGAGCCCGGAAGCCACAAGATCGGCCAGCACTGCTACGGACAGTCCATCACCGATCCCTGTCTGGGATGGGATGATTCGGAGCGGCTGCTCTACGAGATCGCGGACATGGTGGACTGATAAGGGGGTACATTATGAATTCAGCTTTCCGGAAGCTCTCCTTTGCTTCCGACTATATGGAGGGGGCCCATCCTTCCATTCTGTCGCGCCTTGGAGAGATCAATTTTGACAAAAATCCCGGTTATGGGGCGGATTCCATCTGCGAAAGCGCCCGGAGGAAAATCCTTGCCGCCTGCAGCTGCCCAAAAGGAGAAGTCCATTTTGTGGTAGGCGGCACCCAGGCAAATGCCCTGGTTATCCGCTCTCTCTTAAAGCCCTATCAGGGCGTGATTGCAGCGGAGAGCGGACACATAAACGTCCATGAGGCCGGTGCCATTGAAGCCGGAGGGCATAAGGTTCTCACGCTCCCCCATTCCTCCGGAAAGATTTCCGCCGAAGCGATCGAGCGCCTGGTCTGGTCTTACTGGGAGGACGAAACCCACGAGCACATCGTCATGCCCGGAATGGTATACATTTCCCAGCCTACGGAGCTGGGCACGCTCTATTCCCTGGATGAGCTGACCGCGATCAGCCAGGTCTGCCGTAAGTATGAGCTCCCCCTTTACGTAGACGGCGCCCGTCTGGCATACGGCCTCGCCTGCCCGGAGAATGATGTGAGCCTCCAGGATCTGGGAACGCTCTGCGACATTTTTTATATCGGAGGCACAAAATGCGGGGCTCTTTTCGGAGAGGCCGTGGTGATTCCGAAGCGGGGGCTTATCCCCCATTTTTTCACTCTTATCAAACAGCAGGGAGCTCTTCTGGCCAAGGGATGGCTTTTGGGTGCGCAGTTCGACGTTCTGTTTACTGACGGCTTATATCTGCGTATAGGAAAGCCTGCCATAGAAGCCGCCGGCCGGATTCGGGATGCCTTAAAGGAGCAGAATATTCCTCTGTGCTTCGGCTCTCCCACCAATCAGATTTTCTTTGCGGTTGATGAAAAGCAGAGGGCATTTCTCCGGGAAAAGGTTGATTCCAGCTTCTGGGAAGCATGCGGCGGCGGGCACACGATTCTGCGCTTTGCTACAAGCTGGGCCACATCGCCGGAGGATACGGACGCCCTGATCCAGGTTCTTCAGGCCCTATAACAAATTCGGCGGGAGAAATCTCTCCCGCCTTTTTATACTCCAAATTCTTGTCAGCTCGCCAGAGCAGTAATTCCAAAATACGCCAGCACAATCACGCCCAAAATAATCCGGTAGTACCCGAAAAATTTAAAGTCATGGCTGCGCACGTACCCCATAAGAAAACGTATGGAGTATACGGACACGCCGAAGGCGATAATCATTCCCAGCAGAATATAGAAAATCTGGGAACCGTTCAGTCCGTTGCCCTCCAGGAAAAATTTCACGATCTTGAGGGCGCTGGCCCCAAACATCACCGGGATTCCCAGGAAAAAGGAAAACTCCGCGGCTGCGCCCCGGGAGCATCCCAGAATCATAGCGCCCAGGATCGTTGAGCCGGAACGTGATGTGCCGGGAACCAAAGAGAGAACCTGGAACAGGCCGATGAAGAACGCGGTCTTGAGAGGAATCCGCCCCACTTTGGAGATTGATGGGTGATCCGTTATGGAACTGTTCTCCAGGGCAATGAAAAGCACGCCGTACAAAATCAGGGTGAAGGCCACCACATAGGCATTGTACAAATGGGCATCCATCCAGTCATCCAGGAGAAGGCCCAGAACCGCCGCAGGAATGCAGGCGATAATCACCTTAATCCAGAGAATCCAGGTTGCCTCCCGCTGACGGGCGCTTTTCCTCCTGCCAAAGGGATTCAGGCGGTCAAAGTACATGAATGCCACCGCCAAAATCGCTCCCAATTGGATGACCACCAAAAACATTTCCTTAAAGGCGTCCGGCTGGTCCAGCCGGATGATCTCATCTACCAGAATCATGTGGCCGGTGCTGCTGATGGGGAGCCACTCGGTAAAACCCTCCACAATTCCCAGCACAATGATTTTCAACACTTCTACTAAACTCATATCTTCTCCTTACTGCACGGCTTTGCGGCCCATGATTCCTCCGGCCCGTATGCTGCATTTTATGTATTTTGTCTTAGGTCTATTCCTTATTGCGCGAAATGCATCTGCCCTGAAGGGTGCACATTTTCAATCTGCCAGTCAATGGGCGCAAGTCCGTGCTCCGTGAGAAAGGCATTGGTTTTGCTGAATGGCCTGCTCCCGAAAAATCCCCGGGATGCGGACAGCGGGCTGGGATGCGGCGCCTCCAGAATCAGATGCTTCGGATTGGTGAGCATGCTTTTCTTTGTTTGGGCGGGCCGTCCCCACAAAATAAAGACCATGGGCCGTTCCTGCTCGTTCAAAATGCGGATGGCCGCGTCCGTGAACTCCTCCCAGCCGATGCCCCGGTGGGAATTCGCCTGATGGGCACGCACGGTCAGCACCGTGTTTAAGAGCATGACGCCCTGATCCGCCCATTTTTTCAGATAGCCGTTGTCAGGAATGTAGCAGCCGAGATCGTCGTGAAGCTCCTGATAAATATTTACCAGGGAAGGGGGAATCTCCACGTCCGGCTTTACGGAAAAGCAGAGGCCGTGGGCCTGACCATAGTTGTGATACGGGTCCTGTCCCAGAATCACCACCTTCACCTTTTCCAGGGGCGTGAACGCAAATGCATTGAAAATATCATCCGGATCCGGAAAAATACGCCGGGTCTCATACTCGTGTTTTACCGTATTGTATAATTTGCGGTAGTAGGGCTTCTTAAACTCAGCACTTAAAGGCCCCAGCCAGTCATTTGTGATTGCAGCCATGAGATGTCTCCTTTGTTCTTATGTTTCTTTTGGATGCCGCCGGCCGTCTGCCTCCTGCAAACGGTTCCGGCAGTGCGGACTAAATCCGTACGGGAACGCCGCGGCCCGCCAGGTATTCCTTTAAATCCCCGATGGCCAGCTCCTTATAGTGGAACAGAGAGGCTGCCAGAACCGCATCCGCCTTTCCGTCCGTGAGCGCATCGTAAAAATGCTCTTTTGTCCCGGCGCCCCCGGAGGCGATGACCGGAATCGAAACCCGCTCCGCCACAGCTGCGGTAAGCTCGATATCATAGCCCGCCTTGGTGCCGTCACAGTCCATGCTGGTGAGAAGGATCTCCCCGGCTCCCAGCTCGTCCACCCGCTTGGCCCACTCCAGCGCATCTATCCCTGTATCCAGGCGGCCGCCATGCTTGTAAATATTCCAGCCCGAACCGTCCGCCCGGCGCTTTGCGTCGATGGCTACCACCACGCATTGGCTGCCGAACTTCTCCGCCGCCTCTGAAATCAGCTCCGGATGATCGATCGCCGCGGAATTTACGGAAATCTTGTCCGCTCCGGCTCTGAGCAGACGCTTAAAGTCCTCCACCGTTCGGATTCCTCCCCCTACCGTGAAGGGAATAAATACGGTCTGGGCAACCCGGCGCGCCATGTCCACCACCGTATCCCTGTGGTCCGAAGATGCGGTGATATCCAAAAATACCAGTTCATCCGCCCCGGCCTTGTCGTAAGCTGCGGCAATCTCCACCGGATCCCCGGCGTCCCGCAGATTCACAAAATTGACTCCTTTTACAACACGCCCGTCGTTTACATCCAGGCATGGAATAATCCGCTTTGTCAGCATAATACCGCTCCTATCTTATATTGAGGAAATTTTTCAGAATTGCAAGTCCGGTGCTCCCGCTCTTTTCCGGGTGGAACTGGCAGGCAAAGAGATTGCCCCGCTCTACCGCAGCGTGGATGGGAACTCCGTATTCCGTGGAGGCAGCCACGATGTCCGCATCCCCTGCTTTCAGATAGTAGGAGTGGACAAAATACACATACGCCCCCTGTTCGATGCCTGCAAACAGCCGGGACTTAGGGTTAATCGTCAGGGAGTTCCAGCCCATATGCGGAATCTTTAAGCCCGGTCCCGGCGGAATCCGGAAGATTTTCCCCGGAAGAATCCCCAGGCCCTTCACCCCCGGGCTTTCCTCGCTCTCCTCAAATAAAAGCTGCTGTCCCAGGCAGATTCCAAGAAGGGGAATTTCCCTTTGGACCGCCTGCCGGATGGTTTCCGGCAGTTCGTACTGCGTCAGAAGCCGCATCGCATCCCCGAAGGCTCCCACGCCGGGCAGAATCACCTTGTCCGCGCGCAAAATCTCTTCCCGGTCTCTGGTGATGACCGGCGTCTCTCCCAGATACTGCAGCGCTTTTTCCACACTGCCTAAATTTCCTGCATCGTAATCAATAATCGCTATCATACTGTCTCTCCTGCTTTGGCTGCCGAATTGTTACAGGTATTTTATCATGGCGGGGAAAATGGGGCAACTCTTTTTCCCTCGCCCGTTCATTCTCCCGCCCTCTCCGCCGCGAGGCAGCGGACAAATTCCAGGGAATCCATGCAGATTCCCGCTCCTTTTTCCCCAATTTCCTTTGGAATCTGGCAGATACCCTTGTTGACCCGGCAGAGAAATGCTTTTTTGTTGAAATAAGCCGTCTTCTCAAAGGGCCAGCGCATCACGGTCGGGGTGCGGAATCCCTCTCCCAGCTCCAGAATCAGGAGACTGCGGTTTAATGTGGCGGCCTGCCATTTTTTATACGCTTCCCAGGAAGGCAGATATCCCTCCTCAATGTAAGGATTGGCCTCAATGGTATTTCCCGTGAGAGGCGCACCGCAATGGGGGCAGATCTCATCCGGCACCTCCCCCTCCTCCCAGATATCCTTGGTGCAGGCCTTCGAGCACTGACGCCAGTGGACATTTCCGCAGGGAGCGGTAATCCGGCTCTTATCAAGGCCCGCCTCCCACACAGCTCCGTCCATGGCTGTGGTGACTATATAGTAATCCTTTCCCGCAAGCAGGCGGACCAGGCTCGCATAAGCCTCTCTGCGCGCGCTCTGTCCGGGGTCGTCCAGACGGCACCCCCGCAGATCTCCCCCGTCCGGCTTCATCTGCCACTCTTCCCCCAGACCCACCAGGATTTTCTCTGACTGGGACAGCTTTTCTCCAATTTCCCGGATCTCCATTTTCAATCTTATTCCTCCGTTTTTCCGTCCGGACCGGCTGTCCGCAGTGAATCCCTTTCCAGACAGCCGAGTCGTGACGCTATCTCTACTATAGCACAGGACGCCCAAACAGCCAATTGCATTTTTCTTAAAACTGGATTAGAATGGTAACAGTTTAGACGGCGGGCAGGCAGGGGGCGAGTCAGACGTCAAGCTTGCTTGTAAGCCTGATTCGCCCCCAGTCCGCCCGCCGTCTAAATGATTGCAAATCGATTGTAAATTTCGAGAAAGGTGTGCAGCGCATAATGAAATCTTCAGAAGATTTAAGACGGCTTTTAGAGTCCATTGACAGAAGAAGCTACCCCGCCTACAAATCGGCCCAGGGAGCTTATGATTTTTCAGATTATACCTTATCCATTGACCATGTGCAGGGCGATCCTTTTGCCTCCCCTTCCAAGCTCAGCATCCTGGTGCCGCATTCCCGGGCCGGCTACCCGGCAGCTTTATTTGACAAGACCCACAAGAAACGCGCCCTGGAGGACTATCTGGTGCGCCAGTTCCACCAGGAAATCGCCCGTTTTAATTTCAAGGCCAAGGGTTCGGGCAAGAGCGGCCTGATCGCCATCAGCCATCCGGGCCCGGAAATTTTGACCCGGACCGCCTGCCAGATCACCTCCAAGGGAATTGTAGCCCGATTCGAGGTGGGATTCCCGGCCAATGGGCGGACCATCAATTCCGGGGAGCTGATAAAGATTCTCTTTGACTTTCTGCCCAGGTGCGCGCGCCAGGTATTTTTCTATAAAAGCCGGCCCGCGGGGGAGGTCGCGGCCGTGGCGGATTTGGCCGAGGACCAGTATTTCATCCGCCAGGAATTAAAGCGCCTGGGCCTTGTCTCCTTTGTGGCGGACGGCTCCATTCTCCCCCGGGAAAGCGGGGTGTCCAGCAGACCCATGAAAGGGGGCGTCTCCTTTGTGTCCCCCAAGTCTCTCCAGGTAACCATGGAGCTGCCCCACAGGGGAACGATCACCGGTATGGGGCTGCGCCAGGGAATCACCCTGATCGTGGGCGGCGGCTACCACGGAAAATCCACCCTCTTAAAGGCCCTAGAGACCGGTGTCTACGACCATATCGCAGGAGATGGACGGGAGTACGTGATTACCGACGCGTCGGCCATGAAGCTGCGGGCTGAGGACGGGCGCAGCGTGCGGAATGTGGACATCTCCATGTTCATCAATGATCTGCCGAATAAAAAGGATACCCGCTGCTTCTCCACAGAGGACGCCAGCGGCAGCACCTCCCAGGCAGCCGCCGTGGTGGAGGGCATTGAGAGCGGCAGCAAAGTCTTCCTCATCGACGAGGATACTTCCGCCACCAACTTTATGGTGCGGGATGATCTGATGCAGAAAATCATAAGCCGCAGCCAGGAACCCATCACCCCCTTCATCGAGCGTGCAAGAGACCTCTATGAAAAGGCCGGGATTTCCACCATTATGGTGGCGGGCAGTTCCGGAGCCTATTTTTACATCGCCGATACCATTATCCAGATGGACTGCTATGTGCCCAGGGATATCACAGCCTCCACAAAGGAGTTCTGCGCCGGATACGGGGCGGAGCCCATCGGGCAGGCGCCGGGCTTTAAACTGCCGGCGGCCGGAAGAAGGCTGATGACGGGCCGGACGGGAAAATCCGCTGCCCAGGCCGGCGGCGGACGCGGTTCTGATGGCGGACGCAATTTTGACAGCGGACGCGGCTTTGACGGAGGACGGGGCGGACGCCGGGACGACCGCATCAAGACAAAGACCTTTGGAAAGGATTCCCTCCAGGTGGGGAAAGAAACGGTGGATCTGCGCTTTGTGGAGCAGCTCATCGACTCCGAGCAGACGAATGCCCTGGCTCAGATGCTGCGCTTCTGCGTGGAAAAGCAGTATTTTGAGCGGTACAGCCTGACGGAGGCCGTCTCCCTGGTGATAAAGGAGATGGCCTCCGGCGGCGGGCTTTCGGCTGTCAGCGATTCCTCCTACGCGGCCATGGGGCTCGCTATGCCCCGGGTGCAGGAGATTTACTGCTGCTTTAACCGGTATCGGGGGTAGAGTGTATTCTCTAAAGGGCAAACAGGTCAAAAAACCCGAGAAACGCCAGGACTGCTCCGCTTAAAAGAGCGGTTACAGCCACTGCAATCAGCTGGTTCGACATTTTATCCTGGGCCTCCTGGTCCGGGCAGCCGGCCAGCATCATGGCGCCGCCGGTGGAGAAGGGCGACAGGGAGGAGAGCATGGAACCGGCGGTCATGCAGACAATGATTGCCCCCGGATTAATGCCCGTAGCCTGGCTCAACGGCAGGGCGATAGGGAAGAGCAGCGGAAATACGACGCCTGTGCCGGAGCAGAAAAACGACATGCAGCCGGCCACCACCAAAAACATGGGCTTTAAAAGCACGTCCGGAATATTTCCGCTCATCACATGCGCCAGCGCGTCCACCAGTCCGGCATTTTGGGCAACGCTCATCATCATGGTAAAGCCGGAGATCATGAGCACGGTGTTTACAGGGAGCGCCTTTACGGCCTTATCTGCGGGCCCCACCTTCATCAGCATGGCAATAATTGCGCCGAATGTCATCACGATCTGCGGCTGGCCAATGGCCGAAAGGGTCTGGCAAATCTCTGACTCCGGAAACAGCATGCCCAGGGTCACGCACACCACGATCACGGCTGAGCAGGTAATCAAAAGGCGGAAGGTCTTTTTTTGTACGGGTTCAAAGTCCTTGGGCCGGTCCACATGCATTTTCTTTGCCTTGTATGATTTGGTGGCAATAAAGATCACAAAAACAATCAGGATATTCATCGCCAGCCGGGAGAGGAATACCCCCATGGAATACCGGACTGCGCGCTCCGGCATTTGTCCTGCATTTGCAATCAGATTCTGGATTACAATCCCAGACTGGCCGGTCCAGGGGTTGTTGATTCCTACCACGGTCCCGGCATTTGCCGCCATAGCGGATGCCAGGGCGGGAATCCCGGCGGCCCTTGCCAGCGGGAATGCCAAAATTCCCACAATGGTGGCTCCCGGCATGCCTGCTCCCAGAGCTCCGATGACAAATCCCATCAAAAAAATAATCCATGGAATCAGCGCGGCCCGGCCATTAATCAGATAGAGCATTTTTCCTCCCAGGGCCTCTATGGTTCCATTTTGCACCGCAAAATTGAAAAACAGGCCGCCACAAGTCCCGTATTCATCTTGAATACATAGCCGATGATGCTCGACGCCACAATGGCTGTCACACATAACCCTAATTCTACTGTCATACCTATATCCCTCCTAGTGTTTTGAAACGGTTATTTTCATGTTAAATCCATTTATGTGCTCTGTCTATTTTCGTTTTTTATATCACTATTCAGGATTATTTATGGTTTTTTTGTATATAATGCATGAAATTGAATAAGAGAAATTAGATGGGGCTGCGTAGAAGGGATAAGAAGGGAGGCCTTCTCCAAAAAAACGAAACAGGGAGATAATTTGCTTATCTCCCTGAAAATTAACGGTTCGCACTTTAAGCTGCGAAGCACTTAAATTAAAATGATTTGCAAGAAGTTTTTCTTTTCCGTAAAATCTCCTATACTCCAAAATTGTGATTGGTGACAGAAAAAGAGTCGGGGCAATGCGTTTTTTCTCTATTGACTGACTTTTCTCAACTCCATGCATGAGTTCTCCATAGGTAATCGCATAAATACAGATATTCGTATCCAGCATATATTTCACAGCTTCTCATGCTCCTGACCGGGCGGCTATTTTTATTATCTTACAGTTTTGATTCCGCAGATTATATAGAAATCATCTCTGTCGTTTCGACAATAACACATTAATTTTGAGTAAAATGATGTGTTTCTGTTGCCCCTGTTCTTGACATTTGCACATTACTTTCATATAATATAATGTGTTATTGTCAAAAGAGAGGAGAGGATGGTTTCCATGACAGACAATGAACGGATCAAAATACTTCTGGAATCATCGCCAAATGGAACCATTACCACAGAACAAGTGACTTCTGCTGGTCTGCACCGCAGTATTTTACAGAAACTTGTAGATAGCGGCGAGATTTACCGCTTTGGGCGTGGTTTGTATATACGCAGCAATGCATGGGAAGACGATTTTTACCTATTGCAGCTCAAATATAGGCGTGGGATTTATTCACACGATACAGCGTTATATCTGCATGGTTATTCTGACCGAACCCCGGCGCAGTATACTGTGACATTTCCAAAAGGCTATAATTCACGCTCTTTGAAAGAGGAAAACATTATTGTCAAGCGTGCCGTACCAGATAATTATTCGCTGGGTGTTACGGAATTGCTGTCTCCCTGTGGCAATCCGCTCCGTGTCTATGACCTTGAAAAGACACTATGCGATATTCTCCGTGGCAGCGGCAGTGACATCCAGATCGTGAGCGCAGCGATGAAGAAGTACGCAGTTTCAAAAGGGAAGGATATTCACAAACTGATGAAATACGCAGAGCAGCTTCGTGTGAAACCCAAGGTGTTTCGATATATGGAGATACTATTATGATTACAAAAAATCCAATGCAGCTAAAGGCTTTCATCAAAAAGAAAGCGGCGGAGAAAAACATTTCTGCTCAGTTGGTCATGCAAAACTATATGTTAGAGAGATTACTGGAACGAATCTCACTCTCAGCGTATAAGCGCAATTTTATTTTGAAAGGCGGTTTCCTCATTTCCGCAATCGTTGGTCTGGATACGCGGGCAACAATGGATTTAGACGCTACAATCAAAGGTTTTACACTGACACATGAATCCATTCAGGAAATTTTTGAGGAAATCTGCGCTGTAGAGGTTCCCGATGATGTACTCTTCGAGTTAAGAGAGATTTCAGACATCCGCGAAGGGGACGATTATCCGGGGATTCGTGTTTCGCTGAATGCAAATTACCCGCCGATCCGCGTTCCTTTAACGGTTGATGTGACTACCGGAGACATTATCACGCCACGAGAGATTGAATATACTTTTTCTTTGCTGTTTGATGACCGCACTATCAGTATCCTTGCCTACAACCTTGAAACCGTATTGGCAGAAAAAATTGAAACAGTGCTGTCCCGCAGCATTGCCAATACCCGCCCGAGAGATTTTTATGACATACACATTCTGTATTCTTTGCGGGGCGCAGAATGTAATCCGGAAACACTGCTTCAAGCCCTGGAGCGTACAGCAAATAAACGCGGCAGCCAAAAAGTTCTAAGACAATATCAAGACATTATTTCTGAAATCCGCTCCAGTGAACAGCTACGAGGCTTTTGGAAAAAATATCAACGCGACTTTGATTATGCAAAAGACATTTCTTTTGATGATGCCTGTGATACGATTCAACATATCATGAACAGCATGTTGCAAAATAAATGAGGCAATCTATGGGGCAGCGCTCCTTTTATCAACTAATTGAAGCGCCGGTTGACGAAGACAAATTTCCATTTGGCAGGGCCGATGTTGCTTTCAGGCAAGGGCGAAATAGAAAATCAAAGAGGGCTGCATTTAAAAGCAAAATTCCCCTCTCCAAAATCCATCAGATGCCGAAGATTCACGGTAATGTCCTTCTCTTCCCCTATTTTTAAAAGCCATTTCGCGCAGTTGTCTCCGCAGGTGGAGGCATTAAAAATCTGCTCCGGCATATGGTCGATTAACATCAGGGTCTTTACTACTCCGGAAAGGCTAAGCGGAGGGATTTTTCCTAGAACCGGGCTGTCGATGATGCCGCTGCCCAGTACGACGGACTTGTCCACGTCCGCAATCATTTCCCTGGAGAGCGGGTCCGTAATCCATTCATCCTCATACACATTTTTGAAATATACCGCCGTGTTGTAAATGGCTTCCGGCATATCGCCATAAAATATATTCAGCATTGAGCTCCTCCCCGCCGCACGATAGGAATGATTCTTCCTTAAAACGCCTTCCCCGCCAAAATCTCCTCATAATCCTTCAGGTTCTTCTCCAAAAGCGCCGGGGTGTCCAGGCCGTAGGGGCACTTGGATTTGCAGCGGCCGCAGTGGAGGCATTCCTTAATCTTCATCATCTTCTCCTGTGCCTCGGGGGTGAGCTGGGCAGCGGAGGGAGAACGGCGCAGGAGAAGGGACATCCGGGCACAGTTGTTGATCTCGATTCCCACCGGACAGGGCATGCAATAGCCGCAGCCCCGGCAGAAGTCCCCGGCCAGTTCCTTTTTGTCCGCTTCGATTAACGCCTTGATCTCATCGGTCATAGCAGGCGGATTCTTGATATAGGAGAGGAATTCCTCCAGCTCTGTCTGCCGCTGCACACCCCAAATAGGAAGCACATTGTCAAACTGCGCCTCAAAAGCATAGGCCGCCCGGGAATTGGTGATGAGGCCGCCGGACAGCGCTTTCATGGCGATAAAGCCCATATCGGCTTTTTTGCACTTCTCCACCAGTTCCACATCCTTCTCGTCCGCCAGATAGCAGAAGGGGAACTGAAGTGTCTCATAGAGGCCGGAGTCAATGGCCTCGTGGGCCACAGCCAGCCGGTGATTGGTGATTCCGATATGGCGCACCATGCCCTGGGCCTTGGCCTCCTCCATGGCCTCATACAGCCCGCTTCCGTCGCCGGGCTTGGGACAGACCGCAGGATTGTGGAACTGGTAGATGTCGATATGATCCGTGCGCAGATTTTTCAGGGAAGTCTCCAGCTCCTTTTTGAGCGCCTCCCCGGTCGATGCGCCGGTTTTTGTCGCTATGTATACTTTGTCCCGGATTCCCTCCAGGGCTTCTCCCAGCTTTTCCTCACTGTCCGTATAGTACCGGGCCGTGTCAAAAAAGGTAATTCCCCCCTCAAAGGCACGGCGGACCAGCTGCACCGCCTCCTCCATGGAAACCCGCTGCATGGGCAATGCGCCGAATCCATTTTTATTTACCACTATTCCTGTGCTTCCCAGCCTTACATCCGTTGTCATACCTGTTTTCCTCCTCATCCCTTGTTTTTAAGCGCGCAGGCGCCCTGTCGGGCCAGATCCCTCCGTGCTTTCGGATAGCTCCATTTTAACATACAAACAGTCCGGGGCACAAGTGTCCCGGACTGCGGTTTTTCGATATCTAAATCATCTACGAATTTTCCGAAGCCAAAAGCTCCTTCAAATCCTCCATTGTCATCTCCCGCTCTTTCAGCATTTCACTCACTGCCTTAAACTGCTCCATCTGAATCTGCTCGCACAGGTTCTTTTCCTTCTCCCGCATAGTCTTTAAACAGTCCTGGTATTGAGCGATGGCAGCCTGCACTTCTTCCAGTTCCGCCTGGAGCTTTTCCGCCGGCGATTTTCTCACTCCCCGCGCCATATGTTCTCTCCTTTCCCGCATTTTCCGGCACACCGCATATCCGTGGCCTCGGAGTGAATTTCCGCTGCCGCCTGGCCGGACGGTAATGGACTTCCAAATGCACTCCTGCAATAAGTATATGTGCCTTGTCCGGATTCCATTCCTAAAAAGCGGTCATCATGAATTATCAACTTGTACATTTTTCCATCATAGAGTATACTAATGTACTGTAACAGTTCAGACGGCGGGCATCCGATGCTTCTTGTCCGGCCTCTGGCCGGGCAAGAAGACTAGGTGCCCTTGGGGGTATACCCGCCGTCTGAACTGTTACAAGGTACTGATACGACCGTGTACGAAAAGGAGGCGTACTTTCCTATGGAGAATGAATACATACACCACGCCCAGTATTATGAGACGGATCAGATGGGCTGTGTGCACCACTCCAACTATATCCGCTGGATGGAGGAGGCCCGCATCCACATGATGGAGCAGATGGGCTGCGGCTATAAAACCATGGAAGCGGACGGAATTATGAGCCCTGTGCTGGAGGTGCACTGCCAGTACAAGTCCATGGCACGTTTTGACGACCGGATCGTCATACGCACCCGGCTCGCGGAATATAATGGGATTCGCATGACCATCGCCTATGAGATGCGCGACTGTGCCACCGGGGAGCTTCGGACCACAGGGGAAAGCCGCCACTGCTTTTTAGATAAAGCGGGACATCCCCTCTCCTTAAAGCGCTCCTTTCCCAAGTGGGATGCCCTATTTTCGGAAGCGTTGAAGGCAGGGCAGGAAATGTGCTAAATTTGCAATCGTTCGGGCGCTGTCTGAACTGATACCTGAAATAACTGATACCTGAAATTCGACAGAAAGGCTGACCGATCATTATGACAAGAAGACGAACTCGACGAAAAAAACCGATTCCCGCCCTCCTGGCCCTTGCCCTGGCGCTGCTCTCCCTGGCTCTGGGAGAATATAAGGGGCTCCTGCCCACCGGGACAGGCCAAGGGGAAGAGCCGATTGTCCAGACAGGAAGCGAGGCATCCCCCGGCCAGGAACCTTCCGCGCTTCCAGCCGCGGATGGCGCCATGACCGTTCACTTCATTGATGTGGGGCAGGGCGACAGCCTCCTGGCGGAGTCGGACGGCCACTTTCTCCTGGTGGACGCGGGAGAGAATGACCAGGGAGATACTGTAATCGCCTATCTCCGCGAGGCAGGCGTCACCTCCCTGGACTATGTCATCGGCACGCATCCTCACTCGGACCACATCGGCGGACTGGACGATGTGATCCGCGCCTTTGATGTGAAAGCAGTCATTCTCCCGCCGGTCGCGCACACCACCAAGACCTTTGAGGATGTGCTGGATGCTGTTCAGGAAAAGAATCTGACGCTCACCCAGCCAAAGCCCGGCGACTCCTATGCCCTGGGAGACGCCGCCTTCACCATCCTGGCCCCCCAGGCAGATTACGGGGACGATTTAAACAACTGGTCCGTGGGAATCCGTCTCGCCTGTGCCGAGGGCGCCCTGGTGGCCTGCGGGGACGCGGAGGCCCAGGCGGAGGAAGATATTGCAGCAAGCAGCCTCCCGCTCTCTGCCGATGTGCTGAAGGTTGGCCATCACGGCAGCAGCACTTCCACCAGCAATGCATTTTTGCAGGCCGTGTCCCCCGCTTGGGCGGTGATTTCCTGCGGGGAAGGGAACTCCTACGGCCATCCCCACGAAGAGACGTTAAAAAAGCTGGAGGACGCGGGCGTTTCTGTGCTCCGCACGGATCTGCTGGGAGACATTACCGCCCAGTGGGGGGAGGATGGGATTGCCTGGACTTACGAAAAATAGGAGGATACTGCATGCGTTGGATCATTGATCGGCTGGAGGATGCTTTGGCCATGTGCGAGGACGAAAAAGGGGAACTGATCCCCATTTCCCGCGATAAGCTCCCGGAAAACGCCCGGGAGGGGGATGTCCTTCGGGAGGAGGGCGGGCATTTTTCCCTCTCCCCGGAGGAGACGGAGAGCAGGCGCAGAGAAATGAAAAAGAAACTGATGGATCTGTTCGGGTAATCGATACGGCTGCCCGACTAATTATGAAGGAGGTTTACACCAATGGGACTGATTATACCGGAAAATTATGACCCCCGGCTTACTATCCGGGAGACACAGGACGCAATCAAATACATACGGGATACCTTTCAGAAGGAAATGGGACGGGAAATGCACCTGGAGCGCATCTCCGCCCCCCTGTTCGTGGAAAAAAGCAGCGGCCTCAACGACAACTTAAACGGCGTGGAGCGTCCGGTAAGCTTTGACATGCCGGATCTCCCCGGAGAGACCGTGGAGGTGGTCCACTCTCTGGCCAAGTGGAAGCGCATGGCTTTAAAGGAATACGGTTTTGCTCCCGGCGAGGGCCTTTACACCAATATGAACGCCATCCGCCGTGACGAGACTCTTGACAATCTTCACTCCTGCTATGTGGACCAATGGGACTGGGAAAAGGTCATCACCCGGGAGGAACGCAATCTGGATACGCTGAAAAACACGGTTCGGGAAATTTTCAAAATCATTAAACACATGCAGCATGAAGTCTGGTATAAATATCCCCAGGCCGTAAAGCACCTGCCCAGTGATATTTTCTTTATCACCTCCCAGGAGCTGGAGGATATGTATCCCGACAAATCCCCCAAAGAGCGGGAAAATCTGATTACAAAGGAGCACGGCTGCGTCTTCCTCATGCAGATCGGCGACAAGTTAGCCAGCGGCGAACCCCACGATGGGCGGGCTCCGGACTATGATGACTGGAAGTTAAACGGGGATATTCTTTTCTGGTATGAGACCCTGGGATGCGCCCTGGAGATCTCCAGCATGGGAATCCGGGTGGATGAGACATCTCTCGGAGAGCAGTTAAAGAAAGCCGGATGTGAGGATCGGGCCACACTGCCCTACCACCGGATGCTGTTAAACGGAGAACTCCCCTGCACCATCGGCGGCGGCATCGGCCAGTCCAGGCTCTGCATGCTCCTTCTGGACCGAGCCCACATCGGCGAGGTACAGGCCAGTATCTGGCCGGCCGCGATGCGGGAGGAGTGCAGAAAACATAAAATCTATCTGCTGTAGCGCACATGCGCCGCAGGGGAGGCGGCCTTTAGACAGCGGCCGCCTCCCCTGTTTTTCCATCCACAGCCTGCCATCCAATGGCATCATAGGCCTGGGCGATATTAAGCATATGGTCTCCGATTCGCTCAAAATCCGTCAGCATCTCCGAATAGAGGATGGATGCCTCCACATTGCAGTTGCCTTTTCTCATGCGCTCGATCTGGTTTTTCCGGAAGCGCTCTGTTATATCGTCAATTTCCTGTTCCAGAGCGGATGCCTGCTCCAGAGAAAAGTCCGCGCTTCCCGCCGCAGCTTTTCCAATAAGCTCCATTGCCTTTTTGCAGGCTGCTTCCATGGAGCGAATCTCCTGGGCCGCGTAATCGGAAAACTCCAGCCCTTTCTCATGGATAGAAACCGCATACTCCGCCAGGTTCATGGCGTGATCCCCGATGCGCTCCACATTTCCCAATATTGTATACATCTGATTCAGGGTGGTGACATCCTTGGGCGTCTGATCCAAAACCAGAATTTTAGAGATCTTCTTGGACAGCCGGACATTTGCCAGATCGATTTCCTCCTCTCTCTGGGAAATCGGCTCAATTCCATCCTCGTCTACGCCCTCTTCCAGAGTCTTAAAGCTCTCCCGCACATTTGTGTCTGTCTCGGCAAGCATTTCCCGGATTTCCTCATGAATCTGGCTGATGGCAATGGTGGACACGCCCAGATGATGCTTGGACGCCATCAAATCCTCAAACCACTGGTCCGCATCCTTGGCCGGAGCCTTGCCGTCGGGAAGAATCCGGGTAGCCAGCTTTGCCAGCTGTGTTCCAAAAGGAAGCAGAAGAATTGTAGTTGTGATATTGAAAATGGTGTGCACGTTTGCAATCTGCGCTACCGGATCCCCGGGCGCAAGCTCTGTCATCCACTTCGTGAAAGGAAGGAAAGAACAGATCGTCACAAATACAATGGTTCCGATCACATTGAAGGACAGATGAATAATTGTGGTTCGCTTTGCGTTGCGGCCGGTTCCGATGGAAGCCAGCACCGCGGTGATACAGGTTCCGATATTTTGTCCGAACAGCACATACACAGCGCTGTCCAAGGTTACCACCCCGCTCTTGGCCAGAGCCTGGAGGATACCCACGGAGGCGGAAGAGGACTGAATAATGGCGGTAAATACCGCACCGGCCAGAATTCCCAAAAACGGATTGGAGAATTGGGTCATAAACTGCACAAAGACCTCTGATTCCCTAAGCGGCATCATGGAATCGCTCATCATCCCCATACCGATAAACAGAACACCGATTCCCGCGATGATTCCTCCGATATGCTGGGCTTTTTTATTTTTGAAAAATACAATGGGCACCACACCCACAAAGGCAATCAGAGGCGCCAGGGCCCCGATGTCCAGGGCGATCAGCTGTCCGGTAATCGTAGTGCCGATATTTGCGCCCATGATAATCCATATGGCCTGATTTAATGTCATCAGGCCGGAGTTTACAAATCCCACGACCATCACCGTGGTGGCCGATGATGACTGAATAATCGCCGTGATCCCAGCTCCCACCAAAACCCCAAGAAACCGGTTAGCGGTAAGACGCTCCAGAATCTGTTTCATGCGGTTTCCCGCCACGGCCTCCAGGTTTGAGCTCATCATCTGCATTCCGTAGAGAAACAGCGCCAATCCTCCCAAGAGGCCTAAAATCAATTCCACTCCCATTTAACTGCTCCTTTGTCTGCGGGAATTCATCCTTATCTATTTTTGGATATTTTCCCTAATTTTTACATTTTATTTACACTTTCTTTACACATTCTCATTATACGGGATATCCTGAAACTCGTCAATATAGTATCCCCCGGCACAATGTAAAGTATATGTAAATTCTTTGTAAAATCAGTGCAGCTGTTCGGGATAGACTCTCTATCTCTCTTTAAAAATATTTGTGATGGCCTGCCACATTTTTACCAGAACATTCCACATGCGTGCGAGAGGCCCCTGCGTTTCTGCGGCTGTCTCCACATCCGAGGGCTTCTCTTCTTCATCCTCCAGGCTGATTTCATCCGTTCTAAGGACGATCTGAATGGTGTTTGGCTCCGGATTTTTATCCGAGGTAAAGGACTCCTTCGGAGCGGACGGATCCATGAAAAGGAACCGGTTTTCCGTGTCGAATTTATTTAGCTCCTGATCCGCAACGTCCTTCATGATGCGGCCTGCCCTGCGCATAGCTTCCGTGCTGTCAAGAATTCCCAGACTTTTGTCCAGCAGCTCCATACCGGCCGCCAGGCTGTCCCTGGCTGCCTGATCCATGTCCTCACTGGAATCTCGGAGCGTATTTTGCAGGATCGTCATAAGGCTTACCCCACTGTTCAGAGCCTGGGCCGTCCCTTCTGCCAACCGGGCGGAATCATCCAGGGCCTCCTGCATATCCGGATAATACATATCCAGGGAATCATTGAGAGCGGTCAAATCCTCAATCAGAAAATCCAGATTGTCCACCAGATCCTGGCTGTACTCCGCAGCGTCTGCCGTGTCATCCAGAAGATTGGACATAGAGCGGGCCAGAGACCGGCTGCGGCCCGCAACCGCCTCCAAAGCCTCCATTTTTTGCTGAAGGAGTTCGGCCACCTCGGCCATGGAATAGGAGCTCCCATCCTCAGGCGCCGTCACCATAGGAACTTCCTTTCGGATTCGGTGCGCTTTTGGTTCGGACAGATATCGGGCTTCCTGTGCCCGGGAGAGTGTGGCGGACGAGGAGAGGGAATCGCCTTGCTGGGAAGAGGATGCATCTGACGAAACGTTGTCCGCAGGGGTTTGGCTGTCCGCGGGGTCTGCGCCAGCTTCCGGGGCATCGCTTCCTTCGGCACCCCCGCCATCTTCCGGGGCTCCGCTTTCTTCGGCATCTGCCGCAGTCCCGCTGTTCGCACTGTCCCCAGCTTCTGCGGAGCTCTCGCCGCCCGCACTGTCCCCGGCTTCCGCGGAGCTCTCGCCATCCGCACTGTCCCCGGCTTCCGCGGAAGACCCGCCGCCCGCACTGTCCCCAGCTTCTGCGGAGCTCTCGCCGCCCACGGTATTCCCGGCTTCTGTGTCTTCCGCTTCCGTATCTTTGCTCTCCGCATCCCCATTCTCCGTTTGCGAATCCGTGTCCGGAATCGTCTCCGCCGCGCTCTCGCTCCGGGAATCGCTTCCCCCAGCACTCGGGATCCGGCTCTCCTGTCTCTCCTCCTTACGTTCTTCCTCATAGTCTGCTTCCAAATCCGCCAAGGCTGTCTGCAGGCCGGAAACGCCGCTAAGAATCAGCTGTTCGTTTGCCTGAAGCCGGGCATCCAGAGCCAAAAGTGCTTCCATTTCCCGCTCCAGCTCCGGAAGGTTTTCCGCTGCAGAGGACGCGCCGCTCTTTATGCCCCGTAATCGGGTATGCAATTTGCGAAGAGGCTCCTGCATCTCCCCCAGTGTAGTTACCACATCATTCATACTGCTGTGGATTACTTCCGCTGTCTCCTTCGCAGTCTCCAAATGGGGCACCATGGCCTCCACCTGGGCGGACAAAGCGCTTAAGGAAGCGATCGCCTGGTCATTTCCTGACAATATGCCGTCCTTTGCCCCGCTCCACGTTTGCCTCGCCCGTTCCGCGGCAGCGGTGCCTGACTGGGCCATCTGTACGCCGTCCCGCATATCTTCCACGGATTTTGCCATCTGCTCCAGACTATCGTAGAGTGTATCCCCCGCATCCTGCCAGGTATCCTTAGCTTCCTTTAAGTCTTTGATGTGCTCTAAATCTTCCGCCGTCCCGGGAAACATGGCGAAAACTACTCCCGTCGTCTCGAAGCTGTCCGTTCCGATCCGTATTTTATAATCCCCCTCTTCTCCGGGAAGAGCGGTAAATACCACGGCTGTGGTATCACCTATGCTCTGGGTCTGAGAGCCTTCCGCCTCCACGCTGTAGCACTCGGACATATCCACAGGCACCGCCACCGTCAGGAGCATATTGTCCCGGTAGTAGATGCGCGCCCTCTCATTTGGCTGCGCCTGGATATGAATTTCCACCAGGCCGGAAGCGCCGGCCAGCTCATCCGCATTGACGGGAACCCCGTTCCGCTTATAGGACACGTCAAAGGTCCAGGGGAGCTCCACCGAAGCCGGATCCATGGCACATTTATAATAAAACCGGCCCGTCTGGTCTCCTGAAAGATTCCACTGCACCTGGTCTCCCTGAATCACCGGAGCATCCATACTGGACATATTTTCCACGCCAAGATAATTCCCATAATCTGTAAATGAGTAAATCCCGTTCAGGCTGCATCCCTTCACCACATTGACCGCGGATGCCTGCCCGTAGCAGTCCAGATTCACATACATGGTTTCATCTGTCTTTACGGTCTTCTCTGCGCCCCAAACCGGAGGGCTTCCCGCTCCGGCGCCCGCAGGCACAGCCACGGCCAGCACCATTGCGGCCGCCCGTTTATATCGCCTTCTCGCTCTGCTCATCTTGTATCCGCCTCCGTCCTTTTATCCGCCTTTTAATCCGTTCATATTCCGTATCCGTAACAATTCCATCAAAAGAAACCAGCAGGGCCGGCAGCACAGTGAGAACAAGTGCCATGCTGAACAGTCCGCCTCGGCCAATCAAATGTCCCAGATCGCCGATGGCGGCCGTGCTGGAGATAAAGTAAATGATATACCCCGCCAGGACAATAATTGTGCCCGATGTAAATATGGAGGAGCAGGACAGCATCAGCGCCCGGATACAGGCATCCCGCTTTGGAAGCGTTTTCCGCGACGCCACATAATTATTGGCAAGCAGGATGGAATAATCTACCGTGGCCCCCAGCTGAATGCTGCTCACAATAATGTAGCCCATATACACCATGGTGTCCCCAGCCAGGTAGGGAACCGCCATATTCAGGAAAATCGCGGCCTCAATGGGGATAATCACCAGCGCCGGCACCAGCAGCGAGCGGAAGCTCGCCATCACCACAAGAAATACGCCCAGCAGCGACAGCACATTTACCCGCGTATTGTCCTCTGTGATCGTATCCCGTATGTCTCTTGTAGAGGGCGTCTCCCCCACAAGCCAGGAATTTTCCGGATAAAATGCCTTCACGATCTCCTCCAGCTCCTGCGTACAGGCAAAGGCCTGGCTGCTCTCTGATTTTGTCCGTATGTAGATGAGCATGCGGCACCAGTCTCTGGTGTGAAGCTGGCTCACCACGGATTCCGGCAGAAATTCCTCAGGAATGCCCGCCGGAAGCGAATTTGCCAGGGATGTCACGCTTTTTACATAGGAAAGCTCCTCGATTCGATCGGACATCTCCTTTTCCGTCACAGGGGAGGTATTGGGGTAGAGCGCCAAAAGCATATTGCTGCGCCCGAACCGCCGGACAATCTCCTGGTCGTCCGCATAAACCTTAGTCCCCTCACTGGCTCCCACCGCGCTGTTTCCATATAAAAATTCATTCATCCCCTGAGCCACATAGGCCGGCGGGACAAGAAGAAGCATCACCGCCAGAGAGACATACCGCAGCTTGTAAATTCCATGACTCATTTTTTTGAAATCCGGGAGAAACGAGCGGTGCTTCGTCCGTTCATTCAGACGAGAAAATTTCAAAATGATTGCAGGCATAAAAAACACTACGGTCAGAAGGCTGAACACAATCCCCTTCGCCAGCACCAGCCCCATGTCAAAGCCAATGGTAAACTTCATGGAAACCAGGGCGAGGAACCCCACAACCGTAGTCAGGCTGCTGGCGAATATCGAGTTGATGGCCTCGTCAATGGCCCCCGTCATAGCCTCTTCCTCCGAAAGCCCCCGGCTCTTTCCCCTGGAAAACGCGTCCAGAAGGAAGATGGAATAATCCATGGATGTGGCAAGCTGCAGCACCATCGCCACATTGTTGGTGAGAAAGGACACGGTGCCGATAAAAATATTTGTGCCCCGGTTCAGGAGGATCGCCACCCCCATCACCAGAAGGAACAAAAACGGCTCCGCCCATGCGTTTGTGGTGATGCACAAAACGGCAAAAATCATGATCACGGCCACCGTCATGATCAGGCTCATCTCGCTCTCCACGTTTTCCGTGAGAGACTTGGTCTGCACCGCCATTCCCACAAAATATCCCTTATCCCCGGTTATCTCCCGCATCTGGTCAATTGCCCGGGAGGTCTTCACAGAGGTGTCCCCCTCCTCAAAGGTCACATCCATCACCGCGCAGCCGTCCTTGTAATAATCCTCGATGGATTTCCTATCAATGAAATCCTCCCCGGCATAGATGTTGACGGCGCTGTCACACCACAAAATCTGATCCACCCCATCCACGCGCTCCATCCGGTCTTTGTACTGCTTTGCTTCGTAGAGGGTTACATCCTTCAGCATGACCCGGGCTGTCCCCGGGTAGCCAAACGCCTCCTCCATCTGGTTTAATCCGACGCGGGAGGGTGCCCCTGCGGGCAGATACTCGGTCAAATCATAGTTGACATTGACAAACAACATGGCAATCAATGAAAAGATACACCCCGCCAAAAAGACCGACACAATCCATTTCTGCTTATTCATGATGAATTGTGCCAGACGCAGAGAGAATTTCTGTCCGTCTCTGCGCCCTCTGTCACCGCAAAAGCAGGACCATAAAGTACGTCTTGCCATCTCTCTCCTCCGCATTCATACCTATATATCGATAATATTCCAGAGTGTATTTCCTGTCCTCCGCCTTGTCATAGTTTCTCTCCAGCCACTCCGCGGCTTTTTCCCAGGCCTCCTTCCCGTCCTCACATCTTCGCAGGTAAAGTTCCAGGCAGGTAGCATGAGGCCGGTAAGAAACAGAAGACAGGTATTCTGATAAATCCCCCTGTCCTGGTATTTTTCCATCGCTGTATCCGTTCTCCATAGCAGCAGCCAGCCGGCTGGCCGCTATGCGGTTGAGATCCTCCTTTACAAGGAAGCTTGCGCTCCGGCCGGAAGTATCTTCTTCCTCTCCCTTCTCCCAGTCCGGATGCAGGTCGAAATATTTCTCCCGCCTCTCTTCGTCAAGCCGTTCAAACAGTACCTGCTGCTCCCCCTCAAAGCAGTTCTCTGCGGTCTCCGCCAGAGCGTCCTTTGCTCCCGGCTGCCCTAAAAGCAACGCCAAGGACAGCATCCCTGTCCAGCCATATTTTTTCAATCGTTTCATCCGCATTTTCTCCTCATTCTTCCGAAAAGGGTTTTAGATAATTGACAAGTGTTCATTTATTAACTATAATAGATTATACGAATCTATTCTAAAAAAACAATCATTAATTTTCGCTTGCCAGTTGATTAATCAACATTTTCGATTTAACTGTTTATTTTCTTTTGAAAAATTTTCCAATTGTGAGGAGGAAGACTATGACGCAGGAGAATCCCGACCGCCGGGTTCGAAAAACGCGGAAGCTGTTAAAGGAGTGCCTGATACGGCTCCTGAAAGAGAAACGGGTTCAGGACATCACGGTTCGGGAACTAACCGATATGGCGGATTTAAACCGCGGAACCTTTTATCTGCACTACAAGGATGTATTTGATCTTCTGGAAAAAACAGAGGCAGAACTTATGGACGAGTTCAACAGCCTGGTTATGAGTTATGATGCCAAAGATTTGAAGCAGCATCCCGCACTGGTTTTCGACGATATTTTCGCACTGGTTTATGATAATGCGGATCTGGTGGAGATCCTTATGGGAGAAAATGGAGATTTAAGTTTCGTAAACCGGTTAAAACAGCTAGTACGCGAGAAATGCCTCCGTGACTGGATGGAAGTGTTCCGCTCCGGGGATCCCCAGGTTTTCGAAGCCTATTTTTCTTTCATTGTCTCCGGCTGCGTAGGCCTGGTTCAATACTGGATACAGAACGGCAGGAAGGAAAGCCCCCGGCAGATGGCTTCCCTCACCGAGCGGATTATCAAAGAGGGAATCAGTGTTCTGGAGGGAAATGCAGGTTGCCAATCTTCTTTGCCCGTCGTATAATCGTAACAGTTTGAGAAATGATTGAATAGATAGGAGATTTTGCATGACAGAAGAAAGTTTATATACCGTCAGCGCCACGGTGCGCATACGAAAGGGCCAGGGCCGCTCTTTAAAGTCCGGAGGCGCCTGGGTTTATGACAATGAGATTGAAGCCATAGAAGGTTCCTTTGAAAACGGCGGCCTGGTGAATGTGGAGGACTTTGACGGCTACCCCCTGGGATGCGGCTTTATAAACACCCGCTCCCATATCACGGTCCGCATGCTTTCCCGGAAGAAAAACCAGGTGATCAATCGGGAATTTTTCAGAATGCGGCTTAAAAATGCCTGGGAATACCGCAAAGCCACAGTAGATACAGCCAGCTGCCGCATTGTGTTTGGGGAAGCGGATTTTCTTCCCGGAATCGTCATTGACAAATTTTCCGATGTCCTGGTAGTGGAGTCCCTGGCCCTGGGCATTGACCGGCTAAAGCCCGTGCTTTTAGAGCTTCTGCAGGAAATTCTCGCCCAGGACGGCGTACACATCCGCGGAATCTATGAGAGAAGCGATGCCAAGGTGCGCCTTTTAGAGGGCATGGAGCGGGTCAAGGGATTGATCGGCCCTGCCTTTGAGACCAAGGTGGAGATTATGGAAAATGGCGTGCGCTATCTGGTAGACGTGAAGGACGGGCAGAAGACAGGATTTTTCCTGGACCAGAAATACAACCGGCTGGCCATTCAGAATCTGTGCCGCCGCATTCAGCCCGAAACCGTGCTCGACTGCTTCACCCACACCGGTTCTTTTGCCCTAAACGCCGGTCTGGCCGGGGCAAAGCGTGTGCTGGGCGTGGATGCCTCGGAGCTGGCCGTGCACCAGGCCGAGGAAAATGCGGCTCTCAACGGCCTTTCCTCCTCCGTCTCCTTCCGGTGCGCCGATGTATTTGACCTTCTCCCCGCGCTGGAGCGGCAGGGGGAGCGCTTTGACCTGGTTGTCTTAGATCCCCCGGCGTTTACCAAGTCCAGAAATTCCATCAAAAACGCGGTAAAAGGCTATCGGGAAATCAACCTGCGGGGAATGAAGCTGGTGAAGGACGGCGGTTTTCTGGCCACCTGCTCCTGTTCCCATTTCATGGATCCGGAGCTCTTTTCCAAAACCATCCGGGAGGCCGCCGGGAATGCCCATAAGCGCCTCCGCCAGGTGGAATACCGGACCCAGGCCCCGGATCATCCGATTCTGTGGGCTGCGGATGAATCCTATTATTTAAAATTCTATATTTTTCAAGTGTGTGATGAGAAATAAACAGCTATGCCCCTTCAATGGGAATGGAAATTTCCGTCACAAATTTTTCCGTATCGTTGGTAAAACCATAGTCGATCAGAGTGATTTCTCTTGAGAAGCCGCTGACCTCCATCCCATGGGCCCGGATATATTCCATCAGCTGTTTATACCGGGCCGGTGCGGCTTCGTGGCCGCCCCGAAAGCGCAGGGAGACGCACCGGGTTTCCGGAAGCGTTATGGTCTCCCCCTCAAAAAAATCTTCCTCATCCAGTACCAGAAATATGCCGTCATACTGGCCAAATTCTCCCTCCAGCAGATGTTCCTTCAAAATGCCAAGCCCTACTTTTCCCAAAAAAACGACCGATTCGCTCTCTGACCGGTGAAGCTTATGCACCGGCTCTTCCATATCCATAAAGCTTTGGATTTTCAGAGATTCCTTTACCCACATCATGCGGCAGACTTCCGTTCGAATCAAACGCACTTCCTCCAGAACAGAGTTTTTGGCATCCTTCAGCTGCTTTAATCGCTTATCAATTTTCCTCTCTGTCCGCTTCAGCTCCCGCTCTTTGGCAATCACTGCCTCTTTCTGCTGCCGCAGTTTCTCCTCCATCCGTTCCACATCACGATTTTTTAAGAAATCCACGATTGACAAAAGAGGCATATCCAGTGTCCGCAGATAGCGAATCGTATTGAGGGGTTCAAACTGACGGATGCTGTAGTAGCGGTAACCCGTATCCGGGTCAATGTATTCCGGCTGCAGAAGCCCCAGTTTTTCATAATGGCGCAGACTGCTGACGCTGATATGGAACAGCCGGGCCACATCTCCAATAGGAAAAAGCTCCGCTCTATTCATGCTTCCCCTCCTCGGGGCGGCCGCACGCCGGCCCCCATTCCCTGGCTGCTTCTATCCCCTGCGGCAGCCTTTCCTGACTTCGCAGGCTGCGAAATCACCCGGAAGGCAGCAGCGCATATGAGTACGGACAGCAGAGAGCCCATTGAGGTGGCAAGCCCCATGGGAAAGAGATTGTCCGGGAAATACGCTGAAGCCAGGAAGGCTCCCGGAATCCGCACCAAAAGAATAGCGATGCTGTTGTGCAGGAAGGAGAGCCCGGATTTCCCGCAGGCGCAGAAATATCCGCTGAAGCAAAAATGAATCCCCGCGAACAGGCAGTCCAGCACATAGCCTCGCAGATACTGTCCCCCCAGGCGCACCACCTGGGCACCCGTTCCCTGCCCCGCGTCCGTAAAGAGAGCCACCATTGGCTCAGCCAAAAACTGCATTAAAACCGAAACCGCCAGGCCAAATCCCGCAGCCATAGCAATCGCGTAGCCCAGGGTCTTTCTGGCCCGATCCATTCTTCCCGCACCCATATTCTGCGCACCCAGTGCGGAAACAGTGGAGAGCATGGAGGATGGGACGAGGAAGAGAAAACTTATAATTTTTTCCACAATCCCCACCGCGGCGGCATCATTTAAGCCCCGGCGATTGGCGATAACCGTAATCACAATAAAGGAAATCTGTATAAATCCGTCCTGAATGGCAATGGGAACACCGATTTTCAGAAGCTTTCCCATCACCGGCGCCAGCGGCCTGAAATCTTGTTTCCTGACAGAGAGACCGCTTCCACGCCGCAAAATCACGGCCAGAGACACTGCCACACTGATCGCCTGGGAGAGAGTAGTCCCCAGTGCCGCCCCCGCAGGCCCCATTCGGAGAGCTCCCATAAAGAGGTAGTCTAACCCGATATTTGCCGCGCAAGCCACAGCAATAAAATACATCGGACTTTTGGAATCCCCCAGTCCTCTGAAAATTGAGCTGATGATATTATAGGCCGTGATAAAGGGAATTCCCATAAAACAGATCATCAGATAGGCCCTGGTTCCGGCCACCGCCTCCTGCGGTGTAGACATCACCGCCACAATATGTCCTGAAGCTGCCAGCAGCACCGCTGTCAGCACCAGAGACAATCCCATGAACATCGTGACCGTGTTTCCTACACACACGGCCGCTTCCCTCTGCCTGTTTCCGCCCACCGCCTGGCCGATTGATACGGT
The DNA here is from genome assembly GCA_019119575.1 of Candidatus Enterocloster excrementipullorum. GTDB lineage: Bacteria > Bacillota > Clostridia > Lachnospirales > Lachnospiraceae > Enterocloster > Enterocloster excrementipullorum. Next base: position 181,588 of record DWWT01000002.1, read on the forward strand.
AGAGCCCATGGCCAGACCCACAATCATCACCGTCAGCATGTGCATCACCTGGGAACCGACGGATACCGCCGTTGTGCTGGCTACGCCCTCAAACTGCCCAATAATAAATAAGTCTGCCATCCCATACAGGGTCTGAAGGAAGTAGGATAAAAGGTACGGCAGGGAGAAAAAAATAATGTTCCGGAATACGCTGCCGGTAGTGAGATTCTTCTGCATATGCAAGACTCCTTTTCTTCTGTCCCCTTCCGCCTTTCCGTGGATATAAGATAGGGCCTGCAGATCGGCGCAGGGCACATTTATTTCATTCTAGCATAAACTCTATAATAGTTGTAGAGTCAAGCAGCTGCAGAAAAATTTCTGCTGCGGTATATAAAAGGGAGACGCCTACAGCGCCTCCCGAATCTGTCCGCCGATCCTGCCGTTGCTCGCCAGGATATCCCCCGCCTGTGTTATATCCACCGGATTTCCGGAAAAATCCGTCACCTGGCCGCCGGCCTCCTCCACCAGGAGCACCCCGGCGGCGAAATCCCAGGGGTTCAGCCCCCGCTCAAAAAAGCCGTCCAGCCGTCCGCAGGCTGTGTAGGCCAGCTCCAGGGCGGCAGAGCCAATCCTGCGGATGTCCCCGCAGCGCTTAAATACCTCCGTGAACCTCCTGAAATTCTCATCCGCCAGCTCCTTGTGGTAAGGGCTTGTGCCGATGGAGATGAGAGCCTCCCGCAGATGCGCGGCGCTGCTCACGCGGATGGGCTCTCCATTTAAAAAAGCCCCGCCGCCGCGCACCGCGGTAAACATCTCGTCCGTATAAGGCTGGTACACCACGCCCATCCGGACATCTCCGTCCTGCCAGAGCGCCAGTGAAATCACGCTGGCCCGGAAATCATGAATCAGGTTCGTGGTTCCGTCCACCGGATCCAAAATCCATGCGGGGCGGGAAAAATCAATCGCTCCATTGTCTTTTTCCTCCCCCATAAACTGGATCTCCGGCTCCAGGGCCTCCAGGCGGGCCTTCACGTATTCCTGTACCTGAAAATCCACCTGGGTTACAAAATCCGCGGCCCCCTTCACCTGGATCTTGGCTGCCCGTTCTTTGTCACGGAACAGGGGAGCCGCTTCTCTGACTGTCCGAATCAAATCTTCCATTCTTACTCTCATATCCCTTTTTCCTCTCCTTTAAACAGACACTTCTTTTATCTCCAAAATCTCGTGAACCGTATCGTACATATCCCCCCAGAGTCCCTCGTCCTCGTATTCAGCCTCCCCCTGCTGGCTGTCATAGGGATCGTTCCGCATATACTCTTTCGGCGGGATAAACGCGTGCTGAAAATCGGAATTAAAAGGAACGCGGAACAGCTCCAGGTTTCCAAAATAAAAATTCCACCGTTCGAGCTCCCCTTCTCTCCAGGCCGCTCCGCCAAAGGAGCAGTCCGCGCAAAGCCACCCGTAGGGAGCGATGTAAAACTGCGCCCAGTCGTGACATCCGATTTCAAGAGGCGTAGCATAAAGTCCGGCCTGCCAGCGGGCGGGAATGCCGGCAATGCGGCACAGGGTGATGAACAAAAGCGCATGGATGCCGCAGTCCCCCTTCAGCCCCGTCCCCATATATTCTGTCAGATTATCAATGGTAAAATAGGAGCGCACAAAGGAATACATCACATGGGTGGTGATATAGTCATAAATCCGTCTCGCCTTGACAACCGGGTTGGTCTCCGCCCCTACAATCTCCGCAGCCAGAGAGCGCAGATAGGGAGTAAACCGGATATGCGGAAGCTGTTCCTCCGTATAAAAGGTGGGCTGGCTTTCCAGCGCCTTTTCCGGCTTCGGCTCCACATAGCTCATATGGTTTTCAAAGGAAAATTCGACCATGAATTTCTTTCCCGCCGCCATGGTGTCCTCAAAATAAACCGTCCGCTGGGGATAATCCGGCGGGGCGCAGGATTTCATGCTGTCCGAAGCGGCGAGCAGGCGGAAATCCTTCACCTGGGCGTACTCCACCGGCACAGGCAGATGCACCCGTATCCGCTCCCCCGGCCGTTCCCACTCCGGCCGAACAGAAAGCGTGGAGCGGATATGGAAATAATAGGCCATTGTCCCCTGCTCCTTCATCCGGCAAATTGTCTCATCTAAAAGGGCAAAATTTTGATATTTCTTTTCGGTCAGCGCCGGGTCGAGCACCCGGTCCGCCAGGTATTTTCTTGTCTTTACCAAATTCGCCAGGATATCGTCTTTATACCGAACCTGCCCGTTGACATAAATCCATTCCACGGCGCCCTCATCCCGCAGCGCGTCCAGCTCCTCCTCTTTAAAGTCCCGGATATTCTCCTGCAGAAGCCGCAGCGCTTCCTCGCGGCTGTATATGTACTGCTCGGGCAGGCGCTCCAAAATCAAAAGCTCCAACTTCAGGCGCTCCCTCAACATCCGGGGAAGCTCTTTTTTCAGCCGCAGGCCAATCATCCGCTTTGCCCCCTCAAAGTCCCCAAACCATTTCAGCTTGGCAATATCCTCCGGCAGCCGGACCGCCAGACTTGTTAAATCATAATACATACTCTATACCTGCCATTCTTCCTCGCAAAATCAAATTGGTTCAGTCAACATTTTAATAAAAAACTCTGGCAATTGTATCGGCGCATACCCATTTTTTATACTCATCCCCCGTAAGATTTCCATATTATTATCACTTTAGTCTCCTGAATTAAATTCTACAAGTTTTTCCCAATCAATACTCCCATCTTCTTTACAAAAACTGTTAGAAAATTCTCTCACAAGCCTATTTGCAGCTTTATTATAGCTCTCCTTGTAATTAGCCACATATTTTTCCGGCATAGTTCCCATATATCCGATAATTTTAATATAGAAATCCTCATCTCCGGTTAGTTCCGCCCAAAACCTTTTTCCCGCCAATTCCTGATACATTTTCGGCTTTCCTCTACCCGAATCTTTCTTCTTTCCATAGCAATAACCAATATACGCTTCATAACGTGCTTTTGCCTGCTGCGCCAGTTTTGATGCTGCCATAAAATTCTGTTCCTGCCGCTTCTTACTGTCAGCATTAAACACTGACGGCCCACTCTTTACTGCAATAGCTGAAATTGTATTCGTTGTTTTATCCTGAATCATAATATCAATTCCTTCTGCCAGTGCTTTATTCCCGCCACTGGCAGCTATTGCTATCGGCTCAAAAAAGCAATTTCCAAAAATTGTCTCTTCGCTTGAACTTACAAAAGCTGTCAACACAGATTCCACAATCTCCGAAGCACTCTGCATAGCTTTTGCACGGTATAGGTATGGATTTTTCCGCTTCATTACTTTTTTAATATTCAGCCCATCAATTTTTTCTATCAAATTAGCATAAAAAGTTTCAAGAGCTGTCGCTATCGCTTTTATGACTTCTTGTTCGTCATATGAATTATTTAACGGCATATAAATTTCCTCCCAATTCTATTGCGTTTCTTATTTTATTATGTACATTCGTTCCCCGGAAACGTTTCGTCTCTACTACAGCATTTCCGTCCGCTACCGCACAAACCGCTTTACCGATAGCTTCTGCAAGCCCCACCGGCACTGCATTTCCAATCTGACGATATTTAGCAGCCGTGGTTCCGGTAAAAATCCAATCATCCGGGAACTGTTGTATCCGGGCATACTCCTTAATACTTAACGGGCGATCTTGTGTAGGATGACACATCATTGTAGCTTTCTGTACTGGAGAGGTTACTACTGTAGGCGACGGCTGATCGTAGGAAAGTCTTCTGTAAAATCCGACTTTTCCTCCACCAGATTTATATGCCCCACCCATAGCAATTGGTATAATATCCTTCGGCAGGTCACGCCAGTTTCCTCCCTCTGGAACCATTTTAAGAAATTTCAGTCGTTCTTCGCTTAATGTAGCACATTCACCTTTATCAAACTCCAAATCCGCAATGGCATCTCTTACCGTTTTCCACTGATACGTTTTATCCTGATGCATTTGAAAATGTGTCGGAATTGGCAGGAATATTCCTTCATTATCCCGGCTGCCAATCAGCACAAACCTTTCCCTGAACTGCGGGACGCCATAGTTTACCGCATCTAGAACACCATATACGGTTTTATAGCCTAATTTATCAAATTCTGATAAAATCACGTCCAGCACGGTTCCTAATCTCTGATCCGGATCGTTCTCGTCTCTTTCCGCCAACGGAACATGCTTTAAAGGAGCTGACATAATTCCTTTTACATTTTCCATAACAAAAAAACGTGGACGAATATAATCAATCATCCGAATGAAATCCATAAATAAACTTCCTCTGGGATCGTTAATACCTAAGCGCTTTCCTGCAGTTGAAAACGGCTGACAAGGCGGTCCTCCGCATATCAAAAAAGGTTCTCCGACAGAACGCCCTGTCAATTCCAAAAGTTTTCGTGGATCTATTTCACGAATATCTCCGCCCAGAACATTATGCCCATTAACCTGCATTGTTTTCACACACGATTCGTCAAAATCCTGCCCGATCAAAACATTAAGCCCAGCCTTTTCCAGACCAATATCCAACCCCATTGCCCCAGAAAACAAAGAAATAACATCCCGATTATCGGCATATTCATTTAGAGCAGTATATTCTATTAAATTTCCCATTAAATCTTCTCTCCGTTTTCTAATACAAAATTCCTTTCAAAAGAACTGTTCACAGCCTGTGCAATATCTTCCAGCTCAGCTATAGTAAAACTTTCTCTTTTCATTTTTCCACTTAAATTTTGTGGTGATGTGCCTATTCGGCGTGCCAATTCCGCTACACTAATATCTGACCGCACACACAACACCTTAATTTGCTCAGAAATAGTCATTTCAGGTACCTCTTTTACACATCAACTCTTATCTTACCAGTATAAATCATCCCATTTATACCGTCAACGAAATAATTCACCATTTACATCACAGGGTACTTGTCGAACAATTTCAAGCCTGCTAAAATTAAATCAATAAAATTTTTCAAGGAAGGACGGTGATATCCTTATGCCACGAGATACTGCTACTGTATCCAAAAACATGAGTAAAATCCATAACAAAGATACATCTATTGAACTGCAACTTCGCAAAACACTATGGCACAAAGGATATCGGTACCGTAAAAATTACAAAGCCCTTCCCGGATCTCCAGATATTGTACTTACTAAATATAAAATCGCTATTTTTTGTGACAGTGAATTTTTCCATGGTAAAGACTGGGAATGCTTGAAAATGCGACTCGAAAAAGGGAATAATCCTGATTATTGGATTAAAAAAATTGAACGTAACCGTACCCGTGACTGGGAGAATGACAAAAAATTGCTTTTTCTCGGATACACTGTCATTCATTTCTGGGGGCAGGATATCAAAAAACATACCGACGAATGTCTTCAAGTTATAGAGGAAACCATCTGGGACAATAAAATGGCGACTATTAATGACGATACGTATGACCTTCAATAAATGTTCCATATAGTAAAAAGGAGCTGCTTCGCTCCTTGATTGGGTTTGCCAAGTAAACTGTGTAAGTTTTTATTTTTTGGGGGGGTGTCAGGAAATAGATAATCCCCTTCGTAAGATAATTGTAATTCTAATATGGTTTTTATAAATTGTCAAGCTGTCTCTCCCAGCAGCCGCTTTTTCCTCCCCGCGAAATACCCAATTCCCAGCGCATCCGCAAGAAACCATCCGATAGGCACCGCCCACCAGATTCCCACCACGCCCACGCCTGGCAGGGCGGAAAGGCTGTAGGCCAGAGCCACACGGGTTCCGAGAGACATAACGGTGAGAACCACCGACATGCCCGGCCTTCCCAGCGCCCGATAGAGGCCGTAGAGCAGAAAGAGCAGGCCGATCATAAAATAAAAACTGCCCTCAATCCGCAGATAGCGGACGCCCTCCGCGATAATTTCCGCTTCCGCTCCGTCGATAAAGAGCGCCATCAAGGGCCCCGCAAATACAAACACGCCCAGCGAGATAAGCAGACTGAAGGAGACAGATGTGAGCACCGCCGCGCGGATTCCCTGTTTAATCCGCTCCGTCTGCTTCGCCCCGTAATTCTGGGCAATAAAGATGGAAAATGCATTTCCAAAATCCTGCACCGGCAGATAGGCAAAGGCATCAATTTTTACCGCTGCGGCAAAGGCCGCCATGATGGTGACGCCAAAACTGTTCACCAGGCCCTGCACCGCCAGAATGCCCAGATTCATAATGGACTGCTGCATGCAGGTCAAGGCGGAAAAACTGGTGATTTCCCGGATGCGGGACAGAGAAAGACGCACCCGCTTATCCTTTTGCAGAAATTCCGGAAATTTTATGCGGGTATACAGGGCAAGCCCGATTCCCGACACATACTGGGAAATCACTGTGGCCTCCGCTGCCCCGGCCACTCCCCGGCCCAGTCCCGCCACGAACCAGAGATCCAGCACAATATTCAGGCAGGCAGAAATCGCCAGGAAAATAAGGGGGACAAGGGAATTTCCCAGCGAGCGCAGCAGGGAGGCAAAAAAGTTATAAAGGAAAATACCGATCATGCCCGCAAATATCACAGCCAGATACTCCCGCATCATCTCCGTCAGATTCTCCGGCGTCCGCAGGACCCAGATGATCCAGTCAATCCCGGCAAAAATCACCGCATTCAGAAGCAGCGTGACCGCGCCCAGAAGCACAAAGGAGGCCAGAACCCCTTCCTTTAATCCCAAATAATCCCTCTCCCCGTACCGGATGGAGAAGACCGTGCCGCTTCCCATAGCCAGCCCCAGCAAAATGGAGGTCAGAAAAGTCATAAGAGAAAATGCGGAGCCAACGGCAGCCAGGGCGTCCGCCCCGAGAAAACGCCCCACAATCAAAGTGTCCGCAATATTATAGCACTGCTGCAGAAGATCCCCCAAAATCATAGGGACCGCAAAGCGCAGCATCGTCTTCATCACCGGCCCGCGAGTTAATTCATTGTTCATTCTTCAGCCCTTAATTTCCCTTGCATATTTCTTTATGAAAGTTTTAACTTAACATTCGTAATTAATTATAGGTATAAAATGCTTCTATGTCAAGCAAACATAGACTATTTTCGTCAACCTTGGCAAACAGCACGGGAATGCGCTTTTCTTGACTTCCCAAACACACCATTGTATAATAAGCCCAGAAAAATTTCGGAAAACAGTGAGGAATTTCTTATGTTTTTAGACGGTTTGGATGAGCTGGATCAGAAGATTATCCAGCTTCTCATAAAGAATGCCCGGATGTCTTACTCGGACATCGGGCAGCAGATCGGCATTTCCCGGGTTGCCGTAAAGATGCGGGTGCAGGCCCTGGAGCAAAAGGGCATTATCGAGGAATATACAACCATCATCAATCCGCAAAAAATCAGCGGAGCCATCTCCTGCTATTTTGAGATAGAGACAAAGCCCGAAACCTTGATGGAGGCAGCCGCGATCCTCCGGCGAAACGACACCGTGACCCAGATTTACCGGGTCACGGGAAAAAGCAGGCTGCATGTGCACGCGGTCGCCGCCTCCAATGAGGAGATGGAGGCGCTGATCCACAGCACCATTGACCGGCTTCCCGGGGTGCTGGAATGCTCTACCAACGTGATTCTCTCCCGCATTAAAGACATCAAGGGGCTTCGGCTGTAAGCGCGGAAATAGGAACGGCCTGAAGCGCTGCTAATCCATTACTCGTCCACCTTCACATATCCCCTGCTGGACACCGCCTCAATTTCCACCAGCGCTCCCATGGGCAGGGCCGCCACCTGGAAGCACACCCGTGCCGGCGGGTTCTCAGTAAAGAATTTTGCGTAAACCTCGTTCATCTCTCCAAAATCATTGATATCTGCCAGAAGTACCGTTGTCTTTAAAACATTGGGGTAATCCAGCTGCGTGGCCTTGAGAACCGCGCCCAGGTTTTTGAGGCTCTGCTCCGTCTGTGCCTTGATTCCGCCCTCCACAATCTTTCCTGTTTTCGGGTCTACGGGAAGCTGCCCGGAAATAAACTGAATCGCGTTCATGCATACGCCCTGGGAATAGGGGCCTACCGCCTTGGGGGCTTCCTCGGTTTGGATAATTGTCTTTGTCGCCATCGCTGTGTTCCTCTCTTTCTCTTTTATTTTATATTAGTTACTTAATAATTTAGCTGCTTATTTTATATTTTTATTAAAACGCCGTTTTCCCGGCTTGTCAAGTATTTAATTCGGTACATAAAATGCTTATGAATTTTTAATTGTTCCCCGCCGCTTTCTGTGGTATGCTGATGAAAGAACCGGGAAAGATATCTGGAAAAACAAAAAAAGAATGAGAGGCCGCTTATGATGCCGAACAAAGCAATCGAAAACTCCAAAGAATTGGAATTTGCCATATTTTGCATTGAAAATGTTGCCGCGGCGCTTGGGGTAAACGCAGAACAGGTTTATGAAGCATTTGCAGAAAAAAGTGACATTCTGAATGGCTACATCGTGCCCGAATATGAGATCCTGCACACACAGAGCCGGGATTATATTGTAAACGACCTCATCGATATAATGAAGGAAAGGGGAGTGGATATATGACCCTTTACCATGGTTCCTATTTGGAAATCGCCGTACCGGATTTAATCCATTCACGTCCGAATGTAGATTTTGGAAGAGGATTTTATGTCACCCCATTATATGAACAGGCCGCACAGTGGTGCGGCAAATTTAAACGCAGAGGAAAAAACGGAATTATTTCTTGCTATTCTTTTGATGAGAGCAGAGCTGCTTCTTTGAAAACCTTGAAATTTAATTCCTATTCAGAAGCGTGGCTGGACTTTATTCTGAACTGCCGCAGCGGGAAAGATAGCCCAGGGTATGACCTTGTTGTTGGCGGTGTCGCAAATGACAAAGAATTCAATACGGTGGAGTTGTTTTTTGACGGCCTGATTGACAAGACAGAAGCAATTCGCCGCCTGCGCTATGAAAAACCAAACCTGCAAATCTGTTTCCGAACAGAGAAGGCACTGGAATTGCTGCATTTTGAAGGGAGCAAATTGATATGAACGCAAACCCCATTCTACTTCAGAAAAAATACAGCCGTGTCGTCGAGTGCTTCGCTAAGCGCCAGGGCATTTCACTGGACGCGGCACTGGCCCTTTTCTACCATTCCCAGACCTATCAGCTGATGCGGGACGGCGTTTCCGATATGCACTGCATGAGCGACGCATATCTCGCGGAAGAACTGGAGCTGGAGTACAGGAAACGGAGCTGCTGACAGTTCTAT